>CAYGCQ010000010.1:23172-26830 GCA_964348455.1 uncultured Pseudomonadales bacterium
CACAAGTACATTCGGTCGGAATGACGGGTGGTGTGGGACTGGATTCCGGGTCAGGTCCGGAATGACAAGAGTTGGAGGGAGATTTCTCCACTCACAAGTACATTCGGTCGGAATGACGGGTGGTGTGGGACTGGATTCCGGGTCAGGTCCGGAATGACAAGAGTTGGAGGGAGATTTCTCCACTCACAAGTACATTCGGTCGGAATGACGGGTGGTGTCAGAATGACACTGTATTATTGGTTGCATTCAGTTTTGATTTTTTCGAGAAGTGCGTTACAAAACTGATCTGAGGCCGCTTTCTTTATTTGCTCAATTTGGTATGCAGCTAAAGAAGCTGTCTGTCTGGTGATTTCATCAGTAATTGATTTTAGAGGAGAGTCTTCTGAGTACTCCGTATCGACACCCATGACTTCCGGAGTAGGAATTTGAAGTTTACTAGGAAGGACTTTATTCGCCAAACCAACTGCTGGAGTAAGCACTCCACTTTGAAAACGGGGATTTTTTATATAGTAATCAACTGGACTGGATATTTGAGGAAATATTTTATACACTCCAATTAATGCGAGAGTAAAGATTGTGATTCGAACAAATATGTTGTTCATAATTATTTTTTAGACTTTACAGATTGCTTGGATATCTTTTCTTGTATTTGAGATTTCATCTTTTGACAGAATGTCGCTTACAGAGTTTGTGTCAATCGCTTTTTTTAATCTGGCGCATGTGACAATCCCCTTCTCCATAAGAAGATTTATCTTGTGTCTTGGGAGGTGGTAAGCCAAGGTAACTGGGTGTAAGCCGGCAGACATAATGAGGTCTGACATCCCGTGACCGCCAGGAGTTAGCCAAGAGGTAATCTCCAGACCGACGCATCCGGCGTAGTCCACAACTTCTGAAGTTACCTTGGTGTTTGTGACTAACCACGGATAATAGGAAATTTTTGTACCGTGACTCTGCTCCATGGCAGACTTGATATCAAGGTATCTTGCGTAAGTATACAGAGCGACCTGGACATCAGTTTTTACTCCCGGACTGTTATGGAACTTACATTCTATGAAGAACTGCTTGGATTCTTTTTTGGCGACAACATCTATCTCATGGGTGACGCACTTACCAAGAACGATTACGCCGACCTCCGTTTTGTATCCATATTCAGCTAGAACATCTGAAACAATGGTTTCGAATGGGTGCCCGGAAGGACCCAGGTCCATAATGGCTCTTTTGAGACCATAGTTATAGTAGTTGTTTACAGGAGCATTTTCCTTCAGATAATGGGATACATTCTCGTGTATATCTTTCGTGGTAATACCCGTTTTTAGATGTCGCTTTAAATAATCGACTGTTTGAGAGGCAACGTCAACGGAAAGTCCGGATGTTGCCAAAGACTTGACTAACTTAGATTCGTCAAAGTGCTCCTGATCTCCGGAAGCTTTGGTAATTGTAATGGGGCTGAGAGTTATCACTGGTTTTAATATAGCAGGAAAAAAGAACTCAAGGAATCAATAAATTGAGACAAAAGAAAGAAAAAGGCTGGGATTCAAGTATAATTGCTTTATGAAAATGAGCAAGATGGGTGTGAAGCCCGAAAAAATGGCCCCAAAAGATGCTGAAACGATAAATCACAAGCTACTGGTTCAAGCTGGATTTGTAAGACAGCTAATGGCAGGTGTTTATACCTACCTTCCTCTAGGTCTACGAGTACTGAGGAATATCGAGAAAATAATCCGAGAGGAGATGGATGCTATTGGTGGTGAAGAAATCCTGATGCCTATGCTTCATCCAGCTGAAATTTGGAAAAAAACAGGTGGTTGGGATAGTATCGATGTTTTATTTAAAGTTAAAAGTCGAACTGACAGAGATTACGCATTGGGACAGTCTCAAGAAGAAGTGGTAACTCCAACGATGAAAGAGTTTGTCAAATCTTATCGTGATTTGCCCAGAATGCCTTACCACATTCAGTGGAAGTTTAGAGATGAGCTTAGGTCCAAGTCTGGAATTATGAGAGGGAGAGAGTTTCTAATGAAAGACATGTACTCATTTCACATTGATCAAGCCGATTTTGATAGATTTTACGAGATTGCGAAGAAGGCTTATCTGAGGATTTTTTCACGACTAGGACTAGATGCGAAAGTAACAGAAGCTTCCGGAGGAGCTTTTTCGGAAAAAATATCTTATGAGTTTGAAGTCCTGACTGATGCCGGAGAAGTGAACATACTTTATTGTGATGCCTGCGAATTCTGTGCGAACGTAGATGATCTTAGTCAATACAAAGAGGGTGATACATGTCCAAAATGTGGAAACTCCACTTTAAAATCTTCGGTAGCAGCTGAAGTCGGAAATGTATTTGATCTAGGAGATAAATATTCTAAAGCGTTTGACCTCAAAATAGCAAAGTCATCCGGTGAATCAATCTATCCAATAATGGGATGCTATGGAATTGGTATCAGCAGAACCATGGGGGTTATTGTAGAAAAATTCCATGATGATAAAGGAATTATTTGGCCAAAGAACATCGCTCCTTATACTGTTCACTTAATCGATATTAAGCAGAGTGAACAAGCTCAGGAGATCTACGACTTGTTGCAATCTAAAGATATCGAAGTTTTGTGGGATGATCGAGACATAAATGTCGGAGGAAAGTTTTCTGATGCTGACCTAATTGGATGTCCATGGAGAGTGGTAGTATCCGAGAAAAGTATGGCTAAGAATCAAATAGAGGTTAAAGAAAGACGAGATGGTGAACCGGAAATGATGACCACAGAACAGTTTATAAATAAACTTAAGAGTGCTTAATGTCTTCGGACTTACAATTCATCTTTATGGATTACTGATAGGTTTGGGTGTCTGGGCTGGGCTGGAGATTGCCTTGAAGGCTAGACCAAAACTTGCGAAAGAGGCTGAACAGTCATTTATTTGGGCTTTGACCTTTGGTGTAATTGGAGCGAGAATTTATCACGTTGTAGATTACTGGAGCAGGTACTATTCGCAAAATTTATGGAATATTTTTGCAGTTTGGGAAGGAGGTTTGGGAATCTGGGGCGCTATTGTTGGTGCAATCCTGGGTCTATATTTATACTGTCGAATTAAAAATAAAAGGATGCTTCCAATACTAGACTCTTTTGCTGTTGGGGCTCCGATAGCTCAAGCGATAGGTAGACTGGGGAACTGGGCCAATGGAGAACTAATAGGTAAAAATGGAGAGCCCCTTTTCGCGTATGAAGCGACTCTAAATGTTTTACTTTTTACAATTCTATGGAGGCTAGCTAAGAAAAAAACCAGAAACGGAAAACTATTTGGCAGATATCTCGCTGGTTATGGGATTATAAGAATAATTTTGGAAGGTCTGAGGCCAAACGAAATTATCTGGAGAGTTGGTGGAGTCCCTACGGCAATTATTTTCGGAGTGGTGGGAATTATTATTGGAATTTCGATTATCCAGATGGATTCCCGATCAGGTCGGGAATGACATGGGCGGAGAGCGATTGCTTCGGTTCGGATTACCGAAACTTCCAATGACGGAAAGTGGAATAATTTATATAGATTCCCTGACAGGCGTGAATGACATGGGTGGAGGGAGATTGCTTCGGTTTGGATTACCGAAACTTACAATGACGGAAAGTGGAATAATTTATATAGATTCCCTGACAGGCGTGAATGACAT
>CAYGCQ010000010.1:26930-40096 GCA_964348455.1 uncultured Pseudomonadales bacterium
GAATAATTTATATAGATTCCCTGACAGGCGTGAATGACATGGGTGGAGGGAGATTCCTCCACCCGCTTCACTCGGTCGGAATGACGATTAGGAGAAGACAATTTTGACTACGTCGTCCATGCTTCGCACGAAGTGAAATTCTAGATCCTTCTTGACCTTATCGGGAAGATCGACTAAGTTTTTTTCATTATCTTTAGGAAGTATCACGGTTTTGATGCCTGCTCGGTGAGCTGCGACGACCTTTTCTCTAACGCCACCAATCTCTAGTGCACGACCTCTTAAAGTTACTTCTCCCGTCATGGCAAGTTTTCTAGGAACTGTCTTTTTCGTGAAAGCAGAGACAATAGCTGTAGTTATAGCCAGACCGGCACTTGGTCCATCTTTAGGAACAGCACCTTCGGGAACATGTATGTGAATGTCGGATTTAGCTATCTTTTGTTTGGAAATACCAAGTTCCTGATTATGGGAACGAACATAGGAGTAAGCAGCTTTGGCTGACTCTTTCATAACATCTCCGAGCTGCCCGGTAAGTGTCACTTTGCCTTGACCGGGCATAAGAGCAACTTCGATAAAGAGAATGTCTCCGCCAACCCGGGTGTATGCCAGACCAGTAACGAGACCTACTTGATCCTTATCTTCTGCTAGAGCATGACTGTACATAACAGGTCCAAGATATTTGTGGATTAGTTCCTTGGTGAGAACGATGGGTAGCACCTGTTCTGAAGCTTTAACCTTAGCAGCTTTTCTCATAACTGAAGCAATTTGACGTTCAAGATTTCTAACTCCAGCTTCGCGGGTATAGAATCTGACAATGTACCGCAGGACTGTCGAGCTCATTTCGACATCTTTTGGCTCCAAGGCATTGACCTCAGCTTGTTTTTTGAATAAATATTTTTTGGCGATGTTAAACTTTTCCTCTTCGGTGTAGCCTGAAAATTCAATTACTTCTAGACGATCTCTAAGTGCGGGTGGGATAGGATCTAAGACATTGGCAGTGGTTATGAAAAGCACCTGTGATAGATCATAAGGAATGTCCAGGTAATGATCTTGGAAGGCAAAGTTTTGTTCAGGGTCTAAAGCTTCCAGTAGAGCGGAACTTGGATCACCTCTAAAGTCGGCACCTAGCTTGTCAATTTCATCAAGCATAAATACAGGGTTGTTTACTCCACTATCTTTTATCGACTGTATTACCCTGCCTGCCATAGCTCCAACATAGGTACGGCGATGGCCTCGAATCTCAGCTTCATCCTTGACGCCACCCAGAGACATCTTGACAAACTTGCGGCCGATGGCTTTTGCGATAGAGCGACCAACTGAAGTTTTTCCTACCCCCGGTGGCCCAACGAAACAAAGTATCGTGGGAGGTACAGGAGAGTGTTTTTTGGTCTTTTTAATCTGCTCGGACTTTAACTTCAAGACTGCAATGTATTCGAGAATTCTTTCCTTGACTTTTTCTAAACCATAATGATCTTGATTCAAGATTTTTTCAGCTTTGGTTAGAGAGTAGCTGCTCTTGGTATATTCACCCCAAGGAAGTTCTAGGACACTTTCGATCCAAGTCCTCAGATATGAAGTCTCCGGATTATGAAGAGAAAGCTTGGCTAACCGGTCTAACTCCTTGGCTACTTTAGCAAATGTTTCATTGGGGAGTTTGGCCTTTTTTAGTTTGGTTTTTAGTTCACTAATTTCTTCTTCTTCACCACCTTCACCCAGCTCTTTTTGAATTGCACGCATTCTTTCTCTCAAGACTGCCTCCTTCATGCTTTCATCAAATCTTTTTTGTGTTTTATTTTCGATTTTTTTCTCGAGCTCCAAAATTTTTATTTCTTCGTTTAAGCGATTGCAGATTATATTCAACCTACTCTCAACAGAGTTATTTTCCAATAATTTTTGTTTATCTTCATTTTTTATTTCCAGTATTGCAGAAATTTGATTTGCTACCAGTAAGGGGTCCGCACTGGCGATTAGTTTAGTTAGGACGCCTGGGTCAATATTGGCCTTACCTAGCTCCTGAGCTCTTTTTATTTCGGCAACGGCTCTGTTTCCAAGAGCAATAATCTCTCGAGCTGTGACTATTTCCTGCTCTATATCTTCCACGACTACCCACATACGACCATCCCGATTTTCCAGTTGGTTTATTTTGACTCTAAAAAGACCTTTTACTATAGCGTGAAGTTCATCGTTTACAGGCAAAGTTTTGGTTATCTTACAAACAGTTCCAATCGAGTAGTAGTCTTCGAGCTCTTCAGAATTTGATTTTGGGTCCTTTTGAGAAACAAAACAAACCTCTTGATCGTTGGCGTACGCTTCACTAATGCCGGAGATGGATGCCGGTCTACCAAAAGTTAATACCGCTTCCGTATCGGGAAAGATAACACCTTCTCTAAGCCCGATAAAGGGCACCAAGCTAGTGTGTGAAAAGTCTTTTTTTGCTTCGTTTTCGGCCATAGTTAAAGATTTTAGCAGATAGATGGATAAATTGCTAACCCTCTATAATATGAGGAATCTTAAGCCTAAAAGGATGGTAGCGAACACCGTCATAACAGCGATAATAAGAAAGAATGATACAGAAAAATTTTGTTTTTTTGACATGTTATTTTACGATGTCCAGATGCTCCTCTCTGGACCAAAGATGATTGCCCCTGACTTTTGCATAGGCTCTGAAGTAAACACGGCCAAGTTGAGTAAACGGAATTCTAAGATCAAAGGTTCCTGGTAATCTAAAGTAACCCGTCGAATAATCCGGCTGTGAATTAGGGTACCCAACAGCTTCAGGAGAGGCAGTCTTTGGTAATGCACTGGCGCTGGAGACGTAGCCCCAGAATATTGTAGTATGGTCTGTCGATAAATCTGAGGAAGCTTCCAGAGACCAAATAAAGGAACCCAAACTGCCTTCTTTAACCGATTCCGGGTAAGAAACAAGGTTGACTGACAGAGGAGAGGCTTGAGTCTCTCTAATGGCTGATTGAGCTTCATAGTAGTTGAAGTAAACCAACCCCAGGAATATCAGAAGAGCAAAGCATAGGTATCGATAGGTCCTGGTTTTCATTATTAAGGCCATTATAGCTAAAATAGGGTCAAAATTGGCCGGAACTGGCTACGCCGGGTGGCAAAAAATGCCTAATAGCCTCAATGTGTTATAATATAGGTTATCTGAACTCTAAAAATTCTTCAAAAAAAGAGGTCTAATGAACACAATGATTGTGATAGTGCTTATTTCTTGTGCCATCATCGGACACGAACTGGCACATGCCCTGACAGGCTTTATTCTTGGATATAAGCTAAAGAAGATCTACTTAGGATGGCCAGTAAAATGGAAGATTCTGGGGTTTAGCCCGATTATCTTCAAGAGGCAGCTGGGAAACACGGAAGTCGGCATATCCTTACTTCTGATGGGAGGGATGGTGGATTTCCATGATTTTGACAAACCACCTTTCTGGAAGATTTCTTTGATCGCACTGGCAGGACCGGTGTCAAACTTCTTGTTTGCATTGGTTCCCATGATAATTGTCTTTGGCCCGGCGGTAGGTTGGTCGGAAGTAATGCTACAAGTAAATTACTTCCTGATGGGAATTGGACTACTAGCAAGTGGGAATATACCACTGAGCTCCATGACCGGTTTGGCCGGCACGGTGGCGGTATTTACCTCACTAGCGACTGGCTACCACCATGGGTGGTTACTCGTCTGGCTGATTTTAAACATCAGCTTGGCAGTATTTAATATATTTCCAATCCCAGCTCTCGACGGCGGACACATATTAATGTCCGCAATTACAAGCGTTCTAAGCCGATTCTTCGGCGAAAAATACGCCAAAGCCGGAGAGAATGTATCCAAAGTTTTTCTCCAGATGTTGACAATCCTTATGATTGTCGTAATGTTGAAAGACATACTTTGGTAAAAAATTACCCGCCGAAAGGCGGGTTTTATTTTTGGAGGAAAGGTGAAGAGATCCTCCCGATTAGATAACCAACGGAGGCGGCAGCCAGAGAGACCAAGCTCATCTCCAGACCGCTTTTTATTTTGTTGATTCCCGCAACTGAACCTTTGACATAACCAATGATAAAGAGAACGATGAAAGACAGGATAACAGAAGGGATAATGGCAGAATGGACTGACAAAAAAAGGAAAGGGGTGACGGAAATTAGACCTCCAAGTACATAGAAAACTCCCATAAAAAGAGAATTGTAAAGTGATTTGTGTGTTGAGGCGGAAGCTGACTTATGAGCCACTTCCATTTCCGATTTGTTTGAAAGGTAGGTGCCGGCCGTCATAGAAAGGCTTTCAACAACAATTACAACGACGGCCGAAAGAATTACCAGTTGACGATTTTGAGTGCCTGTAGCGATCCCAATAACAACCCCTAGAGTAGAAACCAAACTATCTTCAAGACCAAAAATTACCTCTCTGACAGGTATTTGCAGTTTCATGATTTATTGTAGCAACATTACTTATTTAGATACACCTTTCCTTCGAGACACGTGACCTTGATAAAAGTTTTTAAATACTTCGATAACAAAGAAAAGGAGAATCGAAAAAATGATAGCAATGAGCCAGTAAATTGGGCTTAAATGAGCTAGATTGAAAAACTGCCTTGTTGATGGTGTGGCAAATGGTACCAATTGAAGCCCGAAACCGGATAAAACGGCCAAGGTTAACCATTTATTTTCAAATAGGTGATTCTTCCAGAACGGGGTAAGTAAGCCTCTTACCGAAAACACGTACGCAAGCGAGTTTAGACCCAGTACCAAAAAGGCGGTGGATTGCGCCAAAATGATATCGCCGGACGTTTTGTATACATACACAAAAGAGGCTAGAGTGATAAGTCCGGCAACAAGACCGACAACCCCAATCAGCGAAAACATCCACCCGTTTACCAATTTTTCCTTCGGATGACGTGGTTTTTCTTTCATGATTCCGGCACTTTTTGGATCGACAGTGAGTGCGAGATTGGGAAGTCCATCGGATATTAAATTGATCCAGAGAATTTGGATGGCGGTGATAGGTAGCGGTAAGCCAAGAAGAATGCTTGAGATAACTACAAAAATCTCCACGAAAGCGTCACACATCAAGTACAAGATAATTTTTCTAATATTCTCAAACATGATTCTGCCTTCCTCAATGGCGCTAATGATAGTCGAAAAATTTGAGTCCAGTAAGACCAGATTGGCCGATTCCTTGGCAACATCGGTTGCTTCTCCAACAGCGATACCAATATCAGCCCGGTGAAGTGCAGGAGCATCGTTGACTCCGTCCCCCATCATTGCGACTACCTCACCTCTGGATTTCAAGGCCATGACTATGGCTAGTTTCTGATCCGGACTGGTCCTGGCGAAAAGTCTTACTTCCTTTACTACTTGCACGAGCTCGCCTTCTGTGAGCGCTGAAAGATTTTCTCCGTTGATGATTTCGTTTTCGGACAAAGAGATCCCCAGCTCCGCCAACACAAACTTCGAGGTCTCGGCATAATCACCGGTAATAACTACTGTCCTGATCCCTGCACTCGACGCTTCTTCGAGGGCATCTTTAACACCAATCCTTACAGGATCGGAAAAAGCAATAATACCCACCCAAACCAGATCGTCTTTGAGGTCGGACTCCTCCAGCCCCCTCTTGTCTACTGGGACATCTTTTCTGGCAAAACCAATGAGTCTTTTACCTTGTCCTGTCAAACGGTCAATTGTGGACTGCACTTCGAATTTTTCTTTTTCCGATAAGTTTGACCAGCGCAAAATTAGTTCGGGAGCACCATTCACATAGAGTCGGTTGTGATTTGTGGACCATTGATGGAGACTGGTGAAAAATCGATCTTTCGGGGAAAAGGGGATACTGTCCAGCCTTTTGTGATTTGAAACAAAGTCAGGTAATTCCGTTTTTCCCCACTGGTAAGCCGAAATTACCATTGGATCATCTAAGTCGTTTGCCAGCAACACCTGCTCAGCTATCTCTTTTGAGACTCCAATTACGTCCACCACTTTCATTTTTCCTTGAGTGAGAGTGCCGGTCTTATCGATACAGATGACGGTGACTCCACCCAATGTCTCCGCAGCCGAAAGTTTTTTGACCAAACCCTTTCTTTTCAGTATTTTCTGCATACCTATAGCCAAAACCACTGTAAGCGACACAATTAATCCCTCAGGTATACTTGACACTGCCAAAGCAACTGATGTAGTAAACATCTCCACCACACTAAATCTGTATAGGAGACCTACAGTAAAGACAAGAAAAAGCAAGCTAATAATCACCACTACAAGCTGATTACTAAAAATTTTGAGCTGTTTTTGAAATGGAGTGTCACCTTCCTTTTCTTGTATCTGCAAAGCAATAGCACCCATCTTCGTACTCCCCCCAACCTTTTCCACTCTCATGAGAGCTTGACCTGAGGCGATGGTAGTACCCATAAAAATCGGCCCTTCTTGTTTTTTGCTCACAGGAATACTTTCACCTGTCAAGATTGCCTCGTCAACATATAGACGATTGGCAGATAAAAGTGTGCCATCGGCTGGTACTTTTGTCCCTTGACTTAAAATCACTATATCTCCGGGGACAATCTGAGCAGTTTCAACCAGCTCCCGATTCCCCTCTCTAATGACGGTAACTTGACTTACCAAATAATGTTTAAGGGCGAACAGAGCATTTGAGGCTTTATTTTCCTGCACAAAACCAAGGATTGTGTTTACAAGAACCGCGAGAAATATAATGAGAGCATCCGGATAGTGACCGATGGCTATGGTTACCACACACGCAAATAACAAAACATAAACCAATGGGCTTTTCGTCTGCTGTAGAATCAGTGAAAATTTACTGGGAGGGCGTTTCTCAGGTAGGGTGTTTGGCCCATACATTTGCCTGTTAATTCGAACCTCTGATTTTGATAGTCCTTTTTCTTTTGGAAACATAGATCTCTATATAGTTTATATCTAAAACTATTTTTATTTTTTTGTAAAATATTTTTTGCCTTTAAGTTTATCAGGAAGAAGGTCGGCATCAGAATACATTTCATAACCGGAGCCATAACCCAGGGTCTTCATAAGCTTTGTCGGTGCATTGCGAAGATTCATAGGAATAGGGAGATTTCCGAGCTGGCCGACATCCACTTGGGCAGAGCGAAGGGCATCGTGAGATGCCCGACTTTTTGGAGAGTTGGCTAGATACGCAACACCATGAGAAAGATTGATGGCGCACTCAGGATAGCCGATTTGCTGACAGGCTAGAAAGACTGCATTGGCAACTACTAAGGCGGTGGGTTGAGCTAACCCAATGTCCTCACTGGCGAAGATAACCATGCGGCGGGCGATAAAAAGTGGGTCCTCTCCGCTGTCGACCATTCGGGCAAGGTAGTATATGGCAGCATCGGCGTTGCTGGCTCTCATGGATTTGATGAACGCAGAGATAATGTTGTAGTGCTCCTCCCCTTTCTTGTCGAAGCGTAAAAATTTATTTTGAATAGCATTTTTGAAGTTTTCGATGGTAAGTGATTTGTAGAGATTGAAGGTTGATTCAATTAGTCCAATGGCTTGACGGGCGTCACCGTTGGCAAACTCAGATAGCCACTCTCTTACGTCTTTAGTCATCTTGGTTTTTAGAGACTTTGTAGCACGATCAATTATTTTGGCAATATCTTCCGGCGTGTGTTCCTTTAGAACGAAGACTCGGCATCTAGAGAGTAGTGGGGAAATGATCTCGAAACTTGGGTTCTCAGTCGTAGCCCCTATTAAAGTAAGACGTCCAGATTCGACAAAAGGAAGTAAAAAATCCTGTTGAGCTTTGTTGAAGCGATGAATTTCGTCTAAAAACAGTACTATTGGCTTGGTACTTTTATTTTTTTCTGAGGCAATCTGCCTAATGTCGTCTTTGCCCGCTGAGACAGCTGAGAGCTCATGGAAGTCGGCATCAATAGCATCGGCATAGATTCTGGCGATGGTGGTCTTTCCAGTGCCTGGAGTCCCCCAAAGTATATATGAGAAAATGAGCCTGTTCTCAATAGCTAGGCGGAGGGGCTTGCCTTGACCGGTTAAGTGTTCCTGACCAATAAACTCCTTGAGAGTCCCAGGTCTAATTTTAGAAGCAAGAGGTTCAGCGGTGTTTGTCATGTTCGGTGTTTGTTTGGGTGCATAATGAGCATATCTAAAGATTTTTAACCTGTCAAGATATCAGGTGGCACAAAGAGTAAAATGGAATGATGGAAAAGAATGAAATAAAACGAAAGAGCAAAAACACATCATGGCAAAAAGTTAGTAAGTGGTATGGCTCGATTGTGGGAGAAAAAGGTCACTTTTATCACCAGAGCCTAATTATCCCCCAAACCCTAAAGTTACTGGGTATTAAAGCCGGAGACCGTCTTCTAGATGTAGCTTGCGGCCAAGGAGTGCTTTCTCGAAGACTTTTTGGAACTGTAAGGTATGTGGGTATTGATGCATCAAAAAACCTAATTGATGAAGCAAAAAGCTTGGACTCCAATAAAGCTCACAGGTATTTCGTCAAAGATGCTACCAAGAGTTTTGGATTTGAGGAGACGTTTAACAAAGCAGCGATTATTCTTGCTCTTCAAAATATCAAAGAGCCCGAAAAAACACTCCAACACCTGAGTAAAGTAATGGAAAAAAGTGGCAAGTTGGTAATAGTGCTAAATCATCCCTGCTTTAGAATTCCCAGACAAAGTAGTTGGGAAGAAGACAAAACAAACAAGATGCAATACCGAAGGGTAAATCGGTATATGACTCCATTAGAAATACCTATAAACACGCATCCTGGAGACCCAAATTCCGAGGTAACTTGGTCCTTTCATCACCCAATAGAAGATTACTCTAATTATTTATTTGGAAATGGTTTTTTGATTGAGAAGATTGAGGAGTGGACTTCGGAAAAGAAAAGTGAGGGAAAGGCAGCCAAAATGGAAAATCGAGCCAGAGAAGAGTTCCCAATGTTTATGGCGATATTGGCTGTAAAAAAATAGATAACGACTTCTCTATCTCTGCAATGGAGTCAGCTAGACGTTTTTCTTTACTTCCTGAAACAATAATATAGTTTGTGCCCTCCTCCCCTAATCTTTCAATGAATCTATTGTGCATGTTGGTTCTGATGTGCTCTCCGTCTCTAGTCCCATCCTGAACAAAAGGGATGTCAATATCTGTAAGGATGCAGAGGAGAGGTTTTTCTTTTTTGACGACTTGACTTAGCTCAAGGCTTTCATTGCCGACGTACCTTTCGTGCCAAAGGGTAGTAGCAAAAGCATCCGTGTCGCAAATTAGTAGCTTGTTGGCTTTTTTTAATAAAGCATTTTCTAGCAGGTTCTGAGACTTGGCTATGTGAATAAATTCATCCGTAGACCAATCTGTCTGATTTTTGGAAAACATTCTACCTTCATAGTAGAGTCTGCCGTATTCAGGTGCCCATACAGTGCCGTAGTGCTTTGCCAGGTCCCGTGAAAGAGTGGTGGTGCCGGTGGATTCTGCACCAAGAATGACTATTTTTTGAGTAAAAAAAGACTTGGTGGCATCGGGTAAATATCGCCAGTTCTCGTAAACATCCGACCTTATCTTGGTGCCACTTATGGGAAAATTTTTTCTTTCCAAGTCTACCAGACTATGTTTACTGCCCATGTATTTGGAGTAATACTCTCCATATATCTCCGAACTAAATACTATGTCCGGAGTAAAGCCCAAAAACTTTTTTGTGATGTCGGCCCAAATAATGGAGATATCCGGGGAATCTGAGTCTAGGGAAGCCGAGTGATAAAAAATTTTGACATCTACTATTGGAAAGGTCTTTTTGATCCAACGGCTTCTTACTCCGGCAGGAATTTTGTAACGATCCGACTGACAAACGATTACTGTGAGTTTTTGAACAGACTTCAAGCCTGTCTCTATTAAAAATCTGTGACCCGCGTGGAATGGGTAGAACTTCCCAATAATTAATCCCGTCTTATACTCTTTCTTCATACTTAGCGATTGTTTTTTTCCACTTTGATAGACCATAGAAGGCATTAATTAGGAAGGCAAGATAAAGCAGTGAAAGGAATGCTACGTCTTTCTGGAAATATAGCCATATGCCGATAATGTCGACAATAATCCAGATGTACCAACTTTCTACAATTCTTTTAGCTAAAAGAATTGTGGCTACAAAGCTCAGTACGGTAGTAAAACTATCTAAGTAGGCGAAAGAGGCTGCTTCAGGAAAATAGGCAGGAAGAAAAAGGTGAATACGCGACATAAATAGTCCTAGGAAATAAGTGGAGGCAATTATCAGAACCGCATAAGGCAAAAATGTTTTTCTAGGTAGACTTCCGACTTTAAGTTCTTTTGTATCAGGATCAATAGCAGCATTTTTTGGCTTGGCCCATAGGTACCAACCCCAAAAAGATGTGACAAAGTAATAAAGCTGTTCGAGTAAATCAGAGTAAAGATGGACCTGGTAAAAAAGGAATCCGTACAGGATTATCCCTAGAAGGCTAATTGGCCAAGTAAGCACCTTGTTTTTGGCAGCCAAATATACTGACCAGCCGGTAAAGATGGTGCCAAAAAATTCGATATAACTCATGGGGTAGTTTAGAAAAGTAAAAAAGATGGTGTCCACCCCAAGAAAGTTTTGTATAGTCATAGTGTAGTGTATACAACATTAATAGTGTCTTGTCAACACTATCTATAAATATGCCTAATTGGGGGTGACTGGCATATAATGTAGGAATGGAAGAAATAGTTAACTCCAAACAGTATCTAGATAGGATGAGTAAGCCCCTTCAGGAAAAACTTAAGATAACTAAGTTTATTCCAGACGGCGTAAAAAATATCCTAGATGTAGGATGTGCAGACGGGACAGTAACACTTGCCCTGGCAGACATGTTTCCTGAGGTAAGATTTATAGGGATCGACCTGAACAGTGAGTTTATCGAGATAGCTAATTCCAAAATTGGAGATAGGAAAAATGTGTCTTTTGAAAAAATATATCTGCGAGATCGCCTTTCCAAACCAGAGAGATTTGATGTCGTTTTGTTCTGCTCTGTACTACACGAATTTTTTACTTACGGAGAAGGCATTTCGACCATTGTCAAAGCCTTGGCTGATGCCCATGAAATTTTAGTAAAAGGCGGAACTCTGATTATCAGAGACATGATCCTTTATAACTATGCAAAGGATTCACAACTGTGGATAAATTCCATGAAGAAGAAAGTAAAGTCTCACCCTGAAGTTGCAACTCTTCTCGAGGACTTCGAAAAATATTTTGGTGAAGCCAATAATATAAAAAGCTTGAATCATTTCCTTCTTAAGTACCTGTACACGGACAATTGGGAAAGAGAAAGTAAAGAAAATTATGTGCCGGTATCTTTTGAAGAATATGACCAAATATTTAAACTTTTGGGAATGCAAGTTCTCTTCCAAAGATCTTCAACTATCCCCTACTTGAAAGATAAGTGGACTGCAGACTTTGGATTTTCCGAGAGCGAATTGGAGAGCTTTAGGTCTACGGGTATCATAGTAGCAAGAAAATAATGGCAAACTCCTGCAATGCATGCGGACTTTGTTGCAGACTTTTTTATATAAACTTGTCAAAAGCTGAGTATGAATCGGGAAGATATAAAACTATTCTTGAAGAACATGGGCCAATTGAGAATTTTAAGCTTGCCAAAGAGTCGGGAGCAAATCTTCTAGCAAAAAATCAGGATGGTAGCTGCGTTTACCTGAAAGATAATAAATGTAGCATTCACGAAACAAGACCTAAGGTGTGTGGAGAGTTCTTCTGCACTTCAAAAGCGAAACGTTTTGAAGGAATGGTAAAGATAATCAAAAAGGCGGATATAAAAAAGGAGTCTTCGGTGGTAATAATATCAATGACAAAGAATAGCATATAATTTCAGCATGGAAATAACTGAGATTCCAATTACAGATGAAATTATAAAGAAACCAGGAAAAGTAATAGTTGCAGTAGTAGAAGATGATGAAGGTAAAATTTTATTAGTTAGACGTAAAGAGGGAGGAGGGTGGGCCTTTCCGAGTGGAATAGGGGCAACAACAAAATACCAAGAAACACCAGAAAAAGCGATTCATAGTGAAATATCGTATGACACCAACTTGAAAATTGAAGCTGACCCAGAAGAAATATTGAACACACCAATAGATGGAAATGTTAAAGTTGATGGATTGATTGCTTATAGGTGTAAAGTTCAAAAAGGGCAAGTTGTTCAATTGAATCCCGATTCAGTGGATGATTACGACTGGGTGGAAATGAACGACAATAGGCTGGATAAACTTCCTTTCGACCAGCCATTGGTTTTGGGCGCGTACAAAAGAACCCTGGAGTAAAATACGATAAAATACGTAGGTACATTTAATGAACCCGCGATCTACATGAGGAGGTTTGGATGGATGAGATGATAGCAAATACATACTTTCTAAGGATATTGCCGGGAAGGGAAAATTGTGAGGTTCTTAATGAGGCGCTGGAAATCCAACAATTTGGCGATGAAGTAATAGAGCGCTTAAGGTGGCTTGAGGAAAATGATCCTGGAATATTTTGGTGGGAAGATAAGCCACTCATGAGTCTTTTTGACTGCCTGTACATCTCAGGATGTATCATTCTTCCCAAGAACCCAACAGAAAGACTCCGATGGATTGCCCTACTTTGTATAGAGTTCAGCAAAATCTATGAGTATTCCTGTGGGAATGTAGTAATACCCCCTGACTTTTTGCCTGATGAACTGCTTGAAACCTGGGAAGAAGTTTACGGCATTGACGTCATCGAAACCGTAATCAAGATAAGGAAGGCGCTGACCGAGAAGGGTTGGGAGGGAGTTTTTTGTAGTCGAAATATATAAGGCCGGAGACTATCCGGCCTTTTTTGTGCCCTGATAAGGTAAAATATGCTTATATTGCCGGATCGTCTAATGGTAAGAGCTTGCTCGTCTTCTCTTCAATAACAAGTGTTATTGAAGTATCCAGACTGCGCTTCCTCTTATTTCCGCTCATAACTGCGTTATGATGCTTGGAAATAGGACGTCCGTCGTCAAATTTAAAATTATTGCCGGATCGTCTAATGGTAGGACGTCGCCCTCTGGAGGCGAATATTCTAGGTTCGAGTCCTAGTCCGGCAACAGAAAGGGATCCCCCGCCCGTTTTCGTGGTAGTCGCCCGCGCGCCCGCCCACGCGCGGAGCGATGCGAAGGGCTTTTCCC
>CAYGCQ010000011.1:0-31655 GCA_964348455.1 uncultured Pseudomonadales bacterium
AGGAAGAATTACTCTTCACCTCCGGTTCATTCTCAGAGTCGGCGAGTGAGAGTCCATCACCGAGCCCGTCTCAATACGACATCCTGTACATCATCAACACAGGAAAACTCGCAAAAAGAATTACAAAGAACACTTACATTCAATTAAGGCCAGTGATTAACCAAGCAAAGACTAGAATTACCGTTCAGAATTAAGCACCGGACTAGCATTCCGAAGCAGAAAACTGTATTCTTAGAACAGGAAAGGAACATAAATTTTTATAATATGGCCTCAAACGAAGTCATTATCGTCGCAGTTGTAATTTTAATTCTTTTTGGTGGCAAAAAACTCCCTGAACTTGCAAGAGGCATAGCAAAATCTATTAAAGAGTTTAAGAAAGCTCTGCAAAAGGATGACTAACAATTAGAAGATGATAACTAGACAACCCTCAAACAATATTCTGAAAATTTTTGTCTTTGTAAGCTTTATATTCCTGTCGGCTTCTCCTACTTATG
The DNA here is from genome assembly GCA_964348455.1 of uncultured Pseudomonadales bacterium. Classification (GTDB taxonomy): domain Bacteria; phylum Patescibacteriota; class Microgenomatia; order UBA1400; family MFAQ01; genus UBA10133. The sequence goes on from CAYGCQ010000011.1 coordinate 495, forward strand.
CCACGGACCACACTCTAAATTCAATTTTTCGAAATATATGGAAGTATAACAATCTATCTCTTACTAATCTAAATCGACTATTTAATCCTCCATCAAACCCCACCATCTCGGACATCAAAAGCTCAGACATCAGCGATCTAAACCAAGTAGTCAAGCAAAACAAAATAGTTCTCGAAGAAATCATCAACAAGCCTATCTATAAAATACTCGGTGATGATATTCCGGAGATAAAACTGCAGGACAAAATAGATGAGACCACTGCTGCCACTTCAAATCTTTTTAGTGGAGTCCAGAATTTAAAAAGTCGCACTCAACTACTCGCCAAAAAATGGCCTGAGTTAACAGAAAACGATATCAAGTCAGAGCTTACCATCATCTCCTCAATTTTTACTCAAGACCTAAACCAAAAAGACTCTAACATTATCGCGACCACGAACTGGCTCAAAAATTCCTGGGATAGTCCACTCATGGTTAATCTCTCAGACGAAGCTCAAGCCACCCAAAGCCAGTTTGGTAACCTTCTCAACGACACCATTTCTTTTGGAAAGTTTAGCAGTGCCAACGTCCTAGTATCTGCTTTAGATCATATCAGGAAATTTGAAGATCTTGTCGGCACCTCACTTGCCAAATCCACAGATCAAAGTCTCTATGGCTACCTCAAACGAATGACTGATCAGGTCTCTCTCTATGAATCACTTACTCAGGACGGAATGAAAATTCTCTCTGAAATTAGCGAAGACCCCTCGATAAATCAATCTGCCCCCATATACAGACTGAACTCAGCTGTCCTGGGAATCAACCACGTTCCCAGTCCAGCGGTTTTCTTTTCTACAGTGGCAACACCACTGGCAAACGAAAATAAAATTCTCGATCTTCTGGCACTGGTAGATACAAACAAAATTCTTCTAAGTGGCAAAACAGGCCAAGTCATCAAAAATATCTGGATGGAAAAGAATGAGAACATCATCTTTAAAGCTATTGCCACCAATACCAGTCGAACCCAAAGCCAAAAAGTCATGGTCAGGTTTTCTCTTCCTGCAGAAATAAATAACGAACAGCTTATTAATCACGATCCGGTTCTGGCAGTTAACTACGACAGGATTGAATCGTCACTTGTCGTTTCAGCTGAACTACTTCTAGACCCGCTGGAAACTAAATCTATGATGGTGGAAGTAGAGGATATCTGGAGATTTAACCCCTCCGAACTAGCAAGTCTCAAAAACGAAGTCAGCGACATTACTTCATATTTCAGTAACACCCAAGAGTCTTTAAAGGTGAGTGAGCTCAAAAACGAAATTGTCACATCCGTAGATAAAATTATTAAAGATCAACTACTAGCCATTACTCCAGAATCAAAAATTAGCACCTTCAGAGAATCTTCACTCGAACTAAACAGGATTGAGGGAAAAATTATTTCGCTAAAGTCGTTAGCCTTGGGTTCAAATGCTAACGAAAGCGTTCTTGGTATTTCTGGGACATTTAAAACAGTTCCATTCAAAGGCATAATAATTTTTGTACTTTTAAGCGTTGCTTTTTGGGCAGTTTATTCAAATGCCCTCAAACATGAACCAATAATTAACAAGCCCGATTTGCATAAGCATTCAAGCACGGTATCGGTACAAAAAAAATATCCCTTTCACCATCGAAATATTCCAACCTCGAAGGGGAGTCGTGTAACCAAAATGATTGTCATCACTCTCATATCCGGTGGTATTGGTGCGATTGTTATGTCACTAGCTTTGAAAACAACAAGCAACAATCGAGCAATCACCATCAAAACAGAAAATGAAACCACTACTCAGATTTTTGGAGCAGTTTCAGATGAATCACCCAAAAAATTCCCTTATGTGTCTCAAACATTGCCACCAAAGTCTGGCACAATTTCCGTCCACAGCCTGCCCTCTGCTAGCTCTTCAGTGGTTACTTCACTCGATAAGTCCCAGACAATAACAATCTTCAAGAAAATTGGGCACTGGGTTCTTATCGCAGATTTAAAAGACAAAAACAAGCTAGATGGTTGGTGGATTCACGATTCTTTCCTCCAATAACTATTTACTTAAAATCCCCTCCTACGATAATCATCAGGTCTGCATTGTTTGGAAATGTCTCCGCAGACTCTGTAGCTACTTCACCACTCAACAGCTGAGCCATCTCAGCCGCCTGTTTTTCCATCTTTCCTGTGATATCTAACACTATTGTCTTTGTATAATTATCTGACTTGGCAGTTGCCTTAGAAACAATCGAAACTCCCGGAAAACTTTTCTCCATAATTCTTTTTTCTAGTTCATTGGTGATACCACTGTTTTTCGATCCGTTTACCAAAGCAATTTTTAAAGGATTTTTTTCATCAACACCAGTAATAGTCACTTGCTGGTTACCAATATTTACTGGAATAACATCAACAAGCAAGTTGCTGGTGGGACGATAGATATATGCTTTTTGAGCCTTCGAGTATATGACTATTTTATCGCCATTATCCGCCTTCGCAAACACCGGCTGGTCTTTTAACTTATCTTTATCAGTCACAGTAGCGACCACAGGTTCTTCTCCATCAGGGAGAACTACCAACTTAGTAAGTTTATCTACCAAGTTCTTAATATCTTCTTTCGCAAACATCTGCGGATCTTTTCTTAAGGCTTCAAACTGCGCACCCAAAATTTTATTTTGTTTTGTCAGTCTATAAGAGTTAGCAGCCAACCCGCCTATTATTACTACTACTCCAACTATTAATAGCTGTCCTCGTGTTAGTTTAATCATTTGTACTAAATTTAACAAATAATTATAAATAAATCAACACTTTTCACAACTGAGCACTTCCTGTTGATTCCTGAGTCCGCGCAGGGGTTATCTCCATCGCTGGTGTCATTGCGGATGTAGGTGTCGGAACAGATGGCGGTATCGAACTCCCAGATGCTTCTTGACTCGGTGTTAGTGTAATCTCAATAGTTGGTGTTGTACTAGATATAGGTGTTGGCGTCACTGTAGTAGTCAATATAACCTTATTACCTACAGACTCGATTGATTTAACATCACTCACTGCAATTGCCACCCAGGAGAATCTAAGATCCGTTCCAGCTATGCGACTCATGCGAATCTTAAATCCTTTAGTATTAACATCGGCCACAGCATAAGTCGGCAAATTATTCATGTCTATAGCACCTACAATCTGCAAACTAACTGTTACCACCGGTTCGCTTGCATATTCTTTTTCAAACTTCACTTCCACTTCATTACTGTCCCATTTTATGACAGCAAACCCAGCCGTATCTTTATTAAACGTTGGTCTACCCATGAAAGCGACATCATTGTGGAATATTACCTTGCCAAAGAACTCAGCCACTCTTCTAAATAGATTATTTATCAAATCGGCAACAGATAGTTCGTCATTGCGAGTTTCGATATCCCGAACCGAAGCAATCCCCGCTTCAGTCGAAATCTCAGCCGAAGCTGTTGCTAACCCCGCCACTTTGTCACTCAAACTCGTCAAGGTATCTGCAAAAATCTTGAATCCTTGAATTTCATTTGCAATTATCTTGTCGGCCTTGATTGTTCCCATAAAAATCGCATTTCCATCCGAAGTAATCCTTACATTTTCATTTCCGTCCTTGTCTTGCATTACAAACAAGCCTGTAGCCAGTATATCTTGCGTAATCACCTTTGGTGTGATTATTTCTAGTCCGACCACTATCCTATCTGTCATAATCTCAGAAATATCAGACGACTCTAAGGAAATCTGGTCTTTCTCCATAATCAAGTATGCTAGTACATCAGAATTGTAAGACGCACTTGTCGAATCTAGTCCCTTCATCACCTCAGCCAAACTAGAACCATTACTATTTCCATTCTTCACAAATACCAATACTTGTCCAATATGGTCGCCATCAAACCCCGACATCGCAGTTCCAATTATTGACCCCACCTTTGTTGCTTTCATCGCCACACCAGGTGTCGATGATGTAGTCAGATAATCTCCTGCCACAATTGACCCATTCTCAGTCGAGACTTTCACTGGCACCCGTCCAGACAAAGCCACAGGCACTGCCTTTGAGTCGTTCTCTTCAATACCACCAATTGTCATGGCAGGGTTTGTAGAAACAATTCCCAATACTTGCTTGTCATATGCCACACTGCTCTTCTTCACTCCCGCTTCTAGTGAAGAATCCAAACTTACGACATCTCCAGGAGATAAAGTATCGTCGCGACTCGCATATATCTCAGCCAGATCAGCTCCCGATGCCGCAACTTCAATTATGGTCATCGAAATATATGGTGTCGTATTGGCTGTTCCGCCGGAAAACAGTCCACAAACTGTATACGCTTGTGACGATGTTGTACCGGGAGAATCAATTAAACTAAAACCAATATATTTGTCTTGCGGAGCGTCGGCCGAATGACTGCCATTGGTCACCACTACTAAGTCACCATCAATTTGAGTACCAGCACAGCTACCCGAACCCCTTCTTACCCTAAAAGTATCCGTCTGAGAAACGTTTGATGTCATAGTCACTCTAATCGAGCCATTTATAAGTATCCTATTACTTGTAGAGGATGGGGTTATTGCTGGTGCTGTTCCATCAAGAAGCTCTAACTCAGTTCCCGTCAAAGTATCACTCGTACTGTCAACAATCGCCGAACTCTTTGCCGGCCCTCCAGACCCCGCTGTGTCACAGTTTTTCCAAGCACCAGCTTCATAACATCTAAACTTTCCCAATGAAGTGTTGTAATAAGTACCTCCATTCACCCCTGTCGGGTCAGCCGTGCCATTATCAAGTACCAATAAGTCTGGCGTAGCCGATGCACTATTTCCTATTCTTACCTGACTACTAGACCCGCTCACACCAGCAGTTAGCAATATTCCTCCCGTACCTGACTGAATGTTTGTAGTTGAGGTCGTACTTGTTGTACCAAGAGTAACAGTTTTTGCATTTGCTCCAGTACCGATATTCACCGCCCCGGTCGTCCCTGAGTCAAGTGTCAACGCATTGGTAGTATTTGATGTGATCGTTCCTGCTCCTGTAAAGGATAATGCCGTTGCCGTTACTCCGATAGTGTCAATGGACGCAACTCCAGTTAGAGCTCCACCAGTGGTCACATTTAATCCTCCGTTACTGGTCAAAGCAAATGTTCCCGTAGCATTTCCAATCGCTGTATTTGAAGTTCCTGCCGTATTAATACTTGCCGTTCCACCTGATATCGTCAGTCCCGCTGTACCTGTTAGTAAACTTGAAAAAGTTTTTGCTCCTGCCAAAGTTTGCGTTCCTGTCGTTACAACACCCCCAAAAGCTGCACTTGCAGGTTCCAGATTTAAGACTTGTCCTGTCAAGGTTGCTCCATTAGCATTGGGTGTTGCTCCAATTGCTGATAATGTTATGTCCCCAGTATTTGTTCCTGATAGATTTGACCCGGTGATACCTGCAGTACAAGCCAAAGCCCCTGTAGAATTTGTGATAGTACATCCGGTTGATCCCGAACCTCCACCAATCAAAATATTTCCTGTTGAAGATCCATTAAGGTTTAACGCTCCAGATGATCCCCCATCAACACTGAGTGCATTGGCTCCTGTAGATGTTAACGAACCACTAGCCACAAATGTCAAAGCCGTTGCTGAAGTTCCAATCGTGTCAATCGATGCAACTCCCGTTAATGCTCCACCTGTAGTGACATTGAGTCCACCCGATGAAGTGAGGGCAAATGTTCCTGTCGAGTTACCAATAGTTGTGTTACCCGTACCTGTCGTAGCGATATTTACATTACTTGCTCCGGTAGTTCCTAAGTTTGTTAATCCCGTAGATGTAAGTGTCGTAAATGTTCCAGCTGCTGCTGTTCCGCCTCCGATTGCACCTGGAGCAGCGAAGGTTGCTCCACCTAGTGAAGATGCATTGATAATTCCGGAACCAGAGAAGGTTAGTGAAGCTCCTGTTCCTACTACCATCGCAGCACCAGTGTTAGTCCCAGAGGTAATCGCAGAGAAAGCAGGAGCACCACTACTCGTATCGCAATCTTTCCAAGCACTATTTTCATAACATCTAAATTTATTTGAATTGGAGTTGTAGTACATCGCTCCATTTATCTGTGTCGTCGTTGGATCTCCTGAATCAGTCTTAACCGGCAAGCCTAAATAGGTCGCAGACGTACCGGTTGCTTGTCCGGAAATCAATATACTTCCTGTTCCTGCAGTCAAATTTAATGTTGTTGCACCAGTATTGTTTCCGATTGTAATTGATTTGGCACTCGCTCCATTTCCAATATTTACCGCTCCGCTAGTTCCTGAATCAAGAGTTAAAGCATTTGCACCGGTAGATGATAAGGTGCCGGCTCCTGCAAATGTAAGTGCTGTTCCAGATGTGGTGATGCCGTCAATTGAAGCAACTCCTGTAAGTGCTCCACCTGTAGTGACATTGAGTCCACCTGAAGATGTCAAAGCAAATGTACCGGTACCATTACCAATAGCTGTATTTCCTGTTGAAGATGTATTTAGATTTAAAGTAGGAGCAGTAATCGCTGCTGTTCCGGAAGATAGTGTTTGTGTTAGGCTTGTCAACCCCGTTGAATTAATTGAGCCAGATGTAGATGTTAAACTCAAAGCCCCAGCTGTCATCGTTAACCCATTAGAAGCTGTTAGTGTTGAGCTTGCAGATAGAGTCGTGAATGCTCCAGTACCTGGAGTACCGGATCCAATTGAGCCAGGACTTGCAAAAGTTGCACCACCTAGTGAAGATGCATTGATTATTCCGGAACCTGAAAAGGTGAGAGATCCCCCTGTTCCAACCGTCATGGTTGCGGTTGTGTTTGTGCCAGTGGCAATCGAATCAAACGAAGGTGTCCCGCCCGTGCTGTCAGCGCTACACTCCCAAACATCCGTAGTCTCGTTCCATTTCAATACTTGTCCATTCGAGCACCCCTGAAGCATGGTTAGCCCCGAAGACAATGCTTCCAATCCGGAACTTGAAGACGTAGTCGTGGAAAGTGAGTCAGTTGCCGCTGTCAAATCAATCGTTACATCATTTGCATTTACCGTGATTCCATTTCCTGACCCGACCGCCAACACACCTGTTGTATATGTTAGACCTGCTCCACCTGTCGTCGTGGCCAGTTGGAGTGAGTTAGAAGACATTTCTAAACCATTTCCGGTAAAGTCAGTGATAGTATCCCCACCTCTAGTTAGCGAAGCAATAGTTAGCGCCCCGGCTCCCGTCACAGACCAGTCGTCACCACCGGTAATCGCTACCGTAGTTGAAGCGTTACTATTTCCAATTGTAATCGTATCTGCAGATGTCGAGTTCGTTGAAATGTTTACTGTGTCCGTTCCATCTGCCGTCACACCTCCAATATCTAAAGTCTTCGTAACTGCCGTGTCTCCAAAATTCACATCCGTGGCTGTTGCCAAGGTATTCGGATCGTACCAGCCAGGCATCACATTTACCAAAATTCTATCCGTCGTTCCGCCAGTGTGGGATGCAGCCGCCTTACCGATAATAAATCCGGCAGTCGTTGCTCTAACACCGACTCCTGCAGTCGACCCGATGGTGATTGGATCTCCGATATCTACCACCCCTGTTACTTTTGTATTTACAAAGCCCGCGATACCTACCGTTTGAACATTGGCCGCACCGGCAGTCAATCCATTAGCATTTCCTAAGAATGCAGCTGTGTCCGAGACTACTCCGATAAGAAAGGTATTACTGGAAGTAGCTTTTACGTTTCCTCCGGAGTTCGCCGCGATAATGTCACCCGCGCTGACCGACTCGGTATCCGGCACGGACATTAGCTCGGCCAAATCTGCATTGTTCGACGCATATGTGACTCCGTTATTATTTTGACGGATATTCCCAACTCCGGTCCCGGCCCCTCCTTCCGTCGTCACCCCTGCGTAAAACTGAATAAATCTGGATTGATTGTTCCCCGCCCCTGTCGGCGTGCCAATCCCAAGCTTCAAAACACCTAGCGAAGAACTGCTTGTGGTATTGAAATTGGAAATCGAAGCAATTCGATCTGCAGACTGATCCCCTGTTACAGATAATCCCCAGCTTGGAGCATTTGTGCCTATACCGATTCTGTTGTTAGAAGCGTCGATTGACAATGTATTACTATCAAAATTCAAAGCGTCAACAGCACCATTCAATGTCCATGTTGAAGAAGCCGCTTGTGTCAGGTTTAGAGCTCCGGATGAATTCAATGTCACCACTCCTGTTCCGGACCCAATATTTGAAGTCCCTGTCGAAGACAAAGTTGTGAACACACCAGTCCCCGCTGTAGTTACACCGATGTTAGTCGAGTTTATTCCTGTCGCCGTTGTATTAAAGTTACTGGCGGTAAATGTCAGACCGTTGGCACCGAAGTTAAGTGAAGACCCAGACATGCCAGAAAGAGATAAGGCGCCGGAAGTTGAGGTTAGATTTAAAGCCCCGGTTGTTTGCGTCAAACCATTACTGGCTGTTAATGTTCCGGCTGAAGTAATAGTTCCCGTTGAAGTAGTCGAAATATTTCCTGAAGTAGTTACTGCATCGCCAGAAGTCGCTGTAGAAAGTGTTGTCCCTGATCTGCTCCAGAATCCTAGTATTCCGGAGGTTGGTGCAGTGGATGTTAACTGGCTACTCCCATTTGTATAAACAGCAGAGGATGCGGACAATCCATTATCTATAATATTTGCAAAAGTTCCCAGTCCTGCAGAAGTAACTGACCAATTAGCCGATGATAGAGTTAATCCATCTAGTGCACTGCCAATATTAATTACATCTGCTGTTGTGTTATTAGTTCCAATATTCAACGTATTCCCCGCTGTTCCGGTTCCGATGTTTATTGTCTTTGCATTATTTCCTGTTCCCAAATTCACAGTTCCTGTAGTTCCTGAATCCAAGGTCAAAGCCGATGTTGTTGTAGATGATATTGTTCCCGTCCCTGCAAAAGTCAAAGCCGTCGCTGAAGTTCCAATGGTGTCAATCGATGCCACTCCCGTTAATGCTCCACCTGTTGTTACATTTAGTCCACCCGAAGACGTCAAAGCAAAAGTTCCGGTGCCGTTTCCAATAGCTGTATTTCCGGTTGAAGATGTATTTAGATTTAATGTAGGAGCAGTAATCGCTGCTGTTCCGGAAGATAGCGTTTGTGTTAGACCTGTCAATCCCGTTGAATTAATTGAGCCAGATGTAGATGTTAAGCTCAAAGCCCCAGCTGTCATTGTTAACCCATTAGAAGCAGTTAGTGTTGAGCTTGCAGATAGAGTCGTGAATGCTCCAGCACCTGGAGTACCGGATCCAATTGAACCGGGTGCCGCGAAAGTGGCACCACCTAGTGAAGATGCATTGACTGTTCCACTCCCGGAAAAAGTTAGAGTTCCACCTGTTCCAACTGTCATCGTGGCCGTTGTGTTCGTGCCCGTTGCAATCGTATCAAACGACGGAGAACCTCCAGTACTATCGGCACTACATTCCCAAACATCGGTCGATTCGTTCCACTTAAGCACTTGTCCATTCGAACATCCTTGAAGCATGGTCAGTCCGGATGAAAGCACTTCTAGTCCTGATCCGGAGGAAGTGGTTGAGGATAGGGCATCGGTTGCAGAAGGCAAGTTAATCGTCAATGCGTTGGAAGAAACGGTTAAACCATTACCAGTGAAGTCTGTGATCGTGTCAGATCCGCGAGTGATTGAAGTATTTGCAGTTAGTGTCGTAAAAGTTCCATCACTAGCTGTAGTACTACCGATTGCACCCGGTGAAGCAAATGTTGCTCCATTAAGAGATGATGCATTAAGGTTAGCTACATTAGTAGTAGAAGCTACCGAGAACGGTGCTGTTCCTGTCGCTAGTGTTGAAGTAAATTGTCCAGAAGCATTGATAGTTGAAATACCTGATAGAGCACCGGAGTTGACAATGAGTCCATTAATAGTATTTGTGGAAGTTGGGCCAACAAACGCACCCGCGGAAGTAATGCTTGATGACCCTGTTGTAGAGATAGTTCCAGAGGTAGTAAAAGCATCTCCTGAAGTGGCAGGTGATAATGTCGTTCCCGATCTACTTAAATAGCCAATCGTTCCGGATGTTGGTGCGGCCGAAGTTAACTGTTTACTTCCATTTGTATATACAGCTGAGCTTGCAGTTAAACCACTATCAATAATATTTGCAAAAGTTCCTAGGCCAGCGCTCGATATCGACCAGTCATCTCCGCCGGTAAGAGCCAATGTCGTTGAGGCATTAGTATTTCCAATCGTAATTACATCTGCTGCTGTTCCGTTGGTCGCAATATTTACTGTGTCAGTTCCTGAATTTGTAACTCCACCAATATCAATTGTTTTTGTGTTTGCATTATCTCCAAAATTTATTCCTCCTGTTCCGGTATTAATATTTACTGCTGTTGCACCGCTAATATTACCCAGCGTAACTGTCTTAGCACTAGCTCCGGTTCCCAAGTTAACATCTCCCGTAGAACCCGAGTCCAAAGTTATTGCTGAAGTAGTTGTTGAAGAAATAGTTCCTGCTCCTGCAAAAGTTAATGCCGTAGCAGAAGTTCCAATCGTGTCTATTGAGGCAACTCCTGTCAGCGCTCCACCCGTTGTGACATTTAATCCGCCATTACTTGTCAATGCAAATGATCCCGTTCCGTTTCCTATAGCTGTATTTCCTGTTCCCGCCGTAGCAACATTTACATTACTAGCACCGGTTGTTCCCAGGTTTGTAAGTCCCGTTGAAGTCAAAGTTGTAAACGTTCCTGCTCCTGCTGTTCCTCCTCCAATTGCACCAGGATTAGCAAATGTAGCCCCTCCCAAAGAAGATGCATTAATCGTTCCTGAACCGGAGAAGGTGAGTGATCCCCCTGTCCCGACCGTCATGGTGGCGGTTGTATTTGTTCCTGTAGTTAAGGAAGAAAAAGCTGAACCTCCTCCACCAGATGCAGAACAAGCCCAAGACGAGGTTCCGCCATTCCAAGCCAAAACTTCCCCATTGGCACAGCTTCTAAGCAAAGAAATTCCACTACTATCCACTAGTCCACCTGTACTATTTAAAGTTACCGTCCCAGCTGTCCCATCCGCCCCTTTTGGACCTAGGGCTCCAGCAATTCCTTGATCACCCTTATCTCCCTTGTCACCCTTAGGGCCAGCCGGTCCAGCAGGTCCACTTACCGTAATTCCAGCAGTTTGAGCTGCAACTGTTCCGGGACCAGGTTGCGCCAATACCGTAATTGAACCATCTCCAACATCTTGCTTAACCTGAAAGAAAGAAGCAACCATTCCAGTATTCAGAGGCACAGAAACACCGACAGGAGATGAGTCATCAGTGGTTGCGGCCAGAACTCTATCGTCAGTCCCGCCATTCAAATTTATCGACAATTTCAATATCTCTTTGGCTATAAGGGCTTGGGTGGCATCGGGTTCTATTAGGGAATTTTCGACTTGTACCGAGGATAAGTTTCCGCGAGTATCAAAGTTACCCAATATAACCTGATTAGTAGTTAGAGTATGCAATTCAAAATCTCCAACCAACTTTCCTCGGGTGATTTTTCCATTTACTATCTTCACCGGCAAAAGACTTTCGTCTGGCAAAGTTATCATCGTAATACCTCGTTCTAATAAGTCAGCTGTTTCTCTAGCACCTTTTTTTGAGATGAAAATTCCAACCTTGCCACCTGTCTCAGAAATTAGGCCAGAATTCTCCATTTAGATACGATAGCTCAGCTTGATCAACGAATCTGTCACTTGTAATCACCCCGTTCTCAACTCTTGCAAAAGAAAATGATCCATTCGCCCGAAGCACAGAAACCAAAAAAGGCATATCAAACGTAGCTTGAGATAAAACTTCGGGAGTAAGGTCAGTTAGTCTTTTTTCTTCTACAGGCAAAGATGGAATCGATGGCTTAAAACTCAGGTTGCCGGCAACCGCAACAAAAGAAACAAGAGTAAATATCAAAAACAACATCAAGATGCCTTTGGCCGTTCTGTTAAACTTATTTCCGGTGACTGGTGGTGTGTAATTCTCCATTAAATATTCGTCAGGTTACTCAACTCTTTTTTTAGAAAAAACAAATGAGAATGACACAGTAAGTACGGCTACCGAGAGAAGGAATAGTACTATCATGAGACCGGATCTACTCACATCCAGAATCGAGAAAATCGGCTCAGCAGTCACCACAGTCCAACCCAAATCCCTGGATTTACTCGAACGGAACAGAGTATATTTTCCAGTCGAGTCATAACCAATTTCAGCTCCAGGGCTCCTTGACCACAATAGGCTTGCCGTATCACTCTCGTTGATTTTTTCACCCACTCTGCCACCTTCTCGAGTAAACAACCATCTACCCTCTCCATCTATTAGCATTACTTTCTGATCCAAAGCAGGCGCTGTAATCTCACTTAATCTATCACCCAGAGAATTCAAATCTATCGTAGCTAGCATGGCCCCGATTACTACAGATCCTTTTTCAACTATTGGAGTCGCGATTATGATGCTTGTTTCGGAAACCCCTCCCAATGGCTCAATCGTTCTTGAAAAATACCTTATTTCCCCGATAGTATTACGAAAGAATATGTCTCGGGAATAGTTTTGCCTCAAAATGTTCGATGAATACGGGTAAGAGGAAACTGCCTCTCCTTTATTATCTAGTGCCACCACTACCCCCAAGTCGACATTGTTCCTAAAAATAGCTTTGGTAAAGCTATCCATACCTTCGGAATCTCTTGCCTTAAAAGCATTTTGAAACAAGGGATTTTGAGCAATCCCATCTAGAGCAGAGAAACCATCATCCACGGTGTTGTTGATTAAAATTCTTCCAAAATCAGACTTCTCAGCAAGATTGCGATTTGCATCTTCCATTAAGATAGACTGGGTAATAGAAATCAATACTACTACTAACGAGAAAAACATTAAGATAATTCCAAACATCCTAAACACCATTGGACGATCAGTCTGAAACTTTAGTTTAAAGGTTTCCCAAATTGGCTCAATCATTCCAATCATACCGGCTATCAAAACAAAAAATGCTCTGTCCCAATAATTACTATTTGCAAAGTAGAGGGCCAGAATTATCAGCAGCATCCCGCAAAATGCAGAATAAGTTTTGAGTACTTTCTTTTCCCAAAAAAAGCCATAAAGAGTTACTGAAACCAGAAAACCCACCACCACCAACCACAACCATTTATACCCATCTAGGATTTGCACTAAACCTCCACCAATAGCCGAAAGAGAGGGATCAGCCGGATAATAGAAAAATATCAAGGCCGTCGCGATAAGAAAGCTCTGGATGTATACCATGTAAGCCGTCGATGACTTAACAGCGAAAGCGGCTTCAATTAAGATTGCTACAGCAAATAACCCATAGATAGCAAACCCATCGATATCTGCTCCAAGTAAAAGAATCCAAGCCAACCCAGCGTAAGTCGCAACCAAAACTGCCCGGAAATAATTTGAAAGACTTCGATATCGCAAAAACTCTTCTTGAATCATATCGGCCACTATCAACCCCAAACCAGACAGCATTAATGAAATACGAATAGGTCCGAACCACATAGAGTATCTGCCGACAAGCAAAACATCTACTTGCTTGGTATGCAGAAACATTGAAATGCCCAAGATGATCGAGCTCAAGCTAATAAACCAGTCAAATAATCTTGGAATAGCAACCCTTTCTTCAAACCACAACTTTAACACTGTAAGAGGTTTCTCTCCACCAAGCTCTTCAAGACTTTTTCCAGGTCTCGGCACAGGAAGAATCAATGTACCCGAATCATTAGGGTAAGCTTCTTTCTTCGCTTCCGAAACCATCTCCTCAACAGCTATTTTGCTCTCAACCTTTTCCACTGATACAGTACCTGAATTCTTTTCACTATTTGGTGACACTACCAAGAACTTATCAATTTCCGACTGAGGAATTCTAAACTTACCTTTACCAATTCTTACAGACTTAATACTTCCATCCTTCAAAAATGAATAAACGCTATTCATAGAATAACCAAGTAGCTTCGAAGCTTCTTTGACTGAATAACTTTTTTCCATTTTTATGATTTGTAACAATTTTTACAAGTATCTACAATTAAATGTATAGGAAAATATCTACTCTGTCAAACCTGAATTTGTGCGTAAAATTACGTTGTAAAGAATCTCTTTAGATAAAAAATAGTTAAACTAGAAAAATAAATCCTTCAATCAGCCTAAATATAAAAAGTTAAGCCTTTGACCCCGCACCAATATAAGCTTTTATCTTATCCATTAGCTCCATTATCGACACACTAGACTTCACAAAATATTCCTCAGCGCCCAACTCTTTTGCCCTAGAAATATCACTGTCTTGACCAAGGTTGGACATGACGATTACCCTCACATTGCTAGAGCCAGGATCTTCCTTAATCTGTCTTAATGCTTCAAAACCGTCCATTACGGGCATAATTAGGTCCATCAGCATCAGATCTGGTTTGATCTCTTTAGCCTTCTTTACAGCATCTATCCCGTTCGACACCAAAGTTACATCGTAGCCTTCCTTAGTAAGCTTGTTTTTGTAAACACTGGCGTACATCTTGTCATCTTCAGCCACCAGTATGTGAGGTGTTGTTTTTGAGTTATCCATTTTTTGAATTATTATTATTTATTATATTTATCGGCAAATGAATCGTAAATTTACTCCCCTTGCCCAACTCACTCTCCACATTTATCGTACCACCCCAGTCGTTCACAAACGTCTTTACGACATAAAGTCCCAATCCGGATCCGACCGTCTCACTATGAACAGCATTCTCTGCTCGAAAAAATCTCCCGAATAAACTAGACATATCCTCTTTAGGAATTCCAATACCGGTATCCTCAAAAACGATCTCGATTGCGTTCTCCCCGCTCTTCTTCAGACTAATCCTGACTTCACCACCCTCTTTATTATATTTAATTGCATTTGACAATAAGTTTTGAACCACCTCCCTTATCTTCTTACTATCCACAGTTATTTTTGGAATACCCTTCTCGATCTCCGGAACAATCTTTATATTTTTATCGACTGTCAAAGGCTCAGTTTCCTTAATGGCTGAATTTAGAACTTCATCCAGAGACAACTCGACCGGATCATTCATCACCCTACCCTGATCAATTCTAGATACGTCCAAAAGCTCATTAACCAAATCTATCATTCTCAGGTTTGCCTCAAGCACTTGCTTAGCTATCTCTTCAGCTTCGCTACCTAGCTTCCCGGCATCACCCCCCATAAGCATCTCCAAGTTCCACCTCATACTGCCCAAGGGAGTACGTAGCTGGTGAGAAGCCACGGAAAGAAAGTCGTCCTTATTCCTTTCTAGCTCTCTTTCTTTTGTATTGTCCCTAAACACCACCACACAACCAAAGACAGTCCCTTGCAAGCTTCTTAGAGGTGCTGCACTGTCCAAAACAGGTACTCTTGCCCCACTCTTTGACACGAGAACTGTATGAGGCAACAGACTGGTTATCTTGCCACTCTTCATGGCCTCGGAAACAAAGTCGGGATAGGGTTTTTCAATATCTGATTCATCTCTGAAATTAAATACTTGGTCGTATGGCTTGTTGTACAACTCAAGACTACTTAGGCCAACCAGTCTTTCAGCAGCATGATTTACCATAATCACTTTTCCGGCTACATCAGTCACAAAAACGCCGTCACCGATTGAGCTTAATATTGTTTGTATTCTGTTCTTCTCGGCAGCGATTTTCTCTTTCTCAACCTTCAAATCCTCCAGGACATTCACCATGGCAATTTTAGATTTTTCCAGATCCTGATTACTTTCCTGTATCTTTAATAGGTTCTCAGATAACTCAGCAGTCTTTTTTTGAACCTCCATCTCCAGACCAGAATACGATTTTTTAATACTGGCAACCATAGACTGAATACTCTCCGCCAACGACTCCAACTCATCTCCGGTCTGAATATTTATTTCTTCATCCAAGCTCCCTCCTGATACTTTCTCAGCATAATTTTTTAACCTTCCTAACGGCTTCATCACATATCCCAAAAAAGTTGATTGTGTAGCTGTTACAGCGATTAAAGCAAGTAGAATAATTCCCCCGGCAAACAACGAGATTCTACTGATTACTGCCAGAATACTGGCTTTATTTGACTCTGAAACTATGAAGTATGGAAACTCTCCCACTCGACCGATACTTAACAGTTCTTCTTCTTTGTCAACCTCATCAAATATATAAAATACTTCCGGTGAATTTTTACCATCATTAACATACTTCATCGCAGGATCATATCCTAACGGTTCAATCACTACTCCGGGATATCTATTTTCTTTGCCAATCTCAGCTTCTACAGCGGCAGACAGTGGCGACAAACTCTTATACAAAAAAGACTCTTTAGAACTATAAACTATTACACCATCACCATTCACTAGCATCACGTTTCCATAATTTGCCAGTCCACCCTTTTCCAAACTACTAAATACTCCGTCGGGGTCAAGCTTGGCTACTACAACACCAAGAGTCTTTCCGACAGAGTCTTTCACCGGCGCAGAAAAATAAAAACCCAACTTTTTGGATACACTTCCAATGGCAATTTCATCACAAGAAACTCCCGCTAGAGCATTTTGGACGTATTTTCTAAAACTAAAGTCTTGTCCGACAAAGGTGGGATCAGTAGAGGTCAAAGTCACCCCCTTGTCGTTAATTATATAGAGTGCAGATAAACCTCTTCCCACACTATAATGATGAAAAAGATTCAGGATGTCATTGTCTTGCATTTTTGGGCTTATTCCGGAAAGATATCGTTCGATTTCCGGTATCTTTGAGGCCTCTTCCACCCCACTCTTAACAAATCTTAGCTGCGTATCAACTCCACCAGATTGCTCAGCCAAAACAGACTTCAAGCTGTCTTCCTTTTGACTAATCATTGATGACTCAATCAATCTTCCAATAGCATAAATAACAACTCCTCCGAAGGTAAAAACCAAAACAACAATCACCCACGTAATTTTAGACTGCAATGATAATCGCCACCGCTTCTTATCCATTTTTCTTCTCAAGCTCTTTTTTTAGTTCCACCATCCTCAGCTCTCTATCTACCATCAATTTATTCATTCTGTCTAACTCCTCAACCTTACTTTCTAAATCAGCCGTTTTCTCTTTTACTTTGTTTTCAAGGCCAGAATATAAAGTCTTGAGCCGTAGAGCCATTTCAGTGAAAGTTTTTGCCATCTCACCAATTTCATCATTAGTGTCTATACCATCCTGAATGTCATAGTCACCGCTTTTAACACGGTTCATTGATTCCCTTAAAGCCGATACTGGACGTACAATTCTCCTAGACACGATATAACCGATAATCCCTGTAATCAGTCCTCCGATCAGAAAAGTAGTCAGTATCGCATAAACGATACTTTTTGAAGGATCAAGGACTTCACGAACATCAATCTTAGTCACCATGCAAGACTTAATTCTCGGAATCCATCTCAAGTATCCATAAACCATGTCGCCAGAGTAGTCCGCATTTTCAAAATTAACAGAATTACCATTCAAGCAAGACTTAATTTCAGGATCATAAATCGTTTTTCTCATAGCAGCGCCTGATTGCTTAGCCAAATCCGTTACGACCAAGTTGCTTGAGTTAATCAAAAATGTCTCACCGGTTTCACCAAGCCCTATTTTTTCTCCTATCAAATCACCAATCTGATTCACGTTGATAGTAGCAGCCAAAACTCCCAAGAAGTCTCCATCGTTATTTTTAATCGGCGTACCAATCTTAATCACTGACTTTTCTGCATCAATGTCATGTGTATATTCCTGAATAAAGGTTGCATTTTTGGCCCCAAAAAAATAAGGTTGATCGTCTCGGATCTTGCCCTCATTATCTGGCACAGATGAGTAAACTACCAAGCCACTTTTATCAATCACAGAGATATCCAAAAAGTCTTTCATATAAAACAAAAGTTCATCAGCCCGATCATCGATAGTGACCTTGCTTTCCAGGTTATTATCACCAAGAAAATCGATTAGATTTCGACGTACAGTTCGCCTGTTATTGAAAAACTCAATTTCGGCAGTTACCTCATTCAGAAAGTTGTCAATATTTGTTTCTTTTAGTTGCGATATTGTTTGCATTTTTGAAAATGCCTGTTGCTTAAAGACGCCATCAACCGCGACCAAGACAACAATCGTAGCCATCACAGTAATAACCAGGGCTGACATCTCCGTCAACCAGATAATTTTTGTTCCAATCTTAACTCTAAGGCGTTTCATCTTTATATATTTCTTCTAAAAATTTCAAGGTAAAAACATCATCAACATTAATCTTTTCAGTCATAATTCCATGTTCAAACATTATTCCTTGCGCCCTGTCCCAACTTACTCTATCCATCCACCCGAGATCCCCTTTACCTGTATTTATAAGTGGCACAGAAGAATTTAACATGTTCAGCTGATGAATCTTAGTAGTAGAGGTCGCATATTTAAGAGTGATATCAACCGCTTCATTTTGATTTTCTATTGCATACTGCCAGCCAGTTAGTGTTGCTCTCAGAACCCCTGTTACTAAATCCGGATTTTTTTCTATCATTTCGTCAGAAGTAAAGATAACATCTGCATACATGTTTACCCCATAATCCCCCATAAGAATCGTTGTTATCTCGTGACCGGCCTCAACAGCCAACTGAGGCTCGTTTATAATATACCCGGATGAAACGTCAACCTTTCCGGTGAGCAACTCACTGGCATCATAACCGACCGGAATTTCGGTTATTTTGCTTCTATCTATATTAAGTTTGCTCATCATTGCCTCGTATAAATACTCCACATTTATTCCTTTTTCTATCCCCACAATTTTCCCTATTAAATCCTGAGGCTTTGTGATTCCGGAACTTTTGAGAGTATATAGAGCTACTGGATTTACCTTATAAATCACCCCAATAGCTTTCACTGGTTTTCCCAGCTGCCTGGCAACAAGTAACTCTTCTGCTCCGGCTATTCCAAAATCAGCCTCGCCGGATAAAACAGAATCGATTGTGCTTTCTTCGTACGAAAAAGGTTCAAGAGTTACGTCCAAACCCTCATTTTTATAAAACCCTTTCTCCTTCGCTACATAATTACCTGCAAATTGAGCCTGATGAACCCATTTAAGATTAATAGTAACTTTCTCCAAAGGAACCTCTTTGGATTGATTAGAAACACTTAAGGACCAACCAATCCCCAAAACACTAATGATCACCACCACGACAAGCAGACTGAGTAGTTTTTTCATATTATTTTGTTATCCCCTTTAACCAAATAATCCACAGAACAAATCAATTCCGCGGCTTTAATTTTCATAGATGCAACTCTTTCAATATTAACCTCAGAATAACCACAAAACACATCATCGCTCATATAAAAAGCATAGCATTTTTAGAAGAAAAAATCAGCACCCGAAGACATTAAGGACCATTTTTTAGCTCCACACACACCTAAGCTTTCATGGTAAAATTGACGTATTCGTCATCCTCGCGAACGAGGGCGATGGTCCCCGAAGGGGAAGAACTATATAAATAAGATACAAAACAAAACATGGCAAAAAAAGGCCCCCGACAATCATTAGGTTTAAAATGCACCAAATGTGGTCACTTCAACTACATCTCAGAGCGTAACAAGACCAACACCCCCGAGAAATTAGCTCTTACTAAGTACTGCCGTACCTGCAGAGAGCACAACGAACACAAAGAAGTCTCCAAGCTAAAGTAACCACCAGCCTCCATCTGGGTACCTACACCTCCTTTAATTTGAGTTTTTGAGTTTTAGTGTTTTTATACCTTGCTCATCCCCAAAGTGGCCGGGAATTTATCTTCCTTAGTAGTAATAAGAAACATCAGCCTGTTTTCTAAGACATACTTCTTTCGACCTCTTTCATCCTTATCTATCCTGTCATCCCACCATCTCTCCTCAAACTCCCAAAGCGCTACAAAACGGTCTTTACCGGCATAATGCCCATATGGATCAGCAAACCTCAAATAACCCTTTTTTAGATCTATCTCCAAGGCTACACAGTAATGTCCTTGATCACCTTTAAGTACAGGAGCTCCAGTCATCCTATCCCAAAAATCTCCCCATTTATCGTACTCATCATCTTCATACTCGTCTCTTGTAAAAATTCCTTGCCAGTCCACAGCCACAGGATATCCCAGTTCAAGTAACTTTTGAACATCATCCAGCTTTGAGTTGGTCTTTCCCCAAACCTTAAGATCAGGGTGAAGTTTAGCGAGCCCCTTCGAAAGCTCATTTAGAGTGATCCCAACCTTCATGACCTTCTCTCTAGCTTCCGAAGCATCCACAATCGCCTCCTGATATACAGTTTTTCCAAGTGAAGACACCAGCATCTCAAACACTGCTGGGCCACAATACGAGCCTGTCAACTGCTTCGATCTGGGAATATTAACCTTTAACTTCATAATACCAATTATACCCTCTTCCCCTTTTAGCCTCAAAATCCGATTATTAGGTCTACCAAATAGCTACTATTCACATCCACTGTAATCCCGACCAAATGAAATGAGTGGAGGGATCCCTCGACTCCGCTCGGGATGACACAACACAATGTTCACAAGAGATGTTTTGAGTCTTTTCCTCACCCCAACTGCCTGGCGTACTTACTGAGTAACGAGGACAGTACATCATCGAAGCTCACTCCATGCATACCCAGCACTTCGGTCATAGGCAATCCAAGATCGGGACCAAAGGCTGTATTGGGATTAGAGTCTGTAAAGTACGGGATATTTGTAGCATCATCTACACGAACATCGAACTTAGCATAGTCTTTATGTTGTAGAGCATTAAAGGCTCTTACTGCTAGCTGTGAAATCTTCGTAGCCAAGGGTTCTTCGACCAGCTTGTAGGTATAAGCTCTGGCATCATCATAAGATTCAAAGCTCGTGAAATAATGTTTTCCATCCGCCTTGGTTCTAAATATTTTTTGGCCCATGTACACTCTCTTACGTGTACCATCATCGAATACTACTACTGTAACTTCAGGTCCATCGATAAACTGCTCCACAATCACCGGAATCTTGTAAGTGGTAATCATGTTATTCACTTTTCGCTGAGCATCTTTTATGGTCTCTTTTACGGCTTTGTTATCAATTCCCACACTGCCGCCACTTTCATTAAGCTTCACGATTAATGGTAGTCCCAGCTCTTCACTTACAGCTGTACCAGCTCGGCGGATAAACTGAAACGCTGGAGTTGGAATACCATAAGCCATTAGAAGTCTCTTTGTCAGATTTCGATTATTTCCGATTACGAGCCCTTCCATCCCTGAGCCGGTGTACATCACGTTGGAAAGCTCAAGAGCAGCGGGAACCGATGTCTGAAGTTTATCTTTTCCTCTAAGTGTGTCCACCAAATTTATGACCACGTCTGGTTTATCTACCAACAAGTTAGTTAAGAAATACTGGTCACCAGTCAAAAGTTTTACAGGAATTCCAAGAGACTTTACTCTATCTGCCACTTCAGCAGCTCTTTCTTCTACCTCTACCTCAGCCTCGTATGAATCCTTGGTCGGAAAAAACTCTCGCTCCACATGAGAGTAAGCAACGATAACTAAATTAAGATTTTTTAGGGCTGCCTTATCAATTCGAACCTTAGTCTTTGATTTTTTCTGAACCTTTGGAGCACGAACTACCACAGAGTCTTCTTTTTCTTCCTCATCTTTTGACTCAATTTTTTCTATGGCTTCGGATTTTTCAGATTCCGCTTCAACCGCAACCTCTTTCGTTTTCTTTTTGCCAATTTTTCCGAGCAAATCTTTTATTCCCATACATTCAGGATAACACTATTGTGAGCTCATTATCAACCACCAAACCAGATGCAGTAAAGACACTTCTTTCATCTTTAACATTCACTCAACCACCAATGACGAAAAAGGCGTATCAGTTATTTATCTTTTTTTTAATTTGTACCAACCGGAAAAAGCAATACGTTTTTCTCAATAATATTAATTTTAAATTCAAAACCTTTCTTGTACTTTTCAGTCAATTTAGCTTTCAACTCTTCTATGTCATTGCTCGGCAAGTCCATTTTTTGTGGGACTCTTAAATCTATTGTCACAAAAACTTTATCCGTGGGAGAATTTCCCTCAGACTCAGCAGTATCGACAATTTCCGTAGAAACAACACTTAAAATAGTTAATTTTATCGAAACCAAGTCAATATCAGGAGAAATCGCAAATATGCCTGTATGAATATCTTTTTTAATCAAGTCATTCTCCAAATCCGGCTGTGAAATAAGCTGTAATCTCGAGATAATATCTATGTTGAGATTAACTTGGTCACCAATTTTATCTGATAACTCATTCTCAATCTCGACTCTATCATTCTCCGAAAGTTGTGAAGAAGGATCGCTTCGAAGTGTCGAATTTACAATCCAAACTTTGTCCTTTTCGCTACGACTCACTTCTATAGTATCGACTGTCACTTCTAAGTTAATCTTCGAAATTTCTTCACGCAATGTTTTTATCAGTTGGTTTTTTGTATCTCCAGTAGCCAAGTCCCTTTCACTCGCCAAATTTATTGTTTTTTGTATCTGCAGTTTTAAGTCGATCTTCTTACCTAAAGATTCCTCGAGGCGAGAGATTATTTCTTCTTTTTGCTGATAATTGATTACCAAATCTTCCGGAATAAGCAGTTCCGCATCTATGTGCAGTGCACCCGAAAGTTTTTCGGTCTCCAGGTCCGTCTTCACGTTCTGGACATAGATATCGGGAGAGATTATTTTAAACTCAGTAGTCAAAATACGCTGAATCTTGTCAAAAGCATTCACCTTAAATGAGTAGTTCTTCATGGCGATTATCAACGGGATAGCAGTAATCAACAGAATCATAGAAATAGTCACAATCCCCTTGAAGCGAAGATGTTCTTGACTATCTCTCTTCACACCCACCAACATAAATACCAATATCGAAGCAAAAATAATCGAAACTACATTAGCCAAAAAAAGTAAGAACCCTCCCATAAAAGTCGGAAGGCTAAAAAGAGATAGTCCTATCCCCGCCACACACAGAGGTGGCATGAGAGACGTAGCCACAGCTACTCCCGCAAGACTATCCGAAATCTTCTTCTGAACTAGGGCCATCGCTGCAATCACCCCGGCCGCAAGGGCCACAAAAATATCCAAAACTGTCGGGGTTGTTCTGGCCAGAATCTCGTTGCTTAGGTGCTTAATTGTCGAAAGGGAGGAAATCAAAAAAGCAGAAATAATACTGATAAGAACAGAAAGAATAAGAAGTGATGCTGCTTGTTTTAAATATGATTTCCTCTCGGTCGAAACACCTAAAGATATTTTCATCAGAGGCCACATCAAAGGTGAGATAATCATTCCTCCAATGATGACGGCAGGCGAGTTTTGAATTAGTCCCAAAGTAGATACAATGCTTGAAACTATCAAAAGAATAATAAAACTAAACGAAAACTGGGTATTGGTCTCAACTTTTTGCTGGATTACCATCCTGTCAGCATCTTTTATGTCGTTTACATAAAACAAATTCAACAAACGAAGTTCTCTTACTAGTTCTCTTGTTTCCGCTTTTATTCTATCCATTATTCAATATTCAAAAAAGATTATTTAATTCTTCAATAAGCCCCAGTCAAAAATCCACACAGCATTCCCTTCTCGGTCAAAGTTTCGGTACTTCACAAAGCCGGCTTTCTCAATCGCTACGATGGAAGCCTCGTTACCTCTTTCAATCTCCGCCAAAATCTTTGGTTCATCTCCCTTGATCTTTCTAATCATTTCGGCCGACAACTTCAATGCCGGTGCAACCAACCCACTGGGTGCCCCCGGTCGTTTTGCATAACTCACCTCAAGTGCTCCACGCATAATATCGGAAGGGTAGACGTAGATAAATCCATGAACTTTTTGAATAATAGAGTCGGCACCTTCATTACCGGCAATAGCAAATAAAAAGTTATCATCTTGGCCTTTCTCGTTCATCCACTTTCCATAGTGTTTGTGGGTCATGTTTCTCACACTACTCATCCACTGCTGTACCCCGGGGCTCTGAACAATTTCCCTCAAGTCCCGAAGATCAAAAAAGCTATTTGAGTCAAAAAATCTAACCTCAAATTTCTGGCCATTCTTTTCAAAAAAATTCCCCTTTCCATCCATATAATAAATATATCATCAGCGGGCCATGATGTATTATTAATTAATGTTTTCAAAAGCCGAACTTAGCCAAATCAAAGGAGTTGTAGAAGATGTTGTCGAACAGAAATTAGAACAGAAGCTTGAACAGAAATTAGAACAGAAGCTTGAACAAAAATTAGAACCAATTCGCGAACAACTCAAACAACTCAAACCTATGAACAAGAAGATCAGCAAGCTTCAAAAAACTCTTGACACTACCATCAGTTTTTTTGACCACGAGACTATCGGACTGAAAAAGAGAGTCAATCGAATCGAAAGTCATCTTCATCTTCCCACTTCCCCCATCCAATAGGCCCGACACCCACCTTTCTGCTAAAATTAGCCCATCAGACCATAGGGGTGTATTTCAATGGTAGAATCCGGGTCTCCAAAACCTGTAATGGGGGTTCGATTCCCTCCACCCCTGCAATCAAAATCTCTCGCTTGTCGGGAGATTTTTATTGCACTGAGGGAATCGAACCTGCCGGAGGTGCGACGGCACCGAGGCGCGGTCCGAGGAACTTCAGCAGAAGTTACCGAGGACGAGATTCCCTCCACCCCTGCAAAATAATTTCCCCTTTATGGGGAAATTTTTTTGCGTAATTTGGGTGGAGGGATCGAATGTCGGAGCCAAACCCGTAACAGTTTTGGCGAGACGGGTCTCGAGGTCTGAGCCAATTACTCATTTTCCATAATCTCCTTTTTAGGAGATTTTGAAAAATATACAAACTGGAATTGGCGAAGATAGCCGGAACCAGTCTCGTAACGAGCCTGGTGAGGCCGGGGTGAAGGTGAAAATATAATTTTCAACCTGAACACAATATTTTATTTACCGATGACGAGATTCCCTCCACCCGTCGAAAGTTATTTTGGCTTCGCCAAAAACTAATTTCGACACTTATCTCTGCAAGCCAAAAGCGTTTGATATAATTTGAACGTAATTGAATCTGTACCCTAAAATACCAAAGGAGGACCCATGAGCTATATCGTAATTTTTGAGTTTACCGAGATAACTGGGGGTTTTAGCTTCATGAGGACAAGGATAGACTACGCAAATGCTGAAGAATTTGCATCTTTATACAGCCCAATACCAACCGAGAAAGTAGTCGCCCAAGGCATCACCGAAGAAGAAGCCAACATTCTTCTTTGTGCTTTCCCCACGATCTCCATCTTTACCGCCGCCATCGAAAATACGTTCAAAGACATGCCTGAGAGTTCCGAACTCAACTGGGACTTGGCTGAAATGCACATGTTTAACGCCAACATTGTTGTCCGACATCACCGTCAACTCAGGAAAAGTTTAGGTGTTGTCTACAGTCAACCAGCAAACATAGTCGAACACCTTGCCAAACTTGCCGACGAGAAAACCGACAAAGGACTTCTTATGAAAGCCCTCATCGATGCCTATGAACCAAATTCAGACTTCCTGAACTATAAGCTCGCCGAATTGAATCTACTTAAGGTCATCCTCGAAATCACTCTTTAATCTCAAAACCCGCCATCCGGCGGGTTTCTTTAATATTTTTGGACCTGTCAGTATTCGACATCGAAAGTATTCGACTCTAGCCCTGCAAAGCTGAAGCTACAAAACTGCTAAAATACCGCATGTCGAAAGAAACTGGTGAATTCATAGGTCAATCAGCCATGCATCCAGATTTTCGTTCACTACTTGAAAGGTATATTGACGATCCTCGTTTCGACTCAGATGAGCCTGCAAGAGTAGCCTGTATCGAATATCTCCTCGAACTAAACGAGTGGGTTCAAAATATCCATAAACCACCAGAAATATCAGCCGTAATTCTTGCTGGCTCATTTTCGAGTTACAAAACCACGCCTCCAAATCTCGAGCCTGTAATTGATGGACCAAGACCAAACGGTGTTAGAGAAATCGGTGGCTCAGATATGGATGTGTTGTTTACATACAAGTCCGACATCTCAGGCTTACTAAATCTAAAATGGTTGGACTTCAACACCCCAGAGAGAGAAATGGTTCATCCGGATGACTTTGTTTACAACACCTTAAAACATTTGAGGCATGAACTCAAACGACAAGGATCAAAAAGACTTTCCAACAGAGTTGAACTACTGATCGCTGTCCTTACGCCTACCCTGGGAGAATTAGCCTTAAAAAAATACGTCAGGCACATGATCAAGACCGGCACCCTCATCTGGGGAGATATCCCGGTAGCATCATATGGAAAATTTCGAGAAAAAGACCTTCCGTATAAACGCCCATCAAGTGACTCCATCCAAGATAAACAGGATGGTGGGTTCTAGTCACCCAAGGAATTGACAACGGTCAACTATTTTCTAGATCAATAACAACCCTAGCCTCATCACCTGAGTGGGGTTTTAATTTATCCACTCTAGAGGTAAAATACCTCCTTAGCAAGCAAATTTAAATTTTTCCGGGAGGAATAGTGAAAGCAAAGTTTTTACTCTTTTTGGTATTTGTCTCAGGCCTCTTCATTGCCTACAGTAGCAGTTCCGGCAACTGTCACAGTTGCAGTCATCGATATACCGACCACAGACCAGACGGATCTTGCACGATCTGCCATGGTTGCAACGGCCTCGTAACTTCAACCACATGTAAGTGCAACCATCCCAAATCCAGTCACGGTATGGGTTACTGTAACATCTGCAGTCACTGCGATCATTTCGACCCCAAATAAATAGCATCATAATCCACTCACACGAGTTTATTTTCTAATTATGTTATAATATAGGATAAATGTAACTTAAAATATTTTGGAGGATAAATGAAACATTCGTTAAAGTACGCCAAGAACGCCAAGTGGTGGTTCTTGGCAATTGCCACCGCTGTTGTAGTTTTACGAATCTTATCCATCTGGGGAGAATTGACAGTTCAAACGATCCCCGGACTCGTTCTTCTCTTTGCTCTTCTCGTTTTCACTACTATGGGGGTAGAAGGCTTTGCCCTCATGATGGGGACCAATTTCCATCGAGAAGTTAATAATCCAGTCGACCTGGACAAGCTAATTGAAGGTCAAATCTGTTGGTTAAATGGACAAACTCAAGTCAAGTTCGTCAAAAAAGACGAAAATTACGGAGGGTACAGGTTTCAGATCTGGGGCAGAGATGACTTCAATGACCCCAACGATCACACACGTCTAGCTCCCTGGCAAGTCCGCACATACATTTCTTATAACCAGGAAGACTAGTTTCATTCGCTTCAATCCCGCATTCTTGCGGGATTTTTTTATAATGGTTTATCTCTGACTCTCATGATTTTATTGTAACAAATGTTACAATTATTTCATGTCAGCTGGTCTACTATTCTCTACTGCAGCCAGTCCGCACTTGGTCGTGCCCATTCTTGAGATGTCTGATCTCCGTGAAGCCAAGTATCGCCTAGGCAGCTTCACGGACGGCGAAATCATGTTCTATTTGAACGAGCCAGTCAAAGGTCACCCTTGTTTCATACTCGGCCACACCGGACCTCCAGCCGAAAATCTCCTCCGTATGGTCACCATAATAAACACTCTGAAGATTAATGGTGCCAAAACCGTTGTAGCAATCATTCCATTTTTTGGTTACGGTCGTTCGGACAAATCCAAAGCACTGGAACCCATCAACGCCAGACTATTTGCCGGTTTCCTAAAACAAGCAGGTGCTTCTAGAGTAATCTGCTTAGATCTTCACAGCAATCTCTGCAAAAGCTACCTGACCATTCCGGTCACTCATCTTTCCGCTATGCCGCTTCTCGCCGATTATTACCTCGACATGAAGCTGTCTTATCCCGCTATCGTTTCACCAGACCGAGGTGGTATCGACAGAGCACGGGAGTTTGCCAAAATATTTAATGAAAAACATATCGTCATCATCACCAAAAGCCGTCCTAGCCATTCCTCAGCCGAAATACGCACGATTTCAGGAGAAGTATCTGGTCGGGACGCCATAATTGTCGACGATATGATCCAAAGCGGCCAAACACTCTATCAATCCGGCAAAGCACTAAAGAAGCTGGGTGTCCGTCGTCTCTTCGCCGCCGTAACTCATTGTATCTATCAAGCCAAAGGTATCGAACTACTAACTAACGCATCATTATTTAATGAAATAGTTATTACCAATTCACTGTCAAATTATCACAAACCACTTCCAAGGGTAACAATTCTTGATATCTCTTCGCTACTCTCCAGGGCAATGCTTTCGTCATTGTGATTTAGTCGAATGACGATTCAAGTAATTTGTCATCCCGACCGAATGAAATGAGTGGAGGTATCCCTCGACTCCTACACCTATTAGATATAACCCCATCACTCTTGAATTTTCATCCACAAGGTGATATATTATGGGGTTAGATACTCCCATTCGTGTAGCGAATGAACATTAAAAAGTAAGGAGGTGCAACATGCACCTAACAATTTTAAGGAAAATAGGCCCTCCTGGCTCTCGCCATGAGGAGTCAATCAATATCGACCGTTGGAATCCTAATCGGTTATTTTTTGGAGAAGCATTCGAAGTCATGCTGTGCTCAGATGACGGCGAGATGTTCGAGCCAAGAGTCAGGCTAATTCCGGGAAAAATACTGCCCGGAACACTAAAAAAGGGCCAGCTTCGGCCAGCAATGTTGCCAATTAATTGGGGCCAAGATTGGGTTCGGTTGACTGAATTGGACACGTTCTTTGGCCTTTTGGGAACAAAGAGCAGCGACGATGAAGATATCCAAATCATCATCGTGGACGATCCTAACCCTTTCGGCGAAGATGAATGAGCTCTTACCCTCACCTAACCGGTGAGGGCTTTTTTTACCTCTTCATCCGTCACCTGCGGAAAGCTCTCGTAATAGGCACCCACCGAGCCTAAATAGGCGTGGTCTATATTCGGACAGACTACTTCGTCACACTCCTGTTTGAGCCTATTAAGAAACTCGGCCGGCATCACTGGCACAGCGGCTATCAAACGACTCGGCTTAAGCTCTCTTGCTTCTCTCAGAGCCGCGATAAGACTCATTCCCGTCGCTACACCATCGTCTACCACAATTGCCGTCTTACCAGTCACAGAAGGCCTCACCCTACCCTTCAAGTAAGCCAGCCTTTGCCTCCTAGCCTCTCCCCTTTCTTCTACTTTCCTCCTCTCTAACCAGTCCTTATCGATGCCCACCACTTCTGCCTCATCGCATACTTCATGACCGTCCTCGGCTACCACGCACACAGCATACTCGGCATTGTTCGGATGACCCACTTTGCGGGTAATTACTAAGTCCAGCGGACAATTCAGCTTCCGGGCGACCGCTTCCCCCAAAATCACCCCTCCTCGCGGAATAGCGTAAACCACACACTCTTGACTAACAAAAGATTTTAAGGCCTCTGCCATCACCTCTCCGGCTTGGGCTCTATCGGTAAATCTCATTACATTAATTTAGCTCAAATCCACGGATTTTTCAAAATCAACCCCCACCACCAACCTAAATCCCCTATAGTATTGACAATTTAGGGATTTGTGGTATACTCACAAACTGTAACTTAACAGAGAGAGGATCCTCCTCTCCACACCCTGATCAAGGAGAAAAAATGAACCAGCTTTTACAGAATATGCTTGCCAAAGTTGATCTTTACCCTCGCTCGACCTACATGACAGCGTCTCGCAATATGTCCTTCGCGCTGACCGGAAGCTTCGATTCCTTCAACGCAGCCGCTGAAAAGTGCGCCAAGATCGCTGAAGATTACTTCGCCAAGCGCGATGCATCAAACCTTCAAGCCCACAAGTTGTCCAAGGCCGCTGAACTGCGCCGAACTGCCGCGATCGATAAAGCCACCAAGGCTCTCGAAAACGCAATGACTCAAAAGGCCGACACCGCGACCCTTCGCGCCGAAGCCAAGGCGTACATCATCGCCGTGAATTTCTTCAAGGCCGCCCAATGGCTTCCTTACGGGAAACAGGCATTGAAAGCCTTCCTCGCCTTCGTCGGCAAAGCCGATGTTGATGTTTTGAACGAAATGCGCAAGGCTGCCGAAGCTGACAATGCTGAAGCTGACCGCCTCGAGGCTGAAGTTGCAACTCTGCAAGCGAAAGCAACGAAGGACAGCAACGAAAACTTGGCAAAGATCGCCAAAACCTTCGAAGATGATATGGTCGCTGCCACATCCGCTTCCAAGGAAGCCCTCGACTTCCAGGCATTGGCCGAATCCTTCATGGAAACTGCCAACTTCGTCACAGTCAAGTAACCCTCCTCCGCCGCAAGGCAATGTACGAAATATCGCCGCCCAATTGGGCGGCGATTTTATTGGCAAAAAATCCTCAAAATTATCTCAGCATAAAGATCCTCAAACATGAATGGCCCCGTCTCTCGACGGGGCCATATATATTTTTCTACTTCTTGGTCTTACCTTTGCCCTTTTTGCGATCACGGGGGCGGAGGGCGAAATTGCGAGCTTTGCCTTGACCACGCTTGGAAGCGCTGCCGGGCTTGCTCACTTTGTGGGTCTTAACCACTACGGGTTTGATGGCGTCCATCTTGGTGATGAGATTACCAATCTCCTCGACCAAAGCGACAGCAATCGAATCAAAACCATACCCGACACGGCGGGCCTTCTCGATTTTTTCGTGGAGAGCGCAGTACTGAGCGCGATAGCGCTGGTCAAACAAGTTCTGACCATCGTTTCCGGTTTCATCTTCGCGCAGTACGAAACGAACCGCAGCTTCCAGAGCCAAGCTCCAGTTACGATTCAGTTCGAACTTCGCCCACTTCCGCGCATATTTGCGGTAGCAAGCGATCCACTGAGCCTTGAAGGTATTAAAACCTTCGGTAGAAACGAGCACCGTATCCATCGCACTCTCGAAGGAGAGCACCACATCGACGGGCATCGTTCTGATGACTTCAGCTTTGAAGCCATCACTGTTCAGAAAAGCTCTTGCGAGCTCTACCAAATCAGTCTTGATTTTGGCTTTCGCCACTTTTCTAAATCCTCCTTTTGGGATTGAAAAAAAGTTGATTGACTTGACCGGCTTCCTTGCCCGGCCTTTTAAAGTACTACAGGGGATATTTTACCCATAGGAATTATTATTGTCAATACTTTCATAGGCCAATGCTATAATTCCCCATCTCGCGAACCTTAAT
>CAYGCQ010000011.1:31665-38281 GCA_964348455.1 uncultured Pseudomonadales bacterium
CCTTAATACGAAAGGAGTCCCCCGATGGCCCTAATTCTTGCTACTATTGGTGCTTTCTGGCTAGCTCTCAGCTTTCCAACCCAGTTCATTATCGGATTTATCGTCTTCTTTGTCATTTGGAATGGTTTATGGCTCATTGGTGGAGCCAAAGACCGACCAGACTCCAGTACTCCCGCGCCAGAACCCGAGATTGTAAACCCAAACTAAGGAATTTAGTTCTCAAAAAGGAGAAAAATTATAACCACGATTCTTATGATCGCAGGCTTGATTGTTGCCATTTTAACTGGCATCAACGCCCCAGGGACTTTGTTCGCAATCGTCGTCGTTGCTTTCGTGCTCGGTAAAGGAATCGAACTTCTTGGCAGAACTCGCCTCTCCCCGGCTCCGTTCACACACGGCAACGGCCGACCCAAGTAAAGTAACTTATACCCAATAACCCGCTCACTCGAGCGGGTTTTTTTAGATCAAATTAATCTTGTTTGGTGGGTCAAGCTTGTCGCAAAGGTCGGAATATGCTTGTCTTTTTTTTACAAATCCCTTATCTGGAGGGTACAAAGTATCGATTTCAGCACGAAGCCTTCGACCAATATCAGCATTACGCTCTGAGTCATTATCAGAAATGACTTCCAGCCACCCTTCTAAGTGATCATCTACCAACATACTCATTCTTGAGTTTGCACTAGATCGGTTTTGATATTGTTCTCTTCCCCCTTTCTCTTGAAAACGAACCTTAGTAAACTTATGAATTATGTCTACACAAGTTTGAACCTTGTTAACGTTTTGACCCCCCGGACCACTTCCAAGAACGAACCCTGTCTCACACTCTTGTTCAATATTCCTGCCATCACCTTCTTGGCCAAGAATATCTAATCTATCACTAATCCATTTAACATAGCTTTCGAGAGAAGGCACTCCGGATACTTTCTTGTCTGCTTTAGTAATTCTAAGCAAGGTGGTTGAAATATCTGTCCTAATATCAAATGCTATTTCAGGGTGTTTTTTTGCCTCTTTTAAGGTGTTAGTTTTCCTATTTTCAGTCAAATTATCTTCAATACTGGCTTCGGTCTTGGAACCGTGATGAGCATTTCTACGATGTTGAGCCTTAGACCTCCCCATACTTCCATGTGGTGCTTCGTACACTTCTCTTCCTCCCATTTTATTTTTTCTCAATTAATAATATCCCTCCATCTTCACACATAGATCTCTTATTTGCCACAAAAAAATAGTTAATGCCCATAAATAAATATGATTAGTAACACCTCAAAGCCACAAAAAAATTCCCGACCTTCACGGCCGGGAATTTACGATCACTTGCTACTTGCCTTTCTTGCTCTTTCCACCCTGCCCGCCTTTGATTTCTTTCTTGGCGGGCTTGCCGATGCCACCCTTGGCGGGTGCCTTCTTGGCTGCTTTGCCAGTCGCTCGAGCGACTGCCTCAGCATTTTCAGCAAGGGCTTTCGGACTGAGGGGGGTGGGTTCCGTGAAAGGAATCTCTTCCTTATCACGCTTCTCTTCCTTCTTCCCCTTACCGCCCTGATTAAACTTCTTCGCCCGACGCTCTTTCACCTCTTTGTAGAACGTTTCCACCTCAGCGGCAGTCCATCCAGTCGTGTCCATGGGGACACTGACCTGGACCGTCTTGACCGGTTTGTCCTTCAACAAGGACTTTCCGCCGCCCTGACTGCGCGAGTGCGCGCAGTCACGACAGACGTGTGTTTTGGGGATGAAGAACCCGGTTTTTCCGGGGCGCGTGTCACGGATCGGGAAGAGCTTTGTCTTCTCCCCCCTCTCGCCTTCATGTTCACCCGGACAGAACCCCCAAGGGGCTACCAGGGAACCCTCGAGTAGGGTCCATCCGCGGTTGACCCAGTCGAGATCCTGCTCTTCACTACTGAGCCAGGCTTCGGTCTGAGAAGCTGCGACCGTCAACTTGAACATCTCAGCGTACTGGCCTTTCAGCCAGGCCGCCCGTTCTTCATTGACGAGGTGCAGGATTTCCTCGACCCGGAATTTCTTCATGTCTTCCAGGGTTTTGAGGACGTCGGCTCCCACCGACCCCACTGTTTCGTTCGTGAGAGCGGCCACACGGCTGCTCAGACCGACGAAAATCTTGTGGAAACGATCCTCGACGAACTCCTGACCATTTTCATGGCCAAGATCCTTCTCATCCCGCACCCACTGTGCGTAGAATTTGAGGGCATCGTCGAACCCGGTGACCTGGCAATTGGCCAGGTAGCGAGCAAAATTACCATCTCGCTTGCTGGCTTCTGAAGCAGCCATTTTCTTAGCCTGCTTTTCGGCGTTCTGCTCAGCTTCCAAAGCGGCCTTCTCAGCCTTGGCTTCAGCAGTCACGACAGCATTGGATTCGCGCCAAAGACTGTACATGAGGCTCCACTTTAGATCGGGCTCTTCACTCGAATCAATGATTCCCTGCCCGAATGTTAAAGCTGCTTTCCGGGCGTCCTCGTTAGAGAACTTCAGGACGATTTCTTCGATGAGTCTGAAGATACCCTCAACACTCATTCTGTTCTCATGCTTTTTAACTGTAGCCATTTTGCACCTCCCGATGCGGTGGAGACTGAGCCTGAGCCCAAACTCCAAATAAGGTAATATAATTTTGAATGTTCCCCCAAAACGGGGTTGCTCAGTTTGGACGAATCCACCAGAGCACAATAGTGGGGATTATACTACCATTATAGGCTAATGTCAAGCACGATTCATTATAAGAGCTTGCTCCTTACGATGCACATAACTACGTTATGTTGCTATCTCCGGTCCGCTTCCTCTTATTTCCGCTCATAACTTCGTTATGATGCTTGGAAATAGGCTAATGTCAAGCCTAATTTCTCTTAATACACTTGGTTGTGGCTACCAATGTCTACTAGCAATATTCCATAGTCACGGTAAACAAAAATCAGCCTCAATTTGAGACTAACACTTATACTCCAAGCTTCGAGTTTATTAGACTGGAGTTTATGAAGTCTTAGACTGGGATGGTTTGGAAATATCGACAGAATCTGGAGCTTTTGATCTAATTTATTCCCAAGAGATTTATTTTTACGACATAGTTTAGCCACTTTAGACCTGAATTCAAGTGTGGATCTAATTTCCATACTTGCCAAATGTCCACTTTTTAGTCTTACCGTCCTTATCTTCTTCTATAGCCTCCAAAGTTTTAACTTCGGTAGCTTCACTCATTTTGTAAGTCGGGACCTCACTTATCTTCATCGCCTCATGACTAAGCAAATACTTTGCAAACTTTGTCACGTCATAGCCCAAAACAGCCGCTCTTCGGGCCAGGAGTTTTTGCTCTTCATCTGTAATAGTTATTTGTAGTTTCATAGGTTTAATATACTACTAAATCACTTAGAAATCAATTAGATTTTCACGTCACAAAAATACAACATTTACCATGTCATCCCTGGCTTGACCAGGGATCCATCCAATAAATACCGAATTTGAATTAATCTAATAGATTCCTGCCTCCGCAGGAATGACAAGTAAATCTCACGTTTAATAACTGAGAACCGAAATCTGAGCACTAAATATTCTTCACCCTATCCACAAACTTCACTTTATATTTGATACCAGCATAGCCTGTCCTCACCAACAAGTTCACCAAGAAAGTTATAGCCATTAGCAGACCAAAGTAAATCATTCCCTGGCTGGTCACCTTTGGCAAACTCTCCCGAGACAGATACCCGATTATGCCTCCGACTACACCGTAAGTAGTAATTAACTGCAAGCTCTGAATACTCTTGTTGGTCGCCTGCCCCTTAATCTCGGTCACCACCGCTATAGCAGCAGACAGATAATTATTCGTCATCGACCAAATCTCCTTGATGTAGCTATGGGTGTTGCTGAGCACCTCAAATTTATACTGAAAAACATTAGACAGATACTCCTCCAGCTTCATTTCCTTAGCGATATCCGTTCTGGTATGCACATAGGCACTCATCTGATTGATCCGGCTACTTATGAGATTAATCGTCTTCTGATACGCATCCAGCTGTAAACGAACTTTTTCGACTTCAGTCCCCTTAATCTGCTTCCGCTCTTTAATATCGGAAATCTCCTCCCAAAGCTTGCGGTGAATATCCAAGTATTTCTGAAGCTGATCTTTGAACTCTCGGAAGAATATCTGCATCTCCACCAAGCCCTCCATCATCATTTCATACTCAGGTTTGGCAATCAGGAATAAAAACCCGGCGGTCTTCTTCACTGTCAGTTCCGGAGAAGTTATATTGCTGTAAATCTCACCATATTTTGGCTCCACAACATATTTATCTGGGCTTTTATTGATTACTCCAACAGCAATCGGGTGAACAGTTTTTATGTTCGCCAGCTCCTTCGGGGTTGGGGCACCGAGAGAAAAAATATACGCAATCGCCGGAGAAAATTTTTCGTTATAGTACTCCTCCAATTTTTTCTTAGACTCATCGATATTGCTCGAGGATATTTTTAGGATATATAGACCGTCCTCATAGTAGTGAATTCTAATTCCATCCGCTGTTACGGCTCGAACATATTCCAGATACCCAGCCTCACGACTTACTTCTTTCAGTTCCAAAGAGACTCTAAGCTTGTGAAGTTTTTCCTTAGAAAGAGGCAAATCACTCTTGCCATACGCAAAGAAGTTGGCTATCTCAGTTAAGTGTAGTGTAGTCCTCTGATACCATCCCCCAAAATACACCATATGTTCTTTCGTGTCGGGCATATATTCATATTACACAATTACTAATCAAATAAAAAACAAATGACATCCTCCCCGCACAGACTCGCTACGCTCGCATTGTACGGGGTTTCCTGATTGCATTTCATTTCATGCTACCAGCATATCATCGCCTTCGGCGATGACATGCTCTTCCCATTCATCCCCGCACAAGGTTTGAGTACAAACCCTTGTACGGGGTTTCCTGGGTACAAAAAAACCACCCTATTTAGGGTGGTCGGACAAACATTAAGAGAAATTAAACCAATCATCATTATCGCGCTGGTCACCATAGCTGAACTTGACCTTCCAGCCTTGAGCCATATACTCCTTCTTGATTTCATCGATTGCTCTTGCCTGAGCGTCTGCAGAGACACCACTCATACCTAAAGAGCTCAAGTAGACTATCCGAGACGTGCCGGCCGTGAAGTTCATCAACTTACTGTTGATTATAGGCATAGCTCGTTCCAAGAACTTTTCAACTTCCTGGGTTAATTCAGTCATAGCGGTATTTTTTGAGATTGCGACAGGTCTGGTCATTTGAGATCTCCTTGTTTGATTTAAATGTTCTTAGTGTTAGATTAACACTAACGATAGTGTATACTATACACCATCTTTTGACGTTGTCAACCCCCCAGTTTGAAGCTAAATTTAACCTATGCCAAACACTACCCCCTGTCCACCCAAATCATTTACCATTGCAAATTGGCCAATCCTGAGAAAATCCTGTACCAATCTTGACGAATGCACCGAAGAGTGCAACCAGCTTGCTGGCAGGCAGGTCTACAAAATAGCTACTACTATATTCACACCCCTGTCATCCCGACCGAATGATATGAGTGGAGGGATCCCTCGACTACGCTCGGGATGACACTACCCTCAAGTACTCCAGAGTTCCATCATTGTGAACCTCAAAAGTGCTATGATTCAGTCCAAGAAGTTCCTTTACATATATTTATTGAATGGAGGTCAAATGGCTCAAAAAAAATCAGTTGCCAAGAAAGAAGTCGTCTCAGAAAAAGCCGAAGAGATCGTTGAAGTAAATATCGACCTTCTGACTCCCCGGGTTTTTTATCAGCTTCAAAAGGCACTCCAGGCTGAAGGTGTCATTCTCATCGATCTCGAAACCGGTTGTAATATCGATGGTCAGATAAACTCCCTGGAAGTCGGCATGATCCACCCTAGCTCGCCCAAGAAGGTCAAACACCCCTTTGGCTTCCACAGTATGATTGCGCGTGTTGAAGTCGAGTATTGCCCGCAAACAGAGATCGATGCCACTCTAGTTCAGTTCCCGGAAGTCCTGACTCCCGAAGAGGCCACTCCTTTTATGTTCAAGGTTTTTCTGGATAGTGACATTGATCTATGGCTGGAACTAATTGCAGCCATCACGCCACAGTTCGTCATAGAAGGTCCAAATGGCTCTCTTGCGCCATCTGTTCACTTCTCCATTACCAGCCTCGGAGTAGCAGGTGAAGATAAAGAAAAGATGCTGGAACTCCTCCGCAAGAAGACCCAAAAGTACTCAAATCAAGACTCTGACCTCGGAGGTGCTGGAGGCCAATTGATTTATCCGAACTTCGATGAGGACTTCGAAGACGACTAAATCGAGCCTAGCCTGTCCCATAGTTCTTGACATTTAGGCTTATCTGTGGTACTATAACCCGTAAACTTGAAAATCTATATCCATCCCAGAAGGAGTATGAAATGAACAATTACCAGAAAGCTCTTGCGATCTATAACCGGGCTGTGGCAACCATGTACAAAATCAGCGCGACTATCACGATCCTCCCCCCCACGATCTTCGTCATCCTGGCCCTGGTCTTTGCAGGTGTTGTGCCGATTGGCCAGTTCATCTTCGTAACTGGCATCGCGATCGTCGGAGGCTTCCTCTATGCTAGGTACAAC
>CAYGCQ010000012.1:0-25870 GCA_964348455.1 uncultured Pseudomonadales bacterium
AAAGACTGGATAAACCAGTCCTTTTTCATTTGTGACCCCGGCGGGACTCGAACCCGCGATATTCAGGATGAAAACCTGACGTCCTAACCACTAGACGACGGGGCCAATAATATAATTTTTGTGGGACTCTCTCACATAAACTTCGGTAGAAGTTTTGTTCGAACCCGTCTCAGCAGGTTCGTTACGAAACTGCTTCCGACATTCGAGTCCCTCTAAGTACTATATTTTAAGCATCTTGGTACAAGACCATGATACTTAAAATGTGGGTCAGGTGGGACTCGAACCCACGACACCCTGCTTAAAAGGCAGGTGCTCTAACCGACTGAGCTACTGACCCAAAAACCAACACGAACATGTATATTTTATATCAAGCTCATAATAAAAGCCATTCATTATGAGCGCAGATATAAGAGGAAGCGCACAACGACATATCAATAATAATATTATTGATAGGAGGCGGAGCAAGCTCTTATCATTTAATAGGTTCAAAATAAAACCCGAAAAAGAGAGATGTCTTGTGTAGAATTAAGATATGAAGATACTAGGCATAGACCCGGGTACAGGAAGGGTCGGGTGGGGGATAGTAACCCATGAAAAAGGGGTGGATAGTTTTGTCGACTGTGGCTGTTTCGAGACCAAGGTAAACTCTGAGTTGCCTGATAGATTGTTGAAAATCAACGATTTTCTTACGGATTTAATAAAGCTTCACAAGCCCGACACTCTGAGCGTAGAAACCTTGTTTTTTGAGAAAAACGCTAAAACAGCCATCGACGTGGCTGCAGCGAGAGGCGTCATACTCCTTGTAGGAGCTCAGTCTGGGCTCTCCATAGCCCAGTACACGCCCTTGCAGATTAAATCTGCCTTAACTGGCTACGGGAAGGCTGAAAAGTCCCAAGTTCAGTTCATGGTTAGCAAAGTTCTACATTTAAAGGAAAAAATTAAACAAGATGATGCGGCAGACGCTGTTGCCGTCGCTCTCACTCACGCTTTCAAGGTGAGATAAGTAAATTCCCCTTTGTCAACACCAATAAAAAGCCCGAATATTCACCTTTTAGTCGTGCTAGAATGAGTCTATGATTGGCTATTTAGAGGGTGAAATCAAGTACTCGGGAAAAGGCAGGGTAATTCTGTTTGCCAACGGTATTGGCTTTACTATCTTTATTCCCACTAGTTTGTCTTTAATAGAAGCTGATCAAGCCAAGCTCTTTATTCACACCCATCTCCGCGATGACAACTTATCTCTGTTTGGCTTTTCCACTCCCGAAGATCTCGATCTTTTTGAACTTTTGATTTCCGTATCCGGAGTCGGCCCCAAGATAGGTTTGGCTATTTTTGGAGTATCAAGTTCGGACAATATAATTAAAGCTATTGAATCCAGCAATCTAACTTTTTTTAATTCGATTTCCGGAGTAGGTAAAAAAACTGCTCAGAAAATAATTCTCGATCTGAAATCTAAAGTGAGTAAGGGTGAAATAAACATGAAAAACTTGGAGGGAGAATCGGAGCTGGTAGATTCACTAATTTCTCTTGGTTTTCAAAAACAAGAGGTTTCTTCTGTAATCTCAGGAATTGACACGTCACTTCCCCTTCAATCGCAAATAAAAGAAGCCCTTAAACTTTTACGTAGATGATTAATCAGCCTGACTCTGTAAGGCCCTCTTCTTGGTTAGACTTTTCAGGTCAGCCTCAAGTCGTAAAATCACTCAAAATTGCAATTTCCGCTGCCAAATCAAGAGAAGAGCCTATGGAGCATACGCTCTTATACGGTCCACCGGGGTTGGGAAAAACGACTCTGGCACACATCATTGCAAATGAGATGGGGGTAAACCTCAAGATCACATCCGGTCCAGCCCTTACTAGGGCAGGCGACCTTGCTTCGATTCTTACCGCCTTAGAACCCGGTGATGTTTTATTTATCGATGAAATTCATCGACTAAGTAAGACTGTTGAGGAAGCTCTTTATCCCGCCATGGAAGACTGCGCGATCGATATTATTCTAGGAAAGGGTCCTGCAGCCAAAAATTTACGACTAGACCTCAACCCATTTACATTAGTGGGAGCGACTACTCAAGCCGGTAGAATTAGCTCACCTCTTCGAGATCGCTTCGGCATAGTTCATCGGCTCCGTTTTTATATCCCCGATGAGTTACGTGGAATTATTCAAAATGCTGCCA
This sequence comes from uncultured Pseudomonadales bacterium, assembly GCA_964348455.1. Taxonomy (GTDB): domain Bacteria; phylum Patescibacteriota; class Microgenomatia; order UBA1400; family MFAQ01; genus UBA10133. Next base: position 2,175 of record CAYGCQ010000012.1, read on the forward strand.
AAAAATTTGAGTTAGATCTAGACGATGAGTCAGCTCTGGAAATTGCCAAGAGGTCAAGGGGTACTGCGCGCATCGCTCTTAAACTACTTCGTCGTGTGCGTGATTACACATTGGTCGAGCATGATTCTATAACTTCACCTAAAAATATTAAAACTTCTCTTGATTTTTACGAAGTAGATGGTGAGGGGTTAGATGAAACCGACAGAAGACTCCTGCGTGCCATAATTGAGCTCCATGATGGGGGTCCAGTTGGATTGGAGACGTTGGGGGCACTTATTTCCGAGTCAGTAGACACAATCACCGATCTATATGAACCATACCTTCTTCAATCCGGATTTTTATCCAAAACAAGTAAGGGGAGAGTAGCTACTCAGAAAGCATACGATCATCTAGGTCTCAAAAAATGAGTGATAAGATAAAGTAATCGCTCCGAGTTAGGAGGAAAAATGTACTTTAAACAGCTCAAATTTAGGTTTTTGTTTTTTATATCTTTTTTAGTATTATTAACCATAATAATTTTTATAGAATTTTTCTTCTTACACCTATTCTATTTTTTTATAATGATACTAATTTTAGGTTCAGGTGTTTATTTCACTTACAAAGCTTGGATCAAAATTCCCAGAACAGTGAGTAGGAGGACCACAAAGTTTTAATGCCAAGACACCGCCCCCAATAATTGAGGGTGGTTTTTTTAACGTATAATATTTTTGTGCGCATTTTATCTATTTTTTTTGCCTTTTACTTATTTCTAGTTCTTACTCCACTAGCGTTGGCTATTTATGATCCTCTGACGGTCCAAAACAACAAAATGGGAGTTCACATTCTATTCCTTTCTGAATTACATGAAGCTTCTCAGCTTGTGAATAATGAGGACAAAGGTGCTTGGGGATATGTCACGGTCCCAATTCAAGCCACAGATAGAGACAGAAAAAAATGGCAGGCATTTTTGGATGCTTGTCTCCTTGAAAGAATTATCCCCATTGTTCGTGTTGCTACAGCCCCTGAAGACTCAAACTGGGCAGAGCCAAGCAATTATGACCTAATAGACTTTGCAAACTTTATGAGTGATTTAAACTGGCCGGTACAAAATCGCTATGTGATCATATTTAATGAGGTAAACAGATCGGACGAATATGGTGGTCAGGCCAACCCCGAAAAATACGCCGACATACTCAATAACGCGATAGACATTTTTAAAGAGAGGTCAGAAGACTTTTTTATTCTCCCTGCTGGTCTAGATAACGCCGCTGCTACAGAAAAAAACTCCATCTCGTGGAACACATTTCTATCCAGAATGTACAGAAGACAACCTGATATATTCAACAAAATTGATGGTTGGACTTCCCACGCATATCCCAATCCGGATTTTTCCGTCAGGCCCGATCTGTCGGGAAGCAACAAGATAGATTCATTTAAGTCAGACTTGAGATATTTAAAAAGATTTACCAGCAAAAAGTTGCCCGTATTCATTACAGAAACCGGCTGGTCCAATCGCTACCTATCCGACAAACAAGTTTCCTTGTACTACCAATACGCTTTTTCAAAAGTTTGGTCAGACCCAATAGTCGTAGCTGTTACCCCTTTTCTGTTAAATGCTCAAGACGGTCCATTTAAACAGTTTTCGTTCTTAGGAAATGACTACAAGTTGAAAGAGTTTGCCTTTAATATCAGCACTTTGGCTACGGTGGGCCATCCCACCTTAACCCCTCCTGAAATAGCTCAAGAAGTTGAAGCAAGGCCAATCTTTAAAATACCTGAACCCATGCCGGAGAAAGAAGATCCCTTTTCCGATATTAATAAGCTTTACAATAACCTTAAATCATTATTTGGGCTAATTAATTAAATGCTAATTATTCACGGTGAGGATATAGTCTCCTCGTATAAAAAACTAACCGAAGTCATTAGTGAATGTAAAAAAAATCAACTTGAAGTTATTATTAAAGATGCTCACGAGCTGGACCCTACTTCCCTCAGGCAAGAATCATCTGCAACAAACCTATTCGGAACTACGAAGTGTCTAGTAATAAAAAATTTACTTTCAGGAAACAAGGCAAAATCCAAAGATCTACTTGTTAAGATAGTATCTAAAATTCAAGACACGGAAGTAGTTTTGTTCGAGGCAAAAAAGGTTTCTGCAAGTGTACTAAAAACATTTCCCAGCGCCAAAGTCGAAACTAGCAGTATAAATCCCGTAATATTTAAATTCCTAGATCTGCTTCGACCAGGAAATTCTCAAAATGTTTTGTCCGGTTGGACAAGGCTGCTTCAGCTAGACCATGAACCTGAATACATCTTTGCTATGCTGGTCAGACAAATACGCCTTCTTATACAGGCTAAGTCAGGGCCATCATACCTAAAGATGGCTCCGTACCCAAAAAAGATGATTACTCAACAGGCCACTAAATATGATATTAACCACCTTCTTGATCTTCATCAGTCTCTATACGAAATTGATAAAAAAATTAAAACGGGAAGATCTTCTCTTCCCCTAGAACAGCTTCTTGTTCAATTTTTTCTGAAACTCTGATATCATCGAAGAGCACGTTCATATCTAAAGGAGGCACGCATATGTGTTTTGGTTCTCTTCCAAATGGAGCAGGTGTTGAAATATCAACGTTGAAAGTGGGAGATCAGATTATCGTTTTAGCTGGTGATGGGTCCCCCGAGTTTGAAAGAGATCGGGTGGACATTGTTTGGAAAGTTGATGGCTTCTCAGCACTCACTGCTGGCGGTATTGCTTTAAGTTGCCAAAACGTGAGTAAGATCGTTCTTACCGGTAATCACTTTGATGACTTTCTCGCCTCCCCTGAGGCTAAGGCTATTTGGAAATCAGTTCAAGAACGCCCCTCTTTGGATAGTTTCGAATCCGAGCCTGAGTAGTACTCTTACACCCTGGTGGCCCCAGGGTGTTTTTATATGTGCTATAATAACCCATAATTGTTCTTAGGTAGGGCTGTTAGCCCTGAGGTAGACTCGATCTCGATTGTCTAGCTTTTATTTTCCGGAGGACAATCGGGGAACCCCCCACAAAAATATATGTATAACTCACGTCCATCCTATGGCCGGAGGCCCGCTAGTCGTGGCTTCAGACCTTCTGGAAACAATTTCCAGAGAAAAAATCGTTTCATGCCCAAGTCTCTTGACCCGAGATTCTTTGTTTGCGCCGCCACCCCAAACACCGAAGCTGAAGCAATTATTAGTCATGCTTTCTCAGACTTTGACTTCCATCCTCAAGTCCACTCAAATCTAGCCTCAAAAGGCATGGTTACACCTACTCAAATTCAAGATCAAGCCCTTGAGCACGCACTTGCTGGCAAGGACATAATTGGTCTCGCCGATACCGGAACCGGTAAAACTGCTACATTTTCTCTCCCTATTATTCAAAAACTTATAGCCAATCCGAACGATACCTGTCTAATCGTAGCCCCTACTAGAGAGCTCGCAATACAGATTCGGGATGAGATTCGTGCGTTGGCTTCTAATCTACCAATCTACTCTTGTGTCTTAATCGGAGGGTCAGATATTCGCAGACAGCTAGATGACCTTCGTAGACGTCCACACATCTATATTGGTACACCGGGTAGGTTGCGCGATCTTTACAACCGTCGAGCCTTAAACCTTCAGAATACCAAAACTGTTGTTTTGGACGAAGTCGACCGCATGCTAGATATGGGGTTCGTTAAAGAGATTACAGAACTTATGTCTTTCTTACCTAAAGAAAGACAAACCCTTCTATTTTCAGCCACGCTTGATCAAAAAGTCGAAGATATCGCTCGAAGATTCTTGACTAACCCACTTAAGATCTCAGTCAAAAATGGTGCTACATCTCACAACGTAGATCAAAACATCATTCGTACTCACGGAAACAAGATGGAGGTTTTGCACGATTTACTAAGAAAAGAAGGCTTCAAAAAGGTTCTGGTCTTTGGTCGTACTAAGCATGGCGTTGAAAAAATATCCATTGCCTTGCAAAACGCAGGATTTCCGGCAGATGCCATCCATGGTGACAAGCGTCAAAATCAAAGAGAAAATGTTTTGAGAAAGTTTAAAGCAAATCAAATCAGTATCTTGATCGCTACTGATGTAGCAGCTAGGGGAATTGATGTTAAAGATATTTCACACGTCATTAACTACGATGAACCTGCTACTTTTGAAGACTACACGCACCGAATCGGTCGTACAGGTCGAGCTGGAAAAACAGGAATTGCCTTAACTTTTGTAGAAAACATCTAAAAAGGATATAGTTATGTAAGATTACATACCTATGAAATTCAGCGGCTTGTCAGATGTGGAAGTGTTCAAACTCCAAAAACAATATGGTTCAAACTCACTTCCTGAAGAAAATTCCTTTGGCTGGTTAAGTATTCTATTGTCTCAGTTTAAGAGTCCGTTGATATACATCCTTTTTGGTGTTATTGTGATCTCTCTATTTTTCAGAGAGTATCTGGATGCTATTTTAGTAATCATAGTTATAGTTGTAAATGTCGGGATGGGGTTTTTCCAGGAGCTTAGTGCCAAAAAACGCTTTCTTCACTCAATAAAATAATTAAACCATCTGCAGTCGTAGTCAGAGACGGAGTCAGAAAAAACATAGAAGTTGCAGAACTGGTACCAGGAGATATTGTTCTAATTGGCTCGGGTGACAATATTCCAGCCGATGGCCGTGTTGTTGAAGGCACTAATATATACATTAACGAAGCAATTCTCACTGGAGAAGAGGAGGCTGTAGAGAAATCTATCAAAAAAGAAAGCTCAGAGGTTTTCATGGGTACGATCGTAATCTCAGGCAGGGGAGTCGTGCTGATTGAAAAAATTGGTGTTCATACCGAGATTGGTAAAATCGGAAAAAGTTTAAGCAAAATAGAAGACTCGGCCACCCCCCTTCACCAGCTCTTAAAAAAGCCGATATTGGGATAGCAGTTGGTACAGCTACTGATGTTGCCAAAGCAGCTTCAGACTTGATACTTTTGAATAGTGACTTCAAAACTATAGTTTCAGCGGTAGAAGAGGGTAGAATAATATTCGCCAATATCAAAAAAGTTGTTGCTTATGTGCTTTCAAATTCCTTTGCTGAAATAATTCTGATTGTCGGGGCTCTAATACTAAACGTTCCACTTCCCATAACCATCATTCAGCTTCTGTATGTGCATCTGATATGTGATGGGCCTCCCGACATTGTGCTTGGCTTTGAACCAAAAGAAACCGGCATTATGCTCGAAAAACCTAGAAAGCTTATACAAGAACACATTCTGAGCACATCTATGTTCTTTCTTGTAGTTGTCATAAGCGTGACCGCAGGTCTAGTTTCCCTTCTTGCCTTCCTCCACGTCTACAATGGCCACAACCTGATGACAGCTCAAACCATAGCCTTTGCAGTTATAGGCATGATCGATCTCACATATGTATTTGCTTACAAGGATCTAAGAAGGCCAATATTTAAAATCAATCTGCTCGATAACAAATACCTCCTGGGAGCTGTTATTTATGGCTTTGCACTGCTCTTATTAGCTATATACAACCCATATCTAAGTCAAATTTTGGGAACCCAAAAGATGTCTCTTTTGTACTGGGTATACCCAATCCTAGCCTCAATCATCACTATTTTGTGGGTAGAAATAGCCAAGGCTGTTAGCCTCAGGCACGCACAAAGCTAGGTACTTGTTGTAATCGATACACTATGTTATAATATCCTGTAGTTAATTTTCGCACGTTAAAATCACGGCTAATCGCCGAAAAAGGAGCAAGTGAATGCTATCTTCTAAAAATGTTAATCCACTTTTCTTAAATCCAGATGGAAGTATCAAACAACTCTACAGACATTTTCTAGATAATGATCTATACGCTTACACAATGAGCAATGCTGGATTGATAAAGTCTCCGGATACAGTAACTGAAGACATTCTTATTATCAGAAAAGCATTTAAGGTTACAGATGAATATGTGGCTGAGCTAAAACGCCAGATAAATTTTTTCCCAAATCTATTCTTGTCTGACGAAGATGAGATCAAATTTCAGAAGGCGTGCTACTACTTACCAAAGTCCTACATGAAATGGTTAAAAGCATATCGCTTTGACCCTGGAGAACTTGAAGTCTGGGCAGAGGGAAATGTTCTGTATATCAAGATTAAGGGTTTATTCCACAGAACTGTCATATGGGAAACACCCTTAATGGCACTGATCAGCGAGCTTTTTTTCCTCATGAACGGTGACAGGCCAGATCCGAAATATATCTACCGGGCAGAACAAAAAGGACTCCGGCTTCTTAAAATCGGTGCCCGATATTCTGAGTTTGGTACTAGAAGACGTTTCTCTTATGAAGTTCAAAAAAATGTCCTTATAGCACTCATACAGACCTCAGGGCTACTTAAAGATGGTGGTGTCCTGGTAGGTACGAGTAACGTTCATTTGGCTCTGCTTCTCGGAATCACACCCACTGGTACTAATGCACATAAGTGGTATCAGCTCTGTGCCGGGCTATTTGGAGTTCGCATGGCTAATCGCATGGCGCTGCAATGGTGGGCTGAAGTCTACGGTACCTATTTGGGTACAGCATTGACTGACACCTACACAACTGACGATTTCATTAAGACGTTCGATCGTCGTGATGCCATGCTGTACGAAAGCGTAAGGCAAGACTCAGGGGATCCTTTCATGTATGTCAGGAAATTCCTTAAAGCATACGAAGATCTATTGATAAGACCGATAACAAAAACGATTCTTTTCTCAGATTCACTAAATATTGATCTCGTAGAAAAAATCGTTATGTATTGTGCCGGCAAGATACAGTGCGCCTTTGGTATCGGAACGTTCTTCTCCAATGATATTCTAGGAGTTGAGCCCTTGAAGATCGTTATAAAGCAGGTCGCTGTCTGGCTGAAAGATGGCAGGCGAGTGGCTACCTGCAAACTTTCAGACGACCCAGGCAAAAGCTCTGGGGAGAGGGCTGCTGTGGAGCATGCCCAATACGAAGTTGGAATTACATCATAATGTCCTCACACCCCGCTCAAGCGGGGTGTTTTTATAACTAAGGTGTGCCTGAGAGTGCTCTTGAAACTACCACAAATATCCCATATAATATAGATATACGCATTTTAAAAAAGGAGGCACAAAATGAACGCTTTAAGACTATTTGGGGCCTCAATCTGGTCCCACAAGAGAATAAACGCTATTGCTCTTAGTATTTTTCAAGAAAACGCAAAAGAACAAGGCTATTATATCCAGCCCGAGGCAAAGTATTACAGTGAGGACTGTGTCCGAAGACAAAAATTCAATAGAATATTTTTCGGAATCCAGTACCTTGGCTTCGGTTATCACAGATTTCCTGATAGATCAATCCTGGTGACAGCTGATCAGGATTACAATTTTCTCCTGTCTCTGGCTATGACTGATGAGCTTGGAGACTACATGGAAATCAGGTACGGAAATCTTCTCATTATACTGAACACTGAGGATTCCTCATACACGGTCTACTTAAAATAAATGCCAGTCGTCCACACCCCGCACTCCGGGGTGTTTTTATTGACAAAAATAAGAATCAGACCTATAATCAAACCTGAAAGCAAATTTGAAATTATGGAGGAATAAATGGATCCAGCACTGGAATACGCAATTAATATGGCATTACCAGTTTTTAACCGAATTTGGAATGAAAAAAGCTCTGTTGGGAGAGTCGAATTGCCGATGACGAATCTTGGCTTTTCAATCTCCGAGGCAAGATTAGAGGAATTTGTTACTGCAATGGAAGCTGCAATGAGGGTAAGTCAAATGATTTCAAGTATCAAATTTCAACGGGCAGACCTCGCCCATGGCATCGAGGCGGCTTTTATTATTTCGTAAATCTCACAACTAACACCCCGCGTTTTGGGGTGTTTTTTTACTCTTCAGACCTCCCAAGCTCGTATGAGATTTTTAATTTTTTCAACTCAGCTCGAAGTTTCTCGTTCCGCTGATTTGAAGAGACAATGGTTGCAATAACAAAAATATTCTTCACGGAACGACTTCGCACGTCGGCTCCAAGACTGCTCAGAATTTTTTCTAATTTCTTCTCATCCTTTGATTTTATCTTTAGCTGGTAAAAGTCTCCTTTAAGCCCATACTTATACTGAAGAGTAGCCAGCGGGTCCAGCGATAGCACTAGTAATATAGTGACCGCTGCCGGCACAAACAGGCCGGTCCCGATCGCTATTCCTATGGCTGCGGTCGTCCAGATCGTCGCTGCAGTAGTAACCCCTGAGATTTTATTACCGTTTTTTATTATCACCCCGGCACCAAGAAAACCAATTCCCGTAACTACCTGAGCCATAAGCCTGGCAGGATCAGCAACCGAAACGTTGTACCATTTTCCTAAATACACTGAAATTCCGGCCATGAGAGCAGATCCAATGCAAACCAGCATCTGAGTTCTAATCCCGGCTGGTTTACCACTTCTTTCTCTGTCAAAACCAATAATAACTCCAGCCACAAAAGCAAAGAGTAGCCTTTCTATTATTCTTAACTGGAATTCATCTATGCCTAGGAACATACTCAGAGTTTACCATAGGCCTGCCCCGAGCGAAGCCGAAGGGGGACTTGTCTGGAGCGAAGCTAAAGGGCTATACTGAATTAATGCAGTTAAATCCGTATATTTTTCGTGGGTATGACATTCGTGGAATTGCAGGGCAAGATTTGTCCGATGAGGCTTTTTACTGCCTCGGTAGGGGATATGCTACTTTTTTGATCTCTAGAAGAATCAAGCTCTGTCCGGTTGGTCGGGATAATCGAGCTAGTAGTGAGTCCTATTCCCGCTCTTTTATCAAAGGTCTGAATGATGGTGGTATAGATACTATCGATCTCGGTTTATCGCTTAGTCAAATTGTTTACTTTTCTTCATACCACTTTCTCACCAAAGCCTGTGCCATGATTACTGCTTCTCACAATCCCAAAGAATTTAACGGCTTGAAGTTAGGTATTAGTTACTCTGAGACCATGGGAACAGAAGACATTCAAGAGCTAAGACAAATTATTGAAAACTCTCATTTTACGTCTGGTTTCGGTCACAATCACAGGAAAGATATTTTTCCATATTACCTTAAACACCTTCAGTCCTATTTTAAGTTAAATAAAAAATGGCACGTGGTCGTAGACACTCTCAACTCTTCATCCGGCAAGTTCTACCCCAAAATATTTCGAAAAGCGGGCTGCAAAGTTACAACTTGGAATGATAGGTTAGATAGTCGATTCCCAAGCGGCACAGACCCTACCGACATTACAGTTCTTTCAGACTTAGCTAAAAAAGTTCTTAGAGAGAAAGCTGATATTGGCTTTGCCTTCGATGCCGATGGTGACAGAATGGCTGTTGTTGATGAGCTGGGAAGATATCACTGGATGGACATTATAGTCACACTCTTCTCTATAGATGTCTTAGAAAATATTCAGGGAGCCACCATTATTTACAACACTCTCTGTTCCAGAGACGTACCTGACACGATTTCCAAGCTTGGAGGTAAACCGATTATGTGGCAAACAGGGCATTCTTTTATCAAAGAGAAAATGAGAGAGACTGGAGCTATGCTTGGAGGTGAACTTTCCGGACATATATTTTTTATGGATAATTATTTCGGGCATGACGATGCCGCCTATGCCTGTCTCAGACTTCTTTCGTTTCTCGAGAATCATAACGAAACTCTTTCCGAAGCCACTGCCTCCATCGAAACTCATATAGGAAGCCCGGAAATTAAGTTGGGTGTTCCTGATGATGAAAAGTTTAACCTTATCGACAAATTGATTAGACATGATTTGTTTGTTACCTGGCCACACGCAAAAATAACAGATCTTGACGGTATTAGGCTAGACACGAATGACCTTATGGTTGTAGTTAGAGCTTCTCAGAACGGTCCCTACATCACAGTCAGGTTTGAAGGGAAGAATGAAAAGCTTTACAATGAAATCATAGTCAAGCTAAGTAAGATACTTTCTGCATATCCGATTATCAACTGGACAGATAACGTAAATGGCTACGTGCTAAAAAACAAATGAACTTCCTGGACGACCAAAAAAACTTCAAACACTACGATCCGGACAATCTGTATGAATCTTTGTCAAAATTAAGTAGACAAGTCGAGTCGGGCTGGCATTCCGCCGAGTTTGTTAATCTTAGCTTTGATCCGAAAGAAATAAAAAACATAGTCTTTGCCGGCATGGGTGGTAGTAATTTGTCTGCAGAGGTCGTCAAGTCTCTTGCACCTTTCTTGATTAGCGTCCCCTTTGAAATAGTCGCTAACTACCGATTACCTTCATACGCAGATAAAAACACCCTAGTTTTCTTATCCAGTTACTCCGGAAATACCGAAGAAACGCTTTCCTGCGCTCAAGATTCTTCTATGAGAGGATGTCAATCTATTTGTATGTCGACAGGTGGCAAGTTAAAAGAATTTGCTAATAAACATGATATAGGTATCATTGAGCTTGACGAGAAGCATAATCCATCCCGTTCACCTAGGGCAGGAATTGGCCTTGCTTTGGGGGCCGTAATATCACTACTCTTAAGGGTAAATCCCATAGCCAAAAAATACTTTAATCCCAAAGATATTTCTCAAACCATAGAAAGAATATTGGATGTGGTAAGCATTGGGAGAGATACCGCCGATAACCCGGCTAAGCTACTGGCTTCAAAGCATAAAGGCCTTGGAATTATCTACATTTCTGCCAATCATCTCACTGGAGTAGGGAAGGTCTTCGAGAATTATCTAAATGAAACTGCAAAAACATTCTGCGCAATCTACAACATTCCGGATTTAAACCACCACTTTCTAGATGGTTTACTGTTTCCAACCGCGCTAAAAGATGATACTTCTTTCTTAATTCTAAACTCCGGTTTATTTCCGGAAATCATTCAAAAGAGAATTCAGCTTACGAGAGAAGTCTTGATTAAGCAGAAATATCGAGTAACCATTATCAAACCAGAAGCAATAGATCCAATCCTGCAGGTATTCGAGTCGCTGGTCTTTTTGGTAATGTTTAGCTATTATTTAAGTATCGCCAATAAAGTTAATCCTGAGGTAAACCCTTGGGTAGATTATTTAAAAAAACAACTACACTAATGTCCACAACGCCTGCCCTGGTACTCCCATTTAGCAAAATCAGAAAAGAAGATATTCCTCTGGTGGGGGGCAAAGGAGCTAATCTTGGAGAAATGTATAGTTTTGGTATTCCTGTACCCAATGGATTTGTTGTCACTGCCTATGCATATCAGTATGTAATCGAGAAAAATGCCCTCCAGCCTGTAATTCGCGAAATAATTCGTCAGACCGAAGTTACAAATCAAAAAGCACTCGAAAAAGCCTCTATTAAGATTCAGCGAATGATTAATACGGCAGATATTCCCAAAGAGCTTGTAACCGAGATATTCGAGAGTTATGCCGGTCTCAAATCCGGAGAGAAAAATCCACTGGTTGCAGTCAGGTCATCTGCTACTGCTGAGGATCTTCCGGATGCTTCCTTCGCTGGCCAACAAGAGTCTTATTTGGATATTAAAGGAGAATCTAATTTGATTCAAGCAATAAGAAAGGCTTGGGCTTCACTATGGGGAGCCAGGGCGATATTTTATCGAGCGACCAAAGGATATGATCACTTCAAGGTTCAGCTAGCTGTGCCTGTTCAATTGATGATTCAGTCTGAGGTTTCGGGAGTTGTTTTTTCCGTTAATCCTGTCAGTAGAAATAAAAATCAAGTAGTTGTTGAAATGGTCTGGGGTTTGGGTGACTTCATGGTTCAAGGAGTTGTCAACCCGGATCACTTTATAGTAAATAAAGACACTCTTACTATTCATTCGCGTCAGAGAGTGCCACAAACAGTAATGGAAGTCAGGAGTTACCCCAGTGGAGTCAAGAAGGCAAAGGTACCAAAGAATAAGATTAATGCTCCAAAGCTTACGGATGAGCAAATCATAGAAGTTGCAAAGCTTTCGATTAAAGTTCATCAGCACTACTTCTTCCCTCAGGACAGTGAATTTGCCGTCGAGGGCGGGAAGGTGTACTTAGTTCAAACCAGGCCCATAACCACACTAGATCTTGGCAGTGAGAAGCCAAAGGTCTCCGAAGAACAACTTCTTAATCTTAAGCAGGTTCTCCAGGGTCAACCTGCTTCTTTTGGAGTAGGCTTTGGAAAAGTCGTCAAGATAAAATCAGCCTCTGAAATCAATAAAGTAAAAGATGGAAATGTTCTAGTGACCGAGATGACCTCTCCGGATTTCGTTCCCGCCATGAAAAGAGCTTCCGCAATCGTAACCGACAAAGGTGGACAAACATCTCATGCGGCTATCGTTTCTCGCGAGCTTGGTGTGCCAGCCGTAGTCGGCACCAAGACGGCCACTAAGACGCTTAAGGACGATCAGGTAATTTCTGTAAATGGTTCTACGGGGGCTATCTACTTAGGTGTCCCGGAAAAAGCAAAATCAGTAGAAGAAAAGGCTTTTAAGGGGGAGGATTTTCCTCAGACAGCCACAAAGGTTTATGTAAATTTGGGCGAACCTGATCTAGCAGCGATAGTCGCTCAAGGCAACTCAGACGGAGTGGGACTTTTAAGAGCCGAATTTATGATGGCCCAAATTGGTGTTCACCCGAAGAAAATGATACACGATGGTAAATCAAAAGTATTTATCGAGAAGTTAGCTGAAAATCTTGCTAAGTTTACTGACAGCTTCGGTGACAGGCCTGTGGTCTACCGGGCATCTGATTTTAAAACCAACGAGTATAAAAACTTAGTTGGAGGAGCTGCCTACGAACCATCTGAACCAAATCCGATGCTCGGTTATCGAGGTGCCTATCGATATATAAACGACGAGTCAGTTTTTAATCTAGAACTGGAAGCCATAAAAACAGTCCGCAATAAAATGGGTTATAAAAATCTTAACTTGATGGTCCCTTTTGTAAGAACTGTCGATGAGTTAATTAAGGTAAAAAGAATAATCTCCGCTTCGGGACTTACAAGATCGAACTCTTTTAAACTCTGGATGATGGTAGAAATACCTTCAAACGTCATACTGCTTGAAGATTTTATAAATGTCGGAATTGATGGAGTTTCAATTGGAAGTAATGATTTAACGATGCTTATCCTGGGAACAGATCGTGATAATGAAACTGTTGCTCCTGAATTCGACGAGAGAAATCCAGCAGTAACTTGGGCTTTAGAACATGTTGTAAAAACCGCTGCCAAGCATCACATTACTAGTTCGCTATGTGGTCAAGCTGCAAGTCTCTACCCCGACTTGGTTTCTCAGCTCGTAAGTTGGGGTATTACCTCAGTATCAGTCAGTCCAGATGCCGTTGATAATACAAGAAGGGTAATTGCTCAAATAGAAAAACGCCTACTTAAATAAAGCGAGCGTCATTGCTAGTCTCGTAATCGAGCCGAAGCAATCTCACTCCACTAAACATAACAATACATAACAAAAAACTGTCATTCCTGCGAAGGCAGGAATCCATCAAATAAATACCGATTATAAATGCCAAAAATTAAATCAGTCTATGCTCGAGAAATTCTCGATTCGCGTGGAAATCCAACAATCGAGACCACTGTGTGGTCCGACAACAATCATGGAGCTGTTGCATCAGTCCCCAGCGGTGCCTCTACCGGCCGCCTAGAGGCCTATGAGCTAAGAGATGGTGACCCCGATCGGTTTGAAGGTATGGGTGTTCTGAAAGCCTGTGCGAATGTAAATAAAATCATTAGTAAGTACTTGATAGGTCAGGACCCATTAAAACAAAACGATATAGATCAGATTCTAATAAATCTTGACGGAACAGTAAATAAATCTAAGCTGGGTGCCAACGCTATTCTTTCTGTCTCCCAAGCTTGTTTTGAACTTGGTGCGGCCTGTGCCGAGATACCAACCTTCGAGTACACTTCACAAAAGTATGGCCTAGCTACACCATCAGCTCTACACTTACCTACTCCAATTTTTAACATGATAAACGGAGGCAAGCACGGGGCCGGAAACCTTGATTTTCAAGAGTATCATGTAATTCCATCCAGTCGTAAAAAATTTTCTGATGCATTAGAAATGGGATCAGAAATCTATCATTTACTCAGAAAGGTGCTCGAAGAAAAAAAGGCTATTCACTCAGTTGGGGATGAGGGTGGTTATGCACCAAATCTTTTTTCAAATACCGATGCAATCGAACTGCTTGTTGAAACCATTGAGTCAGGCAAGTATAAGCTTAATGAAGATGTCTACATAGGAATGGATATTGCAGCCTCTACTTTTTTTAAAAACGGAAAATATAAAATAAGTGACGTAAAAGATCCTCTTACGGGAGAACAGTTTGGTGATTTTCTTATTGACCTTAACCGCAAATACAACCTCCTCTCTGTCGAAGACCCATTCGATCAGGACGCTTGGGTTGATTGGGAAAATTTTACAACGACGGTTGGAAGACAGTTAATGGTAGTTGGAGACGATTTGCTTGTTACTAACCGAGCTCGTCTAGAAGAAGCGATAAAGAGACAAGCATGTAATACTGTTCTTATTAAGCCAAATCAAATCGGAACTATTTCCGAAACTGCCGCAGTTGTCAAGTTAGCTCGAAAAAATGAATTCTCGATAATTGTCTCTCATCGATCAGGTGATACCGATGAAGATTTCTTAGCTGACTTTGCGGTAGGTGTCGGAGCTGATTTTGTTAAGTTTGGGGCTCCAGGTAGAGGTGAGCGTGTCTCAAAATACAACAGATTGCTATTTATTCAAGAATATCTTCAAAGCATAAATCCACAATAATACATGAACAAGCGAGTTATACTTTGCATTATTGACGGTTGGGGAATCGCGCCGGATTCTCCAGGCAATGCTATTGCACTTGCTAGGCCACAAACTTACAACTATTTACTTCAAAATTTCCCAAATACACACCTATTGGCTTCCGGTCCTGCTGTAGGGTTACCGGAAGGACTTGATGGAAACAGTGAAACCGGTCATCTGAATTTGGGTGCAGGAAAAGTCGTGTATCAGGACCTTGCTCTCATAAATATGTCAATTGCAGATGGGAGCTTTTTTACTAACCGCGCACTTTTGGACACCGTAAAACATCTGAATTCATTTGGATCAAACCTGCACATTCTTGGGATGATTGGTTCTTCGGGTGTCCATGCCTACAATGAACATTTATTTGCCCTTCTAATTATTGCTAAAAATCACAATATTAAGAATCTTTATATTCACCTTATCACAGACGGACGCGATAGTCCGCCAGACAATGCTATTATTCAAATCAGAGCCGTTCAAGAAAAAATATCTGAGCTGGGAGTTGGTAAGATTGTTTCCCTTATGGGCAGATACTTTGCAATGGATAGAGACAATCGAACAGAGAGAACAGATAAAGCCTACATATGTCTTACTGACAGCTCAACTAAAAATGACCACGATCCACTTACGCTTCTGGAAAGATCATACAGTCAGGGAATATACGATGAGTTTATCGAGCCTGTCACCTTAGGAGAAAACCCAGAAGAATCTCGAATAAAAGCGGGTGATGCTGTAATTTTTTATAACTTCAGAACCGATCGAACAAGACAGTTAACGGAGCGTTTCTTGAATTCCAAGACTCCTAATCTCAGATTTGTAACCATGACTCGATATCGTAAAGATTTTGAAAACCCGGTTATGTTTCCAACAACCAAAATTTCCGAAACTTTGGGTGAAATTATATCTAAGAATCACTGGATGCAACTCAGAGCCAGTGAGACAGAAAAAATTGCCATGGTTACTTACTATTTTAATGGCCAGAGTGAAGAGTCATTTCCAGGTGAAGCTAGATTATTTATAAGTTCCCCAAAAATAGCCACATACGATCTTCAGCCTCGTATGTCTACTGATCTTCTAATCTCCGAGTTCACCAAGAGATATAAAAATGACAATTTTGTCTTGGGTGTTTTAAATATCGCCTGTACCGACATGGTCGCTCACACCGGAAGGATAGATAAAACTATTGAGGCTGTAAAGTCAGCCGATGACGCCATAAGCTCACTGGTAAATTTAGCTAAAGAGACAAACAGTTATTTACTAATCACTGCGGACCATGGAAATGCAGAGGAGATGATCAGCTCTGAGTCGGGAGGGGTAGACACTGAGCACTCAAGTTATCCTGTGCCTTTTCTCATCTATCACCCCATAGACTATCATTTTCAGCTTCAACCGGGGAAATTGGGCGACGTAGCCCCAACAATCTTAAATCTGTTTGATCTTGAACAGCCTCCAGAAATGAATGGTAAAAATCTTATCGTTCGCCAATAATTATCAAAAAAGTTCTAGGTTATTGATACTACAAGAGTTGCTTCTCCTTTGATTTTTTTATCTGAAACTCTATCAAATATTTCTTTTAGACTTCCTCTAAAAGTTTTTTCAGAATTCTTCGTCAAATCTAAACAAAGGCAAGCTAGAGTATTTTCCCCGTATATTTCAATCATATCTCCCAGTATTTTTGGAACTCTAACTGGGGATTCATAAAAAACAGCAGAAAACTTCATTACTTCAGACATAGACTTCAAATTCTTAAGAACCTCTCGTCTTTTTCCATCTTTTTTAGACAAGAAACCTACAAACATATACTTATCTGTAGGTAAACCCGAAATGGATAGAGCTGCACTCTCAGCAGTCGGTCCCGGCACTACACTTACTTCCCAACCCAAGTCCAACCCCTCTCTAACAAGCTTAAAGCCAGGGTCGGAAATAAGGGGCATTCCGGCATCGCTTACAAGAACAGCTTCTTCAAGTTCATTCATTTCATGCAACAAGGAAGGGAGTACACGATGTTCATTAAAGTCATTTACAAACTTTAACCTAGCCGTCAACTTTTCTACCTTACCCAGAGTAACCAACTTACTCCAGAGGTTCGAAAACATTCTAGTATCTTCACAGACAATAAACTTAGTCTCAGATAGCACTTTCAGGGCTCGAGCAGATAAATCCTCAACATTTCCAATTGGTAACCCAACAACTGTAAGTTTCATACATATATTCTATGTCATTCCCGACCGGATCAGGAATCTATATAAATAAATACTTTATATATACTTCCTAATTACACCTACACATTTTCCCTGGACTTTTACGTTAATAGCAAAAATAGGGGACATGGAAGAATTAGCAGGTTCTAATCGAACACGTGTTCTCTCCCTGAAGAACCTCTTTAGGGTGGCTAGCCCGTTCTCCAGTAAAGCAACTACAATATCTCCATCCTTAACAGCGCCTATTTCACATTCTTCTATAAGCACGTAGTCATGATCAAAGATACCTTCTTCAATCATAGAATCTCCTTTAACTTGGAGCACGAAAGCCCTCTTTTTGCCTGATACCATAGAGGCCGAGACCTTTATGCTGGCATTAGGATCGGTAAGTGGCTCAATGGGGCGCCCGGCGGCGATATATCCTAATATGGGAAGCTCTAGGGAAGCCATCTCCACGCTAGGCCTGTCTACGACTTCGATTCCTCGAATGGCCCCCTCAAATTTACGGATTATGCCCTTTTTCTCTAAAGCCTGAAGATGTTCGTGAATTGTGGCTAAGGAGGAAACACCGATTGCTTCAGCAATTTCAGAAAGAGTAGGGGAGTAGCCACTCTTTTGGATAAACTGAGAAATAAATTCTACGATCTGTCTTTGTCTTTTGTATAGTGTGACTGCCATAATTTCATTATTACCAAACAATACCCAAATGTCAACTAACAAAACCCAAATCTTTTGCCTATATTAGACACTTTATTAGAAGATCCAAGTAAGAAAGTCTGAATAAAATGTTTGCTAAAGGTAGAGCCATCCACCGATATGGCTTTTTTGTGAGAAAATAGGTTTGATGGACTTTCAATTAGAATCAACTTACAAACCAACCGGCGATCAACCAAACGCTATCGAGAAGCTCGCCATCTCAATAGATCAGCAAAATCCTCACCAAACATTATTGGGAGTTACCGGTAGTGGTAAAACATTCACGATAGCCAATATTATTCAGAAGACACAGCTTCCTACTCTGGTCATGTGCCATAACAAAACCTTGGCTTCCCAACTTTACCAAGAGTTTCGAGATTTTTTCCCTCACAATGCTGTTTCATACTTTGTTTCTTACTACGACTACTATCAGCCCGAAGCCTACATCCCTCAGACCGACACCTACATAGAGAAAGAAGCTGACATCAATCCTGAGATAGACAAATTCCGACTTACCACCACTGCCAACCTGCTTACTCGACCCGACAGTATCGTGGTTGCCTCGGTTTCTTGTATTTACAACATCGGCTCGCCTCTTGATCAAGAAAAAAATCAACTACCGCTTGCCAGGGGACAAGTTATTTCTAGAGACACTGTTCTCATGCGCCTTTCAGATCTTCAGTATATGAGGACGAACTCTGAACTTGTCCGGGGTATGTACCGAGCAGTTGGAAACTCTGTTCAATTATTCCCCTCATACAAAGACATTATTATTTCTATGCAGTTCGATGATACTAGTCTCACTAACATCGAGATTCTTGACCCATTTAACTACACCAAAATAGAAGACGATGACTTGGAAAGTACAGGGTTCCTGACAATTCATGCGGCGAAATTATTTATCACCGACCCTAGAAACCAAGGAGACGCGATCTCTAATATTAGACGAGACCTTGAGATACAAGTTAAGAAATTTAAAGATGCAGGGAAAATAATCGAGGCTCATCGAATAGAACAAAAAGTTAATTACGATCTATCCATGTTGGAGGAGGTTGGCTATGTCAGTGGTATCGAAAATTACTCTAGATATTTCGATGGCCGAGTACCAGGCTCTGCTCCATATTCACTATTCGAATATTTTCATTACAATGCGAAGAAATTTAACAAGCCTGGTTTTCTGACAGTCATTGATGAGTCGCATATTTCATTACCGCAAATTCGTGGCATGTATAACGGCGACCAAGCCCGCAAAGAAAATCTGATCAACTTCGGCTTCCGCCTACCCAGTGCCAAGGACAATAGGCCTCTGACTTATACTGAGTGGCAGTCTCGCACTCCTATAAAGCTCTATTCTTCTGCCACACCTACGGAACACGAACTATCTCTTTCTAAAACAAGCACCATACCCACAGTTGCCGAACAGTTAATTAGGCCTACCGGTCTGCTCGACCCTGAAGTCTTTGTATTTCCGACGAAAGGTCAAATTGATCACTTAACAAAAGAGCTAATCAAAAGAAAAGAAGTTGGTGAGCGAACTCTTATCTTAACTATGACTAAGAGAATGGCTGAAGATTTATCGGATCATTTGAAAGAAAAATATCACCTTAAGGTCGAGTATCTCCACTCGGATATCCACACAATGGATAGGGCAGATATTCTAGACAAGCTTCGTCTGGGGGACTTTGACTGCCTTGTGGGCATCAATCTTCTCCGTGAGGGTTTGGACCTTCCGGAAGTTTCTTTAGTAGCCATTCTTGACGCCGACAAAGAAGGCTTTCTGAGGACACCTACGGCCCTAATTCAGACCATGGGTAGGGCAGCTCGACACGTAAATGGTCAGGTATACCTATACGCAGAAAAAGTTTCAAGATCTATGAAGATAGCTATGGAAGAAACTTTGAGGCGTCGAAAGATTCAGATGGATTACAACACGAAACATGGCATTACACCTCTGGGTATTAACAAACCAATTCGTGACCGATTGTTCAAAGCCGAAAGCACAACCCCTCTGCCAAAGATAAAGGAACTGGCAGAACATGGCTGGACCGAAATAGAAGATGTCAATGCCGAAGCCCTTACTCCACAAAAGAAGAAAATATTGGTAGTTAAACTAAAAAAGATGATGAATCAAGCCGCCAATTCCTGGAACTTCGAACTCGCAGCCCGCTATAGAGACACCATCAAGAAACTCCAGTAGTTACTGGTTTTTCTCAAGAATTTTTGACAATGTCTCAATAATCTCTTGATCCGTAAAATCTCGGTCTACACAAACATGTATGTCATTCCAGAATCGATCTAGCTCCTTTTGGTTTTCTGTAACCAATTCAGTAATTTTATTAGCTACCACCATACCCTCTACAGATATATTCGAGAGAGTCAGCCAAAGTGCCCCCAAATCTTTGTTTTCTTCAGCATTGGTATGACGCTCACCTTCCGATTCTGCAAACTCATCTTGTCTTCCTCTGGGAATATCACTAGTTGTTAGTCCCTTTACTGCCTCACCGAATAAAGTTCTACATGTTTGCATTGATTCAACAGTGCCTTTAGGATTGTCACCGGCACCGTCCATAGTAGCTGCGGCAATTACCATTGCATCATTAGGGTCGGCTCCTTCTTCTTCTAGTTTTCTTGCCTCTTCTAATAACCCGGCTTCAGAATATTCTGAATGTGAGAATGTGTATGGTGTATCTGGCATATCCTAAATATATCAGAATATAATAAGGTCATGGACGAATCTAATGCAGTCAGTAATATTTGGACATTCAATGAAATCACAGTAAGGTTTACTTGGATTCCTGGTGATGATCATGAAAAATACCGTCCCTTTACCCAGATTTACGGCGTTTGTTTCAATGACAAGGGTCAAATACTGATTCAAAAAGTCGAGGATTCCGACTGGTGCTTGGCAGGTGGTACGGTAGAGGAGGGCGAATCTCCGGAGGAAACACTTCGCAGAGAACTAATTGAGGAAACCAACGTCACTATCAAAAATCCCATAATGCTTGGGGGGCAGAAAGTTGAATTTATTAATGGTCACAATCCACATCCCAAAAGAGGTGAGGGTGACATTTTTTATCAGCTTCGCTATTACTGCGAAGTGGATGAACTTCTACCTCAAACACCTGATCCTGACAACGGCAAAGTTCATGATCGTCTTTTTGTAGAGCCCTCAGAAATTACCAAATACTTCGACTGGGGGGCTACAGGTGCAGCCATCTTTTCTCAAGCAACCGACCTCTACAAAAAACTCCACCCTTAACACCTGCGAGGAGAGTCCTTGCAGGTCTCACTACTCCCGCTAAAGTTCCACCAAAAATTGATATACTGGAATAATGCTCTCTAAGGACGACGAAAAAAGAATTAAGATAATTGCCCTTGATGGTGTTATCGAGGCGCTTGAAGGTTTGATATTGCCGAGGTTTGACAAGCTTGATGAGGAACTGTCTGGAGTCAAAGATGAACTGTCTGGAGTCAAAGATGAAGTTAATGGTCTAAAAGCTGAAGTTAATGGTCTAAAAGCAGACGTTAGTGAACTCAAAGGAGCGGTAGAAATTCTTGATTCTGACATGGGAGGAGTTAAAATGAGGCTCAAAGTCGTAGAAAACAAGATCGATACAATTCTTGACACCACTCTAGTTGTTCGCGACCACGAAAAAAGAATTTCCAAGCTCGAAATGACGTCCTCCCCGCACAGACTCCGCTTCGCTTCGCATTGTACGGGGTTTCCTGACTGTATTTCATTTCATGCTACCAGCATATCATCGCCTTCGGCGACGACATGCTCATCCCATTCATCCCCGCACAAGGTTTGAGTACAAACCCTTGTACGGGGTTTCCTGGGTACAAAAAACTCTTGTTTAATGACTACATCATTTCGACCGAGTGAAGTGAGTGGGGGAATCTCACACCGTATGTCATTCCTGCGGAGAAAGACCACTGGTCACTGAATAGGGAAATTCATCCAATAGAATACAATATGAGCATGGAAGAATCCGAAAATATCAAAATAATCAAACTCGAACCAAAAGACTGGCAAATATATAAAGCAATTCGTTTGGAGGCTTTAAGAATGGAACCTTATGCCTTTAATTCTAAATATCAAGACGTGTTAACAAAGCCAGACAGCTTCTGGATTGATGAACTTTCAGATGAGAGCAAAATATATCTTTTTGCTACGGTAAGCGATGAAGTCGTGGGCACTATGAATGTTTCATTTAACGAAAATAATATAAAGTATGAAGCTGTTATTCACGGAGCTTATGTAAATATCAGTCATAGAAGAAAGGGGATTGGTAAACAGCTGCTCACATCCCTTCTTGAAGAAGTTAAAAAAAGGGGTGATGTCACCACAGCCAAACTCTGGGTAAAAGGCTCTCAAATCAAAGCCAGAAAATTCTACGAATACATGGGTTTTTCTGTTGTAGACAAGGATGACAAGAACACCCTCATCATGGAAAAATCCCTCAGGTGATGTCATTCCCGACCTGATCGGGAATCTATACAAGATTCCACTATAGACTTCTCTTCAAAACCTCATCGAGAGCGACTTGGTGCACAAACCCATAAACCTTGCCATAGTCACCCCAGGAGTGGGTTGTGTCGGATTTTTCAAACAAGTTATCATCCTTTAGATGATTAAAGTTTTCAATTAATTGCCTAAAGTCTTTCTCTGAGTATTTAAATATCTTAGTCACATCATCGCCGGCCAGATAATCATCTTTTGTGGTATTTAGATAGCAAATAATAATGCTTGTTCTAAATATTTTCCCTTTGTAATCACCTACAACTCTCACTTCGGCCAGTTCCATTAATTCCTCAGGTTCAACTACCAAATCCATCTCTTCTTTGATTTCCCTCATTGCTGCCTCGGTTACGTTTTCTTCTTTGTCTACTCCACCTCCTAACAGTCGAACAATCCCTTCCGGATAGTGATTCTCTTTTTCTCCTAATAAATAATTTCCATGACCATCCCGACACATGATCAGCACGGTTCGATCCCTATATTTCAAATTATCAAACGGCTGGGCCACCAACTTTAGATTTAGATCGAATACTTTAAACATAGTAGTATTATCACATATGGATATTGACGGGAAAGATAGAATATTTATTAAAAATAATTTAGTAAATCATGAGTCCGCCGGAGGATTTCTGTTTTATAATCACCCAAAAGAAGGACTGCTTGTCGCAGTGCTAAAAAAAGAGGGTGAACTTTATCTAATTCCAAAGGGTCATATTAAGCTGGATGAAACACCAAGCGAGGCGGCGTTAAGGGAATTATTTGAAGAGCTAAATCTTCATATAATACCGAAGATAATCGGAAAAGTAGAAATTGAAAAATACGAGTTTGAATTACCTGGTGACTCCAGAAAACATCTTAAAAAATTCCACAAATATATTTTCGAAATTTCTAGTAAAACAGAAATATCTCCCCAAGTAGAAGAAAATTTCATATCCGCTAATTGGATGGGTATATCAAAAGCTTCCGAGCTGCTTACTTACGACTCAAAAACTCTAATAAAAGCTGTGCAACTCTATCTGAAGAAAAAGGAGGTAAAAATTTAAATGTTTCTTTTTGTTGCTTTATCAAAAATTGCAAATACCTCTTCACCTGCCACTTCTACTTTATCTTCCAAAAGATCAACTAGTTTCTGTACCTCTGCTCCATCCGGACCCTCTATTTCTGCAATATGCAGTTCAGCAGGCCTGTAAAAATCAATAAAGGCAAATTCTGTTTCGCCCTTGTTCCAAATTTCTCTCTTGGAGAAGTTTTCCTTAATCAATTTACACCCTAGAGAAAAAAGTATTTCCTGCATACTTTCCGAATTATCTAAGGATACATTTAACTCTCGCCTTGTCCAGACACCTCTGGTATCCTGCTTACCGTCTTTCAAAGTCAATACTTTAAACTCACCGACCACTTCTCTCAGTCGATACAGACTGTGGACATTAGCCATAGTATCCGCTCCGGTACCAAAATAGGAATCTCTCATCTCTTTTTTTTTAGTAAAAGTAAAGCCATT
>CAYGCQ010000012.1:25880-30830 GCA_964348455.1 uncultured Pseudomonadales bacterium
CCATTAGTCTTAAGCCAATCGACCACAAGCTCTCGATTTTTATATTTTAATTTGACTTCAATTTCCATTCTTATTTTATTTTTCCTGTTTATATTCAATACCTTCCAATTGCTCTATGGTAATTTTTTGGCCATCTTTATTCAATACTACATATGCACAATCGGTAATGCTAATAATCCCACTATCGTTAAGGATATCTTTAAAAATTACCCAAAAAGGCATACCATGCGTAACGATTCCAATAGTTGAATAACTTTTAAGACTGGTAACCTCTAAAAACGCTTTTATAATTCTGTTTGCAAAAGCCTCTTGAGACTCTGCTCCTTGAATCTGATTTTTGTAATCCTTCAGCTCTTCAACTAATTCAGGATACTTTTCCCTTGCTTCGTCCTTAGTCATCCCGGACAAGATCCCATTTTTGTTTCTTTCCCTAAGGTCTTGAATTGTTTTTATCTCACAATTCAGCGTAGATTTTAGAATTTTAGCAGTTTGCTGTGCTCGTATCATTGGACTACAAAAAAGAATCTGTATGCCGGAATCAGCAATCTTACTAGCAAGCTCTTGAGCCTGAATTTTGCCTTTGTCTGTCAGTTCATCATCATAGGCTCCCCCAAATCTGTCCTCAAGATCGCCAGTCGTTTGTCCATGTCTAATTAGATAAATCTTCATAATCTTTATTCTAAAATTATCGCACAATCTCGTGTTTAAAAAACTTTTCCTGGAACTGAGTAGCCTTATCAATTTCCTCATTAGCCACATTTTCTCCATCAGGCACAACTACAAGCTTATCATCGTCGTTATCTAGTCTATGGACTATGGCAACTACAATTCCTTCAAAATCTTTAACGGGAGTGTTTACTTTTAACAAGTAAGCATCGATCTCCTCACCATCCGGAGCCATCACACCTTCGACAAATCCGTAATTGACGTCGTAAACAAATCCCCATTTTGGGTGCTTGCTACCTAACTGACGATCAATTTTAATTTTGACCGATTTCCCCAATAACTCCTTTGCCAATGATAAAGATTTTGAATCCATGTTCCAATTCTACTCCAGCGCCAATCCAGCCGCCACAGATGTAAATGGATCAAATTCAGTAACTTTATCTTTACCGAACATCTCTATAAGCATCTGTTCGAACACCGGCACCAGAGAAGAACCCCCCGTTCTAACTACAATATCAATATCATCAATAGTAAGTCCGGCACTATTCAGTGTCCTCAAAACTGTTTCCTTCACCGCAATTATTCTAGGTTCAATTATTTTTTCAAACTCGTCTTTCGTAATCTCTTCATCAATATCAATCGGTCCATCCGTAAAGATTATTCTTGCTGATTCACTTTTAGTTAATTGCTTCTTGGCTATTTCAATTGCCTCGTATATCTCAAATCCAAGATTTTTTTGAATCAAATAGAGTAGTCTCTCAATTGCTGCAGGATCAGTATTTTTATACTTCACATTTCCGGTTAAGAATCCAATATCGTCTGGATTATTCAAATTTGGTATTCCAAACCAAGATCTTAGTCCGGAGATGATATGCCCCGGCATCCTCATCTGCATTTCACCAAATCTCACCTCTGTACCGAAGAATTTTCCCAGTTTGTGATAAAAAATATCCGAGTTCAGTAGATCTCCCCCTACATAAACTCCATCCGTCGCCAAAACTCTAAAATTGTTACCACTATTTGTCATTCCGGGCCCCGACCCGGAATCCATCCCCGAATATACATCAACGTCCATAACTGTAGTATCAAAAGTTCCTCCTCCAAAGTCAAAAACCAAAACTCTTTTTCCTTTGCTTGGAAAACGGGAAAGGTAATACTTAGCGGCCGCCACTGGTTCAAATTGGAATTTGACTTCATCAAAACCGGCTTCATGAATAGCTTTCTCCAGTCTATCCTGGGCTTTTTTATCCAGTTCAGGATCTATAGAGAATGAAACCGGTCGTCCACAAACTACCGATTTTGATTCGAAATCAGAAATAGAGTCAGCTACTTTCTTGAGATTATTTACAAATATGCCAATCATTTCCTCTAGACTATATTGTTTACCAAAAACTCTAGCTCCTTTAAAACTTGGTGACTTTAGAGCCGTTTTTAATGCGTGGAAAAGTCTGCCTGTGCCAAAATCAATTTCTTCGTAATATTCAGGGATCTCACCTGTTACCACAGTACCACTTTGTTTTGTATATAAAATGACAGTGTTGTGTTTACCTGTATATATCTTTCGCTTAATTCCCTCATGCCTGGATCTGTTGTCGTTTAGATACGTGCTAACTGCTTTTCCCCCGGTTATTACTTTTTCATCTCCCTCATACCAAATTTGATCAGCCATAAAAGTTTGAGACTCCAGCTGTTCTTTGTTGACCTTATTCGAGATCTGTACTTTTCGTGGGTAGAAGTAGAGAGCAGATCTAGCCACACCCCTGTTCTCAGCCGACTGGTCAATGGGCAACAAAACCACCTTGCCGTCGACCAGCGTGCTCAGGGACGTATTGGTGGTGCCAAAATCAAGTCCGTAAAATGCCATGACAAAAAACAGGGAATAACCTAAAAATTATACTATATTCAGAATATAAAAAATTTATTACTATTCACATAACGGCACAAAACTGCCATAACCAATTTCCGTTTCTATCGTATAAAATCATAATAGATGACAAACCAATGTTTCTTTTTGGAAGGTTTACCTGGTACTGGAAAAACCACTCTTTCTAATGAATTAAGGAAAGATATATTATCGGTAGATGAAATTTTGACTCCGGAAAAATTAGCTCAATACCATAATACCAAAAACCAAAGTTACTTTTTATCTAATGATGAAAACAAAATAAGATTTGCACTGGAAAGTGATAAATCATGTTTTATCGATAGGGGACCACTCAGCACTCTCCTTTTTAATCTTTGTAAGTGTATTGTTGATGAAAAACATGATCCAACGGAGGTGGTTTCGTGGTACAAGAATACGATTACCCCTCTTATTTTTAATGGAGAGAAAAAATTTAAATTTATTGTGATAGATATACCGCCGGACATTTCTTTATCCAGAAAAAGTCGCAGTATTAATCAAAATGATCCCTGGGCTGACCCAATATCATTAGGATTGATAAGAGAAATGTATGTCGCGTTTGCAAAAAAGCATTCGGATGTAAGCTTGTTGATAGACGGCTCACAAAGTGTGGAAGATATTTTAGAAAAAATTAAAAGGTATGTTCAACATATTTAAACCAAAAATAAATTTAAACATATGCGCGCATGACGGAATCACTTCACTTTATACAGGAGTAGGTCGTATTGCTTATGATTCGGTGAGAGTCTTGTGTCGAAAAAATATACTAGGAATTCCTTACAGGGTTAACGTGATCACAGGAAAATACAATAATAATTGTCTGGGGTTTCAAGAAAATATTCGAGAGGATACCCGAGAATCTGTTAGAAGAACCGGAGGGGATCTTTATGAGTGTTTCAATTATTCAAATGGGGATGTTTCATATGGCAATATTAAGAACTGGCAGGCGGTATCTGTATCGGCAGCAACGATACTAAAAAGTATTTCTGAGCTCTACCCTCAAAGTGTAAACATAAACATATGTCTAGATACACCTTTTGCTCAAGTTCCAAATATTATGTTACAGATGGGAAAAAATATGTCAAAACATAGGACTATTTGGATTCCACATTCAACGGTAAAGATTCATAAAGTTGACTCCGCGATTCAGGAGGAAAGAGATTACTACAATATTAGAGCCGGTTGGGAACAAGAGGTTATAGACTTGGCTTCAAAGAACAAGTATGTATATATTGGATATGTAGGCGAATTCATGAAAAAACATCTCATAAAAGAATACTCGGCAAATATCTCGAAGTTGTTGGATTTTACTAATGGTCTTGATTTAAAAAATCCCAGATTTACAAGAAGATATCAAGAAAAAGAAGTAATCGATATATTAAATATCTATAGAATTCCATTGGATAAACCTCTGATAGTTTCCTTTGGAAGACTCGAGGATTATAAGGGCTTTGAGTATACTATTAAGGTTGGAGGTATGCTAGAGAAAAAAGGTGTCCAAACAGTCCTAATCGCTCAACCATATCACCAAGCTGATCCGATAATCAGTGAATACAAAAACCTGTTCCGTAAATATAATCCACACGGTATTTTTATTTCGGAGTACCCTTTTGACTTACCCCACAAAATCCTACAATGGAAAAATACAAAAATTCTTCTTGTCCCTTCTGTTGCTGAACCTTTTGGTCTTGTCCCGGAAGAGGGAAGGCTTTATCGAAGAAAACAGCTTGCTATCGTAACATCAAAGACCGATGGTTTTCTTGAACAAATTGACGATGGTGTTGATGGATTTATGTTAAATTTTGATGATTTGAAACTAGCAGCTGATAGATTAATAAAGATCTTGGATTTACCCCCCTCCGAGATTGAGATGATTAACCAAAAAGGTTATCTGAGGGCGATAAGTAAATATGATCTTGAAAAGAATATCTCATCAAGTATAAAGAATTTTATTTCCATATGAACAAGCCTGTAGATATCATCATTAAATCTTGGAACGCTGTTGAGTACACACTGGCAACTATAGACTCTATAAAAGAAAAGACGACATATCCGCACAATATTATCGTTGTTGATAATGGATCTGATAAAAATGACTTAGAACGACTGGAAAAGGTTGATGGAATTAGTTTGATCAAACTTAAAAAAAACATTGGACCCGGAGGAGCGGCGAATACCGGTTTTTTGGCGTCAAAATCCGATTGGGTAGTATTAATGGATAATGATGTGTTTTTAACTAATAATTGGCTTGAAAAATTAATGACCTTTTCCGGTGACGATATAGGAGCTGTCGCCCCACAGAGATTTGGCTCAACATTACTTCATCCGTATTTCTCGGGATCAAGTAGAAATGTGTGGGAACATATTAGAACAGACTATCC
>CAYGCQ010000013.1:0-30364 GCA_964348455.1 uncultured Pseudomonadales bacterium
AAACCCCGTACAATGCGGAGCGAAGCGGAGTCTGTGCGGGGAGGACGTCATTTTAATTGTCATTCCCGACCCGATCGGGAATCTATAAAAATTCTTCCATCTCCCCAATCACCTGTTCCCTGCTCTCATACCTAATCCCCCTAATTCCAAACCCCTTAGCCACCTCCAAATTATCCTCTGAATCGTCGACATAAAGACACTCCTCTCCCGGAACTTCTCTCGGACTTCTCCCCCCTCATCCCCAAGCTCAAATAAAAAAAGCAGGGTTTCCCCTGCTTAAGCATTCTGTCCGATTATATAAATCCTTGTTTTTCAAAAAGGGCCATTAACTCTTCATTCTTCAAAATTTCCTCTTTCTCTTGTTTGATCTGATCATTCAGTCTGGCGATTTTTAGAAACTCCTCGAACAACTCCTGAGAAACTTCAACCTGACCATAAAGATCAAACTCCTCTTCAGAAATACGAAATCCAAAAAAAGCATAAATCGCTCCATCGGCTATATTGACACAAAGTTCTGGGTCGGCGAAAACTAGTCTTTTTACATATCTCCCCCCGCCATGAGCATGTTCAATCATACTGCTTGCCAGTTTTTGGCCAATTACAATAGCTTTCATAAACACTCCTTTCAAAGTTCTGCGAACTACAAAGATTTTATCAGAATCTCAATCTCGACTATAATAACCCTGAATTTAACTATGATAAATTTTTACCAAAAATACATCTCCCCCTACTACCATGCGCTAGGCCAGGCTATCTTTGGTGATTCCTTTGCCTGTCGATTCTCACCTACTTGTTCAGAATACGCCCGCGAAGCCTATTCGCAATATGGTATTATTGTCGGGACCAAACTCTCTGTCGGCCGTTTTCTCCGTTGTCAACCTTTTAGTAAGGGTGGACATGACCCTGTACCTGCTAAAATCAAATAACTATGCTTGCACCACTAAATAACCTCCTATACCAATCACTCGTATTTTTCTACCATCTTTTTGGTGGCAATCTAGGATTACCTATCATTGCCATCACTCTTATTACGAAACTTGTCCTTATACCTCTAGTCCTTCCTTCGATGAAGTCGGCCAAGAAGATGCAAGAGCTTAAACCTCATATTGACAAACTAAAAACTAAACACACCGACAAGAAAGATCTCCAAGTTGCTCAGATGGCTCTCTACAAGGAGCACGGCATTAATCCTACAGCTGGATGTCTCCCCCAAATAGTCAACATTATTATATTAATTTCACTATATCAAGTATTTATCGATTTTATAAAACAGCCTTCCATTGGTGGGGTAATAGTTAACCCCCACTTCTTATACCTTGATCTTACCAAGCCCGATAGCACCTACATTATGCCAGTATTAGCAGGTGTTTCTCAGCTTATCTTTTCGCTAATGATGCAGTCTGGAGTCGAATCTCACGTCAACAACCCCAAAAATAAAAATGACAAGAAAAAAGAAGAAGACAATTTGGAAATGGCTGCCAGTATGCAACAGCAAATGGTTTACATGATGCCTCTCATGACAGTCCTTATCTCGATAAACTTCCAATCCGGACTTATTCTTTACTGGGTTGCCTCCACGCTATTTTCCATAGTTCAACAGTACTACTTCTCCGGTCTAGGCGGACTAAAACCCGTCCTACTTAAATTAAGGATTATAAAACAATAATAAATATGGACCAGTCAAAAGTAACCGAAATACTCTCCAATGTCTTAACTCAGCTCGAGTTGAAAGATGATCAAATTACAATTGATGTCGCGGACGATGACAATATAAATATTCACCTAACTCCCTCTCAAGATGCCGCCGGGATCTTCGTGGGTCATCATGGTGAAGGTCTTGCTTCACTAAGGATGATCTTTTCACTTATGATCTACCAGCGATTTGGAGTCTGGCCAAAATTACACCTAAATGTAAACGATTATCAAGAGCGCAGAGAAGACTCTCTCAAGGAACTGGCTCAAAACGCCGCCGACAGAGCTGTCTCACTTCAAAAGGAAATTATCCTACCAAATCTCAGCTCTTACGAAAGACGCATCATCCATCTCTTCTTGGAAGAAGTCCCCGCTGTCCACACGGAATCCAGAGGCGAAGCTCCCTATCGCCAAATGGTCATCATCCCCTCCACAGTTTAAGAAAAAATTCTTATAATTTTTCTGTAAAAGTCATTATTCGCGTGTTTTGTGGCGGCATTTTGCATGGTGCGTAGAGCAGGCCCCCTGCGAAGTCAGGGGTCTACGCACCGCAAACGAGAAATTTTTCTCGCAGGGAAAAACTGTCGGTCGACAACAAAAGATGCGAATATAAAGACTTAGGAAAATTTACGATACAATCTCCTTAGTGTTTTCCACCATCCTTCTAAACCTGATTGTCTTTTTCCTTCCCACTCAGTTGGGCCATCACTTCTGGCCGGACTTCTCCCGAGCCGCAGGGATCAAGATTGACTACCTCTCACCTACTCTCTATTTTGTCGACATCTTAATAATTTTGTATATTGCATCAGCAACAAAGAAGATTTTTACTTGGCTAATGAAGCACCATAGGGGAATAAATATTTTTCTGCTATTCATCTTGGTGAATGTCTGGTTTGGACTTTCCCCTCTCAACTCCTTATTTTGGTGGCTTCGTCAAATTGTATATATTCTCTTCTTTATTACTCTTCGAGTAAATAAAATTACCTGGTCGAACATAAAGACTCCCCTTCTATACTCTTTGCTTACCATTATATTTCTTGAAACTTGTCAACTACTACTTCAGCACTCAGTCGGTGGACTTTTTTACTGGTTGGGGGAAAGATTCTACAATTCATCCACACCGGGTTTAGCAAAAATAAATTTCTTGGGGACAGACTTCATTAGATCGCCATCTACTTTCTCACATCCAAACTCCTTAGCAGGATTCTTATTGATAGCCTATTATCTTCTTCACCATTACAAGTCCCCTCTTTGGCAACGGCTAATTGTCTTCTGTGGACTAGTTTTGACTCTATCAAAGGCAGCTCTGCTGGCCTTTGTACTTGTGATGAGTTTTCACCTAAATGCAATATTCTTAATTAATGCTTTTTTAATATTTTCCCTTTTACAGATTTTTATCCCATATCTACCTCGAGCTTTTCAATTCATTTCTGATAGACAATTTTTAGTGTTACCAGTTAGAGGTTTCATCAAGCAATCGCCCTTAGCAGGTATCGGTCTAGGTAATTTCGTCCCCGCACTAGCGAACTACTTACCTGGCTCATTTTTAGTTACAGGTAAGCTGCAGCCGCTTCACAATACAACCTTGCTTTACACGGTAGAAATGGGAACCCTTGGTGTAATCCTTCTCCTAATCTTTATTAAAAATAATCTCAAAAAAATATCAAAGCCAGCGATTCTAAGTCTAATTGCTCTAGTCATCGTTTCAGGCGCTTTCGATCACTACTGGATAACTCTTCCCCAGAACAAACTAATCCTCATTCTCGCAGCCGCAATAATGCTTTAGAATATGGCTATGGCAAAAACAATTGACTTACTTGAAATATTTACTGATGGTGGCTCACGTGGCAATCCTGGACAAGCAGCCATAGGTGTAGTTGCCAAGGCTAGCGGAAGAAAAATCTTTACTATTTCCGAAAAAATAGGTGAAACCACCAACAATGTCGCTGAATACACAGCCGTCCTTAGAGCCTTAGAGACAATAGAATCCTTGGATATTTTCACGGAAAAAATTCGTTTCACCCTAGACTCAGAGCTAATTGTAAAACAGATCGTCGGAACTTATAAAGTCAAACAGCCACACCTACAAGTGCTG
The DNA here is from genome assembly GCA_964348455.1 of uncultured Pseudomonadales bacterium. Lineage (GTDB taxonomy): Bacteria > Patescibacteriota > Microgenomatia > UBA1400 > MFAQ01 > UBA10133. The sequence goes on from CAYGCQ010000013.1 coordinate 3,788, forward strand.
AGAAAAAAAATAGTAGATCTAATTAAAAAACTTCGAGACTTAGGAAACATAAAACTGATGTCTTTTGTAAATGTCTTAAGGGATAAAAATAAAGAAGCAGACAAGTTGGTAAACGATGCTCTCGACAACCAATAGCTAATTTCCAAATACAAATTTTATATTTTGAGTTTTAGATTTTTTGCGTTTTCTTGTTCCAATAATTATCTGTGGATAAGTATAATCACTCCTAGTCACAAATTTTCACATGCAGAGTGTAAGAACAGAAAGAATGTTAATCTATGCGTACAAAAAAAAATAAGCCATGGCTAAAATAAGTCAGAGAAAGTGTAAGAACACAAATAAATTAATAATCTTTATCAAGACGATAATATAGTTATCGGCGCAGATATAAGAGGAATCGCAGAAAGATATTTCAATAACAAGGTTATTGAAAAGATGACGAGAAAGCTCCTATATCAAGACGATAATATAGTTATCGGCGCAGATATAAGAGGAATCGCAGAAAGATATTTCAATAACAAGGTTATTGAAAAGATGACGAGAAAGCTCTTATACTAAACATATGTCTGCAGGAATTACAAAAATAGCTATTTGGTGTAACAACTCATACCTTGAGGACTCATTCAAAAATCAGACAGTTACTCTAGACATCCATTTTGTGGAAATTGGAAAACACTCCTCAACTCCCTATTCATTAGTGATTATCGATTTATCCCAAGATCTGACTAACATAAGCCAGAAACTAATTTCAATTTACGAACATGCTCGTGAAAAAAAACAAAAGCTTACTATAATGCTGCTTCACAAGAGCACTATTGATACTGAAAAGAATCTATATTTTGAAGATTTGCTGAACAAACTTGGCTCTGACTCCCCTTTGCACAGATTGGTAATCGTTAAAGATCTGTTTCAGGCCTCACTGCTAACCTCTGATACATATCTTGAGAAATATATTTTGGAGGCAATTAATGATAGAAAGATAATAATCTCTGCCAAAGGAGACAGCTCCTACTTTCCTCTTACCTTCACAGACTTGATAGAAAGTTTAAAGAAAGTATTTTTCTTAAATGGCACTTCAGGAAAGACTTTTTGGATTCTTGGAGATCCGATTGCGGACTTAGAAATAGCCTATTTAATAAAAAAGAATTTAGAGGATTCTGAAGGGCAGGAATTCGAAATTGAATCCAATGGAAAAAGTGAAAAAAATTCACTCGATATTAATGCTTTTGGAAATCGCTCCAGGGCACTACTAAACTGGGAGCCGAAAGACGAATTTAGCGATGTTTTAAAAAGTGCCGTAAAGAGATTAAGTGAAGACAGATCATTGCTTCTGACGAGACTTCACCAATTCAAAGAACAGGATAAACACCCTAAAACGAAAAAGATTAAAAAATTCATACAGAATATATCCGGATTTCTTTACAGACTAAAACCGAAAAAACAGACTAAAAAATCTGTTGAATCAGGAAGGGAAGTTCTAAAAAACGTATTTGAATACACTGTGGGAATTGCCTGCCTAATATATCTAGGTGTGCTGCTATCATTCATTGGATTTTCAGCCTTGTCACTAAAATCACTAGAAAGTACCGTATTCAGCCTCAGAAAAGGGGACATCATTTCATCGGTCAAGTCCCTAAAAGAATCGTCATTTTATGCCTCAATAGGGGAGACAAGTTATTCTTTTGTCTCGCCTGTCATATCATTTTTTGCTCCAGAATTTCACAGTAAAAACTACAATTTATTTATTTTTCTACATTACTCCCAAACGAGCTTAGAAAATTTACAGCAAACGTATCAACTTGCTGAAAAAGTTTATAAAACAATAGGAGAAAGCTCTACAAAGCAATTTTACACAGACTCAAGCCTTGCTCTTCGTTCAAATCTGGGACAGCTATATGAAAATCTAAATCAAATTGATCTTTTGACAAAATCAGGAAAGCTTCCAAAGGTGCTTGAAAAGAAACTTGCGAGCAGTGAAGAGTTCAAAAACATCCCAAAAATAGAACTCCAAGTAACGGAACTTCTTAAAAGTGCCGAACTTATTCCTGCTATTCTGGCAGGGGACTCAGCAAAAAACATTATTATTATGTTCCAAAACAGTCAAGAACTTAGACCCACTGGAGGTTCTATTGATTATCTATTGTCCCTAGTTTTTGATAACGGGAGAGTAGTTTCTAGGAAACTATATAGAAGTGATGAAATAGACCTTCTTAACATCGGTGTGGTAACTGCTCCTCCTCTTGTGAGACTTTACACTGGACTAGAAGATTGGAAGACAAGAGACCTGAACTACAACCCAGACTATCCTCAAACAGCTAGTAATATTACCTGGTTTATAGAAAAAAACCTTAAATTCAAACCAGATGTTATTTTGGCAGTTACGGAAAATCTGATTTCCTCTCTCTTGGAGGAAGATAAGGGTATAATTTTTAACGGACAGAATATTACGAAGGAAAGCTTGTCACTGGAATTGTCAAAAACTACTCCAAGCAATCTTTATCAACAGCTCATTGACCACTATCTAGATCAAGTTCTGGGACACGAGCTCTCACTAATCTCTCTGGGTAGAGTAGTCTCGAAACAGTCAGAAAACAGTGAAATCCTTTTTTGGTCATCGGATGAGTTTGTAGAAAAAACAATAATTAATCAGCCGTATTCAGGAGCAATTTACCCTCATGCTTGTAACAGTGGCCTCTCTTCAGTTGGAAAATGTCTATCCGAAACAACTTATTTTAATGAGTCAAACTTCTCTCAAGTTCCCATAGGTACTAAAATAGAAAGAAAAATTAACCACTCTATCTGGCTAGAGACATTACAAGTCAAACATGAATACTCGGTAGACTACAAATTCATACAAAACATTCCAAATTTAAACCGAGATTTAAATCAAGTAATTCAAATATATGCTCCACTAAACTCTATATTGCAACAGGTTACCCTAGACGATAAGAATATCTCTCTTCGCAGTGTCTCAAGCCAACAAGACAATTTATTGGAAAGATTTCAGATACCTATCTCCATGTCTTTAAACCAGCCCCACAAACTAACAATTCAATTTGTTTCCCCTGTGCAACAACCAAACGTGCTTCCATTTTCCTACTCCATAACTGAATACCATCAAGTCGGTAGGGTCACGCCAGATACTCAGATTACTGTTTATTACCCTGAATCTGCCAGACCAGCCATAATAACAGCTCCGATTACTACATCCCAGAACAGTTTAAACCTCGTACTTCCACCAAAAACATACACTTTTGGAGTTGGTTTGACCGTTTCAGACCGTTAGCCGGTTGAGAAGTGAGGCTGATTGCGCTACAATACCGTCATGAACAAATTTATCCTTAAAGCAGAGAAGAGAGTTCTTCTCGGTAGTAAAGTCAAAAAGCTTAGACGCGAGAAGATCATCCCAGCCAACGTCTTTGGACACACAATAGAAAGCCAGGCAGTCCAGGTGTCAGAAGTTGAGTTCAACCGAGTCTTCAAACAAGCTGGAGAAACTAGTCTTGTTTGGCTAAAGATCGAAGGAGAAGATAAAGAAAGACCTACCCTAGTTAAGGGGCTGACTAACAATCCAGTCACTGGACAAAAATATCACGTCGATTTTCACCAGGTTAATCTTAAGGAGAAAGTCACCGCCAATATCCCTGTAGAGATTGTTGGAGAAGCTCAGCTAGTCAAAGATGGGTTGGCTGTTGTAGATATCAATGTACATGAAATTGAAGTCGAAGCTCTTCCAACAGACCTTCCTGAAAGCATCATCTTTGATATCTCAGCCCTTAAAGAAATCGGAGATGGTTTAAAGATAACTGATGTTCAGATTCCATCTGAAGTAACAGTTCTTTCTGACCTCGATATGACAGTTGTTGCTCTAGGTGCTCCACAAAAAGAAGAAGAACCTTTGGTTGAAGAGATTCCTGAAGATGTCACTGGTGCGGTTGAAGGGGAGGAAGCTGAAACTAAAGAAGGAGAACCTTCAGCTAAAGAAGCTAAGGACGAGTAAAGATGTTTTATCTTCGCTTAAAAAATCAGCCACTCACGTGGCTGATTTTTTAAGTAATCACACATTGGTAAAATATCAATCGGGCCATTTCTGAGAGACTAATAATCCATCTTTGGGGTAAATCTCTCCCCAGATAACTTCTGTTACAAAAGGCATAAATGGGTGAAATATCTTCAAAGTAGTTGATAGTACGTGGTGTAGCGTATCAGATGCCTCTTCGCGTCTATCTTTAATTTTCTCCAAGTATACGTCAGCAAATTTATGCCAAACAAATTCATAGATAATCTCAGCAGCATCAGCGAATCTATATTTCTCTAAGTTTGTATTTACACTTCTTTTGGTGATATCTAGTTCCTTCAATATCCAATTATCATCTTCATTTTCATTTTTACCGGACGTAAGGTCTGGTTTTGGAATTGGCTCTATAAATCTTGCGATATTCCAAAGTTTATTAGCAAACTTCTTATAACCAATAATTCTATCTCTGGGGAAAGCAAAGTCTTTTCCTGTGGCTGATCCGGCAACTAGACCCATGCGAAGAGAGTCCACACCAAATTCTTGAATATACTCATCTGGATTAATCACATTACCCAGACTCTTGCTCATTTTTCGACCATCTAGAGCCCTGACTATTCCATGGAGGTATACATCTTTAAACGGGGGAGTTCCTGTCAAGTAAATTCCGAGCATCATCATTCTTGATACCCACTTGCTTAATATTTCCCATCCTGTCTCCAAGACATTCGTAGGATAAAAATATTTAAAATCATCAGAATCGGGATAACCAAGAGTTGCGAGGGGCCACTGTCCGGAGGAAAACCATGTGTCAAAAGTATCTGTCTCTTGTAAATATTCTTCACCCGGCTCAGTGGCACCCATCTCATACTTAGAGCCGGCAGGTGCAATCAAGGTTTGTAGGCCCATCTTGATGTCAGACAGTGAGTATTCTTTCAGCAGGTCTGATATCTGTCCACTTATGACGTCTCCCTCAGAATTTATAAATGAAACCACTAAGTTTTGGTTCAATTTTGAGCTGTACCAAGCCGGGATTCTTATACCCCAAATATTTTGTCTCGAGATGGCCCAGTCGTGCATATTTTCCATCCACCTTACATAGGTTAGGGTTCTCCATTTAGGATAAATTCTGACCTTGCCATCTTGAAGAGCTTCTAGAGCAGGCCTTTTTAAGGTATCCATTTTTATAAACCAGTTGGGTAAAATTGTTGGTTCTACATTGTGGCCGGCTTTACAAACCGAAACGCTATGTGAATATTTTTCGTCAACTTTTTCAATCAGACCTTTACTGTGCAGATCTTCGACGACCTCTTTTCTAGCCGTAAAAACACTTAACCCTGCATATTTTCCAGCCACCTGAGTCAGTTTCCCATTTAGGTCGATGACTTTAATTGTTTCTAGATCATGTCTTTTACCCATTTCGTAGTCGTTTGGATCATGAGCCGGTGTTACCTTAACCACTCCGGTTCCAAATTCAGGATCTACGAAGTCGTCACCAATTACTTTTAGTTTAAATTTTCCTGTTAGTCCGTCGACTTGAATTTCTTTGCCTATCCATTCCTTATATCTTGTGTCGGACGGATTCACTGCAATAGCTGTATCACCAAACTTAGTCTCCGGTCTAACAGTCGCTAGTACAAAAGGGCCGTACTTTATGTAGTATAAGGGGTCAATTTTTTCGACGTGGTCAACTTCAATATCGGCATAAGTTGTTCCACAATTCGGACAGTAGTTGACCATATAATCGCCTCGATAAACCAGTCCGTCATTATTCAATTTTTCAAACGTTTTCCCGACCAGAGATGTGACGTCTTGATCAAGAGTGAATTTGTTTCTGGACCAGTCAACACTTGCCCCCATTCTTTTTACCTGCCCCTCAACAAGAGCCTTGTTGTCTTGGACAAATTTCCAAACTTCATCATAAAAATCCTGCCGATTAAAGTTAAATCTTGATTTTCCTTGTTTTTTTAGTTCCCTTTCAAAAGTAATTTGAGTTTCAGTTCCTGCATGGTCGCTTCCAGGAATCCACAAAGCTTCTTCTCCTTTCATTCTGTGCCATCTGATAAGGATATCTTCTATTGCAATCATTAGGACGTTACCAGTATGCATTTTACCGCTGGCATTAGGAGGAGGCAGAACTATTGTATACGGTTTTTTATTTGGATCAATTTTTGCCGTAAAGGCACCAGACTTATCCCATTTTTTAATTATTTCTTCTTCATATATTTTATGATCGTAGTTTTTATTCATATTTTTATCGTCATTTCGACAGAAATGGAGAAAACTCCCTCCACCTCCGTCATTGTGAACCATGTACTCGATGGTGTGGCAATCCAGGTTAATAATAAAAAACCCTCGTCAATCTCCATTATAAGGGACTGACGAGGGCCATTTAGGCGGTACCACCTCGCATTCTACTCTTTAACAACTTAACTCCCGGGTGACTAGTCCGATCATCATTTTCTAACCTATTCTATCATAAATTCCTTCTTACCCCATAATAAAATATCTAAACCACTCCTAGACTGGGGTCCGGCTTCAGATCGAGCTTTGAATCTTCTGGTCTCAAGATTGCCGCAGCTCCCACCATGGCCGCATTGTCTCCACAATACTTCAGCTCAGGCACAAAAAACTGAACTCCTGCCGACTCTACTTCGACTCTTAGTGCCTCCCTCAGTTTCTTGTTCGCCGCCACACCACCGGCTAAGACTACACTTTTTGGGTGATACTGTTCCTGGGCTATCATTGTCTTCTTTACCAAAACTTCTGTTACAGATTCACTAAACTCTCTAGCCAAAATACATTTTTTTAAATCGTCACCATTAATGTCATTCTGGGCTTGATCTGGAATCCATCCTTTGTACTTTTTACTTTCCACCACCCTCGCAATTGCCGCTTTTATTCCTGAGAAACTCATATCTAGTCTTGGGTCATGAATTAATGGTCTTGGAAGTTTAAAGATATCTTTATTTTTAAGCCATTCTTCTTCCGATACATTGTTTGCTGCCTTATCCATCTCCGGACCACCAGGGTAGGGTAGTCCCAGTAATCTTGCCGCCTTATCAAAAGCTTCACCTACAGCATCGTCACGCGTACCACCAATCCATCTCCAATTAGAGAGAGTCTCAAGCAGAATCAAGTCTGTATGTCCACCACTAACCACCAGTCCAACGGCAGGAAACTCCGGCACCTCACTCGCGTCATTATGAGATGTCATTCCCGACCTGATCGGGAATCTATTTATATCTTCAATACTTTGTTTCTCATCCACAATCCAATTAGCCAACACGTGTGCTGTCATATGATTCACTTTTAGAAGCGGTTTTTTCCATGACCATGCAATCACTTTGGCAGTTTCTACTCCCACAAGGAGACTTCCCATGAGTCCAGGACCATAGCTTACAGCGACGGCATCCACAAACTCATCACCCAGAGCTTCAGTAATTACCGGAATAATGCTTCTGATCTGCTCACGAGCAGCTACTTCAGGCACTATACCTCCATACTTCTCGTGCATCTCCACCGAGCTAGCCACAACATTCTTAAGTACTTTTACACCGCGACCACAACTCTCCACCACAGCCGCCGCTGTTTCATCACAGGTGCTTTCAATTGCCAAAACTTTCATGGGCTAATTTTACCTCAGATGTAATGATAGTTAATGAATTTACGAAAGTGCACCCTTCTACTCAAAGAATTATAAACATTTATCCGTCAGGCAATATCTTTTTTGGAAAGATTACGCAAAGCGAGTTTTAGCATGGTATCCGATTACTATCGGAGTAAAACCGCTGTGTAACAGGTCGAGATGAATCACTGGATTCATCGACGCTAACCGTTTTCCAAAAAAAGATGTGGCCGAAAGGTGAAAATTGTTTCATAACGGTAATGTTACCTCGAAGCTATCTCTCCTGTGCCTCTAAGATAAATCGCTTGCCATGGCTGGTAATTGCTAACAAAAGTCTTTTCATAAATACTTATGTCTTCTCTCTCTACCTTGTAATCAAAAGCCACTTTTGCTCCCCACGCTGCCCAGTCTACTTGCTTAACTGTTCCAGCTGGTAATGTTGGGTCATCTTGGTATAGTGTAGGAGGAGGTGGTACTTGATTGGAGACTCTAGGTTTAGAAATTGTCGATTTTCTTCCATCACTGGTTCCATAGATATCGACTCTCATTGTTAAATTTTTAGTGTCAACTGATTCTTGAATCAATATATAATTCTCGGTATCGTTTAAAAACTTCAAGTCTGCTGTTGGGTAATAAACTGTTGCATCAATTCCTGGGGGACTATCCTGCTCATAGTAGCCGACTCGATACGCATGAGCCTTTCTCTCTGTTATTGGCAAGCCCGCATCCAAGGCGGCTCTAAAAGTGGTGGTCGACACTTGGCACACTCCACCGCCGTCTCCTAATATAGTTCTTCCTGCACTAATGATATAAGCACTCTGATAACCGGTCGCTCTGGAAATATCTCCTACGGAATTTACAAAAGAAAATTCATCTCCGGGTGCTACCAGGGTTCCATTAACTCTCGATGCAGCCAGGTTGACATTAAAGATTCTTCCTTGAATTGAGTGTGAGAATGTCGATTTTCCTGTACCGATAAGTTCTTTTATCCCCAAATTATTTATGTCTCCTGTTCTAATATTTGGATATGTAAGAATCACTGGAATTTCTAGGACAGTGTCTTCACCTTTCTCTAAGTACTCAGCTAGTTCTGATCTGAACTTTGGAATATCTACGGTAGCCCCTACGACTTCGGGCATAAATTCATTTACCTTATTTTCCTCAAACACAAACACAGCATCTTTAGGTTCGGTTTCAACAGATATTATTATTTCGTCTACTAAGGTTTTAAAATTATTAGGATCAACAACATCACTCATCAGGCCAAATAAGCCTATTAATTCATTTTGCGTTAATTTTTTTTCGAAGTCTCGGAAACGAAGTTTTGGTTGGACTCCTTCCCATTTTTTAAGGTTAACGATCGCTGTTTCTACCAGTTTTTTATTTTCTTTAGTTTCTACTACTGTGGTGGGGACTTGAATTATGTGTAGTCCCGGTAAACCAAACTCTTTGATAACTTCATTGGTTAACGTGTCTACACTCACCTCAACCCCGTTTTTACCGGCAATAAGCTTAATGTCGTTACCTTCTTTTGTCAGTTTGGGCCAACTTGGACTTTGATTGACAACCTCAGAAACTTGATCAACGGCATCGGCTAGCTCCTCCGTACTGTAACTTACTGGTACATCAATAGACCTTCCATTAACAAGAGATTTAAATTCCTCTGAAATCTGAGTTAAGATATTGCCATTTCTTCCAACACTTATCGCTTGGTCAACAGCCCAGGCAGGATTATAGGTAGTTTTAATTCCGTCCAAGCTCATTACCTTTTCTCCATCGAATTCTAAAATAATTTTACTGGGATCTGACTCAAAATAAGAGGATAAAAGTTTCATCGCAGATTCTCTGTCCATTCCGGCTACTTCTACTCCGGCAATCTGAACTTTTGGAAAAATTAGACCTCTAAATGCCAAGCGAAAACCAACATATGCGGTAATCACCATCAATAAAACAATGATCAATGATCCTAGTGTGTATTTTAATTTTTGCATTCTTGGTATACTTTAACTGTAATCGGCTGTCTCCGCTTATACATTTTAACTTGACTACATAACTTTATGGATAATCAATTTCCTCTACCCGGACCAATCTCTTCAGTTCCAGAGCCTTCCGCACTACCTAACTCATCTGAGTCTTCTCCTCTTCCAAGTCCCGAAGAAGCAGCTCCTCCTCCCCCTGGTTATTTAGCCCCCGCCTCAGCTGCTCCACCCATCATTAGATCATCACCTTTCAAGATTATTGTTCCTATTTTAATTGGCATTGTTGTTATTGGGTTAATTGCTTATATTCTGTTCAAGCTGCTCGGGAATCGTGAACCTTCTTCCACTCAACCTGCTTCACCGGAAAACATTGTTACCCTTACTTACTTTGGTTTGTGGGAACCTTCTTCCGTCATGAAGCCTGTTATTGATGCTTTTGAAAAAGAAAACCCAAATATTAAGATAGACTACCAACTTCAAGCCCCTCAAGATTATCAGGATCGTGTAAAAACTGCTCTCTCAAGTGCAACCCCGCCTGACATTGTTAGGCTTCATTCCACATGGCTTCCAATCTTTGCGGCAGATCTTTCACCGGCTCCTCCTAACACTTTATCAGCCACCGAGCTGTCTACCAACTTCTATCCAATCGTTTCAAAACTACTTGTTTCCGGCACTCAAGTGTACGGTGCTCCAATGACAGCCGAAACTTTGGGTCTGTATGTAAACACTGCCATTCTTCAGCAAAAACAACTTCAACCCCCAAAATCATGGGAAGATTTACTTTCTGTCGCCAAAGCTGTTACTGAAATAGATCCAACTACTGGGAAAATTACTCGTGCTGGTGTTGCACTGGGTAATACTTCAAATGTAGAGTACTGGCCAGATATTGTTTCTATGATGCTTCTTCAGGCTGGAGTTTCTTTGACCAATATCAGCGGACCCGAGGTGGGAATTACTCTTAGTTACTACACTGATTTTGTTACAAAACATAAGGTTTGGGATGAAACATTGCCTCCTTCAGTTGTTGCCTTTGCAAATGAAAAGGTTGCTATGATTATTGCTCCTAGTTGGAGTGCTGTTGATATAAAAGCTATTAATACTTCACTTTCTTGGCAGGTGGTACAAGTGCCTCAATTGCCAGACATTGACCCTGTCAATTGGACCTCTATTTGGTTTGAAGGTGTATCTAAAAACACAAAGCACCCCATAGAATCTTGGAAGTTTATTAGTTTTCTTGCTTCCGCAAACGCACAACAGCTTTTATTTGACTCCGCCACAGCAGACAGAGGTTTTGCTCAACCTCCAGCAAACAAGGCTGTTGCTGAGATTGCAGTTAAAAATCCTGTTCTCGCACCCTTTGTAAATAGTTTAAGTACGGCCAGGACTTTTTATACCGCCTCTAAAACACAAGACTCGAAAACAGGTTTGAATTCGCGCTTAATCAAATACCTAGAAGACGCTGTTAATAGCACTGTCATCAATCAGGATGATAATAAGATGCTGGAAACTCTCAACAGTGGATTTACCCAGGTTCTTTCACAGTACGGCCTAGTGGCCGCTCCCACAGCTGCCCCTAGTCCATAAAGATGGACATTTCTCGATCGATCCAAGCTACAGTTAAATACTCCGATTATTTTAATTTTCCTCTGTCTCCGGAAGAAATTCATTTCTGGTTAATCTCTCCACAAAAAGTATCTTTAAAAAAAATTAGTTCCCTTTTACCCAAGAAGAAAGATCTCTCAGAAGAAAAAGTCCGCTCCATTCTTACAGAATCAACTAACGAGAAAGTTATCTTCGCACAACATCTAATAAAAATACTAAAATTTATCCCCGGCTTACGACTAATTGCTTTGACTGGGTCTGTTGCTGCAAAAAATTCTTACCCGGATGACGATATCGATCTTTTTTTTATTACGTCACCTCATGCACTATGGCTAGTTAGACCCATTGTTCTTTTTACGATTTCACTCTTTTTTAGACGTCGTCACCCAGGGGAGGACCATTCTCAGGCCACCAATGCTTTTTGTCCCAACTTGTGGCTAGACTCCTTATCAATAAAAGTTCCTATTAATAAGCGAAATTTATACACAGCCCATGAAGTTTTGCAAATAGTTCCACTTCTAGATAGGGGAGATACCTACCAAAGCTTCCTTTTTCATAATAGTTGGGTTAAGAGATATCTCGCAAACGCCTATCACTCTCTTACTTCCACATCTAATTCTCCGAAATCTTCTGAAAATCGACATCTAAGGTCAAAATCTCTAAATCTTGTTTTGGTTCCTTTTAACTACATCTCATACATTATTCAGCTTCTGTACATGAGACCGAAGAAGACTACTGAAACTGTTCATTTGCACGCAGCCTATTTACACACAACTGATTTTTCCTCAAAAATTAATAAACATCTCAAGACCTCAGAGGCTATATAATTACACTACTCATGGACTTCTTCACCCTATATATATATCAGCCGTTTTTCAACATTCTTGTTGGGTTGTACTGGTTGGTTGGGCAGTTTTTACCTACTCCAGACATGGGGATCGCTGTCATACTTTTTGCTGTTGCTGTCAGAATTATCCTTTTACCCATTGACTTGGTTGGGCAGCAGTCAGATGAGGATAAATTCAAAATTTCAGAGAAATATAAACAAATAAACAAAGAGTTTGCCACCGATCCTATCCGCCGGAGAGCAGAGACTCGAAAACTCATGAAACAAAGCCCTGGTGCTATTTTTTCGGAAGTTTTCAATATTTCAATCCAAGTCGTGATTATCTTGATTTTATATCGCATTTTTACAACGGGACTTGAAGGGGCTGACATGCACCTTATGTATAAATTTATGCCTACAGTCCATCAGCCAATCAACCTAATGTTTTTGGGAAAATACGACCTTTCACACACCAATAGCACTCTAAATATTTTGCAGTCTGTCATGATTGCGCTGGGTGAAATCTTCCATCTTTACTTTGCTCCCATTAAGCCCACAAAAAAAGACCTCGTCTCGCTCGTAATTTTCTTCCCTATTTTTAGCTTTTTAGTCTTTATGTTCCTACCTTCCGGAAAGAAGGTTTTTATCATAACCTCCTTGGCTTTTGGCATCGTTCTAAAAATAATCAAACAGGTCATGTATTTAACTTATTCCCTCAGGCACAAAGTGGAGGATTCTACACCTTCCCAGCCAGGCACGCCACCCCCAGTTCCACCCCAAAACATTACAGCTACACCGACTCTATAAAAAGGATATAATAGATTAAGTTATGGCAGATTTTGATAAATTGGTAGTTTCATTTCTCGTTGATGAAGTCGTTGGAGGCTTCTTTATCTCCGTTCCACCCGGACACGTTGCCTGTGTCTATGATCGAGGTGGTGGGGTGCTTAAACGCGTCTGGGGCCCAGGTCTCCACCTAAAGATTCCCTTTTGGCAGATAGCTAAGCTTTTTAACGCTCAAGTAGTCGAATACACCATTCGTCATGGTTTTGATCTATCTGTCAAAGAAGCATTGGGGGACGAGCCTGTCATAGCAACTACCAAAGATAACAAGACAATATCCATCGAAGGATCGATCCTTTTTCGTTTAGACAAAGCCAACGCACCACTCCTTTGGGAAAATATTGGAGACAACTTCGTCTCTAAAGTTATCCGACCATACTCCAGAAGCCGTATAGCTTCAGCATTCAGCAAGTTCGACTCCAAAAACATTGGTCTCGAGCGCTCCAAAATTGAAACTATGCTAAAAGAAGAACTGAACCAGCTTTTTAAAGATAAGGCTCTAATTATCGAGAATGTCTTGTTTTCCGAGGTTAAGGTAATCGATTCTGAAGCTCGTCGCTCTGGTCAGAGTATCCTTTCTACTCCCCCCACGGCTTAGTTTTTTATAATCAAGCGAGTGAGTGCAAAAAACACTAATATTTTGCCGAGCGAGCGAAGATTATATAGATGCTTGCTCTATAACAGTTAATCTATATATACTTAAATCATGGCCTTGCCCAAATACTCTGTACTGCAGATTCGTCCAGCCAAAGACTCCATCACGGGTCAGGCAGCCTTTATCGAATTTCTAGCCTCCCTTAGGACATCCCTCAAAGCTGGTTTTATGGATCGACTTTTGGGTACCTATGAAACTATCTGTCTTGAAATCGTAAACCTGAACCAAACCACTTTTTTTATTATCTCCTGTCCGGAACGCATGGAGCATCTCGTTCGCTCTCAAATTGCTGCCCAGTATCCGACGGCCTTAATTACCCCCATGAAAGACTACCTTTCCGACTGGCTCAATCATGGCCAGTCTGCGGTGGGGCAGTTAGTTCTCACGGCCCCTTCCTACTTTTCGATAAACAGTACTCTTGATGACAAAATTGATCAGATGGCTTCCATCTTGGGTAGTTTGGCAAGAGTTCCTGCAGGTCAAGCCGCTATAGTCCAGATTTGTTTATTTGCCCCTCCCAAAAATTGGCAAAAATCAGCTCGTTCCCAACTAGAAACAGTAACTCCGGCCACTGCAACGGATCCAGCTAAAAGTAAACCAAGCCCTTTCAAAGCTATTATCGAAAAGAAGCTACTGTTTCAGGCCTTTAGCTGTGATATCCGATTGGCGGCCATTACCCCAAGCGCCTCAGCTTCTTCTCAGCTTTTATCTCAGTTGGCAGCTGCCTTTGGAACCTATTCACTTTCAGAAGGAAACAGTTTTGCCTTAAAAGTCCCTAAGTACTCTGGTTCACTTTCAAAATTAAAACAAATGATCATTGATCGTTCTGCCAAGTACTCGAATCAATATCAGTACTTAAACTATGGAGAAATAACATCCATCTTCCACTTACCGGGGATTCTTCTGGCGCCTATCAAGGGGATTGCATGGGGAAAGACACTAAAAGGGGAAGCTCCCATCAACTTACCTGTTGACGAAAACATTCCCGAAAGCGAGAGGCATCTTTATAACTTCTTTGGCAAAACCGAATACAAAAATCACATGGCCGTTTTTGGAATGAAGAAGGGTATGGATCGTCTACGTCACACATACATCCTTGGAAAATCTGGTACAGGTAAATCTACCCTCATTGGCCGGATGGCTATCAATGATATTCAACATGGAGAGGGGGTTGCTTTCGTTGATCCTCATGGCGACGCTGCTGAAGTTCTACTCGACTATATTCCTGAAAGCCGCATCGGGGATGTCGCATATCTTGATCCTTCTGTTCCGGAAAAATCTTTTTGGATGAATCCTCTCTATGTCAAAACTCCCGCTCAGGGAGAGATGGTTGCTTCAAGCATAGTTTCCATTTTTAGTAAATTGTATGGTAATTCCTGGGGTCCTCGTTTGGAGTATATTTTGAGAAACACACTTCTGACCTTGGTATACAAACCGGAAACCACCTTGGCCGATGTCCCTCGGATTCTCACCAACAAAGAATTTAGGGAGAAAGAGTGTCTTGTCCACGTTACAGATCCTATCCTCGTAAACTTCTGGCGTGACGAATACGACAAGTACTCGGAAAAATTTCAAACTGAAGCTATTGCTCCAATTCTAAACAAAGTTGGTCAATTTGTGACTTCACCTACTATCAGAGACATCATTAATCACCCGAAGAGCACCGTCGATTTTGAAGACATGATGAATTCCGGAAAGATAATTATCTTAAATCTTCCTCAAGGAAAAATTGGAGAAGATAATGCTGCTTTACTTGGTGCCATGTTCATTTCCCAAATACAAATTGCGGCCATGAACAGAGCTAACATAAAAGAATCAGAGAGGCGTGAGTTTTTCCTTTATGTAGATGAGTTCCAAAACTTCGCCACTTCTTCGTTCGTAAAAATTCTTGCTGAAGCTAGAAAATACAAACTAGGATTAATACTGGCAAATCAGTATATTGCTCAGTTGCCAGAAGAGATTCAGAATGCTATTTTTGGAAACGTTGGTACTGTCATGAGTTATGTTGTTGGCGCCTCAGACGCTGATCGTATCGTAAAAGAACTCAACAGCCTCTACACTCCGGACGAATTGGTTGGTTTGGGCAAATATCAGTTGGCCATGAAAATGTCGGTAGACTCCCAAATGACTCAGCCTTTCTCGGCATACGCATTGCCTTTACCGGATACCATGACTCATCAAAAAGAAAAAGTTTTAGTCTCTACTTACGAGAAGTATTATCGCAAGATCGAACCAATGGACATGTCACAAGTAACTTCCATCATGACTCCTGCCGCCAAGAGATTTACCGAACCACCCTACATTCCCAAAGCCTTACGTACTCCTGAAAATTCTCCATCGGATTTCAAAAGCCAACCAAACATTTCCTCATCTTCGTCATCAACATCACCAGACTCATCCCTACGATCACCGTCATTCCGAGCGGAGTCGAGGAATCTCACTCCATCCACACCATATACCCCAAAACCGGCATACCAGCCTCAGCTTCCACCAACCCCTACCTTATCCAAGCCAAACACCTACAAGATTCCTCCATCCGGAGTACCCATAAAACTTGAAGAAATAAACAAGCCAACCCCTGCTAATACAAAAAAATCTTCACTTGTCATTCCGACCGCAGTGGAGGAATCTCAAACTACCATTAAATCTACACCGGTAGTCATTCCGGGCTTGACCCGGAATCCATCAAATAACTCCAATAATTCTTCATCATTGTTAGGAGGCAAATCCGACGTGGCAAGCTCTCTCCGTCAAACAACAACTCCTCTCAAAGACCCAACACTCGAGGAGATGGATGAACTTAGAAAACAAGGCCTTCGCCCCAGTATTGTTGGTTGCTTCTTTAATAATAAAAAAATTCTTTTAGCTTATCAAAAAACTTTTAATCAATGGCTACTACCCCAAGGGGGAGTAGAAAACAAAGAAGCGATAAAAGACGCTTTTTCAAAAGAACTGTCTGAGGAAGTCACTGAGGACTTTATAAAAAAATGTGACACCAACATTAAACTAGTTGCTGTAGATAAAATTGAATTTCCACCAAGCAAGCAGGGGTTGAGAGATATGTCCACCGATTCCGGAGACTCTGTGGTTATGAAAGGAAAATATTATTATTTCTACGCCACAGAAGTCAAAGATACTGACATTACGATCGGTGCAACGGAGTTTGATGACATTAAATGGCTAAATTTCGAAGAAGCGTATAAACTAATTAAAGAGACCAATACTGGAGGTAGATTAAGAATGATAATGAACCTCCTCAATACTCTAAAAGAGAAAGGTCTTCTTTCTACCAATCAACCAAACAACCATGGATCCGAATCAGAAAACAGACCAATCAAACCAAGACTTAATGCTAGCCCCGGAAGACTCTCTGATGAAGAGCCCAGAAACTTCCAAAACGGAAGCTTCGGTTCAGGACCAATCAACAGAAACTCCGGGAGTCAGTTACACACCTCCCCAAGCTTGGGGGGGAGATCAAACCGCTTCTCCGGCGGGAACACCTCCAGCCAATCCTCCTCTGGCGGAAACTCCACCAATCCCAGACACTCCATTCTCCTCGACCCCGCCCCAGTCATCCCGGGAAGAATCAATGTTCCGGCAGGAGCCAGTCGTGGACCAGACACCTCCACAGCCGGCCCCATGGATGTTGCCTCAACAGTCAGTCAATCAGACGTCACCAAGTCAACCTCAGATGCCGACGTTTCAGGCACCATCTACTGAGCCGCCACACAAGGGATCACCTCTGTTAAAAAATACCTTAATTACTTTCGCTCTTATTCTGCTGGGAACATTCATAGGAGTCCTCGCTTCAAGATTTGTTCCCATGACACCTACCACAGACACTACCCCAGAGCCGGAGCTTACTCCCACGGAAGAAATGATGCCCATCGAAACTCCGGTACCGGAACCAACTGCCACTTCCTCTGCTCTTCTAGATCTCAAGTGGAACATGATGACAGTCAAATCTCCATTAACGGCTTTTAATTCTTATCGTATTTATTACCCCACAACTTGGTCCATCAAGGAGTATAAAAATACACCGGGAGCTGATGAGAGCGGTTCATCTACCCTGACACTCACAAAAGACAATTTTTCTCTTAAAATTGTTCAAGCTCAGAATTTATCTCCAGTATGTGACTACTCAGGGAACCCAGAAGCCGCTGGTGAAGGGGTGGTTCAATTTGGAGAATACAGAGAGCTATTCAAGGAGGGCATTCTATCGTGGAGGTGGGGACCTACAACACCCAGTCTCCTTGATGGCGATTATTACTTAGTATGCCAAGGCAATAACACTCTTGGTTATTCAAACGCCACATCAATCGGCTTCATCGAGATAAACAGGGACACTGTTGGAGAAGACTCAGAAATAAGAAGCCAGATAGAGGATGAAGTAAACTACATTCTCGAAAAAATTATTATTCTTCCTTAAGTGGAAAACACAAATTCACCAGAAGACGCTTCATTGCGGCAATCTAATACAACAACACCCTCGTTCACCGCCAACCCTCCTATGGAAGAGAAAATTTCCCACACTAAACCTACAAAGGCATCAAAAACTTTTATTTTAATGGGATAAATAACCAGATGGGTTATCACGGACTATCGCATCTACTATTAGATTTATCGACCTGTGACAACCTTTTGCGCTTTTCTCTGGGGTCTTGACAAAAATTTCAAATTGTTTTTAAAATAGCAATCGAGATAGTTGAGTGATAATTTCTGATATACTCAACACTGTCATCATCTGTCATTCCCGACCTGATCGGGAATCTATATCAATTAACAATAATAAACCAATATGGTTAACACTCTCACTGTTAAAAAATTGCAACCTGCTCCAGGATATCTCTTGGTAGAACCGGCTAAACAGGAAAAGAAAACTGCTTCCGGTCTTTATCTCCCTGATTCTCATTCCGAGAAACCCCAGTACGGAACAGTACTTGCAGCTGGTGGCAAATTAATTAATGATCGCGGTGTCGAAGTTAATTCTCCCGCCAAAGCAGGGGACACTGTTCTCTACAAGAAATGGGGAGGCAACGAAGTCGAGATTGGTGATACTGAATATCAATTCCTCAAGTTCGACGACATCCTCGCCGTAGTTAGCAAATAAATTATCAACTCGTGTCATCCTCGCGAATGCGGGGATCCACAACAACAAATAAAAAATAAATATGGCAAAACAAATAATTTTCGCCGAAGAGGCACGTACTAAATTAGTCGCCGGTGTCAACAAGCTTGCCCGCGCCGTCGTCACCACCCTAGGACCCAAAGGACGCAACGTCGCTATAGATAAAAAATGGGGAGCTCCAACAGTTCTTCACGATGGTGTTTCTGTCGCTAAAGAAGTCGAGCTGTCTGACCCTTTTGAGAACATGGGTGCTCAGCTTGTAAAAGAAGCTGCCAGTAAGACCAACGACATTGCTGGCGATGGCACCACAACCGCAACCTTACTTGCTCAGCAAATTGTTCTTGCTGGTATGAAAAACATTACTGCCGGAGCTAATCCCATGCAGATGAAACGAGGTATCGATAAAGCTGTTACCGCGATAGTTGCGCAGTTACAAAAAATTAAAACAGACCTTTCTGAAAGTGATTGGGAAGCTGTTGCCACCATTTCGGCACAAAATCCGGAAATTGGTGCCAAAATAGCTGAAGCTCTAAAGCTTGTAGGCAGAGATGGTGTGGTTACTGTCGAAGAGTCAAAGGGTATGGAGTTCGAGATTGAGCACAAAGATGGAATGCAGTTTGATAAAGGTTATGCTTCGGCGTACTTTGTGACCGACCCTGCAAGTATGGAAGCTGCTATCGAAAATCCGTATATCCTAATAACAGATCAAAAGATTTCTGCTATTAGTGATCTTCTTCCTTTCTTGGAGAACACTATGAAAATCAGTAAGAACATTGTCATCATTGCTGATGATATCGAAGGAGAAGCTTTGGCTACTCTAGTGGTTAACAAAATGAGAGGAACCTTTAACATCCTTGCTGTCAAAGCCCCGGCTTTTGGCGATAGGCGAAAAGCGCTTCTTCAGGACATCGCCATTCTTACTGGTGGTACTTTAGTTTCCGAGGACACCGGTAGGAAACTAGACTCCGTCACCATGGAAGACCTCGGTCGAGCAGATAGAGTTTGGTCCGACAAAGACAATACTCAAATAATTGGTGGCAAAGGTGATCCAAAAGCTCTCAAAGCTAGGTTAGATCAGATTCGACACGAGTTGGAAAAATCCACCTCCGAATTCGATAAAGACAAATTAGCCGAACGTGTAGCCAAGCTTGCCGGCGGTGTCGCCGTCATCAAGGTTGGTGCTGCTACAGAAGTTGAGCTAAATGAGCTCAAGGAACGCGTCAAGGACGCGGTTGGAGCTACCAAAGCTGCCATCGACGAAGGTATCGTCCCTGGTGGTGGTGTTGCTCTTATCCGCGCAGGCCAAGCCCTTAAAGCAATTAAGGCTGACAATTCAGACGAAGAAGTTGGTATTGAGATAGTTAAACAATCACTTTCACAACCTCTCCGTTGGTTAGCTAAGAATGCTGGTGCCGACGATGGTTGGGTGGTTAAAAAGGTTGAAGAGAACAAAAGCACTTCATATGGATTTAACTCACTTACTCTTGAATTCGAAGACATGCTCAAAGCCGGCATCTTGGATCCAGTCAAAGTGACTCGCTCAGCCCTCCAGAACGCCGCTTCCGTCGCTAGCATGATACTTACTACCGAATGTCTAATCACCGACATTCCGGAAGAGAAGAGCTCTGCCACCCCTGACATGAGTGGTATGGGTGGGATGAACGGCATGGGGATGTAATCCAATCACTTTGTCATTCCCGACGTGATCGGGAATCCATCTCATCATTACAAACCAAAAAAGACCTCGCAAATGCGGGGTCTTTTTTATTATCTTGTGTCTGTATTGGTAGTTCTGAAATTATTAGCTATAGATGTATTTAAGTCGCCTGTGTCACGAGAAGGTAACTGGCTTAGTAAAACTCATTAAGGTAAGTAACTCCAAACCACAGAATAATATACTAAGAAAATATTTATCCACAGAAAAACTGACTTATCCACAGAACAGAAATAACGGATAAACCAATACAAATCAAGTGGAAAACTATTTGAATCCTTATTTAGCCTCAGCCATTCGGATTTTGGTAAACGTCAGATATCCTCGGGGATTAACCGTTCGACCATTTTTTATGATCTCGATATGTAGATGTGGTCCAGTGGTTCTACCTGTCAGACCAACCTCTCCCAACACCATATCGGTGGTTACTTTTTCACCTTCCTCTACAAAGATTTTTCCCATGTGGGCATACAAAGTTTTTAGGCCATTTCCGTGGTCAACGATCACAGATCTACCATAATCCCATCTGGTATAGCTCACAGCAACGATCACCCCATCTTTTAGTGGATGAATCTTAGAACCTAGGGAAGCTGTTATATCCATACCTGCGTGTCCGAGGTGAAATTCCTGCGAAACACCAGTGTTTATGGGTAAAACATTTACGAGAGATTTTTTGGTTTCAATAACTACATTTTGATCAAATGGCTGGATGTTCACAGATGCAAGCACAGACTGATCTCCAGGCAATATAAACAATCCTGATGCCAGGGAAGTAACTGAAATGACCCCGCCCAAGGCGGCCTTTAGATTTCTTTTTTCAAACATCGGCCTGAAGAACTTGGAAAGAGGGTTCGATGTTATTTTTATTGGTTGTATTCGTATCATATACGCGGGAAATACCCGCATAAGAACAAAAAATGCTCGAGTTACTCAAGCGACGGGTATCATACCATATCAGACCGCCTCATGTCAAGCCAATGGGTTCTAAAATCGACTTGTCCTGAGCCTGCGGAGGGGATACACTCTATATATGTTTACAGTTGATGATATAAAAGGTAAGAATATCCTCCTCAGAGCCGATCTAGATGTGCCTATCCAGGCTGGGAAGGTGGAGAATAGTTTTCGATTAGAGGCACTCCTCCCCACACTAAAAATATGCCTCGAAAACGCTCATAGAACTTGCCTGATGGGGCACTTGGGTCGTCCGGAGGGTAAAGATTCAGCTTTTAGCCTTGCGCCTGTTCGAGAGGAGTTAAAAAGGCTGATAAATCAAGAGATTCCTCTTATAGTTTCGGGTTTTTCTCCAGGGGAGTGTTGGACAGGGGAATTCCCCCTGAGCATAATGGAGAACTTAAGGTTCGACCCCCGAGAAGAAAATATTAGTAGGGAATTCGCTGAGGAACTGAGCAGGGGTGCCGATTTATACATCTACGAAGCCTTTGCTAATTACAGACCTTCTACTAGTCTCCATAAAATACCCGAAGTTCTGCCTACACGCACAGGACTTCAGTTTGATAGGGAAGTCGCTACCCTCAAAAAGATTCTAACTGAACCTGTTCACCCTACTCTACTTCTAGTTTCGGGTGCCAAGCCGGACAAGCTCGAAATGATTCAACAAATCACCCACAGGTTTGATAAAGTCCTTGTGGGTGGCAAGTTTGCCTCTCCTGACCACCTCACCCCGGACGGCAAGGATCTAAACGAAGAAGCCACTTCCCTATTCAAAAAAGCCATTTCCGAAGCTAAAACAATAGTCCTAAATGGTCCTCTTGGCCTCTATGAGGACGGTGTCCACGCCAAAGCCACGCAAGAGGTGCTTGAAGCCCTCAAAAGTGCCTCTGCTTTTACGGTCTTAGGTGGTGGAGATACTCTGGCCGCCATCCCCGACCTCGGATTCAGATATACCGATTTCGATTTTGTCAGTACCGGCGGCGGCGCCATGCTCGACTATCTGTTTACGGGTACTCACCCCCTCTTGGACATACTTAGCGAAATGCCTTAAATCTCTAAAAGGCCCTATAGCTAGACAATTTATTCATTCAGGCGTAAAATTCACCTATTCTAAATTTTTTCGAAGGAGGTTCCTTAAAATGAAAATAATAGGGTGGGCAGCTCTTTTGCTGGCCATTGCTTTTGTTATTGGGTTTATCGTCAAGTTTCCGATATTGTCGTTGTTAATCATTACGCTCGCAGTCGGAATCCCAAGTACAGCATTTGTTCTCTATATGACTGGCTTCTTCAGCGATCGTGGCCCAATCCTCTAAGAAAGGAGTACTCATGACCCTTACAAAATACGCAATTAAGCTCATCATAATAATGGCCGCTTTTTTAATTTTTTCCGGTTGGCCAGTCTGCTATGTTATTGGGCTTATTCCCTGGCCTTCTCTCGCTTCCTTCGTCTGGTGGCAGGCAGCCAGCGCTTGGACTGTAGCAATTTCACTAATTTCTTCAGTCTCAATTGGCCTTCTGGAGCTAGGTGAACGAAAATCAAAGTGGTTTTAGCCCCATAACATTGACAAAATCACTATTTTGTGCTAACATTCCCCCAACTGAACCGCAAACCGCAGTTCAAATTCTTTAACAGGAGTACCAAATGAATAATAACTTTCGAGATTCCCTTCCGAAACGTGAGGATAACTCAAGTGTGTTGGAATACGCCATATCGCTCATGCTCGTTGCGATTACCGTAATTTTTGCCAGCGGATGTTTTGGCGGCTGTCTCACCTACATCCTCGGCCCCATTGTCCTCGGCGCCATCCTTGCCTTAGTCCTGCCTATCTTCGGGATCCAAGTCGCATTTTGGCAGGCAGCCCTGGGTGTTCTCGTTGTCAGAATCTTAATCCGATTTTTCCTCAAAAAGTAACCTGAATAGTCAGACAAAAGCTCCCGAATAATTTCGGGAGCTTTTTATTTGTCAAAATGCCGAGACTAGTGCATATCCGCCACGGAGTATAATTCACCCTAGATTAATTTTTAAGGAGGTACTTTTACAATGACAACAGGAATCCTAATATTATTCGGTTCGATTATTCTCTTAATTCTCGATATCAAATTGATCATGGAAAACGATAAAGCTTTCGGGTTTTTAAAACTCCTCGGCGTCCTACTAATTTTTGTCCTATTTTGGGGAAATGTTTTCACTTCAGTTACAACATCCTTCCCGTCCTGATGTACATTCCTGCTTCCTATGAGATCGGATCTGTAATAGGAATTATCTTGGTTGTCATCTACCTCACCAGGTTTTTTTCTCCAAGATAAACCACCTATCTTCGTCACCTCACCTTTTGGTGAGGTTTTTTGTGGCCCACTCCTCTTTGTGCTAAAGTTTAATTAGTTACTTTTTACTGCCCTTATGATAAATTTTTCCATCAATGGTTTTGGACGCATTGGTCGCTCGGCTACTCGCGTCTGGCTCTCAAGTCACCTCGAAGAATCAAATCTCGTCGCCATCAACACTTCCGGTTCTCAAGGGGTGGCTGGTTGGGCGTATCTCTTAAAATACGACACTGCTTATGGTCCAATTCCTTATGAAATTAATGCTGAGGAAGTCCAAAAACCAGACCAAGTCACCGACTCCAACCCCTTACTCGGATATTTAAATATCAAGCACCCGACCAAGGCTCTGCGCATCCCAGTTCTGGCTCAAAGAGATCCTTCTCGAATCCCCTGGGATAAATATCAGACGGAAATTGTTATTGAGTCGACTGGTGCTTTTACCTCTTTAGAAAAAGCTATTCTTCACATTTGCGGCGGAGTAAAGATGGTTGTTCTTTCAGCTCCGGCCAAAGGCCCTGGAGTTCCTACTGCTGTTTTGGGAGTAAATGAAAAGGAAATATTTAAAAAAGATCGCGTCAACACAATATCTGTCATCAGCAATGCTTCTTGTACCACGAACAGTGTTGCTCCAGTTGCTTCCCTCCTCCATGAAAAACTTGGGATTCTCAAAGCCATGCTTACAACTGTCCACGGCTACACCGATGATCAAAACTTACAAGACAACTCCCATCGAGACCTTCGTCGTTCTAGGGCGGCAGCTATGAATATCGTTCCGACTAGTACTGGTGCTGCAGTTGCCGCTACTCTTGCAATTCCGGATTTAAAAGGGTTGTTTGACGGTATTTCTCTTAGAGTCCCAGTTCTTACTGGCTCAGTCACTGACTTTACCTTTATAACTCAGCGGTCCACCTCGGTTGAAGAAATAAATCAGATTTTTATCGATGCTTCCAGAACACCAAAGTACAAAGGTATCTTGGCCGTCACAGATGAGCCTATTGTTTCTTCGGATATTGTTGGTAGATCTGAGTCCAGCATCGTTGATCTAGAAATGACTAGGGTAGTAGACGGCACCATGGTAAAAGTCTTAGCTTGGTATGACAACGAGTGGGGCTACGCCAATCGACT
Organism: uncultured Pseudomonadales bacterium; assembly: GCA_964348455.1. Taxonomy (GTDB): domain Bacteria; phylum Patescibacteriota; class Microgenomatia; order UBA1400; family MFAQ01; genus UBA10133. The sequence goes on from CAYGCQ010000013.1 coordinate 28,579, forward strand.
CGTGGAAGAAACTATCAAGGTTGGAAAAGCTTTGGAATAATATCCGACAATCCTTACTCATAGACCACCACATCCATCCCCGGAAAAGATTTGTCATATACTTCCTTACTGTCCCCTGGTGACAGAGCCACACACCCCCCTGTTTTTCTACTGCCGATATAGTTTCCAAAGCGATATATCTTTTCACCTTCCACTAATTTATACGGTAATTCATGAATCCCTAGGTAAGCGCTCAAATCCTCACGGTAATCGAAAGCCATCCACCAAGGCATCCAAACATTAAAGATTGCCGAAAAACCCATTGGAATTTTGTTTTTTATTTTATAAGTACCAACCTGTGTTGGATACCTTAAACCCGTTGAAACGCTGTAGCTCTTATACAGTTCTCCTTTTTCGAAGAAAAACATTTTTTGCTGAGATAGATCCACCTCGATATATTTATCCGCAATATCACCAGCGGTGTTGGGTCCACTATCAATTCCCAAAACTACAGGCTTCGGTATCCCATCGTTATACCTCGACTCTAAATTATCGGCAATTAACTTTGTTGGCCAGTCCGGCACATCATTCACACCATTGTTCACTAATATCCTTGAGACCACATTCTTATCCACATCAAAGGATAGTGTTCTAAAAAGATCCTCCGTTTTTACTTCAAGTAAGTCCAGGATATCTTTTGGCTCAATAGCAATTTTTTGACCATTTGCCCCAAATACAACTTCAATTGGTTTATTGATTGTTGCTTGTAATTTCTTGTTTACACTCTCTACAGTATTTTCCAGCTCATTACTTTGATCAATCATATTTACAAACTTAGGTTTTTTCCCGACATCCGAAAAAGTTACAAGTTTTGCCAGCAGATCAACAGTATCGATTACGGATTTTCTCTTGTTTACTTGGTACTCGAACAACCCAAGACTCTTGTTGTATGAAATACTTTCATTCACCAACGGTTTAACTGGAAATTTTTCTATTACCAGCCTGTCAAAATCTTCCCCAAATGTAAAAACAGGCTGGATTAATGTCGTTCGAACCGGAGAAGCCCACCAGTTGTACAGTAGAGTTGTAATGTTCTTAATCTCAAGCCCTTTCATTGTTTGTTCGACATCTAGTGACATTTCCAAGTCTATATACCTTATCTTCGTTTCTTTGCCTTCAACGACAACATTAACACCCTCCCTGTTTTTGGTTTCTAGAAATGAGCGAACAAATATTTTCGGCCAAAAAGAAATATTTATCTGGGACAAATAAGTGTTCGGCCAGACCAAGCCATACAATCCACCTATCAAAATAAAAAAAACAATGAATACTCCAACGATCAAAGTTCTCACTTATCCAATATAGACGGATTCTCTACTTTTAAAAAGTCCTCTATCTATTGAGGCCGGAGCGGGAATCGAACCATTAATCAATCAAGACGGTTATATATCCAATATATTTTTCATATTTATATTTCAAATATGGCGCCGACTCAATATTTTTATACATATATTCAGCTAATGCGAGAGCATTTCTCCAACTATACTTTAGCTTGAATGACCCATTATTATTTACAATACAACTTTTGATATTAGGGAGTAAATTTTGAAGCTTATTCTCTATTTGTTCGAGAAAAATTTTACTTCCACTCGTAAAAATAACATTTAGCCTGTTTTTCTTAGTATTTTCTAAGGCCTCCCTGGAAATTGGTAGTTCATTGCTTAACATTGCATTTAAAAATTTAAGCTGCTCGCTGGCGGATATTTTTAAACTACTGCTGAGCCAAGCATGAGTAACACCATTATTT
>CAYGCQ010000014.1:0-29619 GCA_964348455.1 uncultured Pseudomonadales bacterium
CTCAGGGGCCATGGTAGGTCTTCCCTACATCACTTTGTTAATAAAATATTTAGTTAAATCATCCAAGCGATTCCATTTTTGGGTGCTGGTAAGAAAATCTCCTTTGACAAGAGTGTTCGTTTCCGTATTGTCAAAAATATCGGGAGTTATTGTGATTGTCGGAAAAAATGATGCTGAGATGGTTAGTCTGTACGAGCTAATGTATCAGCAAAACATTATCCACTTAGAAATTACCAAACCAAGCGAACAAGCATTCAAAGCCATTCTTAGCCCCCGGAGGGTGGGTGGTAGTGTTCTCCTTTTTACCGAACCGGTAGGTCGGCAAGAGTTTGAAAACGTAGAGTTTTTGCGAAGACATGGTTTAATAGCTGGTGTGGGTGATGAGATTCAGAATGATAAATTTGGGTCGAGTGCTCCTCGAGCCATAAAGCTACCTAGTGATCACATTGAGGCAGCGAAGTACATTCTGCATGCTACAGATTCCGGTATTTTTATGAACATGACAAAAGGATTTCATTTTTCCAAAAAATCATTACGATCTGGAGAAGTTGGTTTTAGAGGAGCGACGATGTTTTGGAAAATACTTAAAAAGAAGTTCGGAGGATAATATATTTGTATGATAAATAAATTTAGGGATTTTTTAATAAAGATACGACTAGAATTAATCGTTTTCTTTGGCGGAGGAATAGGAATGACTTTGGAGATAGTTGGTTCACGAGTAGTATCGCCGTATTTTGGAAACTCACTCGTTATTTGGACTAGTTTAATTGGGGTTATTCTTGGTTGTCTTTCGTTGGGTTATTTTTACGGTGGAAAGTTGGCAGATAAGAATCCATCTTACCAGCGATTAAGTTCGCTTTTACTAATCGGAGCCACAGCTTTAGGTGTAAGCGCCTTTTTTAAAGAGCCAGTATTGGGATATGTACAGCATATGTTCGGATATGACATTAGAGCCGGATCGGTTTTATCAGTCATGATTTTGTTTGGTCCGGTGAGTGTGGTTCTGGGAACGATTGCACCTTTTGCAGCTAGACTTAGGTTGGAAAAATTGAAAAACTCAGGAGCAACGGTGGGTAACTTGTATGCACTATCAACTTTTGGAAGCATTACGGGAACTTTTTTAGCCGGATTTTATTTAATTCCAAACATCGGAAATACCAATTTACTTTATGCATTAGCGGCTGGAATTTTGGTGCTTTCATTGGTGGCAGTGGGTATACCAAAGCAGCTTTTCTCTTTACTGATGCTATTTTTATTGAATGCGTTTTTGATAAATAATGTAACTGGCATTTTTCGTTTAAATGTTCTGGTAGATGTTGATTCCCAGTACAATAGAATTCTGGTTCGACAGATAGTTGATCAAAATCAAAATAAGATGCTGGGAATAAGTATCGACAATGCGGGGGTTCAATCAGTAATTTTGCCGGATAATCCGGACGAGATTTATTTTAATTATATAAAAGCATATCGAGCCTCGGACGAGATTAATCCAATGATAAGGAGTGCTTTGATGGTCGGCGGTGGCGGCTATACCTTTCCAAGAGATTTTTTAAAGCACAGTTTAGAGGCAAAAGTGGATGTTGTTGAAATCGATCCAAAGATGACTGAGATTGCTAGGAAATATTTTTTCTTAAAAGACAACCCACGAATGCAAATATTCCACCAGGATGCAAGAAGCTTTCTTAATGAATCAAATAAGATTTATGACGTAATCTTTCTGGATGCTTTTAACTCTCTGACTCCCCCACCCCATCTGACTACGCTAGAGTTTATGTCAAAGTTGTATTCTCATTTGTCCGACAAGGGATTTTTGATGATAAATCTAGTGTCTTCACTTTCAAGTGATAACTCGGATTTTTTGAGTATGGAAATAAACACGCTTAAGAGAGTTTTTTCGACGGTTAAGTTGTATAAAATTGAACCGGTATCTTTGGATAAAGTTCAGAACATAATGGTAATTGCTTATAAGGAAGATTTTCAGAAACCTATTTCTTTGGGAAAACCTTTCGAGTATTCGGGTAACACCAAATCGATTCTAACTGACGATTGGTCACCTGTAGAGTATTTAACCCGCAATTACTACTAAACTACTTTCCCCTTTCTAATTTTTATGTATATACTTAATTTAGTTATTGTAATATATCGCACAGCTAATGAGAGTATTGATGATTGGGTGGGAATACCCCCCAAAAAATTCCGGTGGCCTTGGGGTGGCCTGTCAAGGAATAGTTGAGCATTTGATTGATGCAGGGCAAGAGCTGATACTTGTACTGCCTCATGATATGTCTCCGAGCGTTAATACTGTCATGTTTACTACTCCACGAGGAAATACTTACCCCGTTATTTTTGTTTTAGCAAAAATTAAACCATACACTGAGTCGTTGCCTGAAAGGTATCGTGGGAACTTAATTGATGATGTCTATTGTTTTTCCAGCGATGTTTTAAAAGCAGTAGCTAAAGAAAAATTTGATGTAATACATGTGCACGACTGGTTAACACTACCGGCAGGATTGGCACTAAAGAATAAATTTAACAAACCCTTAGTTGTTCATGTTCATAGTACTGAGTACGATCGAACTGCCGGTAGAAGTACAAATTTCGATGTTGAGAATATTGAGATGGAAGGTTTCAGTGGTGCAGATAAAGTAGTCGCTGTAAGTGGTTATACTAAAAGTATTTTAATCGATAAATATCGGGTACCTGAAAATAAAATTTATGTGGTCCATAATGGTATCGATTATGTTGAGGAGATGATTCCCGGTGAGGATTTTTTAGGTACTGCTCCGGTAATTCTATTTGTGGGTCGATTAACGATCCAAAAAGGTCCGGAGTACTTTATTCGGTTAGCGGAGCAAGTAATTTCTAAAAGACCGGATGCAATTTTTGTAATAGTCGGAGACGGAGATATGTATAAGGAGATGATCGAGTATTCGGCGTTTCGAGAGCTAAGCGGCTCGGTGCTTTTTGCGGGTTTTCTTCGTGGGGTTTCAAAACAGAGATTGTTTAAAAGAGCAAACGTGTTTGTGATGCCCTCAGTTTCCGAGCCATTTGGGCTGGTTGCTCTCGAGGCAGCTGTAGAAGGAGTTCCAATTATCATTTCAAAAACTTCCGGTGTAGCTGAGGTACTTCCGAGTGCTATAAAAGTTGATTTTTGGGATACCGATCTGGCAGCTAAAAAAGTTTTGGAGATTATTGGAGATTCGTCTATGCAAAAAGGAATTGGTGCCGCTGTTAGAACCGAATCGCTCCTTCTTTCGTGGGATAAAGCAGCTAATGAGTTGAAATCTATTTATAAAAAACTACAAAAATAATGTCTAAAATCTGTCTATATTTTCAAATACATCAGCCATGGAGATTAAGGTCTTTAAGCCCATTTGAACTCGGAACAGAAGCTGGATATTTTGAATCGGATGCAGATGACGATGAAGGAAACGAGAAAGTAATGGGAAAGGTGGCCGAAAAGTCATACAGACCTATGCTACTATTGCTTAGAAGATTATCCCAAGAAGAACCTGACTTTCACTACTCTCTCTCGATTACGGGAGTTGCTATCGAACAGATGTCCAGGTTTGCACCGGACTTAATACTTCTTTTGCAGGATTTATGTCAAAAAGGGAACGTGGAGTTTTTGGCTGAGACTTATTACCACTCGCTGGCATCACTTTTTTCAACGACAGAGTTTTTGATTCAAGTTCAGAAACATTCAAATCAGATTGAGGACTTATTTTCTCAGAGGCCAAAGGTTTTTAGAAATACCGAGTTAATATATACAAACAGAGTTGCAGAGATTGTAGAAAAAATGAACTTTACGGGAATGTTGGTTGAAGGTGCCGATAAGGTATTGAGAGGAAGAAAGCCAACTTTTGTTTATCGGTCCCCTTCCGGACTGCCTTTGTTACTAAAACACTATGCGTTATCAGATGATATTGCCTTTCGTTTTTCTCAGTCTGCTCGAAGCCCAGAACCTCTAGTTTCTGAAACTTTTTGTCATTGGATTAATAGTTCCTACTCCGAAAACGAAACCGTAAATCTATTTATGGACTTCGAGACTTTTGGTGAACATCAATGGAAAGATACCGGTATATTCGATTTCTTTTATCATTTTGTAAAACATTTTTTAAGATCTGGAGGGAAATTCATTACAGTATCCAAAGAGCTTGAACTTCAGAAGCCGGTAGACATATATGACTCTGAGCTTCCTGTCTCTTGGGCTGATGTTGATAGAGATATAACAGCTTGGAGTGGGAATCCATTGCAAGTAGATAGTCTTAAGAAAATATATGAAATGGAGAAAGCTGTTTTTGATTCCGGTAACGAGAATCTTGTAGAAGATTGGAGAAAATTGCAGACGAGTGATCATTTTTATTATATGTGTACCAAGTGGTCAAACGATGGTGATGTCCATTCTTATTTTTCACCTTACAAAAATCCATATCGAGCATATGTAAATTTTTGTCACGCCCTTGCAGATTTGAACATTAGATTCAATAATTACAAAAATGGCTAGAGCACTTGTTCTGGGAAATGGACATCTTACTGTCTGCTTCGATAGAGACGGTGTTTTGAGAGATCTGTATTATCCTTATGTTGGTTTAGAAAATCACATAGGCGGATATAAGCATAGGATTGGAATTTGGTGGGATGGCAACTTCTCTTGGTTAGACAGCCATGACTGGGATATTAAAATTAGGATGACGGAAAAATCTATGTGCGGATTACTAACTTATGAGCACAAACATTCCGACATTAAGGTAAGGATAAAGTGTGTAATTTACAACGAAATTCCGGTCTTTGTTCGTAAGCTGACTTTTGTAAATTCTTCTAAACAGGTAAAAATGGTGAAAGTTTTTTTTGGACAAGAATTTGCAATTGGTGAAAATAAATTTAGGAATACAGCTTTTTATGATCCTACCAAAAACGCTATTATTCATTATAAGGGGAGAAGGGTTTTTTTGGCTAATGGGTCTGCTCCAACTTCTGGCATCTCGGACTTCACGGTTGGTATTTTTGATTTTCAAGGTAATAAGGGTTCTTACGTAGATGCAGAGGATGGAGTTCTTAGTAAAAATGCTGTTGAACATGGGCCAGCAGATTCAGTGATTTCTTTTTCATCCGAATGTGAGGATTTAGAAAGCGTAGATTTTTATTACTGGCTTTGTGCCTCTCACAGTATTGATGAGGTCTATGAGCTGAATGCTGAAATTTTGAAAAAAACTCCTGAAGAGGTGCTTCATTCTACATCTTCATTTTGGAGAGCTTGGGCTGAGTCGGTTTATAAAAATTTTTTTGATTTGCCAAAAGAGGTTGTCCAGGCGTACTATGATTCTCTGTTTATACTTAGGGCCCATCTAGATCATAAAGGAGGAATAATCGCCTCTTTGGACTCGGACATGATCTATGGTAAAGATTCGTATGCTTATGTTTGGCCTAGAGACGCGGCTTTTGTAGCTATTACTTTAGATAAAGCCGGTTATCAAAGTATAACTAAGAAATTTTACGATTTTTGTTTTAATGTTTTGCATAAAGATGGGTACCTTCATCATAGATTTCAGCCGGATATGAGCTTGGGTTCAACATGGCAGTCTTCAATAATTCAGAAGGATTGGTTGAAAAACAAAATACTGCAGTTACCCATCCAAGAAGATGAGACGGCCACTGTAATATGGGGACTTTGGGAGCATTATCTGCGATCGAATGACTTGGAATATATCGAATCGATTTACAAACCATTTATCGAGAAATCGGCAAATTTTATGATGGAGTTTAGGGATAAATATACCGGTCTCCCAATACAATCATATGATTTGTGGGAGGAGATTTCCGGGGTGTCGACTTATACCTGTTGCGCTGTCTGTGGGGGGTTAAAGGCCGCAGCAAAGTTCGCAAAAATACTTGGAAAGCAAAACCATGCACAAGAGTACGAGAAGTCTGTCGATGAAATCGTAGTGGCGATGAAAAAGTATTTATTTAATCCTGAACTAAATAGTTTCGTTCGAGGTTTGCGAGTAGACGGAATTGCCGTTAAAAGATTGGATGTGATTGATGCTAGTTCTCTTTTTGGACTTTGGTACTATGAAGTTCTCAGTAGAAGTGATCCCATGATGAAGGGGACCCAGGAGGCGGTTGAAAAATTTCTTCATATTAAAACAGGTATTGGCGGATACATGCGCTATCAGAATGATCAGTATTACAAGGACCAGAATTTAGACATATCAAACCCCTGGATTGTGACTACGATGTGGGAACTTCAAAGGAAGCTTAATATTGCCAAAGATGAGCACGATTTGCAAAGACTTTCCAGAGAATTTAATTGGATTACTGATAGACTAAAAGTCTTTCCGGTAATGGCCGAACAATATCATCCTTTTTCAGGAGAGCCTTTGTCAGCCACACCTTTAACTTGGAGTCATGCTGTATTCGTAGAAACAGTACTTGTCTATATGTCAAAGATGGAAGAAATTAGTAGAATGAAAATTACGGACAATGCATAATCACAACATGGTCATCGGTATGGACTGTGGAGCGTCACATAGTGTTCTTAAAGTTTGGGAAAATGGAAAAGTAGTTCTCGAACGACATGATCTGCCGGGGGCTAATTTTGATTTGATTAATCAAGAGAAGATACGTACTCAATTTTTGTTGGAGTTCGAACGCTTGAGTGTATACCGGGAGGCTTTTATCGTAATTGGTATGGCAGGACTGGATGATACAAATGAAGAAAATGAAGCTGACGGATGGTTTAGGCGCCTACTTGATACAACGATTACCTACTCTTCTCTTAAGGTGATGTCTGACTGTGAACTGTTGCTGTGGGCGGGCAGCAACTCCGGGGTCGGTATAGCTCTGGTAGCTGGCACAGGCTCTAACTGTCTTTCAAGAAACGCTTCCGGAAAAATGAATAAGGTTGGAGGAATGTCACACATTCTTTCTGATGAAGGTGCTGGCTTCTCCCTAGGCTGGAGATGTCTTCACTTAGTTACTAAAATGGCCGATGGCAGAGAAAGAAGTACTGATTTAGTTGGTGAAGTGCTTTCATTTTTTAATGTTAAAAACATAATTGAGCTTAAAAATTATTTATTAAATAAAGATTTAAAAATTGAAGTTGCTAAATTGGCGCCCTTGCTTTTAGCAGCTTCAGAGAGAGGTGAAGAGTCTGCGGGAAAAATTGTTTTGGAAGAGTCCGGTGAGCTCGTAAAAATGATTGAGGCTTCGAACAAATATTTCGATCCTGAAATTTTGCCTGTCTTTATCGCCGGGAGTGTTTTTAAAAATTATGCATATCGAGAACAGTTTGTTTTAAATCTTCACTGTATTTACATTAATCAAAAAGTAAGTGTTGTAAACCCCATTGATGGTGCTTGGGGTTACGCTCAAAAACGGTAGAGTGATTGTTTTTGTAGTAAACTTAATTTATGGCTGCCCAGTCTTTGAAGATTTATGACTTAGTCCGACTTGCTCAACTCGTCCCACCTGATGATTTGGAGGCGGCGGCGAAAACCGCGTCACATCTAAATGTTCCACTACAAGATGTTCTGATTGGCAGGAGACTGATTACAAAAGATAAGTTGGGCGACTTGATTGCGAAAAGTCTTGGTATCGGCTATGTGAACCTTAAAGACGTAATCATTCCCAAGGAAGTTTTATCACTGGTTAAAGAGGAGTTGGCCCAGGAGAGAAAAGTGGTTCCAATCGGCCGTGATGGGTACATTTTGCATCTTGCGCTTATGGATCCGACGAACCTTGAAACGATAAACTTTATCAGAAAGATTACAGGATTAAATGTAATCCCCTTCTTTGCTTTTGAAAGTGATATTAAATTTGGGCTGCATCAGTACAAGTCTAGTCTGACAGAAAATTTCCAGAAATTAGTGGAGCAGGTTGCCAAGCAACATCCTGGTCGGGTTACTCCACAACAATTAGCTGAAGATGTTTCGATTATCCAAGCAGTAAGTCGTATGTTGGAGTTTGCAGTTATTGCTGAGGCATCTGACATTCACATTGAAGCGTTAGCTGATGGAGTTTTGGTGCGTTATCGTATCGACGGAATTCTTCATGACATGATTAAGCTTCCAAAGAGTTTACATCCGGCTATAGTAGCAAGAATAAAGATACTCTCATCATTAAAGTTAGATGAAACCAGATTGCCTCAAGATGGTAGACTCAAATTTGAATCTGACGAAGGTGATATGGTGAGTTTGCGCGTGTCCATCCTACCAACAGTTGAAGGCGAAAAAATAGTTTTACGTATTTTGGAAAGTGGTGAACTTTCTTTATCCTTGGAAGATTTGGGTTATGACGATAGAAGTGTGACTATTATTAAAAAAGCTTTACAGCGTCCGCATGGAATGATTCTTATCACCGGTCCCACGGGTTCAGGAAAAACTACGAACTTGTACACCATGCTTAATTTATTAAATACTGGTGAAGTTAATATATCTACTGTTGAAGATCCAGTGGAAAACAGAATAAGGAGAATTAATCAGACTCAAATTAACTCTCAGATTAACTTTAGTTTTGCTGATGGACTGCGAGCTCTTTTGCGACAAGATCCTGACATTGTTATGGTTGGTGAGATTCGTGATTCAGAAACAGCTGGGATGGCTATCAACGCTGCAATGACTGGGCATTTGGTATTGTCAACCTTACATACCAATGATTCACCTGGAGCGATCCCACGATTAATTGATCTTGGTGCCGAACCCTTCTTGCTTGCTTCTACACTAGACTTAGTTATTGCCCAGAGATTGGTCAGAAAAATTTGTCCAAAATGTCAGATTGGTCAGCCAACAGATGGGAAGATCACGGATTATATAGTTGCCAATATCTTAGATGAAGTCGAGAGGGAAAAAATTGTAAAACTAATACCTACCGAGGTTAGAGTTGCGCCAGGTTGTGATTATTGTAAGTACACGGGTTATTCCGGTAGAACCGGCGTTTATGAGATGTTTACCGTCAATGAGGAAATTCGTCAGTTAATTTTAAATAAATCCTCAGCCAGTAAAATAAAAGAATCTGCGATAAGGGGTGGTATGCAGACAATGATGATGGATGGAATTAATAAAGTTGCAAAAGGTATAACTACTTTTGAAGAAGTTCTAAGAGTTACCAGAGATTAAGATGCCTGAATTTGAATATACAGGAGTAAGTCGTGACCAGTACAAAAGAGGAAGTCTTTCTGCCGACAATGAATCTGAAGCTCAAACAATTCTTGCAGAGCAAGGTATTACTGTAGTTAGTTTGAATCCTAAAAGGCAAATTAGACTGGGGGTTTTAGGTAACTATTTCAGTCAAATTTCCAAAGAGATGTCGGAAAAAATGAATCCTCAAGAAAGAATATTATTTACCAGTCAGCTTTCATCGATGGTTAAAGCAGGCTTACCTCTAATTGAGGCACTGGGTACGTTTGTAGATGAGAAGAGTAAGGGGGGTTCAACCTTGGTGATAAATCAGATTATGCAAGATGTTCAGTCCGGTAGTAAACTTTCCGATTCGCTGTCGAGATTTCCAAAAATTTTTAATCAAACATATTTAGCTATTGTTAGAGCCGGTGAAAATAGTGGGACTTTAGATGACAGTTTAGGATACTTAGCAGTGCTTTTAAAAAGAGAAAATGCTTTACTTACCAAAGTTAGATCAGCTTTAATTTATCCTACTGTAGTTGTTGTGGCTATGTTTTCGGTGATGATATTTATAAGTGTGTCAATTATTCCAAAGATAATTTCTTTTGCAGAAAGCTCCGGTCAAGAACTGCCAGGTTATACGCTAGCTCTTGTAAGTGTGGTTTCATTTGGAGCAAAATATTGGTACTTAGTTGTCGTTGCCTTGGCCGTTCTTATAGTTATGGCTCTGTTTTTTATTAGAAGTGAGTCCGGAAGCCGTTGGTTAGGGAGAGTTAGTTTAAAACTACCTCTAGTTGGCTTAGTTGTTTCGCGTTATAACCAGGCTAGATTTGCCAGGGTCTTAGCGGGGTTTTATACTTACGGTGTAAATGTAGTTACTTCTTTCGATATTTTGGCTGCAAGTTTAGGAAACCCTTTATATGGTGATGCTTGTTTGAGAATTAAAGAAAGATTAACCTTGGGAACAAGCCTGGCTGACTCAATTGCCTTGGAAAGTGATCTTTTTCCAAGCATTATGACTCGATTAATAAAAGGCGCGGAAAAGACTGGAGTGATTGGTACGACTCTGGATAAATTAGCTGCTTATTATGAGGAAGAGTTAGAGAATATTTTAGGAAATATATTGACTCTAATTGAGCCAATTATGGTTTTTGTTTTGGGATTTGGGGTATTAGGACTTGCTCTCGCTGTTATTTTGCCAATATACAAAATTACTTCTACTTTAAAGTGATTAAAAATAATAATGGTTTTACATTGTTTGAAATAGTACTTGTTATGGCAATTGTGGTTGTAGTTACGACAATTGGTATTGTTAATCTCGCAAGTTTGCAGAGAGGGTTCCGATTGAGAAGTTCTGCGGATGAAATTAAGTCTCTGATGCAGTATGGCCGTGAGTTAGCCATTGCTAATAAAAATAGGGCGATTTATAACGTAAACCTTTCCGGGAATATATTTAAGTTGCAAGCAGATGGGTATGAGATGTCGAGATATCAGATTCCTGACGGTATCGCGTTGAATCCAGAATCGCTGGATTGGAATTTCACACCTACTACTGGAATTTTGGTTGACTGTTCTTTGTGTCAGATTGTCCTCTCCGCAGGAGATCAACTGGAAACGATTAATATTTTACCTAACGGCATTGTTGATTAATACTTCCCCATTACAGCGGCAGAAAGGGTTTACTCTTATTGAGGCAATGGTTTCTGTAGCAATTTTAATTGTTATGGCTCTTGGTGCTGTAGCTGCTAATAGATTGACCACCTCAAGTGTAACTATAAATCAGCTCCGAACAAAAGCTAATACGATGTCAGTAGAGGCTATGGAAATAGTTCTCAGTATGAGGGCAGAAAATTTTTTGGGTCTAACTACTGGGATTTTTCACCCCGAATTTGAGGGTAGTAGCTGGAATTTAGCTGAGGGCCCTGAAGTGATTGGTCCTTTTACCAGATCAATTGTTATAACTCCGGTCCAAAGAAACTTGGTTTGTTTTACAGCTGTTTGTGATATCACGCCTCAGGGAGGGGTTACGGATATTGGTAGCATGAATGTAGAAGTAAAAGTGGCTTGGGTGCAGTCCAGCGCGCCAAAAGAGATAACTCTCAGTTCATTAATTACATACTGGCGATGAAAATGAATTTTTGTCGACAACGAGGATTTACAATGATGGAAACTCTTCTGGCTATGACGATTGTTTCGATGGTCAGCGTAACCTCTGTCTACATATTATTTTTTAGTCTTAATCTACGAGATCAGACTTTAGCTACCACAAAGACCGAAGAATCAATTAGGGTTTTTGAGCGTTCATTCCGTCAAGCTGCTTTGGGAGCTGAAAATATTTCCGGTGATGCTAACTCGATTTTTCTTAGATCGGAGTCAGAGTGTTGGAGTTTTGTCTACGACTCTGTTATGAAAAACGTAAAGTATTCAAAGATTCTGCAGGAAGCCTGTATTCCCAATGAGAGTCCCTCTGAGCTTTTTTTCCCAACCATGACAAATATAAAAACATTGTCATTTTCATTTTCTCCGATCACTACAGGTGGTAATTTAGTGAGTGTTATCGGATCTATGGAGACGGTTCTCCCATTTGATTCCCATGAAACTACTTTTTCAGATTCTTTTGTAAATCTTGTAGATTAGAAATAATGAATAATTTAAATGTAAATGATCGAGGTCAAGCCACACCGAAAGCTACGCATTCAGGTGGGCAGGCTAGTTTGATATTGGTATTGGTTTTGGGATTGGTGTCAATTATGAGTGTTTTGGCAAGCAGTTCTTTATCTGTTAGCAACGTTCAAATAGAAGACACCATCACTCAAACAAATCAAGCTTGGTATGCAGCTTGGTCTGGTATAGATGAGATTATGTACCGAATTAGAGCGCATCAAGATATTGGCTCAAGTTACAGTGTTAATCTAACTCTTTCAAATGGAGCAACCGTGTCTGCTGTTGTCGTCGGAGATGATAACCAAAAAGTTTTGAGATCGTCTGGATATATGGATGGAGTAGTAAAAAATCTAGAGATTGGTATTGCTTCTGCGTCTGGTAAAGCAAGTTTTGTTTTTGCTGCTCAGTCAGGTGAAGGCGGGTTTGAGCTTGAAGGAAATACTACAATTACCGGTAATGGTGGAACCCCAGGGAACGTCTATTCAAATGGTCCTGTTTTGGGTGTTAAAGCTACCTCCGGCAATGCTGGATCTAAGATTCTAGGCAGTGTTTGGGCGGTGGGTAATATTGGTGGATTATCTTCACCTAACAGTGGAGGTCTATATATTCAAAAAAATGCTTGGGCGAATACATTAACGGCCTGTGTTGTTGATGGAAATATAAGAGCGACATCGATGCCAACAAACTGTCCATACTTAGGATCTTTTGAGTTTTCTGCTCCCCCATCTCCAGTTACACTTTCTACAGTTGATTCACTTTACTGGAAAAATAAAGCCTTGGAGGGCGGCGTTTGGAATGGTGACTGTAACATTGCCAGTTCTGATGGTACCGACTGTTCTGAAGGCACTAGGATTATTGGAAATAAGCAGATTTTGGGGGACTTAGATGTTCCAAGCGGAGTCGGCTTGACGTTGAATGGTCCACTTTGGGTCAAAGGTGATATAACCATCAATCAAAATAATATAATTCAAACTAGCGAGAGTATGCAGAAAAACTCTGTCATAGTAGTTGCTTCCGATGAAGACAGTCCTGATGTGAAGGGAAGAGTCTTAACAAAAAGTAACGTTCAGTTTAATCGCAACTCTCAAAATTCAGGTGTGATTATTATTTCTGAGAATCGGAGTGTTGATTGTGCTAATTTGCCAGCAATAGACATGACCAGCAATACGGCAACTGTTGTTTTTGTTGCTATAGATGGGTGCGTGAATGTGGGTTCGAACTCGATGATTAATGGTATTCTTGGAAAAAAAATTCATATTAAAAACAATTCGACCATCCAGTACGACCCCAGCCTGGCCAGAGCTATAGTAGTTCCGGACAGTGGAGGGTGGAGTGTTGTGAATATTCATGAGTATTAGTAAGATGGTATAGATGCCTGCCAAACCATCACTCGGATTATATTTTAATGATAATTTTATTGAGGTCTCTCAGGTGTCGGTTGATGGCAAAAGACTGGAGCGATTTAATCAATTAATACTTCCTCAGGGTGTAGTGGTTAATAGTGAAATTGTTAATAAAAGCGCATTTGTGCAGATTCTCCGCCAGCTATTCTCGTCAGCAAAACCTAGCCAGATTGGTATGAGTGGTAATGTTGTAATTGGGATTAATGATAGTCGAGTGTTTTTGAGTGAGTTTTCAGTTGCCAATATTCCCGGGAAGGATATTAATGATGCTATTGAGTATCAGGTTAGAAATTCTCTTCCTGTATTGCCTAGCGGTGTAGAGACAGACTGGCAGATTATAGGTAAAACAGCTGAAGGTCAAATCGAAGTTCTTTTGGCTGCTATTCCCAGAACTATAATTGACAGCTGTGTTTCAGTTTGCACATCCGTGGGGTTGAGAGTTTTGGCTGTTGAGCCTGCTGTCTTTGCAAATATTAGGATTATTGAAGAGTCTGAGCTGACAGGAAAAAACCAATTACTTGTATATCTAGGGGAAAACTTTGGAGTTTTTTCCTTTATTACCAGTGGCAATCCACGATTCTCTGATTTTTTACCACAAGAGGAAATTAATAAATCCGGAAGTCTTTCTAAAACAGTGTTTGCATATATAAACTTTGCTGCATCTAAGCATCCTAATCGTCCTGTTAGTGAAGTAATCGTTTCGGGTTCTAGACAAGATATCGATATGATTGTAGCTGATCTAAAAGCACAAGGTATAGTTGCTATTAAAGCTTCTAGCCGTTTAGCAAAAACAAAGGTTTCAAATCACACTCTACTTCACACCTCTCATGGACTTAGCTTAAAAACCCTAGATCAGGTTGTAACTATAAATCTTCTACCAATTGACTTTAGGCTTGAAGCTATAAAGGACCGCTTGATAAATACTTGGAAGCTTGTCTTGGATTTTCTGATTATTTTTTCTGTAATTGGATTAATCACTCTTTTTTATCTAAATAAACAGTCTACTGATAGATTAACAGGCTTGAGGCTTATTTCTGATCAATATAATTTGGAGTTAAATACCCCTGAAAATCAGGCTTCTATCAAACAGGCGGATAGGTTAAATCAAGTTACTAGTCAACTGTTAAGCCTGAGGGGTGTGACTGGTGGTTCTGAAAATATTCTTAAGCAACTATCGGCTATAACCCCCAATGGGATTACCTTAACGAGCGTTGTTTTGAGTAGAAATCCCGGTTTAAAAAAACTTTATGATCCTGGAAGTTCATGGGTAATTACTGGCACAGCTGAATCTAGGGACTTGGTGTTGAATTTTTACGACAGTCTTTTGGCTTATTCTGGTTTTGCTGATGGAAAATTGTATTTTGGGAGCTTGGAAAAAGATTCAGAGTTAACTTTTAGGATTGCAAACGTACCTACGAAATGAACACAAAACAACCGATCTTACATTTAGTTTTTTTGATGATAGTTTTGAGTGCTGTTTCGTATATGTTTTATCGAACAGAAGAGGGTTTTGTGGAGGTAAACAAGTTACTGCTTGAAGTAAGTAAACAAGAAGTAAATATAGACAAGTTGACTGAGCTTAATAGTGCCTTGCCTAATTTTTCGACCGAGATGTCGACTTATCTTAAAACTTTACCTACAAATGAGTCAGATGTGGCGGATTTTGCATTACTACTAGAACAGAACGCAAAAGAGGTCGGCTTGACCATCTCCAATCACTTTGATGATTTTCCGAAGCAAGTTGATGTCTCTGGAAGAAATATCCCGGGATTGGGTATGGAAATTACTTTGGAGGGAAGTTTTCAAGATTTAACAAGATTTTTTACACGACTGTCCAACTTGCCATATTTCTTCAGAACTGACAAGATTACGATACTTAGTAGAGACACAAAACTTGGAGTTAAGGCTGTAATAAATGGCTTTTTGATGATGAATATCGAAAAGAAATAATATGAACATAAAAGAGCAGGAAAATAAATTACGATTTAGTTTGAGTTTAGAAATTTACATTACTCTTACTGTGTGGCTTTTTTTCTGGGGATTTGTTGGTTACCGCTTATATAAAACTCAGTCTGTTTCTAACCCACCCATAACTATTGACCTTAACGTCCCCACTATTAAGCTATCTAATTTAGAGGTGCTCCGCTCTTCTATCAGATCTGTCTCTTTTTCTAATTTACCTGTGGTTCGAATAGAGCCATTTGACTAAGTTTGATAAAAGATATTTAATAATTTATAAACATGAAAGGTGGTGAAATAATGAATGAATAAAATAATGAAAGGTTTTACGTTAATAGAGCTATTAGTGGTAATTGCAATTTTAAGTATTTTAGCTACTTTGGTAGTTTTGGCAATTAATCCTGCTGAAGCCCAGAGAAAGAGCCGAGATACCACAAGGTTGTCTGATATGGCTACTCTCCGAAAAGCTATTGACTTGTCAATTGCTGAAGAAGGAGTGCTTCCAGGTACTATTGCTACCCCATTTGCAGGAACTTCTGCCGGAAGTAGAGATTCAGCCAGCGACACGAACTACCTGGGAATGGATGTATCTAAGTACTTATCTGTACTACCAATAGATCCTCGTCAAACTGCAACTGTAGCAACAAATTTATCAGATGGCACAACTCAAATTGCTGCTGGAGATATGGTGTATAGCTTCGTAAGTAATGGTTCAACATATGAACTTAATTCTTACTTGGAATCAACATCTAATGCTGCTGTAGCGCAAAATGATGGAGGGACATCAGCGACTACTTATGAAGTGGGAACCAACCCTGGTTTAACATTAATAAGTCCGTAGATTTAACTCTTGGGTTGCAAAGTCCCCCGCTTTGGCGGGGGACTTTGCTTTTTGTACCCAGGTAACCCCGTACAAGGGTTTGTACTCAAACCTTGTGCGGGGATGAATGGGATGAGCATGTCGTCGCCGAAGGCGATGATATGCTGGTAGCATGAAATGAAATACAGTCAGGAAACCCCGTACAATGCGGAGCGAAGCGGAGTCTGTGCGGGGAGGACGTCATTTCTAGATATCGAAGATAGTGGAAACTTCCTTGCTTGCTGAGAAAAAGTGACCAATTTTGATAAGCTCGGTGGTTTTAAGAGCGTGTTTTTCGTAGAGTGTTTTCCGAATGCTGGTTTCAATCTCCTCCATCATTTCCCAAATTTGACCTGCTGTGCTGTGCGTACCGTACCAATATGAAATTATCTCCCCTGTTTCATATCCCACTTCTATTGGTGGTTCGCTAAAGTCAAAATATGTAACATTTCTGAGTTTTAAAAGTAGTGCCAGTGTGGCTAAAACATGACCAAATTCAGGTAAGGTGTTTTGCCTTTCAGGCAGGGTAAAGCATGTCCAGATGCCTGCGGTGGTTTTGGGAGCTGTGTAGTGATAAAGGTCAATTAGTTCCGATGCTGAGACATTATCGGTTTTTAGCATTAAGGCAAACCCTTCTTTAGCCCTTGGAAGCAACTCTTCTATGTTGATGGCTTCTTCTTCGGTGCACAGGGGCAGAGATTGCAGATCTAAACCTAGAGCTTGCAAATTTAACCTCTGAGCCACCATTCTTGACGCGACAGTTGAGATCTGAAGTAGATGTTTACCCCTTTCTTTACCCCAAGATGTTTCCATATTGATCAATTGGGGAATTCTAGACCCAAGTTGCATTTTTTACCACACTTAGATTTCTGAGATATATTTGATGTTATTCAGTTAAGATAAATTGCGGACAGGTTATTAAGTGGTATAATATAGGCTATGACATATTTTAACCGAGGTAATGATAGACCTCAAAGTAGCAATTACGCACGAAGAGATGGTAGCGACAGAAGCTTTGACAGGCCTGCAATGCACGACGCAACTTGTGCTAAGTGTGGATCTGCTTGCCAGGTACCCTTTATGCCTAATGGCAGAAAAGAAGTTTTTTGTAGTAAGTGTTTTGGTGAGATGAACGGTGACTCAAGAGACTCAGGTTCAAGAGACTCTCGTTATGGAAATTCCAGACCCCCCAGAATGTACGATAGTCGTGATGGCGGTTCAAACTTTTCACAAAAACAGATGTTTGGTGCTACTTGCGATCAGTGTGGTGAGAGGTGTGAGGTCCCCTTCCGACCTACCAATGGAAAACCTGTGCTTTGTAGTAACTGCTTTGCTGCTTCCAAAGGTGAAGAGGCTCGACCTTCCCATGTTTCGACATTTGTTCCGACCGCGAGACCGGTTAAGGACAATTCAGCGGAACTTGAAGCCATCAATGCTAAGTTGGATAAAATTCTCAGAATCATAACTCCGATAAAACCAAAAGATGTTTCGAGAGAGTTGACTACTAAAATCTTGGATGAGATTGAAACAAGTTTGGAGAACAACCCAACAGTGAGTAAGAGAAAAATCAAAAAAGGTGCTAAAAAATCTTCAAAAAAAGTGGAGTAACCTTGTATTCATGAAGTTATCTTAGTGTGATACAGTAGGCTTACTTATGATAAATGAAGCCAGGAAAAACCAAAAATTAATTAAGGTTCTTTTGGTGCTTATGATTGCGGCTGTGGGTAGTTATGTGTTGGGTCTCGCGTTCTCGTTTTTGGCTCAGTTCAAGAATGTTATTGCGATTATCTTAGTCTCATGGCTACTAAGTTTCTTACTTGATCCTATTGTAGATAGAATTCAAAAGTATTTTAAACTTTCTAAAATACTGTCTACTTCTATTACCTACCTTCTCCTAACTGTATGTATCGTCGCAATTGGATTTATTTATATACCGCTTGTAAGTGCCCAGATCGCGGTCCTTGTCGGAAACATATCCTCATATCTTGATTCTGCTCCTGTCATTGTTAACAACTTGAATGGTTCCTTAATGGCTCAGATTGAAAACTCAATTAACTTTATTCCCTCAATTGCTCAGTTTTTCTTTTCCGCTTTTATTGTGCTTACACTGTCTTTCTATTTTATTATCGACCAAAGTCAAATAAACCGAGAATTTTTTAATTTATTGCCCAAGGATTGGCATGACACTCTTAAGTTCACACAGAAGGTAATCAACGATACCTTTATTTCCTTTTTTAGAGTCCAGTTCTTCTATGGTCTTTCGACGGCAGTAGTCACGTGGTTTGTTATGATGATGTTTGGGACCGGTTTTGCCGTCTTGGTGGGTTTCTTGTCAGGTATATTTGCCATCGTACCCCTGGTTGGCCCCCTACTAGCGATCGTTTTACCTGTTGGCGTAACTTTTATCTCAAGTTCTTTTCAAGCTACAATAATTGGAGTTATTCTATTTTTGGCCCAGCAGGTTATCTTTAATGTGGTTGGTCCAAAAATACTTGGAAAAGCCTTCAGTTTGCATCCAGCGGTTATTCTAATCTCTCTTTTAATAGGTTTGAAGTTTGGTGGTGCTTTCGGGGCTGTATTTGCTATTCCAGTACTGGGAATTTCGGTGGTAATGTTTAGAAAGTTTGGAATGCGATTGGTGCGCGAATTAAATAAAGCTCGGTCTTAGTTGTGGTAATATTTAATACAGATGAAGAATAAAAATTTACTCTTCTTTTTAATTGTATTTCTCTCCATTTTGGTAGTTTTTGCTTTCCGAAGATTCTATTTGTCAGGAGTAATCATAGAAAACAGTACAGACTCGAGCATAATATCCGGCTCTTTCGATGAGTCAAGGCTGAAAACTAACGAAGAGTGGCGCAAGATATTAACTCCTGATGAATATTTTATCTTGAGGGAGGCAGGAACTGAAATTCCCTTTACAGGTGAGCTCGATAAAGAGTATAGAAAAGGGACTTATTATAGTGTGGGGTGCGATATCGCCATTTTTAGATCTGAACAAAAATATGATTCTGGTACGGGATGGCCAAGCTTTTGGGCCCCTATTGATGAAAACTCACTGGTACTCAGAAAGCAGTTTACTCCATATGGGACACAGGTAGAGGTCCTTGATAGGTGCGGTGGCCATCTTGGTCATGTATTTGATGATGGCCCGCAACCAACCGGAAAGAGATATTGTATGAACTCTGCTGCCCTAATATTTACTCCTGATTCAGAAGAATAAAAGAAAACCTGATATTTTTTGAGGTATTTTGCCCATGCATCTGTTAAAATGGACAGTTGCATGGCTACAGACAACGTCGTTATCAGGTTTGATCAGGTTAGTTTCACATATGACGAAAAAAGAGTCATACTGGACGAGGCTAGTTTTAGTGTGAGAAAAAATTCAATCGTGACTATTGTTGGTCAAAATGGGGCCGGGAAAAGTACTATTTTTAAGCTTCTTTTAGGTAAGCTGAGGCCCCAAAGAGGAAAAATTAGCCTTGAAAATGGTACGACTATCGGAATTGCTGAACAGGTAGTGGCAGATGAAAAGCTTGATCTGAGTATTTTGGACTACTTCAAGACCGCTCTCCCGGAGAAACAGTTTGGAATTGAGGGCGATATTTATAAAATTCTTAAGGTTGTGAGCTTAGAGGTTCCTTTAACCAAAATAGTGAGAGAGCTTTCCGGTGGTCAAAAAGCTAGGCTGCTCTTAGCATATGCACTGATTTCAAATCCGGATGTTCTTTTGCTAGACGAGCCAACCAATAATCTGGATAAAGTAGGTATCGAACAGTTGACAGGTTTCTTGATGAATTATAGAAAAACTTGCATTGTAATTTCTCATGATTCCGACTTTCTAAATGCTTTTACTGAGGGTGTGCTGAACCTGGACATTCACAGTCATAAAGTGGAGCAATTCGTAGGTAACTACTATGATGTTGTGGAGGAGATTGCGGCAAAACTCGAAAGAGATCGTATGTTGAACGCACGTCTGGAAAAAAGCATTAAAGATAGATTTGAAAAAGTAAACAAGTTAGGTGGGAAGAGTATCGCTATGAATCAGCTGGCTAGAAGAATTCGAGAAGACATATCTGATGACCGTGAAGATTTAGTTGAAATGAGAAAAGAAGACAAAACGATACCTGCATTCACCATTCCAAACCAGGAATTTGTGGGTTTCATTCTTAAAATTCATAAACCAGTCGAAACTGAACTATCAAAAGGAGCTAGGTTGTTGGTTAAAGGTCCTAACGGCATTGGTAAGAGTACATTATTAAAAGCTATTTTGACCGGTAAAGACGCAGAGATTAATCCTCAGACTAGAGTTGGTTACTATAGCCAAGACTTTTCGGAACTGGATTTTGAGCAAACTGCATACGATAGTCTCATGGATGTGTCTCTTGTGAAGAAGCCTCAGGTGGTTTATGAGGCCGGAGCCAGATTTTTACTTACCGGAGAAGTACTACGCACAAAAATTGGCTCGCTTTCAGAGGGGCAAAAGGGACTGTTGTGTTATGCGAGATTTACTCTCCAGGAGCCTGGTTTGCTGATTCTTGATGAGCCAACTAACCACATTAATTTTAGACACATTCCTATTATTGCTAAGGCTGTTAATTCTTTTGAGGGTCCCGTAATGCTAGTCAGCCATCTTCCTGAGTTTGTAGAGAAAATTAAAGACTTGTCAGAGCTAGACATGTCGAAGTATCCCCTTAAATAACAAAAAACCCGCGAAAGCGGGTTTTTTGTTCTAACTGATCAAAAAATTATTTGACTAGTTCGACATTCTTGGCACTTGGGCCTTTTGGTCCCTGTTCGATGTCGAATTTGACTTCGGCGCCTACTTGGAGCTCATCGAATGAAATATCTTTTAAGTCATTGGAGTGGAAGAATAGATCTTTTGTCTCACCTTCTCTGGCAATGAAGCCAAATCCTTTGTCTGTTTTTGTTTTAACCGTTCCTGTCATAGTGTTTTTTGGTTGGCAGAGGGCTTGTGATTAATATTGTCTCTACCATCCTAACTGTTGGTATTTTATCACGATATGTCCGATTCTGTACCATTTTAGCGATTGTCTAGCAAATGCCACATGGCAATAGCTCCATAAGTCTTGTATGGAGACCAGCTGCTGACTCTATGCTCCATAAGTTCTTTTGTTAGATTTTCAGGCTCGAGAAATTTGATGAGCCCCTTCCTTAGTCCAAGATCGCCCCATGAGAAGATGTCTTCTTTGCCCATTTTGAACATTAAAAACATCTCTGCTGTCCACTCCCCTATTCCCTTTACTGTGACAAGTTTCTCTATCAATTCCTGGTTTTCAAGTTTTGGAAGATTGTCTAGCACTATTTCTCCTACATATATTTTATTCGAGAGGTCGGTGACGCTTCTGACTTTAGCCCAAGACAAACCAGCTTTCCTAATTTTTTCGGGCTCTATAGATAAAATATTGTTTGGAGTAATTTGGTCAGAAAGGAGTTTCTCGAATCTTCCATATATTGCATTTGCTGCGGCTCCTGCGAGTTGTTGTCCGACTATAGTGCGACAAAGTGACTTGAATAGGTCGCTATCACCTGTATTTTTATCTTCAAACCATTTTTCATAATCAATTTCCTGAACTATATTTTCAAGTTTTGGGTCGGCTTTATTGAAATGCTTGAGGATTTTTTCTTTTTTTGTCCTCATATCCCCTTAACACTCTTCTCAATTTCTTCCCTTAGTCGATTTTTTTTCTCAATCTTTATACTTAAGTAGATAACTGTTAGTGCGATACCTAGAAATACCCAAGTAAACATCCCAGCACTATTAGTTACTTTTTTTAGGTTTTCCAGTTCATATCCTGTGAAATACCCAAGTAAAACTAGTAATGACACCCAACTTGTCGAGGCTATAAATGCTGAGATATTAAATCTGAAAAAATCATACTTTTCGACACCGGCGATGTAGGCAACCCAAAACCGCGTAAGATTTGAGAGCATTGATGTAGTTAGGATAATGCTGCCGTGTCTTTTGAATAACGATTGTGCAAACTTTGCGTTATTTTCTTGGTGGAATTTTTCTACAATCCAAAGTCCAGATTTACTACCGAGCATGTAGGAAACCAAAAAAGCTGCCCAGGTTCCGAGAGTCCCCCAAATAATTATTGGAACAAGAGGTAGTGTTTGGTAACCACTTGATAAGTACCCAGCCACGACTAATATGGCACCTCCCGGAATTAGCCATCCAATTGGTGAGGT
The DNA here is from genome assembly GCA_964348455.1 of uncultured Pseudomonadales bacterium. Classification (GTDB taxonomy): domain Bacteria; phylum Patescibacteriota; class Microgenomatia; order UBA1400; family MFAQ01; genus UBA10133. The sequence goes on from CAYGCQ010000014.1 coordinate 22,218, forward strand.
CTCGATTAAACTACCTAAAAATATTATTGGGTATCCCCAGTCAGAGAATAATTTTTCGGTAAGGTTGATTATTTCTATTAGATTCACAATGAAACTTTATCACAATTAGAAATTTTAGGCTAAGGTGTCTAAAAGAGAGCTTTTTCTGAAATTGTCTCTAAATTGGTAAATTATATTCGTTCTATAATGAATATATGGATTTAATTTGGATAAAGTTTTTTATTGGTTTGCTGCTTCTACTTTTTTCTACTCACAGCTTTGTGATGTTAGCGGAGAAGATTTCTCAACGGTTCAAGATATCCCCTCTTGTGGTGGGAATTACGGTCGTAGCTTTGGGGACTTCTCTTCCCGAACTAACAGTATCTATTGTTTCGATTCTGAAAAATGATACTGGGTTGGCTATGGGAAATATAATTGGTTCCAATATAGTCAATGTACTAATGGTATTTCCTGTGGGCATACTTATGGGCAACCTGAGAATAGGATCTACTAAAACGCAACGAAATATTTGGCTTTTGCTCGGGGCTACGATGTTGTTCTTTTTGGCAGGAAACTCCGGAGAGTACAGAAGACTATTTGGGTTTATTTTAATTGTGCTGTCTTTTTTAGTCAGCTTCATAGAGTATCGTTTGGCTGTTTCCGGTAGACTCCATGAAGATAAAAAGAGTTTTATTACGAGCAAAGGTGGAGATCTTGGTGTTACTCAGTTTTTTATTGGAATACTCTTGATTGCTGGTATTATCTATGGTGGCCTCTTGGTAGTAACTTCGGTTGAGGCCATTTCTTTAGTTACCGGAATATCTACAACTGTTTTGGGGCTGACACTCACTGCGGTAGCCACTTCTCTCCCCGAACTTCTTACAACGGTGTTTAGTCAAAAAGATCATCAAGAAAAACTTACGGTCGGTAATTTAATTGGAAGCAATATCTACAACCTCTTGTTAATAGGTGGACTAATATTTCTATTTCCATCTAACGGAATTGTAACTTACGCTGAATGGCTATGGCTGGCTCTGGCAACTGGTGCATTTGTGTCTATTTTAAGGCACTACAGAGGCGTTAAGCCTCCAAAGTATTTGGGGTTGATACTCCTATTTATATTTCTGATATATATAGTGACTCAGTAAACCGCGGAGATACCTGGAGCGATAAACTAAGATGTCTTTTATATGTTTAATCAGAGTATGTGTTGAAGCGAAACAGCTTTTTTAATTGACATAATATTTAATAGATGAGATAAATGGTTTTACAGTTCGTTCTGGAGGACGAATGAGTTCATTGAAAAGGAGATTCTATCGGATGAACAATAATAAAATTATTATTGTGGTCTTGGTTTTTGCCCTTCTTTGTGCCTTTGGCGTAATTGGTTACTTTATCCTCTTTTCTCAAAGCTCACCGATTCATATAAGTTTCGGAGCTCCAAATGAGGCAACTGTTGCACCGCAAATCACAACTCAAGCATTAGCCTCTCTCACGAATCTACCAGATGCATTGCCTACTTACACTGATGTGCCGACGTTTACACCTCAACCGACATATACCAATGTTCCAACGTTTACACTTCAGCCGACATATATTCCGCAGGCAACTCAGGTAATGGAAGCGATGTTTACTCCAAACCAGCCGGTATTCTGTCGTCAGGGGCCAAGTGAGACTGTTTGGTGGGATCCAAAGGAAGCCCTGAAAGAAGGTCAGACCGTAAAGATTATTGGTAAGAGTTCTTATGAGTGGGGCCTATGGTGGTATATTCAGAAGAGTTCCGGAGTTAAATGTTGGGTTTATAGCGAACTCGGCATGACTTCCGGGAATGTTGCTGGGGTTCCAGAAAAATCTACTCCCGCCACTCCGACACCAAGCTATCTGGATGTATACTTGCGAAATGATCAAGGATTTCAGATCTGCAGTGTATGGATTGAGACCAAAAATTCAGGGAACTGGATTGAACTACTAAACGGTAATGTGATAATGCCGGGTGGAACCTTGAATTACTCAGCCACGCCAGGCAAGTACGATATTGAAATTTATGATTGTTTCTCGAACTTGGTAGATTCAAGTTATGGTTTTGAGATCTCTTCTAACTCTACGTACTTCACAACTCCTTAGATTTATTTAGTTCTATCCCCCACCAGTAGGTGGGGTTTTATTTTGGATGCATTGGTAAAGAGTTTTAATTTAGTTAATATAGATGTATAAATAAAATCAAGATGAAAAATGAACTGCCCCATAAACTAAGAGAAGAGTTGATCGAGATATTAAAAGCACGTTTTGAAAAAAACGTGAAGTTTCATGAAGCAATTGAGTGGAAAAATGTTGAAGATAAATTGAGGAAAAGTGCTGCGGTGTTATACTCTTTGAGCGAGATGGAAAAAACGGGAGGTGAGCCGGATGTGGTTGGCTTTGATAAAAAAATAGGAAAATATATTTTTTACGATTGTTCAGAGGAAACTCCTAAAGGGCGAAGAAGTGTTTGTTATGACCAGGCCGCACTTGATTCTAGAAAATCATTTAAGCCAAAGAATTCCGCTGTGCAAATGGCAACTTCGATGGGTATTGAGATCCTAACCGAGGAGGAGTATCAGCACTTGCAACAGCTTGGAAAATTTGACTTAAAAACATCAAGCTGGCTAAAAACTCCCATTTCTGTAAGGAGGTTGGGCGGTGCAATTTTTGGAGATTGTCGGTACGGACGAGTTTTTGTTTACCATAACGGCGCGGATTCGTACTATGCAGCTAGAGGGTTTAGGGCTAAATTGAAAATTTAGGTTTTTATTTACGTAAAATAGGTAAATATCCTGGGTACCATCCGATTTTTTTGATATCTAAGTCGCGAGGAGCCGATGTTTCCCGAATTTAAATTTAGCTAACCTGTACCATGTGTCCTGTCTTATGGGATTCCAGCATCTCAGATAAATATGATTATTTCTTTAGATGATTATTCAAGAAGTTGATAGTTTTGTTCCAGGCGTCTTTGGTTTCACTAGGCGCATAGTTCATTCCGGACGGGTTTGCAAATGCATGGGCCACTCCTGGATATATATAAATTTCATTTTCTACACCAATGTCATTAAGGGATGTTTTAAACTCTCGAACCATACTCTCTGGAATAGACTGATCTGCTCCACCAAAAACACCCATTACTGGCCACATTATGGGCATTAACTTATCCTTTGTTGTTGCCATACCTCCTCCGTAGTAGACTACGGTGGCGTCGAGTTTTTCTCCTGAAATAGAAAGTTCAACGGATTGCTTTCCTCCAAAGCACCATCCTAAAGATGCTATTTTTTTTGCTCCGGATCTCCGCAGGTAATCTACCGCGGCCCTCATATTTTCTATACCTGTTTTTTGGTCAAAACTCGGTGAAATTTCTCTCGCTTGCGCTTGAGTCTCAGCTACCTGTCCCTTATAAAGATCTACTGCCAAAACTACATAACCCTCTTTTGCTAGTTGTTCTGCTGTATCTTTGATCTCTGGACGTAGTCCGCGGTTTTCATGAATAATTACTATGCCGGGATAGTCACCTTTCTTTTCCGGACTAACTAAATACCCTTTAGTATTAGGAAAGTATTCTAATTCTGGATGAATAACGATCGAAGTATCTTTTTGCGTGTCCAGCATATCTACATTCTTCATTAGTTTACTTTGGTCTCTATCCATGTATCCCTTTTTATATGAAATAACAATTGAAATAACAATTATTATTGTAATTAGAACAAGGGTAGTGTTTTTCTTCATATATTAAGTGTATCATATGTTACATTACACTCTGCAGCCCGTTTTGCCACTTAAAATAAATATACTCGTAAATACTCAGGTTATGTCAAAGGTTTGTGACTATTTCTGTCATCTAGATATCTAGTTTTACTATTATTCATCACCATAATGCTAAGTCTGCTCACACCAAGGAAAATTGCCAGCAATTGCTACTCTACTTAATTTCTTTTTTGAAAAAATGAGGTCGGTGAAAAAAAATATTTCTAAGACAAGTTATTCAGACTTGCTTAAAGAACTTATTAACCTCCAACTGGTTATATTAAGCCCGTTAATGGGTGGGTTACGGGACTTGAACCCGCGGTCTCCTCCTCCACAGGGAGGCGCTTTACCAACTAAGCTAAACCCACCATTTGGTAATGCCTAATAGCATCTGCGTATATTTTAATCCATTTTGCCTAAATATGGACTAGAATATAGAAATAATCAATAAGTATGTCCGAAATAGATCTTGAAGCTGTAACTAGACCAAACTGGGAATTTTCTAAGTTTGATCCTGAACTTATCGGGGATAATCTGAGCCAAGGTTGGGAGCTTAAGAGAACTTCATTGCAAAACGCACGATTACTTGCTCAAGTATCCGGAGCAAACTTTCAAGATGAGGTGGCTCAAGCTGTGCAAGGGAGTGCTGATGAAATTATTAGACTATCTCAAGAGGTAGATGATTACTTTAAGCCATATACATATATACTTTTTGCTTGGATTGCTTACAACTTTGGGCATGGAGATCCTAGTTGTGCCAACTTTCACAACTGGGCAGGTCTGGTCATATCTGGCAACAGAGAAGCCTTTATCAAGGCTAAAACAAAACTATTACCTCACTTAATAGAGTATAGTCAAAACATACAAAAACATGTCCACCCAGAGCTGATCCATATCTTAGAGACCCCCCATCAACTACACTATACTGCGAGACGGATCCCAGAAGTAATCTATACAGACAATAAAGATGAATTCCAGATCATTTGGCCCAAAAAAGATCTAAAAAAAGCAGTTGGCAATCCACCTTTCATAATAAAACTATAGTAAAATATGCCTATCGGGGTGTAGCTCAGATGGCTAGAGCGCTGCGTTTGGGACGCAGAGGCCGGAGGTTCGAGTCCTCTCACCCCGACAATTGTTTGGTAAAATAGTAGTTAAGCGGGTGTCGTATACCGGTATTACCTCAGCTTTCCAAGCTGATGAAAGGGGTCCGACTCCCCTCACCCGCTCATTGGTGTATAGAATTCTCCCCCGTTTTCTGTATAAAAAAAGCACCCACTTATGGATGCTTTGTCGTACAACTGGTTTGTTTCTATCTTAAATCAGGATATCATTTTTATTCCTGGAGTTTCCCCTTTAAACTGGACTGGCTGATTAGAGGTTATGTCATATAGAAGAATAATGTTGCTTCCTGACAAAATCTGGAAATTGTGAATTTCAATAACGGCTTCATTTTCTGTTAGATTTTTGCTGTGAAGTTTGAGTTCTGTTTTGTCAGAACTTTCGGGGCCTACTTCAAACTCGCCGATTCCAAAACCCCTGCTGGCAAATAAAGGAGTAAATAGATTCAGAAGAGATTCTATGTCAGCATCGGGATCTATGGTTTCAGGTACAAAACCTGGATATCTGCCTTTTATGTCACGAAGTATGGCCCGAAAGATAGATTCATTTTCTCTCGCTGCCCTGAATTTTTCACCAATTGGTAATTTATTTGAAATGTTCACATTTTCCTCCGATATCGAATGTCTTGGGTATTATACTACATTAATCAACCAAGTTATAGGTCTTTTTTGAACCCACTCGAAGCGATTCAAGCATATCAATTTGAAGCGCGACTTGTCTCAGTTCGGTACGGCTCTGTTCACATTGCCAGCTCCAAGACCAAAAAAAAGACTGGCTTTCGCCAGTCAGACGTAACAAAGTTTATTGTTTAGCCTTAAGAGATTCCTCTTCACATTTTTTCGCCATTGGTGTCATGGAACCATAAAATCCTCCTGGTCCGTGCCATCCATCATCTCTGCGGTAAAATGTTCCCCAGCCATCGATATAGACATTCTCAGTTGCTTCTGAGGCAACTTTTGCGGTTACGCTTGCTTCAATATTGGCAATCTGCTGTTCAATGGGTTGCGCGGATTTTTTAGTTCGAGCGTCGTTCAAAGCATCTTGGTTTGACATGTGCAAGTTCTCCTTTTATGGTGTCAATTTATAAGCTTTTGGCTATATAACTGAACTTGTTAAGTATTATAGCATTGAAACGATACTTTCAAGAAATACAGGACAATGTTCTAATTTTATAGTTTTTGATATCTTTTGAGAGCAATTGTGCCTCAGAAGACCGAAAATAAGACGAAACTAGTTCTAACCAAGTCTCGCCAGCACCTCCAAGAAAAATCTCTCCCTCGTGGGGAGATTTTTTTGGACTGTATAAAGTTGATCGAATTTTTGGTCTCTTGGATATCCCCCTTGTCTTTTCCTGGTCCAAAACAGGTTGACACTGTTTGGGTTGTTAACTATACTATAGGTATTCGTACTTTAAATTGAATCTTTAAATCTAGGAGGATTTTATGTCTAGAAGAGGTGGTAAGGGTGGTAGGCGTGGGAGGAGGTACAGTCCCATTGGGATTCCTGGACTGCGTCGTGGAGATAGTTTTGGGTCTTCACATAACCATGGTGGATCCGGTCTTGGATACATATTGGCATTCGTTGTCTGGATGACATTGTTTGGAGCTGCGGTATTCTCGAGTAGAAGTGATCATCGTGATTCGGAAGTACCAGTTGAAATTACAAACCAAGTATCTACTGCTGCTAATCCAGATTATCAACAGTTGCAGATTTACCATGATGGATGGGAATCTTTTTCTAGCTGTGGAAGGGGAATTTTAAAAAGAGCAGGTTCTGCTGGGTATGGAAATGTTAGCATTGTATCTCGCAAACTAGACGAGAGCACATACTTGCTGACGGTGTCCGCAAATGGATATCAGCCTGTGTTTGTTAAACTTACTTTTTTGAATCGAATTAGCCCAGAGCCAGATGTCTTGTCATACACGACGTTTACAGAAGAAAATTATGAAGTTGTTACTTTGGATTCCCAGTCCTGGGAGCACCCTGAGTGGGAAGATCGCACGCTTACGTTCAAAACGAGTTTGGGTGAGGTAGGCCTAGTTAGGCTTGAGAAGAACTTTATTGCTTACGGTGTGATTGATGATGAGCTAAAAAAATATTGTTTGGAATAATAAACTTTAACCCCGATTCGTCGGGGTTTTTTCTTTTACAAAATCTTACTAAACGTTTTCTCTTTTAATTGTGGTCCAGTGGTACATGTAGAGTGGAATACCTACAAGAATTAGAGAAAGTGAGGTGGAGAGCTGACGCTTGCGCTGATTAGATTGCTCGGCTTCATTTCTTTCTTTTTGAAGCTCAACAGATACTGTTTCTATACTTTTGCTATCCGGTGACCTAACGGGCTCGGCGTAGTAGGTGTAATCTGAGACTTTGAAGATATATGTCTTAATTATTAGATCCGTAATCTGGACACTGCCAATAACGGTGATTAGGAGTCCAACGAAGGAAAAGAGATATAGATATAGTAGGCGGAGGTTGAATTTCATAATATTATCATAGCAAATAATATAAAATTTGAAAATTTATATAG
>CAYGCQ010000015.1:0-28011 GCA_964348455.1 uncultured Pseudomonadales bacterium
GGTGTCCGGAGCGCTAATTCCTGATGTGTGGGTTCAGCCTGCGATAGTCGTTGAGGTGGCAGCAGACGAAATTACAAAAAGCCCTAATCACGCCGGAGGTGTCGCCTTAAGATTTCCAAGACTAGTCAAGTTCAGAGAAGATAAGGGACCAAAACAAGCTACTACTTGGAATGAGCTAGAAGAGATTGGTAAATTGTCCAAGGTCTGAGTTAAAATAAAAGAATGGAAAATTTACAATACCTGATTGACATCTTCTTGCACATAGATAAACATTTAGCATCTTTAATCGCGCAATATGGTGCCCTTACTTATGGGCTGTTGTTTTTGGTAATATTCATGGAAACAGGGCTAGTGGTTACTCCATTCTTACCGGGGGATTCTCTCCTCTTTGCTGCTGGAGCCTTGGCAGCTTCCGGCTCTTTTAATATTTTATTTCTATATATCTTACTACTCTTGGCAGCTGTGATTGGTGATTCAGTAAATTACTGGATAGGTGACAAACTTGAGAGAAAAGTGTTTGATGGTAGAAGTAGGTTTTTTAAAAAAGAGTATCTTGATCAAGCGGAGGAGTTTTATCAGAAGCATGGTGGCAAGGCGATAGTCTTTGCCAGATTTGTGCCAATCGTTAGGACGTTTGCTCCTTTTGTAGCCGGGATAAGCAAAATGCACTATGGACGGTTTATCACATTTAATATAATCGGGGGATTCAGCTGGATTACTTTGTTTCTTCTTGGTGGCTATGCATTTGGTAACGTACCCTTCTTTAAAGAGAATTTTCACTATATGGTGGTAATGATTATAGGTATTTCAGTGGTTCCGATACTAGTTGAGGTGACTAAGCGTAAAAAGAAAACAATAGAGTGATTTGTCGAAGTGTGATTAAATGAAGGTATGCTTGTAGACGTTTTTACCGGGATTTTGTTGATAATAATTTTGGTGGTGGCTTCTGGTGTGGCGGTAGATGTTTTTGAAAAAATAGCGTTAGAGACTAAAGCTAACAAACTAATGTTAGCAACTTTGCTGGTGGCTATCTCAACTTCACTGCCGGAACTTTTCGTCGGTTTAGCTGGTGCTCTAAATGGTCAACCTCAGATTGGTCTTGGAAATATTCTCGGAGCTAATTTAGCTAACCTGAGTTGGATTATTGGGGGAGTAGCTATAGTGTTTGGCTCAATCCCTGTCGTGGGTGAGTACTTGGCTAAAGAGCTGTGGGTTACGATAGGGATGGCGATGGTTCCTCTGCTCCTATTGGGTGACGGTAGGCTGACGAGATGGGACGGACTGGTACTAATTTTTCTATATTTTGTATATGGCTATTTAATGATTAAGGGTGGAAATAATACTCTGAAGCATTTAAAGCAGTCTGGAAGGAAGAAGCTCTCACATCACCTTAAAACTAAAACCGACTGGGCAGCACATGTGGTAATTTTACTTTTAGCCTTTGTGGTTTTGGGGGCTAGCTCTTGGATGTTAATTAATTTGGCCTCAAAAATGAGTAGCTCTTTTGGAGTGAGTCCTTTTTGGATTGGTTTGATGGTAATTTCTATAGGAACAACCCTGCCTGAATTGGTGCTTTCAATTATGGCGGAGGAGAGAAAAGATGTGTCATTGGTACTTGGTAATATTTTGGGAAGTGTGGTCATTAACTCTACATTAATCTTGGGAATAATCGCTGTAATTAGCCCCATTGAGTATTCCGATAGATTACAGAGGGGAACTGCAAGTCTGTTCATGATTTCTGTTTTGGGGTTGTTCTGGTTGTTTACAAAATCTAAGAGGAAGCTCGAGCGCTGGGAGGGCGCTGTGCTAGTAGGAATTTTCGCTATGTTTGTGGGGATTCAACTGATGATAGTTTAGGGTTGATTTTCTTCCAAGCTTAATAGAGCTCGTATCCTGTCGATTATTTTGGTGCGCCTTTGTTTGTTGAAAGTTGACTTGATTAACTTGGTTAAGTCTGAGGTAATTCTGGCCTCTTCTTCCAAGTAACCTCCTCCCATCGGATACTCTTTTTTTTGATCTACTTTCTGATTTGTGAGAAATTTGAGGTTTAATATCGCATATTTTTGAATTAGTTTAAGCTTGCCAATTTTTCTGAAGCGACGAAAAGAGTAAACGTATCTTGGTTCGTGAATGACGCCGAAAGTATGCCCTTTCTTGTAACCACGATTGACGAATTCGGTGTCTTCAGCAAATCCAATTTCCGGATTGAAGCCGCCAATGTGATCGAAAATAATTCTTTTACATCCAATAAGGGCTCCGTAAGCTGCCGGTTGATTTAAAAGAAGGGCAGTTTCGATCATTATATTCATGTAGGTAGCCGTTGTTTTGTCAGATCTAGTGTCTGAGTCAGGATTAAACCAGCAGGTAAATATTTCAAATGGTTTGACGTGAAGTTGATATTTGACGCCTTCTAGAAAATATTCCGGAAGCCTATTGTCTGCATCGTTGAATAATAAATATTTTCCAGACGCATTTTTAGCTCCAAGATTTCTCTGTATGGAAACATTTTTGATTTTACTGGTGAAAATTTTTAGTGATGGTAGTTTGTCTTTAAAGTTTTTTACTTTTTCAACTGTTTTGTCGGTGGATCGCCCATCTACGACAATAACTTCAAAATCTAGGGTTGTTTGCTTTGCCAAGTCTGCAAGGAGTAATGGAAGGTACTTTTCTTCATTTAAGGCAGGAATGATGATGGAGAAAAACGGAGCTTTTTTAGAAGTCATGAGTTGATTATATATGGAGTAGCTCTATATGATGTATTTTGTAAATTCCACCATGAGAGGAGCTGTAAATAGCGTGGCTACCATGTCTATGTAGTAGTGCTGTTTTGTGGTAAGTGTAGATATACTTATGGACATGAGGATAACGAGGAATACTAGCCAAAGGTTTGGAAATTGCAGAGATAAAAAATATGTGGCGATAAAAGAATGGATGACATGCCCACTGGGTAAGCCGTTACAGTCTCGATCTTTACTGTAGATTAGGCTCAATACTCGATGATTTATGTTCAAGTCTCTAGAAATTGTGGGTCGAGCTACTCCATTCGGAAATATTTTCCACACTAGACTTGAAAAAATAGTTGAGATGTTTAGACATATAAGTAAGGGAAGGATTACCGGACTATTCCAGGTAAAAAATAATGTGAGTGGAATTAGAGGGTAGTAGGCAGCATAAATCCAGACAGTCCAAGGCATGAGAGGAATTTGATCGTCTATGCTGAATTTTAGGCGATATTTGGGTGCTTGCCGATTTAGGGGGATGTAAAGTAAGGTGACGGCGAAAAATATAATCAGAAGAAAGAACTTCACAAAAAAGTATTATAAAGGATAAAATATAAATAATGAAACTAATCGTGGGGCTAGGTAATCCTGGGGATAAATACAAGAATAGTAGGCATAATGCCGGATTTATGTTCTTGGATAAGTTTGCTGAGAGTGGAAGGTTTTCTGCAAACAAAAAATTTGAAGCAGAGATTCTGGAAATGGACGGGTTCTTGCTGGTTAAGCCTCAAACCTTCATGAATGATTCCGGAAGGTCAGTGCGAAGAATTGTAGACTTTTACAAGCTCTTGCCAACGGAGGTAGTTGTGGTTCATGATGATCTGGATATTGTTCTTGGAGAAAGAAAGATTCAGATGGGAGTTGGCCCAAAGATCCATAACGGGGTAAACTCGGTGGAACAGTATTTGGGCACGATGAACTTTTTGCGAGTTCGTTTGGGAGTAGATAACCGAAAAGAGATACCGACCAATTTAACTGGAGCAGATTATGTTTTGGATGATTTTGGAAAAGAGGAAAAGAAGGTTTTGAACGAAGTTATTGATAGTGCAACAACAGAACTATTGATAACTTTGAGCTTGTAGTGAAAAGAGCGTTTTGTAGCGTCCATTAAGCTTCATAAGTTCTGAGTGACTTCCGTACTCGACAGCGAGACCTTTTTCAAGAACAAGAATCCTATCAGCCTTTCTGACGGTGCTGAAACGATGTGAGACAAGTAAAACAATCTTTTCTTTGGCTACTCGTAAAACATCGGCAAAGATTTGTTCCTCAGACTCTGGGTCAACGTTTGAGGTTGGTTCGTCCAGAATTAGGATGTGGGCGTCTCGATAAAGGATTCTGGCTAAAGCAACTCTTTGCCATAAGCCTTTTGAGGGCTCAACCCCACCGGAAAATTCTTTATCAAGAGGATTTTTGAAGCCTAGGGGTAAGGAGTGGACAAAGTCTGTGATACCTGTAAGTTTGGCGGCTTTCCTAATGCCCAGCTTGGTTTTTTTTCTATCTATGTCTCCAAATTTGATGTTGTCCTCAACGGAAAAGGGGTACTGGGCAAAGTCTTGAAAAAGTGCCGAGAGGTGGTGTCTGTAATCTTTAATGCTGTAGGTTCTAATGTTGCGTCCATCCAATAAAATTTCTCCCTTTTGGGGCTCATAAAACCGACATAATAGTTTTATGAGGGTAGTTTTTCCGGCACCGTTCTCTCCTACTATTGCGATGTTGTCTGTAGGGTTGACCTTGAAAGATACTCCTTTGAGAATCCAAGTCGGAGAGTGATCATACTTAAACCATACATCTTTAAACTCGATCCCTTCGACAAGATGATTCGACAATTTTATCCCTGCGTTGTGGTCTTCTTCGGGGAGTGACATAAATTTTTGATAATCGGTGATGAAGAGGTAGTTTTGAAACACTTCATTGGCTTGTCTGATTAAGCGGCTGATGCTGTTTATAAAACTAGAAATTGCTTGACTGGTGATTTGAGCAGTTCCAAGCGTGAGCACTTGGATGATAGCTAGGTAGTAAAGGTAAAGCCTGGTACCTGTTTGAAATATGGCCATAGGTAGCTGTGCTACTTGGCGCTTTTTCGCATACTTGGTGCTGATGGCCCGTCGTCGATTGAAGTTCTCATTGGCCATTTTGATACGACGATTTAAAAGTATTTCAACGTGACCTAGAACCTTGTTCTCGTACAAATATTTTCCTTTAATGGCAAAATCTTCGAGAGCGCTCCAAATTCTCCATTTGGGGGAGTACTCAGTACTGAGAGCATGCCACTCCTTGGAACTACTGACACCAATCATGATGTTGGGGAGAGCCAGAATGATACAAGGGATAATAATTAAGGGCTGGAATGCAAAAATTGGAATAGCTGTGGCAATGATGGTAAATATTATTTCTGGAAAGGTTGAGATTGGAATTACTAAGGACCAAACTGAGCGGCCGGTATTGTCCATGACTTTTTGCTGAAGATTTCGGGCTTCAGGGGATTCAGCAACGGGGACGGGGAGTAAGTTTATTTTTCTGGAGATTGTGACCTGGATTCGTTCAGATAAACTACTAGAAATGTATTGGCTGTATATGCTGTCGACTTCGTTTAAGATTTGTTGGGTTCTGTCGATTACCAAGCCTACGGCCGCAGCAATGAGCATGGTGCGAATTCCTCCGGAAACGTCATGAGTGGTGATTGTGTTTATGACCGAGTCGATAAGGGCCTTGCTAACCAAAAGCGAAGGGTAGACCATGGCACCATTGAGAGCATTTGCCAAGGTTACTTTAAGAAAAATAATCTTATCAATTTTCCAGACTATTTTTACTGTTGAATAATAGGTGTGAAAAAAATTCTTAATGTTTGATATTGATTTTGAATTTAACATAGAAGGAGATGGTTTTATTATAATGGTGTTTATGGCGAATAAAACAGGATTTAGTTCAATGACAAAAATTTTGGATAAGTTTGAAATAGACGAAACCAAACAAAAGAGAATAAGTCGAGAGTGGCAGGACTATGCTTATCGACTCGCAATAGCCTTAGATGACGTTGCTCATACAGCTATTTATATGAGGATTGTAAAAAGCACTCCTAGAGAACTGGTGGAAAGGGCAAAAAGTTTTGTAATGGATGCCGGTGCTAGGAGCAAGGGAAAGATGTTTATGTGGAAGCTAAAACAAGTTAAGGATGAGGTTGCTGCTAAAAACAAAGAGAAAATAGGCAGTTCTGAATAGTAAGATTAAGAGGTGAATAGAAAATCTATCGTTGCTATTGTCGGCCAAGGTTTTTGGGGAAGAGTGTTGGGGGTATCGATGGTGTTATTTTTTGTGTATTTAGGAGATGCCATACTCAGTGATTGGGTCCCTTCATTTATTCAAGATTCCACACACAGTTCTTTTGCAATGGGACTGATAATCTCATTTTCGTCCATCGTGGGTTTTACTGCAGACCTTATTTTCCCTCAATTATTAAAGCTCGTCAAAACAAGAAAGCTGATGTTGATGGCAATAGGTACGAGCTTGATCTTTTCCGGGATTTTACTATGGACAATAGTGCTCCCTTGGCTGCTGTTGTTTATTTTTGCGATGGCTGCTTGGGGGATTTATTATGAATTTTTGGGATTTGGAAGACAACAATTTATGATTGAGTCAGTTCCCGGTCATTCCAGATCGGCGGCTTGGGCAATAATGAGCGTGTTTAGAAGCTTGGCGTATTTTTTGGGGCCAATACTGGGCAGCTATATCGCTTTAACTAAAGGAAACTCAGAAACGGTACTTGCTGCTGTCTTTTTTGTTTTAATTGGATATTTCTTGTGGTTGGTTGTTGGAAAAAATAGTAAAAAAACTGTCTTAGAGGGTACCGGGGAGAGAATAGACATATTAAAAGAAATTAGGTTATGGTGGATACTTCTGGAGCATGTATGGCCAGTGTTGACAATCAGTATTGTCATGGGTCTGGTAGATGCGACATATTGGACTACCGGCACCGTGTTTTCTGATAGGTTGGCTGGGGAAAATTGGCTCGGTGGGATGTTCTTGCCATTTTATACGCTTCCCATGGTTCTTTTTGGAGTTGTTATGGCGAGGTGGGGAGTCTACAAGGGTAAAAAAAGATTGGCGGAAATATTTATGCTCGTGGCGGGGATACTTCTTGCCTGTATGGGATTAGTCAATTCGATTTATTTGATGCTTTTGGTGTCCTTTTTGACTGGAACCGCAATGTCTTTTGCTTGGCCACTCACAGATGCTGTGTATTCCGATATCGTATTTAGAATGGGGAAAGAAGGAAAGCACATGGTGGGTCTTTCCGGCTCAACCATAAGTTTGGCTTACATAATCGGTCCAATATTGGCTGGAGGTATAGCTCAGATAGTAGGAGAACAGGCAACCTTTTCCATTTTGGGAATATTAATGACGATATTGGCTGTATATTTACTAATGGTAACGCCTAAGAAGTTGAGACTTCCTCAAGAAGTAATTAAAACTTGGGATTAGGTGAACTTGCTTGTAGTAAGTCAGATGCTAGAATTGAATAGACATGAAAGATAAAGTGGTTTTGCATCAATATATATTGTTTGGAGTTTTAATTTTATTAATTCTCTTTAAGGTAATTACCGGAAATTTTGTATTTGGACTTGAACTTCTTTGGTGGCTTCTTGGGTCAGTGATCGGCTTTATGTTTGTCTTCACAGACAGGTTTGTGAACAGTTTCCTGATGAAACCGGATGAGACATTGGGATTGAGACTAAGAGATCTTTTTGGTCAAAAGAAGTTTTCCGAGGGGCTGCTTACACTATTAAATGAGAGACACGAACAAAAAGAATTGGTCATGAGAAGTTTTTTGTTTGTCGTTGTTTATCTGGTATTGGCCTTGTTGGCGGTGACGAGTGTTTCGAGTAGTTTTGGTAGAGGTTTTATCCTTGGAATTGGAATTCATCTAGTTTTTGATCTTGTTTTTGACTATTTTTGGAATAAAGACAGATTCAATCTTTGGTTCTGGCAGATAAAAAGAGAGCTTAGCTACGATGAAAAGCGATGGTTCGTGATGCTAGTATCAATAGTCTTTGGAATGCTGGTCTTTAATTTCTGAGTTGACAATTGTATACCAGGGGGGGTATAGTAAGAGAACTCAAGGATTCAAGAACTCGAGGATATAAAGATTAAAATATTATGACTGTTGAAGAAAAGAAAAAATTGCAGATTGCCCTTAGAAGAATCCAGGGACAAGTTGGGGGAATCGAAAAGATGATTGATCAGGATAAAAAATGTGAGGCTGTTGTGACTCAAGTAGTAGCTTCCATGAGTTCACTAAAAAGTGTGGCAAAGGCTCTTTTAGCAGACGCTGTGGACAGTTGCAATAAAGAAGAATATGCTAAATTATTGAAAAGATTTTTATAAGAGCTTACTCGTCTTGCGCTTCCTCTTATAATCCGTTGTAATACACTACGCTTTATTACGATCATAGTATTATAAAAATTAATATTTATTAAAAATAAAAAATATGGCTGTACAAAAATTTACAGATCAAAGTTTCAATGAAGAGGTACTAAAATCAGAGATGCCGGTGTTGGTAGACTTTTATGCCGACTGGTGTGGCCCCTGCCGATTGGTATCACCCATTGTTGATGAGTTGGCTGGAACTTATGAGGGAAAAATTAATGTAGGTAAAGTAGACATAGACGCTAACTCTAAAGTAGCTAGTGATTACGGGGTGATGAGTATCCCTACAGTAATCCTTTTTCTAAAAGGGAAAGAAGTGGCGAGACAGGTTGGTTTCGGTGGTAAAGATGCCTACATTCAGATGATAGATAAAGTTATTAAATAATAGATAGCAACTAAACTATCCTGTCGCACTTATCCATTTTGAAAAACGGCATGCCATTTTGCCAGCGCAAAATGCAGCCTGTCTATCAGCGAAAAATCCTTTGCATTGCTCAGGAACCTTGCTTTTTCGCTTTGCGCGATCTTTTCAAAATTGGATAACTGCTTCGGATACTACTTGTTGCTGAAATAATAAAATGATAGAAGATAAAATGTGGGATGTTGTAATAATAGGTGGTGGACCAAGTGGGTACACATCTGCGCTGTATCTAGCTAGGGCAACCCTGACGGTGTTGGTTCTGGCAGGGATAAAAGCGGGAGGGCAACTTATGAACACGACGATGGTTGAGAATTTTCCTGGTTTCGCAGATGGCATAATGGGACCCGACTTAATGCAAAATATGGAGGCTCAAGCCAAAAGATTTGGAGCTGAGATTCGATACGAAGATGTAACAAAAGTGGATCTTGCCGGTGATGTAAAAAAAATATGGGTAGGTGATATTGAAATTACTGCAAAGACCGTGGTGATTTCAACAGGAGCGTCGGCAAAAATGCTGGGGCTGGGAGAAGAAAAGTTCATGGGCCGTGGTGTGAGTACATGTGCTGTCTGTGATGCGGCTTTCTTTAAAGATAAAGTAACAGTCGTGGTAGGGGGAGGAGATGCAGCCATGGAAGATGCTTTGGCCTTAACCAAATACGCTAAAGATGTGATTTTGGTGCACAGGAGAGGTGAACTTAAAGCCAGTAAGATTATGCAAGACAGAGTTTTGGTAAATCAAAAAATCAAAGTAATCTGGAAAAGCGAGGTAGTGGAAGTGAGTGGTGAGGAGAAGCTTGAAGGTATAAAAATTAAGAATGTCGAGTCAAATGAAATAATAGAGATGCAAGTAGACGGGCTGTTTTTGGCAATTGGACATTATCCTGCAACAGAGTTATTTAAGGGGCAGGTTGATTTGGATGAAAAAGGATTTTTGAAGACAGGAATAACCTCAGGTGACGAAAAAGTTTGGCTTGAAGGATATCCAACGATGACATCTATGCATGGAGTCTTTGGTTGTGGAGATGTGGTCGACTTCAAATATAAGCAAGCAATCACGGCTGCGGGAATGGGATGTCAGTCTGCACTGGATGCAGAGAAGTTTTTGACGGGGAAGGTATCGGGGTGGTAGCCTGGGTTTTTTGACAGAATGTCATCAGTAATTTTATTTATATTATTATTGAAAAGTACTTTTGACTTTGAGGATGCGGGTGACGGATTGGTCTAATTTGTTTTGATCGAGAGTGCCGTCTTGATAGGCGGTGATTATTTTTTGAAATAATGGTTTTTCGGGAAGTCCTTGAATGATAAGCATGTCTTCACCGGCTTTGAGAGCTTCGATAGCTGCATTTTCTTGGGGCAAACCGATACCTTTCATGGAAAGTGAATCGGTCATAAATATAAGATCATTCCCATTTGGTAGAGCTGTTCTAAGTTTTTCGACAATGATTGGACTGATACTGGCCGGTTTGGAGTCTAATTCAGGGATTGAGATGTGACCAATCATCACAATTTTGGCACCGTTGTTAATCGTGTCGATAAAGGGCACAAGGTCAAAGTTTTTTATTTCGTCCCAACTATAGTCGAGAGATCCTACATTTTTGTGAGTATCCACATCGACTCGCCCATGACCAGGGAGATGCTTGATGACACCAACTATTCCTTGGGCTTGAAGTGCTTTTAGATACTCAGTGGCTTTGACTCCATCGATTGTGGGGTCATCGGCGAAAGAACGACTTTCGATAACCGGATTGTTCTTGGTAATATCTACGACAGGAGCGAGGTCGACATCAAAATCTAAATCTTTTAACGTTCGTCCATGTTGCTCGCCCCAGTAGGAAACAGTTCCTTCTTCTGCCATTTTTCGAGGTGAAGGTGAGTCGTCTTTGATTCTTGAAACTCTTCCACCTTCTTGGTCTACCATGATCCAGCTAAGATTGTCTTCTTGGTGAATGGCTTGGTTGTTTTGAAATATTTCATTTTCACTTAAACCTTCGGTGTTACCTTTTGAATAAATGATGTTTCCACAACTTTTGAGTACTTCTAATGCTTGGCCTTCATTTTTACCAGAGAAACTACAAATTAGGGTTTGTCGGATTTTCTCTTCAAGTCTCATTCGGGAAACTTTCTCCGCAACAGGATCTACGGGAACTATTTTTGGGGTCAGATTCAAAAAAGCTGGGGTGGCGCTAGAGAAGAAAATATTGGAGAATATCGTGAGGATTATTACTAATGGTTGGGGCATCTGAATAATGATACAGGAATGTTGCCTTGGTGGGTGTAAAATAATAACAGCTGTGAAGAGAGTCGCGTCTCTGAGCTAGCGGAGGAAATGCCGCCGGGGTAGCCCGTGATAGCACAAAGAGTTAAAGACTGGGTGGTACCGTCGAAAGACCCCTGACTTGAGTTAAGATAGTTTATCTTGATTTAAGTGAGGGGTGATTTTTATTAGGTATCCATTTATATAGATTCCCGATCAGGTCGGGGATGACAACTAATATGAAGATTAAAGAAATAATATATAAAGCGATTGAGGAGATTTTTGAGTCCAAGAACTTTTCCGTAGATCATCCCGGTGATGAAAAAATGGGAGATTATGCCACTAACATCGCGATGGTAATGGCCAAGTCTTTGGGTAAGAATCCAAGAGAATTGGCGAAAGAGGTCGTAGAGAAGCTGAGTCAAAACGGTAGACTGGTTGAGATTGTTGATCGAGTGGAAATAGCAGGTCCTGGGTTTATAAACTTTTGGGTTAAAGATGAAGTCTTGATTAATGGACTTATTGAGATGTCCAGAAAAGGTAGTCACTGTGCTGATAGTGAATTTATGAGTGGGAAAAAAGTGTTAGTAGAGTATTCAGCACCAAATATTGCTAAAAGATTCTCTGTCGGACACTTGCGATCCACCATAATTGGACAGGCATTATTTAACCTTTATGTACATAGTGGCGCCGAGGTAACCAATGACAATCACTTGGGCGATTGGGGAACACAGTTTGGCATGATCATTGCCGCAGTGGAAGAGAATGGGCTCGATGTTTCAAAAATGACAGTGCCGGACCTTGAAACTCTTTATGTCGAATTTAATAAGAGAATTGAGGAAAGTCCCGAGTTAAAAGATAAGGCAAGAGAAGCTTTTGCCAGACTAGAAAGGGGAGATGAGTCGGCCAGAAAAATTTGGAAAGACTGTATCACCGTGTCTATGAAGGAATTTGATCAAATCTATGAAAAATTAGGAGTTACGTTTGTACATGAATACGGAGAAAGCGACTATGAAAAAATGATGCCCCCAATTATAGAAGAAGCACTTGAAAGCGGAGTGGCTGTGAAAGGTGATCGGGGTGCACTGATCGTAAAATTTGAAAAAGAGGGGAGGGAGTATCTGCCTCCGGCAATGTTGCTAAAAAGTGACGGAACAACAACTTATTTTACTAGAGACTTGGCGACCGTAAGGAAAAGGTTAGATGACAAAGACCTGAAGTCGGACCTTTATATTTATGAAGTAGGAGCAGAACAAACACTGCATTTTAGACAAGTTTTTGAAGCTTGTCGGCTACTTTGGGAAGATGCTAGGAAGGTGGAACTAAAACATGTGGCTCATGGGATGATGACCTTACCCGAAGGAAAGATGAGTACCAGAAAAGGAAGAACTGTCAAACTTGAAGAATTATTGGATAGGGCGGGGGATGAGGCGAGAAAGATAGCTAAAAAACGGGTTGCTTTGGATGTTTCTGAAAAAATTGGTTTGGGAGCTGTTAAATATAATGAGCTTAGAAGATCTCCTGAGTCTGACTATGTATTCCGATGGGAGGAAGCTTTGAGCATGGAGGGGAATAGTGGTCCGTATTTACAATATGTATATGTAAGAACTAAGGGGATTTTGAAAAAAACTCACGGAATTAAGAATTCAAGAGCTTTTGATACTTTGAACCTGAAAGACCAAAAGTTGAATGAGGATGAGAAAATGTTGGCCAAGTGGCTTGTACTGAGAATTGGAGAAGGGGAGATGGTTGAGTCGGCAGCAAAAAACTATGCTCCGCACTTGGTTTGCCAAACGCTGTTTGAACTGGCTCAAAAGTTTAATGGATTTTATGACAGAAATAGGGTGATTGGCGTTCCTGAAGAAAATATTAGACTGCTACTGGTAGCTGTTACTGGGTCGGCGATTAAGAGCGGGCTAGAACTTTTGGGAATCGAGACTGTGGAAAAGATGTAGACAAGAAACTGGGGGTGATAGGGTTTGGCCAGTACCCTCCTAAGAATTAGTAAAATAAAAAAACCGCACCTGTTTAGGTGCGGAAATTTAATTAAATTAATTTCGATACTTCGCTTAGAGCGTGTAGGCAGAGCATCCCTGCGTCTTCTTCGTTGGCCGACAGGACAGTGACAATTACAATCTCATGAGGCGAGATGTTTATGCTGCCGGTGCTGGTGTAGCCCTTGAATAGCCCTTTAGAGCCATCAACTTCGAATAGATGCTCTGGAAAAACTGGTACTGTGTACATACCGGGTCTATTTATGTAAACAAGACCACTTTCCACCTGACCTCCGGTCATGCAATTGGTATAGGAGTAGGTAATGATGGAAGGTAGTTTCTGATTGTTTAATAGATGATTTGAAAAACGACTGAAGTGTGCCTGAATCCTACTAGATATCAAGATAAATCTCATTTGGCCTCCTGGTAAAGTTAATGTGTTTCTGCCCTATAGTTTATCATAGATTTGGTGGAGGTCAAGAAAGGGGTGAAATGTTAGAATTAAAGCTATGGCAAGTAGATTGGAAGAAATACTTAAGGAGAGAGAAAAAAAGATAGAAACCCTCAAACTGATGGGTATTGATTTGTATCCGGCCAGGTCTGAAAAAGAGGCCGAAAATTTGGATGTAGTGAATAATTTTGAGAAATATGAAGGAAAAGAGTTGGTCTTGGCCGGAAGAATCATGGCGTGGAGAGAACACGGGAAACTAATTTTTGGCCAAATTCAAGATCAAACAGGGAGAATCCAGCTTTTTATCCGAGAAGACATGATGGGTCCTACTGACAAAGAGAAGCAGTCACTTGGATTTGAAGATCTTGAGCTTTTGGATATCGGTGACATAATTCAAGCCTTTGGGATAGTAGTAAAAACCAGAACGGGAGAAGTTTCTATCCAAGTTAAAGAAATAAAGCTGCTTACCAAGGCTCGTCTACCATTACCGGATAAGTGGGCGGGGATAGTGGATCCTGATGAAGCTTTTCGCAAGAGATATCTGGACCTGATGATGGATCAAACCAAGATGAGGCGTTTCGAGAGAAAAGCGAAGTTTTGGGAAGTAACCAGAATCTACCTAAAGGATAAAGGGTTTATCGAAGTGGAAACACCTGTATTGGAAAGTGTGACCGGTGGAGCCGATGCCAAACCGTTTGTAACTCATATGAATGCAATTGATCAAGATTTTTATCTTAGAATCTCGACTGAGTTGTACCAAAAAAGATTAATTGGGGCAGGATTTGAAAAAATCTACACGATTGGCCCAAACTTCCGAAATGAAGGAATGGATGACGAGCATCTACCTGAGTATTATCAATGCGAGTGGTATTGGGCTTATGCAGACTACAGAGACAATATGGAGTTGGTTAAGGATCTTTATCGATATATTGCAAAAGAAGTCTACGGAAAAACTAAGTTTGTGAGTAGGGGGATGGAGTATGACCTGGCCGATGAGTGGACTGAGATTGATTATGTGGAAATAATTAAGGAAAAACTGGGCATTGATATCTTTAAGTCGACTGAAGCCGAAATGCTTGCTGTAATTAAAAAAGCTGGTGTAGTGCTGACTGGAGCAATAAACAGAAGCAGGTTGATAGATAACTGCTGGAAAGTAATAAGAAAAACAATTGCCGGCCCGGCGTACCTAATCAATGAACCAAAGTTTATGTCTCCTCTGGCCAAGAGTAAGCCTGAAAACCCGGAACTAACAGAAAGATTCCATGTGATTATTGCCGGAAGTGAACTGGGGAATGGATATACGGAGCTTAATGACCCAGAAGACCAGAAGGAAAGATTTGAAGAGCAGCAAGGACATCGTGAAGCCGGAGATGAAGAAGCTCAGATGCTCGACACTGACTTTGTCGAAATGTTGGAATACGGTATGCCACCGACATCTGGTTGGGGCCATTCTGAGAGACTTTTCTGGTTCCTGGAGGATATATCCGGAAGAGAAGGAGTATTGTTTCCGCCGTTAAGAGTTAAAAAAACTTAAATAATGCGTTCAGAAATTGAAATAATAGATAACGAACTCCAGAGAGAGCAGCGTAAATTGATGGAAAGATTTGAAGATTGGAAAACAGAACCGGTTGAGACTGGTGGTGACTATCACGAAAGAGCTTTGTATAAACTGAGAACTGAAATTGATGGAAAATTGAAATTTGAGGATATCTATCAGCTAGAGATTGTGCTCAGTTCAGGAGAGTTGCTCAGTGTTGATGATGAAACTTTGAAACAAAAAATTAGGACTGAATTAGGTGGACAAAAAATATTAACGGTTGATGATATATATATTCCTAACCACATGAGAGATTTAAGTGGTGAATTGTATGTTTATTTGGAATCTGATGGAAAGATGAAAATCTATAAAAAAGGCGTGCATCGACCTGAGAGTGTGACTGAAATTGTTCCAGATCAAATCGACGAATTAAGATGGAAGAGAAAAGGGAAAAAATGGACAGATGAAAAAATCGAAGATGGTGTTTCTCTGAGGAGTAGAAGCGAGTTGTTCTACGCGTTGGACTTGGCGGCGGAGTCAGACAAGGATGTTTTTCTAGTTGATGATTTTGGAGAAGAGTGGAAACTTTTAAAAGTCGAGGTTGACGAAGGACCTTCACTCACACTGGAGGAAGTTTCTCCCAAATACGGAGGTAAGCCAACCATAATGAGAGAGATGTTACACTATTTTGACGACATGAAGGTGACTATCAGATGATTATCTGAAAATATTGTTCATATAGTGATAGAATGTAAGGAGTTAAATTGTTCCGGTGATGGGCTACCAACCCGGAGGAACAGGTCAAGAGCACCAACGCTCTAATTAAGACGGCTACCAGCAAGCAGGATGGAACCACCCCACAAGGGTTCCTGCAAGAAGGTGGTTTTTTTGTTATTAATGACTACAATAAAATGTCGAAAAAATTGGATGACAAATACTTAAAAATGGATGAGTCTAAGCAGAAACTGCTTAAACTAAGGCACACATCAGAACATGTACTGCATACTGCAATGCAAAAGCTGTATCCAGAACTTAAAAAGGCCATGGGTCCGGCCACGGATGATGGGTTTTACTTTGACTTTGAGTATTCGGGAAAAATTGCCGAGGAAGATTTTCCTGTGATAGAAAAAGAAATGGCCAGGATAATAAAATCTGCTTCAGAAATGAAGAAGGTCGATATGTCGGTAGAGGAGGCGAGAAAAGTATTTATGGATAATCCATACAAGCTCGAGTGGTTAGATGAAATAGAATCTAGAGGCGAGATGGTTTCAACGTATCAAATGACACTTCCAAATGGAAAGGTAATTGATGAGGATTTATGTTCTGGGCCACATCTAGATTCGGTATCTGAAATTGGAGCATTTAAACTATTATCAATAGCAGGGGCGTATTGGCATGGGGACGAGAATAATAAGATGCTTACAAGGATTTATGGAACGGCTTTTGAAACTCAAGCAGAACTTGATAAATACCTGGAGATGCAAGAAGAAGCTAAGAAAAGAGATCACAGAAAATTGGGAAAATCGATGGATCTGTTTTCTTTTTCTGACCATGTGGGAAGCGGACTACCGCTTTATTCCCCGAGAGGTGCCTTTATTAGAAGGCAGCTAACGAATTATGTAGAGGCAGTGCAGTCGGCACAAGAGTATTACCAAGTCTGGACGCCTCAAATTGCAAAAGCCGAACTATTTAAAATTTCTGGACATTATGACAAGTACAAAGGAGATATGTTCCGGGTAGTGTCTAATTATTCGGATGAAGAGATGTTCCTTAAACCTATGAACTGTCCACAACACACTCAGATTTATTCAGCTCAGCCTAGAAGTTATCGCGATTTGCCTTTGCGACTGACGGACTTTGCTATGCTTTACCGTGATGAAAAACCGGGTGAGCTTTCTGGCCTTGGAAGAGTAAGATCCTTTTCTCAAGATGATTGTCATATCTTTTGTCGTGAAGATCAAGTGGATGCTGAAATCGACATGGCACTTCAAATGACGAAAGAGATAATGGAGACATTTGGGTTTAAATACAAGTATCGCCTTTCTACGAGAGACACTGAGCATCCAGAAAAATATCTGGGTGAACCCGCTGTTTGGGACAAAGTTGAGAAGTGGGCTGAAATAATAATGGAGAGAAATAGAATTGAGTATGTTCAGAGTCCTGGTGATGCAGCTTTTTATGCACCAAAGATGGATTTGGTAGCGACAGATGCTTTGGGAAGAGAGTGGCAACTTTCAACGGTTCAGATTGATTTTGTGATGCCTGAAAGATTTGGTCTAACTTATACTGATCAAGATGGAACTGAGAAACATCCAGTGATGCTACACAGAGCAATATTGGGATCCGCGGAGAGAATGATGATGATACTAATTGAGCATTTTTCCGGAAACTTTCCTGTATGGCTTTCACCAACTCAAGTAACAATACTACCAATTTCTGAAAAAGTTATGGAGTATGCAAATAAGGTATATAAAGAACTCAAAGATGGTGGGGTTAGGGTAGAGCTCAATATCGATGCCGATTCTCTAGGTAAGAAAATCCGTAATGCTGAAGCCTCAAAGGTCCCTTACATGTTGATACTTGGAGAAAAAGAAGTCGAAAGTGATCAGGTGTCTGTCCGACAAAGAGGTCAGAAAGATTTGGGTGCGATGTCGCTGGGTGATTTTGCTGAAAAAGTTATTAAGGAGGATAAGGAAAAAACAAATTAGTAGATGAGTAAACTGGATCAGATAAAAGATATTCTGGAAAAAACAGAAAAATATTATATTTCCTTGTTGCGGTCGCAATGTCTATGTAAAATACTAATATGGAAATACCAACTGATAATATAGGTGAAGCTAGACCAAAGACCGACAGATCTCTTTATGGAAGAGAATATGGTGAAGTTCAAGGTAGGGGTGTAGCAACGGAATATTTAAAAATCTTGGATGAAAATCTGACAGGTAAAGAAGGAAGAGTTCTAGAATTGGGATCGGGATCAGGAGCATTGCTGCCGTTTTTGGAAAGTAAATTTGGAGAAAAAAATGTAATTGGTTTAGACATTAATCCTTGGATTATCAGAAATAGTCATTTTAACAAAGAAAAAAACATTATTGAGGGTGATATTGAAAGTTTGCCGATTGCAAGTAGTTCGATTGATAGAATTGTGTCTCTACATACATTTGAACACGCTCCAGATCTAAAAATGGCACTTCAAGAAGTTGAAAGAATATTAGCTCCTGGGGGCGAAGCTATTATTGTTGTTCCCAGACCTCAATTTAAAATGCGGCAAATGGGAGCATTGGTTGACACATTAAGAATGTATTCAGGGATTGATCACTTGAAAGAAGCTTGGGTGAAAGCTGAGGGCAATAAAGTTTTAGCCGTATGGGACCAACTTAAAAAAGCTTGGGATAAGGCAGGAGAATACCATGTACAGAACGTAACTCCAGAAAAGGTGGAGGAGGCAAATATCCATCTTTCCATCAAGGGAGAAACTGTTTTTGTGCCATCTGAAATGGGATCGGCATGGGTAATCACTTTAAGGAAGGACAAAGAAAATGAGGAGCCTAAGACAATGTAGAATATAGATATGGATGAATCTACAAAGAAAAAATTAATTGATAGTTTTTTGACTCGAGGGGTGGAAAATGTAATTCCGGGTAGGCCTGAGCTAGAGAAAGTTTTGAATTCTGATAAAAAATTAAATGTGTTTCTTGGTATAGATCCGACAGCGACAAGGATACATTTGGGTCATGCGTTTCCGCTAAGAAAATTACAGATATTGGCCGACTTAGGGCATAAAGTAACATTTTTAATCGGGGATTTTACCGCAAAAGTGGGGGATACTTCTGATAAGGAAGCAGAGAGACCGATACTAACTGATGAGCAAATTGAGGAAAACTTCCAGACTTACAAGAGGCAAGCCGCGAAGTTCTTGGATTTTGAAAAAGTCGGAGTAGTCCATAATAGCGAATGGCTAAGTAAACTAAATTTCGGAGACGTATTGAAACTTGCTCAGAACTTTTCTCTAAATGACTTTATCGGTCGTGAGCTAATCAAAAAGCGATGGACTGAAGGTAAGAGGATTGCTTTACCCGAGGTTTTTTATCCCATGATGCAGGGATATGATAGCTATATTTTGGATACCGATCTTCAACTAGGAGGAACAGATCAGACATTTAACATGCAAGCCGGTAGGACGCTACAAAAGAATTTGAGAAATAAGGAGTCTTTTGTGATGGCAAATGGATTTTTGCCCGGAACTGATGGCAGAAAAATGAGCAAGAGTTGGGGAAATGCTGTCTGGATAGAAGACTCCCCTGAAGAAATATACGGAAAGATAATGTCTACAAGTGATGATGTATTGGGTGTCTACTTTGAAATGGGGACCAATGCTTCTAATGAAGTCATTGAGGATGCTAAGAGTAGATTAGCGAGTGGAGAGAATCCAATGAATATAAAGAAAGAGTTGGCAAATATAATTGTGAGAGAGCTACATGGTGAGGGTGCTGTGAATCAAGCTGAAGAACATTTTAGAAAAACGGTGGTGGAAAAAGTGGCCGGGGAGGATGCTCCAGTGATAAAGATTGAGTTTCCTGTTCCAGTGTTGGGAGCTGAGGCATCTCTAGCAGCGTATGCGATAGCGAATGGAATGGTGTCCAGCAATACAGAGTTTAAAACTCTTCTAAAAGAAGGAGCGATTTATCTAAATGAAAAGAGAATTGATGGCACTGTAGACCTGGAACTGAATCCAGGGGAAAATGTGGTGAGAATTGGGAAGAGGAAGTATTTGAAGTTAGTTAAATAATTTTTTTCCTTCGTATTTACCTGCTTTTGAAAAACGGCATGCCATTTTGCCAGCGCAAAATGCAGCCTGTCTATCAGCGAAAAATCCTTCGCCACGCTCAGGAACCTTGCTTTTTCGCTTTGCGCGATCTTTTCAAAACAGGTCAAATACTTCGAAACTTAATTATTTTACTATTAGCAAACGTATTTTTAAGAAAATATTTCATTAGGTAATTTGGATGAGGATCATTGGCTCCAGCTTCGATCGTAATGATGAGTTAGTGTGATTCTTCGAGGTTAATGATGCGTTGGAGGATGGCAAGTGAGGCTAGGTAGGTAGGTTCAAGCCCATCCAATGTTAGTGTTTTGACTCCCATGTTCTTGGCTTTTGAGTATGGAGTGTCCGAGGTGTAGTCAATTATGCCGATATCAAATGGAGCAGTACTTAGGTCGACGGTTTCGTCGGTTGTATGTCGGTGGTCAAAGGTGGCCTCGCTGATTGCCTCTAGATATGGTCCAGATTCCATCTCGATTACAGTCAGATTATCTTCGGAGTACTTTTTGATCAAAGCTTCATTTTCTATGTATGTTCCAAGAACAGAGACCGCCTTCTGATTTGTGAGGATTGAGCCTTGATTATTAACGAATGGGAAGAAGGTGTTGAAACAGTTTCTAAAAATATATGAGTTACTTGTATGTTCATCGTAAACCAATCTGGGAATTTGAATATCACCTATTTCACTGTTAAGAACCGCTGCTTTGCCCATGACGTATACCCCCTTAATTTCTCGAACATTTTCCATAATCTCCGAAAGAATATGGTATGCAGCAAAACCCAAAGGATAATCTATGTTAAAGATTAAAGCGTCGGACGAATTGAGTTTGTTGGAATTAGTTATCTTTAACCTGGGGTCCAGATGGTTGGAGTTAGCAATGTCCTTGATCGAGATGATTTGGGTGTTGATGTCTAGAGCTTTGGAGCTGGGTATGGTGGTTAGGTTTATTTTCTCTTCAAGAGTTTTTTTGGTATCTTTATGTTTAGGATTATCTGCATAGAATTTCGAGACGAAGTATAGGAAGTCATTTTCCGGTAAATTGTTCTCTCCACTTTTGATAGATTCATATACTTGATATAGGTCAGGTTTTTCATTTTTGATGAATTCAAGGATGCTCTCCTTTTCTTTGAGAGCAAAACCTGAAATTATATTTACCAAACTGTGTGTGTTAGAGCTGACGAAATAAACAGATCTTTTGGAAAGTCGAAGGCTTTTGTCTGTGACTTTTGAAATACTTCTCCACCATTTTTGAGTAGCTTTACAGTAGTCTACCCATGAGCCAGCGAGCAGTTGTATGCGAAGGTCAAGCAGGTGATCCTTAACTCTACTTATACGTTTTTCGTAATGTGAACCAAAAGCCTTAGAAAGATTACTAATTTCTTCCGGAGTAAGAATCTGATCAATCGTATTAGTTTTGAGTAGGGTGTGAAGCTTGTTCCACTCGACCTGAAAGGCTATAAGTAGGTTAACTAAATCGTCGATATCTGAAATGGAGATGATAAAGCAAGCCAGCAGTTTTTTTGATTCTTCGAAGTGATATTTGCGTCGTCGTGCAGGAGCTTTGACATTTGGCCACAAGTGAACATCTTCAAATCCTGCTGAGGAGAAGACGTCCGGGGTAGGAGCTGCAATAACTTTTTGGATTAAATCAATTTCTTCGGGAAGTCGGAGAGCTGAGTAAACGATAGCAGAGATATCAATTTTATTAGGATCGTTACCGTATTGATGCAGAATGGGTTCCATTTTGAGGTGAGAGTTGGTTAGGGAGTTTATGGTGATCTCGTGAGTACTTGTTAAGGCTGAACGATAGGAGCGGACATGAAGATCAAGGGATTCAACTGTTGCGGGAGGGATGTTTGGGCTTATTGGTTCTGACATAAGATATTATAAGGGATGGAGTATCATGCCGTGGTAAATAAAATTCTTGAGTTGTTGAAAAAAGATAATATTCAATGCGGGAGATAAGCGATTTTCGGTGAAGATGATGTGTAAAGATTATGTAAAGATGGTGAGGTCGAAGGTCGTGAGCCTAACTTGACAAATATGCTAGAATACTCTTATGAATAAGTCCGCCCGGTCTCATCATACCCATACTAACCATTTATCTGGGCTGGTTTAACGTACTTATTCAACATAATAGTCACAAACCCGCTCAGGCGGGATTTTTCGTTTTTGAGGGGATAGGAGGTATTATTAATATATATAAAAACTATGACAAAACAAAATAAAGTAGAGCCTAGGATACAAGCTGGATTTATGGAGCTTTTGCCGGCTCAGCAGCTGGCGTTCAATAAATTTTTGAGGATAATCCAAGAAACATACGAAGAGTTTGGATTTTCTCCCTTGGACACACCCTTAATTGAAATCTCGGAAGTCCTACTCGCTAAGATTGGTGAAGATACAAAAAAAGAAATTTATAGATTTAATAAGGGGGATGATGACTTGTCTTTAAGGTTTGACCTAACGGTGCCACTAGCTCGATATGTAGCTATGAATAACCAAAAGCTAACCTTTCCCTTTAGAA
The DNA here is from genome assembly GCA_964348455.1 of uncultured Pseudomonadales bacterium. GTDB lineage: Bacteria > Patescibacteriota > Microgenomatia > UBA1400 > MFAQ01 > UBA10133. The sequence continues at coordinate 22,212 of CAYGCQ010000015.1, forward strand.
GATATCAAATAGGCAAAGTCTTTAGAGGTGAGAGGCCTCAGAAAGGGAGATTTCGTGAATTTTATCAATGTGATATCGATATCATTGGTAATGGGTCACTTAGTTTGATAAATGATGCTGAAATTCCTGCGGTAATTTATAGGCTTTTTAATAAATTTGACATTGGGGATTTTGTAATTAGAATCAATAATCGCAAGATTCTTAATGGTTTGGTGGAGTCGCTTGGAGCTCAAGGAAAAGAAGATGAAGTTTTACGCATAGTTGATAAGCTGGAAAAAATTGGTCAGGAAAGTGTCAGAAAGGAGCTGGTCGATAGCGGGCTTACTGTGGGAAATGCAGGTCAGGTGATTGAGTTTGTAAAAATTTCCGGAAGCAATCAAGAGATATTAAATAAGCTGAGAGGTATGGGGATTGTAAATGCAGTCTTTAATACTGGAGTTGACGAACTCGAGAGCGTTGTTAGAATTGCCGGGGAGTTTGGAGTGCCGAAAAAGAACCTACAGGTAGATCTTTCAATAGCTAGAGGTCTTTCGTACTATACAGGTACCGTGTATGAAACAAAACTGTTAAATGACGCGGTAAGTGGAAGTGTCTGTAGCGGAGGAAGATACGATGATCTGGCGGAAAGTTATACTGAAAATAGCTATCCCGGTGTTGGTATCTCTATCGGGTTAACGAGATTATTTTCACAGTTACTTTCGGCAGGGGTAATAAAAGCAGAGTCGGCAACACCCGCGAAGGCCTTAGTTGTAACATTGGACGAAAACCTAGATTTTGCTTTGGAGTTAGCAACTAAATTTAGAGAGGCTGGTGTCGCGACAGAAGTTTATACTGAGCTTGATAAGTTTAAAAAGAAATTGAATTACGCCAATAAAATTGGGGTTCCGTTTGTAGTAATTATTGGGGCTGATGAGATTCAAGAAAGAAAAGTATCAGTTAAAAACATGAAGTCAGGGGAACAAGTTACTGTGGAGATTGCTGATGCAATTAAAGTAATCAAAAAAGGTGATTAATCCAGTTTATCCAAGAAAATTAATAGCTGGAGATGAAGTTAGAATAATATCTCCTTCGTATTCTATGAAAATGGTGCCTGAGGCGGTGTTGCAAATAGCAGAAAAAAGATTAAACGAAATGGGATTTGTGGTTAGTTATGGAAAAAACACAGATAAGAAAGATATTTTGGAATCATCCTCAATAAAAGAGAGACTGGATGATTTAATTGAAGCTTTTAAAGATAAAAAGGTTAAAGGTGTTTTGGCGGGATTGGGTGGATATAATTCAAATTATTTATTGGATGATATTGATTGGGAGGTTATTAAAGAAAATCCCAAATTTTTTTGTGGGATGTCAGACATAACAGTGCTATCAAATGCGATTTTAGCTAAAACAGGATTAGTTACTTACTCCGGAGTTAATTTTAGGAATTTTGGACAAGAAAAATATTTTGACTACACAATGGAATTTTTCAAAAAGACTGCGATATTAGACAAACCTTTTGAACTAATACCAAGCGATTATTGGAGTGATGATCGATGGACAAAAGATCAAGAACAGAGAAAGCTAATTAAGAATTCCGGCTGGTGGATTATCAATGAAGGAAAAGCTACGGGTCAAATCGTAGGGGGAAATTTGTGCAGCATTAACTTGCTCCAAGGAACAGAGTTTATGCCAGACATAAACAAAACAGTTCTTTTTATAGAAGATGATTCGATGTCTACAGTGGGCGAATTTAGCAGAAATTTACAATCGCTGGTGCATTTAGATGATTTTAAAACCGTAAGGGGAGTAGTATTTGGGAGATTTCAAAAGAAAACTAAAATGACAAAAAAACATTTGATGGAAATAATAAAAGTGATAAAGAATTTTGAAAATATACCGGTAATTGCTAATGTGGATTTCGGTCATACTGATCCAAAAATAACCTTTCCGATTGGTGGAGAAGTGGCCATCAAAGCGAGTGTCGAATCGTCAAAAATTAGAATTTTAAAACACTAGAAAAAGAAAAGAGCGCCATATAAATGACGCTCTTGTTTGATTCCACGGAGAGTGGACGAGACGGGATTCGAACCCGCGATGCTAGTTCCACAGACTAGTGCCTTGGGCCGCTTGGCTACTCGTCCATTCTCCATAAGGAGGAATTTAAGCGAGCAGCGTTTTAACGCAGTCGCCTAATTCTAAAAAGGGAATTGTTGACTGAGTCTTACTTTGCAAATTTTTGACAGTCACATTGCCGGAAGTTAATTCATCTGGACCGATGATGATGACGATATCAATGTTTTTGCGACGGGCGATGTCAATTTGCGCACTCAGTCTTCGATTGGCGCCAGTATAGATCTCAGTATTAATGTTGTCAAGCCTTAGAGCTGAAGTTGCCTGATAAGATTTTGAGACTAACTGAGCATTGTCCGGGTCAAAGATCGTGACGAGTACTTTTGTGGATTGAACTGAGTCTGGCTTGAGTCCGAGTTTTTCCATGACAGCCATAACCCTTTCAAGGCCAAAGCTGCTACCTGAAGCAGGAAGATCTGGGCCACCCATGTCGGCAATTAGTCGATCGAAACGACCTCCTCCGGTAATACTTCCCACTCCTGCTTTTTCTACAACTGTTTCAAAAATGGGTCCGGTGTAGTAATCAAGACCTCGTGCAAGTAGAGGGGAGATCTCGAAATTGGTTTCAGGGACGCCCATGTCCAAAATTGATCTGGTCAAGAGGTTGAGGCGTTGGATTTCGGCTGTAACCGGCTCATTTCGGAATAGTTGGGAGAGAGTTTTTAGTACGATATTGGACAGTTGACCTGTAAGCTCTTGAAGCTTGGCTGTAACACGATTAAAACTCTTAATCGTTTTAGGAGATAGACCTGTCAGAATTAGCTCTTGGCTGATTGCTTCAAGAGTAGTCTTTTCCAGTTTGTCCCAGGCTCTGAATAGAGCCAATTTTTCACCGGGTTCTGTAATTTCCAATGCTGCGGCCATGGCGTCTAGCAACCGGCGATCGTTTACCCGAACCTTGAAAGTGTCTGTAAAACCAAGCTTTGAAAGGATAGTGTAGTTGATTGCGACTACTTCGGCGTCAACAATGGGAGAGTTACTCCCAACAGTATCAAAGTCGCATTGTGAGAACTGCCTAAGCCTACCTGTTTGAACTGACTCATCACGCCAAACGGGTCCAATTACATAGCGACGGTAAGGCAAAGGGAACTGGTTCCAGTTCATGGCCATAAAACGCGCTAGCGGAACTGTTTGGTCATATCGCAAACCGGCTTCTTGAGGAAAAGGAAGGCTAAGTCGATAACGTTTTTTGTCACCTTCATCCCCATACTTTCCTTTAAGAGTTCTTTCGTTCTCTATGGCGGGAGTTTCAAGGGGTTCGAACCCAAAGAGTTCTAGTGATTGACGAATAGTTTCGGTGACAGAAATCCGCCACCTTGCCTCGTCGCCAAAGTAATCTTTGGTTCCACGGAAGTTTTGAATTCCGCGATCAAATGTATCTTTTTCCATATCATTCTCCTTAAATGGGTTGCAGAGGATAGTAAATCACCCTGCTCTTTTTTGTGTTGAGCAGGGTGAGTTTGTTTATAGATTCTCGGGAGAGAAGTTTCCACATTTGTCGATGGACATGTAGATTCGTCCACCACCAAGTTCTTCGTCATAGCAGAGCATGCGGTATCCAGCTTTTTCAAACAGTCGTCTTGCGGGACTATTCTCATGAGTATGAAGATAGCCTGGAAGACTTGGGTTGGTGTGCTTCATCCATTGAACTAACATTTTACAGAGGGAAGACCCGACGCCTTTATGCCGAAAGCTGGGATCGGATGCGATCTCATTGAAGTATGGGACATATCCAGTGGAATTGTTGACTGCTTTGAATACGGTTTCATCGGTAATCTCTGAAAGCTTTTTGTTGTACCCCCAAGTGAAGCCGATGATGGTATCGCTGGTGTCTGGAAGCAATGCAACGGCACCGAAAAAGTTATTTTTGAGAGAAACGAGATCGCAGATAGTTTCTGCAACAGATTTTTCGTCCCAGGCTTCTACGAGAACAATGTTACATTTGTCACAGGAAAGGTTTGTTTCGCAGTAATTAAGGGAGAAGTATCGAGAGCAGTTTGGACACTGCTTGTATTCAGCAAAATTGGGATCGTACCGCCAAATGTTACAGTAAAAACGAGAGAGTTGAGAGAGAAAGCGAGCGTCGTTTTTAACTTTTGTTTCGTCAAATTGGAAAACAGAATATCCTGACATAGCGACCTCCTAGTGGGTTTAATTGTTCAGGTGCTTGCTGTGCTGAGTTTAACACTTAAGTGAATATTGTCAATACAGACTGGTGTAAAATTAAGAAATGCAAAAAACAATAGAAATATTAAAAGATTTAATTCGAATTCCTTCGTATGTCGATGAAGTGCATAATGAAAATGGAATAATTAAGTATATTGAAAACTTTATAAAAACTAGGACATCATATAGATATGTAATCCAAGAAGTAGAAGGTGATAGAAAAAATATTTTGGTTTATAACAAGTCTAATCCTAAAGTTGCACTGTTTGGGCACATGGACTCTGTTTTGCCTAAAGAAGAAACCGACGGACCATTTGAACCGAGAATTGAAGGAGACAAAATTTTTGGATTGGGATCTGTGGACATGAAAAGTGGCTTGGCAATTATGTTGAAATTAGCTTCTGTCCTGGACAGCGATGATTTTGCGTTGGTTTTTTCTGTCGACGAGGAATATGACTTTAAGGGGGCATTAAAGTTGAAAGAGATTGATAATTTTCATCCTGAGTTAATAGTCAACGTTGAACCAACGGATAACAAAATCTTGAATGGGTGTCGAGGTGTGACAGAGTTTAGCTTTACTGTTCATGGTAAATCGGCACACGCTGGAAGAAAAGAATTCGGAATAAATGCAATTGAGAAGGCTGTTGAATTAACTAAAAAATTTCAAGATAGAGTATCGAAGTTAGATATTGAAGATGGTGGAAAAACATCTGTTAATCTCGCGTATTTGCATGGAGGAATGCTCAGGTCTAATAGTGATAGTCCTTCAGAAGTAAGCGGTTTGGGGAATGTAGTTCCAAATTATGCAGAAGTTATTTGCGAAATCAGAATCGCTAACCCAGAAATTACCAAGGAATTTGTCGAGGTAGAGATTAATAATATAGCAAAGGAAGTCGGAATTGTCGTTAGTGGGGTAAAATTTAAATTCTATCTCGGATCGATGTTGACTTCTAAGTCAGACCTGCAACTATTGGAAGAGTCTATAAGGACTGAAGGTTTTGAAGTTGAATACGGTGACATAAGCCTTGCTGGTTACTATGAAGTTCAAATGCTTCAGGAAAAGTGGGGAGGAAAATCTGTAGTATTTGGTGCAGGTCCAATAAATCTATCTCATGCAGCAAATGAATATCTGTCTATTGAATCTCTAAAAAAAACAGAAAAAATTCTTACAAATTTGATAAGAAATATTGTGGTTGCAAAATAGAATTTGATGCTAAATCCTGATTTAAGGCCTTGGAATATCTTTAATACTTTATCTCATCCATCGCTAGGTATATCGGGTAATGTTTTGATTAAGGGTACAGAGTGGTACAACTCCTATATGCCTAGTTATTTTGACCTCAAGGATATAAATATGATGGTTAATTTAAAGAAGGAAATTGACCGAAATAATTCAAATCCGAAACTAATAACAAATACTAAGATCTATGATGATTATTTAAAGATTTTAAAATCATATTCAAGGAAAGATAACTTCGAAGCGATTGTATCTTCATTAAAAGATAGAGTTAATAAATATTTTAAT
>CAYGCQ010000016.1:0-27121 GCA_964348455.1 uncultured Pseudomonadales bacterium
ACCCCGTACAATGCGGAGCGAAGCGGAGTCTGTGCGGGGAGGACGTCATTTTGTGCAAAAAAATCTATATTTCTATTTAAAAAAATAGTAATATACATTTCGGGAGGCACAAAAGAAAAATGATTTGTTCAATATAACTTTCTGCGATTGGAACTAATTTTCTTTACCCTACACCTTAAAAGGAGAATCAATGAAAAGTAGCATATTATCTATATTCTTCATCTCAGTTATTTTGCTTTCCTCGTGTCAGTTTCTTGCCAACGCCGCCGGCTATGTTCCCCAAGCTGATCTTGATGCCGCCAATGCCCAAGTTGTAGATTTAAACACTCAGCTTTCCACCGCCAACGCAACCATCGACGAGCTAAATACCGGCAATGCCGTGAAGGACCAGCAACTTGTGGATCTTCAAGCTCAATTCGAAAAAGCTCAAGTCAAGGTAGATGAAGTTTCCAGGGAACTGAGCCAAGGTCAAAATACCATTAAGGACTGGCAATCTCTTCAGTGCGATCAAAGTTGGGATTTTGTTTGGAACGAAGCGATGATGACCTACCCACTACTGGATTATCCAAGCGTTCCGGAATATCTACAATACTATCTTTCAATTACCCAGTGGTCAACCGATCCAAACTGGGAACTCGACAATTCAAAAGATTTTTCGGTTCTCATTTTGGATCGTGACAATGAGGCTTCCATGATAGTCGACACTGTCAACGACTGCGTCATTTTGAATCCAGACGTGTTCCGTTTTTTAGACCGGTAGACGTCATTCAGGCCATGTCTCTCTAGCACTCTCGGCACAATTTAAATTGTGCCGATTTTTTATAAAAAAAGGACCGTGGCTAGCTTGCGTGAAGTGTGTAATAATCACCCCAGTACTTTGACGTATTTTAATTTTAAGGAGCAACCATGAAACCTAATCTAAAATTGTTGGATCATGAGCTTGTATTGCGAGTTGTCCGTGAAGCCTTTTCCCTTCTGATTAAGCCAGGTATAAAGGTTCAGAACTCAGAAGCTAGAGATCTATTAGCCTCGGCTGGAGCCATTGTCAATCAAGAATCTCAGGTTGTCCAAATACCTGAAGCTCTTGTTTACCAAGCCCTCAGCACAGTACCTCCGGAATTTTGGCTTTATGACATCGGAGGAAAACCAATGGTTCATTATGGTGGAGACTCGGTTCATTTTGATCCCGGCTCCTCCGGCATCAATGTTCTGGACCCTGAAACTCTTGAACATCGCGAAGCAACAACCGTAGATTTAATTCGCATCATCAAAGTTGCCGAAGGAATTCCTCAGTATGATGCCCAGTCAACTGCTGTCGTTTGCAGTGATGTTCCTCAGGAAATTCAGGACCTCTATAGACTTTACTTAGTTTTATTGCACTCTAAAAAACCAATTGTCACCGGTGCTTTCTCCAATAAGAACATTGGTAATATGATAGAAATGCTTGCCATTATGTCTGGTAGCACTGGAAACCTTCGACGTTATCCTCGTGCTGTCTTTGATGTTTGCCCTTCACCTCCACTCATTTGGTCAAACTTTGGTGCTGGCAATCTCATGACTCTTGCTCGAGCCGGTGTTCCTGCCGAAATGATCTCCATGCCTATTTCTGGAGCAGCTGCTCCCGTAACCCTAATTGGTTCTGTTGTTCAGCATACGGCCGAGTCCCTCGCCGGCATCGTTATCCATCAACTGGCCCATCCAGGTTCTCCCATCGTCTGGGGCGGCGCTCCTGCCATTATGGATATGCGCAAGGGTAGCACTCCGATGGGTGCTATAGAGACCGCTATGATCGACTGCTCATATGCCCAAGTCGGCAAATTCTTTGGTCTTCCCACTCATACATATTTGGGAGGCAGTGACGCAAAATCAGTTGATGCTCAGGCCGGGCTCGAAGGTGGGATGGCCATTCTTATAGGTGCCCTCAGTGGTATCAATATGATTTCCGGCGCCGGCATGGTCGACTCACTTCTTTGCATGAGTCCGGAAAAGTTAGTTATCGATGCTGAGTCCATCGCCATGGCCCGACGTATGCTCATGGGCATGCAGACTCACACTGAAACTCTTGCTACTGGATTTTACGAAGGTGTCAATTTCAAAGGCGGAGATTTTCTTAAACAGCGTATCACGATGCAACTCTTCCAAAAGGAACAGTACCTACCGGGTCCATCCATTGATCGTGGTTCTATTCGAGATTGGAATAGCTCGGGCAGACTCGATGCTTTCGGTCGCGCCAAGCTCGAAGTTGCTCGGCTTATAGCTTCTTATCAATTTCCTGACATCAACCTCAATAGGGAAGCTGCTCTACACCACTTTGTCCGTGGTCTGGCCAATAAAGCCGGCATGACCAACCTCCCACCCCTCGAATAAAAAATTGTCATTCCGACCGAGTGAAACGAGTGGAGGAATCTCACTCCCTGTCATTCCGGACCTGATCCGGAATCTATACAAATAATTCCAAATAGTTCCAAATAGTTCTACCAACCCCGTCTAAACAGCGGGGTTTTATTTTTCTTCCTCAAGAAAGACTCTTTATATAAGTAAATTTTCTACTTTCATCTCTTCCAAAATCAAGTCTTTTATTCCTTCTCGCTTCATCCATATTAATATTTCAACTTCAGGTTTATTTGATCTATATTTTATATCTGTACTTCTTACAAACAATCCGGTTTCTTCAGCAACCAATAAACTTTTTTTAATAACTTCCAAGTATTTTTGAGCCAGTATCATTCCCTGATCTTCATTTTCAAAGACTCCATCCACCTGGTCATCAAATACCCACTTTACCAATACTCCTAACATTGGACCCTCTTGAATTCCAAGATGCTTAGTTATTGCTTTTGCAGTAAGTATTTTTTCCGGCAATTTTTCAAAAAGCTTATATTCTGTTGAAATCTCATTTATCCAAGTTTGCCATTCCACTAGTTCATCTACATCTTCCCTTTTGCTCGGAATGTCACTTTCTCCATTTCTACCTCTTTGGTCCGCTTCAGCCAATAGAGACAGCATATAGATGTTTGTACCACCAGCACTAAGTCTTCTTGCCAAACCACCAAGCATCTTTCTGGTATTCTTTCCATCTTTGTGCTGGTTATAGCAAAACTTTGGCCGCATGTGTTCTTCAGTTAAAACCTTAACTTTATTTCTTAGATCAGCTTCAAAGTTCTCTTCAGCTTTTGGTGCTAGTGCATTAATAAATTCATCTGCCAGCCAGCCTCCTTCACTATCATGACCATCAGAGGTGATCGTCGGTACCATCACACCTTCTTCATTAAGTTTTAGTTTAATTTCAGTTTTTGTAGGTTTGCCTAAGTCATGACACAGTGCTGAAAATACTAAAGTTAAAGTATCGGTTTCATTTAGGTTTTCTCTTCTGGCGATATCGGCTGCTGCATCCACCACTTGCAAGGTATGTTTCCAAGCATTACCTTCTTTATGCCATCTGTATTCTTGCTCGGTAATCGTCAGTTCAGCTAGCCAAGGAAAGTATCTATCAACAACACCAGCTCGCCTTGCAAACTCTAGTCCTAGAGAAGGCCTTCTTCCTTTTACTAGTAATTTTTTAAATTCATCATAAATACGATTATTACTCTCATCATCTAATTCAACCGAGGATTTTGAAATTAAGCGCAGAGAGCGTTCAGTTTCTTTTTTTGTTCCACCGACAATTATTTTTCTATTTCTAATTTCTCTAGTTAGGTCTTTATCCATCATCTCGGAACATAATTCTTCAGTCTCAAGGTCAACGGCTCCTTCAAATCTGGCCAAAAACTGCATAATTCTCAAAATTCTTACTGGATCCTCTTTAAATTTTTCAGGGTCAGTAATTCTTAACTCATTATTTTTGATATCCCTTATTCCATCATACGGATCATAAACAACTTCTTTTAGGGGGTCATAGGATACACTATTGCAAGTCAAGTCTCTTCTTTTCGCTGCCTCTTTTATTGTAAATTCAGGGTGACTAGTCGTTTCAAAGCCTTTCGTCCCTGTGCCTGTTTTATTATCAGAACGTGGTATCGAGATATCTAGGTCGTAAGTTCTTCCCCGTCCAAATACCTTGATTACTTCAAATTTTTGTCCCTGCGTACCTGATTCTTCAAGGCCAAAATGCATGTCCACCAACCTAAGTAAATCCTCAGGGGTAATCCCATAAACTTCAATGTCCATATCTTTTGGTTGTATTTTTCCTCTTCCTACTTCTTTAGAAATAATCGCATCTCTCACACAGCCACCTACTACCAGAGCTCTCCCTCCAACAGCCTCCACAATTTTACAAAACCCCAACACTTCTTGGGGTAACTCCATCGAGTATTCATCATGGATCTCTTCCGGTCTAAGGGCATCAAATTCTGGGTTTAATTGCCCATAAACAGCTATTTCTCTAGATTCTGAGCCTGATCCATGCCATATTTCCATATCCCATATTATATCACCCTATAGCAACAAGACTAGCACATATTCGCCACCCTCGGCGTTACTTATTTGTAAGACCGCGAAAAAATCTCATACGACCGGCTGGCGGTATATCCCACATAAAACCACCAAACCGACCACCGATATTCCGCTGCACCATTTTTGCTCCATTTTCCGCTACAGCAAAATATGGTAATTTTAATTTTTCATCATAAACATTAAATGGATCTAACCCCAGTAATTTTATTTCTTCTTCCAAAAACTCTGGCATATTGTAAGTTTCATGCCCTCGGTACTGTGCTATGCCTGGTAAGCCGGTCCATTTTTCCATTGGCTCTCCTGTAAACGGATTGATAATAGTATTAGGCAGATCTAGTAACCCAATTTCTGCCTTTGAATCTACTGAAATTACCGAGCTCGGCATCTCAACCCAATCTAAATCTGAGCTTTCAAGGATCCTTAGTTGATCTTTTATGATATTTATCGATCCTTCTGAGTACTTTGATTTCTCTCCTAAAAAAACTTGTTCTGGTAATAAATGATGCAATCTATTAAAATCAGCCACAATCTCGTCCGTTATTGGTATTCCTTTTTCAATTAATTTATTAGAAAAATTAATTATTCTTTTGCGGGCTTCTTCATCAAACGACTCAGTTAGGGAGTCGACTTGAAGCTCAACCTGAGAAATTATTGCATTCATGATCTCACCATGGTTAGCCACCCAAGCTCCAGCATCAAGTGGAAAAATTCTCCCCTCAACACCTTCTTTGTAGGTGCCCGATATTGTTACTCCGGCTGCAATCATGATTCCGCCAATTTCGATTGGATTCCAAATAACTACTTTTCCGTCTTTAAAATTATCAAACGCCGGCCTCATTATTTTTGGAAGATCTGTCAATCGAATACCAACCTCTTCTCTCAAAATATTTTGCAGGTGATCTGTCACTATCCTGTCGTAAGAATATCTTTCATTCTGTTTTCCCCATTTAATATTCATTGTCAAACCGTCAACGGATCTGTTTTTCTGAAAATTAACGTTAACCGATATTCCGTCTTCAATTTCCTCAAGTCCTTTCTTGATTTTCTTTAAAATATCGGGACTCGCAGCATTAATGACATTTTCTAAAATATACCCATACTTCTCTCTTGTTCTGTCTCTAGACTTCTACATCTCTTGCGATCTCAAATCAAATTGTTCGTTCGGCATGTCTAAATAATATCAGGTTTCGCTCATACCGAAACTGTATTTTTATGAATTTTCAAGCATTGGCTTGGCAGTCACTCATCAATTGACTTCAGACCCATAGAGGTGTAAAATTGCCGCAATTCGGTCGCACTATAAAATCAAGGAGGTTTGGAATGAATAAACGACTTATTTTTTTGGGAATCTTGACTATCGCTGGACTCCTGTTTGAGATTTTCAACTTCATCTCCACTCAGTATGCTCTTTTGGACATTCTGGGAAATCTGTCCTTTGCAGGCATGCGTTGGGCCAGCGTTCTTGCTGTTGCTTTTTGCGGTATCGACTTTGCCGGGATTGCTCGAATTTTTACCCCGGAGAAAGGTCGAGATGAGCCGGCAGAAGTCTGGTATTTGTTTGGTGCATGGCTAATCGCAGCAGTTTTCAACGCCACTCTTACCTGGTGGGGAGTTTCAGTTGCCATGATCTCTGCGGGCACTGTGATTCCAATAATTCCAATAATTGTGGCCATACTTGTACTTTTAATCAGAGTTTTAATAATTAACACCATTTCTCTTTCCGGAAACTGATCTTCTCCCGGGAAACTTACACCAATTAAGGTTCGATTCCAAACACTGAAATATATACGTTAAAAAAATAGAATAATAGAAAAAACTCCCCGTTATCAGGGAGTTTTTAGTTTTAATAGTAAACTATTTTTTTCATTTAGCGCAACCTGGGGGATTATGGTAAAATTAGCCTCGTGAATATCTCTCCTTCAGTGGAGAGGTTTAATTCGTCAAAATAATTAATCAACAACCCAAAACCAAAAATGGCCGCTCCTACAGGAAAAAAAGTCCCTCTAGATCGTGTTAGAAACACTGGTATTATCGCGCATATCGATGCTGGCAAGACTACCACTACCGAAAGAATTCTTTTTTACACGGGTAAGTCATACAAAATAGGCGACATCGACGAAGGCAACACCCAGATGGACTGGATGGAGCAAGAGAAGGAGCGTGGCATCACCATCGTTTCCGCTGCTACCACTGCCTTCTGGACTCCTGTATTACCCCACGCTCGCTTCAAAGAAGAACATCGCTTCAACATTATTGATACTCCGGGCCATGTCGACTTTACTGCCGAGGTCGAGCGCTCACTCCGCGTGCTTGACGGAGGAGTCATTGTTTTGGACGCCGGCTCCGGTGTTCAGTCTCAGACCGAAACTGTCTGGCGACAAGCTGACAAATACAAAGTTCCTCGAATCGCCTTAATAAATAAAATGGACGTTTTGGGAGCCGATTTCATGGCTACAATTCAAGATGTTCATGAGAAGCTCGGTGCCAAGACAGCTATTTTGGCACTTCCTCTTGGTGTCGAAAATACTTTCCGGGGCATTATCATGCTTTTGGAGAGAGAAACCATTATCTGGAAAGGTGACGAAACAGGTGCTTTGTACGAAGTGACCGAAGGTTTCCCAGAGGATATGAAAGATGAATGTGAACTTGAAAGAGCTAAACTAATCGAATCCATTGTCGAGTTCGATGAAGATCTTATGGGTCAGTATCTTGATGGAAAAGAGCCTAGCATGGATTCATTGAAAGCAACTTTGCGAGCGGCAACTTGTGCTAATTTAATCGTTCCCGTCTTCCCCGGATCCTCACTAAGAAACAAGGGCGTCCAGCCTCTACTTGACGCCGTGGTCGACTTCTTACCATCACCTTTAGATAAGCCTACCATTACCGGTATCAACCCTGAAACCGATGAAGAAGTCACCCGAAGAGCCGATCCTGGCGAGCCATTCTCAGGACTAGCCTTTAAAATTCAAGCCGACCCACACGTTGGGAAGCTAACCTATATTCGTGTTTACTCAGGCAAGATAACTTCCGGTTCCTTTGTTTACAATGCAAGTAAAGGCGAAAAAGAGCGACTAGGTCGACTAATGCTTATGCATGCGAACACTAGAGAAGAAGTTTCTGAAGCAGGTGCCGGTGAAATCGTCGGTGTTGTAGGTCTAAAACTTACCAAGACAGGGGACACCCTTTGTGATGAAAACAAACCACTGGTATTGGAATCAATCAACTTCCCTGACCCTGTTATCTCCCTAGCCATCGAACCAAAAACCAAAGCTGATCAGGAGAAGCTCGACATAGCCTTAAGTCGGTTAGCCGAGGAAGATCCTACTTTCAGAATCAAGACGGATCATGAAACTGGCCAAACTGTCATCTCTGGTATGGGAGAACTCCACCTTGAGATCCTTGTAGACCGTCTACGCCGAGAATTCAAGGTCGATGCTTCTACGGGTGCTCCTCAGGTTGCTTATCGAGAAACAGTCACTAAAGTCGCCCAAGGTGAAGGTAAATTTATTCGCCAATCCGGTGGTCGCGGTCAGTATGGTCACTGTATTCTTATCGTTACTCCAAAATCCAGAGGTGAAGGTTTCACTTTTACTAACAAGGTTGTAGGTGGAAGCATTCCAAAAGAGTTTATTTCTCCAATCGAAAAAGGTGTCCGAGAAGCTTTGGATAATGGCTTAATTGCCGGTTTCCCCATGGTTGATTTAGACGTCGCCGTCATCGATGGAAGTTACCACGATGTTGACTCTTCAGAAATGTCATTCAAGATTGCAGGCTCTATGGCTCTTCAGGATGCAGTCAAAAACGCTTCCCCAGTCATTCTCGAGCCAATTATGAAAGTTGAGGTTACTACTCCGGAAGCCAACATGGGAGACATCATCGGCGATCTCTCCAGTCGAAGAGCTCAAATTGGCGGTACTGCCCAGAGAGGTAATGCCCGCGTAATCACTGCAACCGTGCCTCTTTCCGAGCTTTCTGCTTACTCTACCGCCATTCGTTCACTCACCGCTGGTCGAGCTAGTTACTACATGGAGCCCTCTCATTATCAAGACCTACCAAACAGCTTGGCAGCAAAGCTATTGAAAACTCCAGCAAACTAGCGTAAAATCTGCTAAAATAAATAGTCCCAAAATAGTAATTACAAAAAATTATAAAAACAAAATAAAATGGCAACATTTCAAAGAACCAAACCTCACGTCAATATCGGCACCATCGGTCACGTAGATCATGGCAAAACCACATTAACCGCCGCTATTACCTCTACCTTAGCAACTCAAGGACTAGCTGAAGCACTCGCTTTCGATAAAATCGATAAATCTCCTGAAGAGAGAGAGCGCGGAGTAACTATTCAAATTTCTCACGTTCCTTACGAGACCAAGAAACGACACTACGCTCACATTGACTGTCCAGGTCACCGTGATTACATCAAGAACATGATTACCGGTGCCGCTCAAATGGACGGTGCAATCCTAGTCGTCGCCGCTACCGATGGTCCTATGCCTCAAACCAATGAGCACTTGCTCTTGGCCAAACAGGTTAACGTCCCTCGTCTAGTCGTGGCTCTAAACAAATGCGATTCTGTGTCAGACGAAGAGCTTCTCGAGCTAGTCGAGATGGAAATTCGCGAGAAACTAGTTAAATACGGTTTCGAAGAAGACACTCCAATCGTTCGGGTCTCCGCTCTTAAAGCCCTAGAAGGCGACAAAGACGCACAGGATGGCATCATGAAACTCATGGACACCGTCGATGAGTGGATTCCTGATCCTGTTCGAGAGCTCGACAAACCATTCCTTATGCCTGTTGAAGATGTCTTCTCTATCAAAGGTCGTGGAACAGTCGTTACCGGACGTATCGAAACTGGAGTCGTCAAGGTTGGTGAAGAAATTGAAATCGTCGGTATTAAAGACACTGTTAAATCAGTTGTTACTGGAGTAGAAATGTTCCACCAGCAGCTAGAACAGGGTCAAGCAGGCGACAACGTTGGTCTACTTCTTAGAGGTATCGAAAAAGACGATGTTCAGCGAGGACAGGTCTTGGCCAAAACCGGTTCTATCAAACCTCACACCAAATTCGAAGCTGAAGCTTATATCTTAGGCAAAGATGAAGGTGGTCGCCACACTCCTATGTTCACAGGTTACAAGCCTCAGTTCTTCATCCGAACCACTGACGTTACTGGAGAAGTGAAACTTGCCGAAGGTGTTGAGATGATCATGCCTGGTGACAACGCTAAAATGTCCGTCGAACTTATTCAGCCGATTGCTATGACTGAAGGTCAAAAATTCGCTATTCGCGAAGGTGGACTCACAGTTGGAGCCGGTGTTATTACTAAGATTATCGCCTAAATCGAAAGTAGAAATTAGCACTTTATCTTCTTAAAAAAATATGACAGACCAGCCACGCATTCGCGTCAAACTAAAATCATTTGACCATCGAGTCATTGATGAAGCCGCCAAGAAAATTATTCAAGCAGCTTTAGTCTCAGGCGCCCAGGTGGTTGGTCCTGTCCCTTTGCCCACCAAGAAGAAAGTTATCGTCGTTACTGCTTCTCCTCACACTGACAAAGACAGTCGTGAACAGTTCGCAATTCTGACTCACAAGAGACTTATCGATATTGTTAATCCTACAAACAAAACTATTGACTCGCTTCAGCATCTCGATCTTCCTGCCGGTGTCGGCATCGAAATCAAGATGTAGCTTATGTCGAAAACTTTAAATTATTAAAAAACTGCCCCCTTACCGCCGTCGGTTTACCCGAAGGAGGAACAGGCAGTTTTTCTTACAAAACATGTTAAATCAAGTATACGCAAACAAACAGAGCATGACTCAGACCTTCGTCGAAGGCAAGCGGATCCCCTTGACCGTCCTCACGGTTTCTCCCCACGTGGTTGTTACCAACAAAACAGTCGATCGAGACGGCTACTCCGCAGTGGTTCTGACCGTCGGCACCAATAAACTTCACGAGGTTATTACTGAGGAGGTTCTTGATCCTAAATCCGAAATAGACCTATCCGAGCTTCTAGTTCCGGGTTCTATCATCGACGCAATGTCTGCCTCCAAGGGTAAGGGTTTCAGTGGTGTGATGAAGCGTTGGGGTTTTGCTGGTGGTCCTAGAACTCATGGTCAGTCAGACAGAGGTCGTGCTCCAGGTTCCATTGGTAGAGGTACTACTCCAGGTAGAGTTCTTCCTGGTAAACACATGGCTGGACGAATGGGAAACGCCAACACTCACATCAGAAATCTAAAAGTTCATTCTTACGACCCTTCTACCGGTATTCTTAAAATAACAGGCTGTATCCCTGGTGGACGCAATGCCGTCACTCTGATTACTATTACGAATCAAGCTAAAGCTGTCTAAAACATATGGCCACAAAAAAAGTAATCAAAACTAGCACGCAGGACCTTTCAGTTTTTTCTGTCGAAGTAAGTCCTTCTCTAATCGCTCAGGCGATACATGTATACAGAGAGAACTCTCACCGTGGAGTATCAAAAGTTAAAACTCGAGGAGAAATCAACAAAACCAAGAGGAAGGTATACAAACAAAAAGGTACTGGTGGAGCCAGGCATGGTGCTCGCTCAGCTAACATTTATGTTGGTGGTGGTGTTACCTTTGGACCTACAGGACACAGATCAGTTTTAAAAGATTTGAATCAAAAAATGAAAGTCAAAGCACTAATTGGCACACTGTCTCTTTATCAAAAAGAAAACCGTTTAGCCTTAATTGATTCTTCAGAGATAAAAGACATGTCTACCAAATCAGCTGTAAACGTTCTTGGAAGCGAAAATTCAGCCTTTGTTTACTATGATGAATCCCCCGGCACACTAAAAGCCATCAGTAATATTGAAAACGTCATCCTTCTCTCCGCCAGAAGACTTAATGCTTATAGTGTGGCCAGTTCACCCAAGCTTTTCTTAACGGCTTCTGCTTATGATCATTTAGTAAGTCGTTTAAAACTAAAATAACATGTCTACACCATTAATCCACCAAAACACTATCATCAAAGCCGTCGTGACGGAAAAGAGTTATGCCCTCGCGGCCATAGACAAATATGTTTTTAAAGTAGATCCTTCTGCTAGTAAATACCAAATAAAAAAAGCTATTCAAGATCTTTTTGGTGTCGACGTTATCTCTATTAACACCATTAAGCATGGTGCTCGCAAGATTCGCTCGAACAAAACCGGTCGCCACATCGCCCTGCCTCAGGACAAAAAAGCTATCGTACACATCAAAAAGGGTCAAAAAATTGAAATTTTTAACGCTCTGAAAGCATAATCCATATGAAAACTATACCTAAACGACTACTTTCTCATAATCCAAAGTCCTCCGGACGCAACTTTTCTGGTAAAATAACAGTTCGACATCAGGGTGGACGCGAAAAAAGATTGCTCCGCCACATCGATTGGAAACGAAGTTCAGCTATCCCTGCTCGGGTTGACTCTATTCAGTACGATCCTAATCGTACCTCTGATATTGCCCTTTTAGTTTATGCTAATGGAGTAAAGGATTTTATCCTTGCTCCACAATCCTTGAAAGTTGGAGACACTGTTATATCTTCCGAAGATGCCGAAATAAAAGTCGGTAACTGTCTTCCACTAAAAAATATTCCTGTTGGAATCGAAATTCACAACTTGGAGATTACTCCCGGTAAAGGTGCCCAAATGGTTCGAGGAGCAGGTAACACAGCCTCTGTCCAAAGCAAAGAAGGTAATCACGTCATCGTTAAGTTACCTTCTGGAGAAATCCGCCAATTTAATGACAATTGTCGTGCCACCATTGGCGCACTAAGCAACCCTCACCACAAAGAAGAAATTCTTGGTAAGGCTGGTCGTGCTCGTCACAAAGGCATTAGGCCAACCGTTAGAGGTGTCGCCCAACATCCAGGTTCACATCCACATGGTGGAGGTGAGGGTCGTTCAGGAATTGGTATGCCTTCTCCGAAGTCTCCATGGGGAAAGAAAACTCTTGGAAAACGTACTAGAAATCGCAAGAAATACAGCAATAAACTCATTATTAAGCATCGTAAAGCAAAATAAATTAAATTAAATAACCATGTCCAGAAGTTCAATCAAAGGACCATATGTCGACGAGAAGCTCATCATTAAGATTGAGAGACTCAAGGCTGCCGGAAAAAAAGAACCAATCAAAACTTGGTCTCGAAGTAGTCAGATCCCCCCTGAGTTTGTAGGCTATACCTTCGCCGTTCACAACGGAAAGGTTTTTAAAGACGTTTTTATTACCGAAGACATGGTTGGTCATCGACTAGGTGAGTTTTCTCTTACGAGAACATTCCGAGGACATGGTCGTATTGTTAAGAGGACTCTAACCAAAACTTAAAGCACTATGGCATCAACTAACCCAAAACAACTCGTCATTGCAAAAGCTCAGCATGCTCTCTCTTCACCGAGAAAAACCAACTTGGTGCTTAAAGCGATTGTTGGCCGAAATGCTCAATTGGCAATCAGACAGTTATCTGTTACTTCCAAAAGAGCTGCCAAGCCAATTATCCAGCTAATTAAACAAGCTATAGGTAACGCTGTCTCTCAATTTCAAGCTTCACCTGATAAATTGATTATTGACTCAGCTTTTGCCACCAAGGGTCGTGTTTTAAAACGCGCTCATATTGGAGGCCGAGGCAAAACCAAACCTTACGAAAGAACCACTTCACACCTAACTCTCACTGTTCGCATTCCAGCTGCCAAACCCGTCATTGCGAGGAGCAAAGGCGACGAAGCAACCCCCGCGGTTGAGGAACCAAAGACATTAAAAAAGGTCACCAAAAAAGTTGTTAAAACTACTAAAAAATCTAAATAATCATGGGAAAAAAAGTTAATCCAATTGCATTCAGAACCGGTTACATCTTCCCAACCAAGTCAATCTGGTTTGCGAATTTTAGAACCTATGCTAAGTTTGTCTTGGAGGACAACAGTATCAGACGATTCTTGGAGACCAAATTAAAGCTTGCCGGAATTACCAGTATTGAAATCAAGCGCTCCATAAATTCAGTTGATATATTCATGAACGTTTCACGACCTGGAGTCGTAATTGGACGTGGGGGATCTTCTCTAGAAATTCTAAAAAAAGATATCGAAAAATTACTCAAAATTAATCCGAAGGCCAAAAATGCTGTGAAGATTAATCTTCATCCTCTCGAAATCAAGAATCCTGACATGAACTCCTCTATTATTGCCGACCGCCTTGTAGGTCAACTAGAACACCGCTACCCCTTCCGCCGAGCAGCCAATCAAGCCATTGAAAAGGTTATGGCAGCTGGTGCTAAAGGTGTAAAACTAGTTTTTGCAGGTCGTATCGATGGAGCAGAGATTGCCAGAGTTGAAAAATTTAAAGAAGGTCGAATTCCTACCCAAACCCTTCGTGCCAACATTGATTACATTGAGAAGCGAGCTTTAACTCGTTCCGGATATGTTGGCATTAAAGTTTGGATTTATACAGGCGATATCATCAGTTAAAAAACACTGTCATTCCCGACTTGATCGGGAAACTATAAAGATAAAAAACATATGTTACAACCGGCCAGACGCAAATACAGAAAAGAATTTAGAGGTAGTATGGGTGGCGTTGCTACCAGAACCAATGAGCTTTCTTATGGTGAATTTGGTATAAAAACATTAGAAAGTGGTTGGCTTTCTGCTAACGAAATTGAATCTGCGCGTCGCACAGTTACTCATCACACAAAGCGTGTCGGAAAGTTCTTCTTAAGAGTCTTCCCACACAAACCAATTGGTCACAAGACCCCTGGTGCCCGCATGGGTTCAGGTAAATCTGATGTCAGTGGTTACGTGGCTGTTGTTAAACCGGGACAAATTCTTATGGAACTATCAGGAGTTACCAAAGTAGTTGCAAAGGAAGCTATTCGTCTAGCAGGTCACAAGCTTTCAGTTAAAACTAAGTTTATCGAAAAAGAAAATGCCTAAAACAAAAAAAACCGAAATCGCCTTATCTCTTGATGAGTTAAAGATCAAGCTTACGAATATCAAATTAAATATTCGATCTGGTCAAGAAAAGAATACCAATGCCCACAAGAAGATCAAGGTTCAAATTGCTCAATTTTTAACCAAGAACAATCAAACAATAACTAACAAATAACATGAAACACCTACTCGGAACAGTCAAAAGTGACAAAAATCTAAAAACAGCAATTGTTGATGTCATAAGTTTTAAAGTTCACCCCAAATATCTCAAGAGAATTAAGGTAAATAAATCTTTTGCTGCTCACAACGAACTAGGTGCCAAAACCGGTAACCGTGTCCGCATTGAAGAAACCCGACCCATTAGTAAATCCAAGCGCTGGATAATCACAAAAATAATATGATTCAACTAAGATCCGTCCTAAAAGTAGCCGATAATTCCGGCGCCAAACTAATCAAGGTTATTCTTGTTCATGGTGGTTCACGTCGCCGCTTTGGCTATATTGGTGATGTCGTTACTGCTGCAGTTGAAGGCTCAGAAGCCACAGGTGCCGTCAAAGACAAGCAGGTTGTCAAGGCTGTCATTGTACGTACCCGCAAAGAAACCCGTCGAGATGACGGTACTTATGTTCGATTCGATGACAATGCTGCTGTTATTATTGATTCAATTGCGAGCAAGCTCCCTTTAGGCACTCGCGTCTTTGGTCCAATCGCACGTGAGGTCAAAGATGCTGGGTTTGCCAAGATTGCTTCATTAGCACCGGAAGTAGTCTAATCAAAACTGTGTCACTTGCCCAAGCGAGTCCACAACCAAAAAATAAAAAGAATATGTTTAAATTTAAAACCAACGACACAGTTCAAATCACCGCCGGCAAAGACAAGGGTAGAAGCGGTAAGATCATCAAAGTTATTCCTGCAGATCAGAAAGTCCTAGTCGAAGGCATCAACGTCTACAAGAAACACATCAAACCAAAAGGCAATGAGCCTGGCACCATTCTGACCTTACCTAGAGCTATTTCGGTCGCCTCTGTCGCTCTTCTTTGCCCTAGCTGCGGCAAGCCTACACGTGTTGGCTTTGATGCCTCTCAAACTCCAAAGGTTAGAGTTTGTCATAAATGTCACCAGATTATCAGTTCCGAGATCAAAAAATGACACAAACACTAAAAGAAAAATATCTAAAAGAAATCCGACCAACTCTTCAAAAAGAGCTGGGAATCTCTTCTGTTGAAGCAGTTCCAAAAGTAGTTAAA
This sequence comes from uncultured Pseudomonadales bacterium, assembly GCA_964348455.1. Taxonomy (GTDB): domain Bacteria; phylum Patescibacteriota; class Microgenomatia; order UBA1400; family MFAQ01; genus UBA10133. The sequence continues at coordinate 15,624 of CAYGCQ010000016.1, forward strand.
ATTACAGTGAACACCAGTTCCCGCGATTTTAAGACTGACAAAGACCTCTTAGCCAAGACCAAGGCTTGGATGTCAATCATCACGGGTCAGGCTCCTCTAGAAACTAAATCTCGTACCAGCATCGCCGCATTTAACCTTCGTGAGGGTGAAGTCGTGGGCCTCAAAGTCACTTTGAGAGCTAACAGGATGTATGACTTTCTCCAGAAGCTAACTTCGATTGTTCTACCTCGTTTAAAAGATTTTCAGGGAGTTTCCCGTAACACTTTTGACAAAAATGGTAACTATACACTCGGTTTTCCCGAACAAATAGTGTTTCCTGAGGTGGAATATGATAAAATCGGGAGGATTCAAGGGCTGGAGATCACAATTTCTACGAGCGCGAAGGATCCAAAAACATCTTTAATGCTTCTCTTGGCTTTAGGCATGCCTTTTACCAAAGAAGAGACAAGTAACAAATAATGGCTAAAAAAAGCAAAATCGCTAAATCAATAAAACTCGCCGGTCACTCGACCAGAGACCATCGCCGTTGTCAGCTTTGTGGCCGACCACGTGGTGTCATTCGTATCTTCGGGCTTTGCCGCCTCTGTTTCAGGGAGATGGCCCACAGAGGAGAACTCCCCGGTGTTTTTAAAATGTCAAAATAAATATGGATACTACAGCAGACTTTCTAACTATTATCAGAAACGGCTACATGGCCAAAAAAGAAACCGTAACGGTGAACTATTCTAAGATGCGATTTGGATTGATTAAGATTCTAAAATCCGAAGCATTTGTTGAGGACTACATCGTCGAAGAAGACAAGCCTGTAAGCAGGATAGTGATAACTCTTCGCTATTTTGATAAAGGACTTGCAGCCGTCACTGGAATCAAGAAAATAAGCAAACCCAGTGTCCGTATTTACTCTGCTCACAACGAAATTCCTAAGGTTCTATCAGGAGCCGGAACTACAATTATTTCCACTTCCGCTGGTCTCATGACCGGTAAAGCCGCCAGATCAAAACATCTCGGGGGTGAAGTTATCTGCCAAATTTGGTAAAAATATATGAGCCGCATTGGACGTAAACCACTATATCTACCAACCTCCGTTACATTTGAGAAAACGGAAACCACTTTGAAGTTCACCGGACCTAAAGGAATCCTGGAATCAGTTTTACCTAAAGGTATTGAAATCGATGTCAAGGATAACGTCATAAACTTTACTCGAACCAGTGATGTTCCTTCTGTTAGAGCACTTCACGGCCTAGCTCGTCGCTTAGCTCAGAATGCAGTCACCGGAGTTACCGACGGCTTTGTAAAAGATCTACAGTTAGTGGGTACCGGTTACAGAGTTGCTCCTCATGCCGATGGACTTTCGCTTTCAGTTGGTTACTCTCACCCAGTTATCTTCAAAAATGTCCCTGGTGTTACTATCACCACCGAAGGTCAAGACAAAATTAAAGTTACCGGAATTGACAAACAACTGGTAGGCCAAGTTTCTGCCGACATCCGCGCAGTAAGAAAACCTGAACCTTACAAAGGTAAAGGTATTCGTTACTCAGATGAAGTCGTCATCAAGAAACAAGGCAAAACAGCTACTAAGACAGCCGCCTAAAACATATGAATAAATTCTTAACACCCCAGAAATCTAGAGCTAATCGAATTCGTGCCAAGCTGCTTGCTATCACGACTCGGCCTCGCTTAACCGTCAATCGATCCAACTCGAACATCTTTGCTCAGGTTTTAGACCAGAGTGGAAAAGTTATCGTTGCCTTAGGTTCACAGGGAATGAAAGACTTTAAAGGTACAAAAATCGAGATGGCTGAAGTCGTCGGGAAAAAGCTCGGAGAAATGGCTAAAGAGAAAAAAGTAACCACCGTCGTTTTTGATCGTGGTTCCTATAAATTTCATGGCCGTATCAAAGCTTTGGCCGAAGGTGTCCGTGAATCCGGAATTAAATTCTAGTGTCATCCCGACCGAAGTGGAGGGGTCTCACACCATCAAACAAAAATATAAAATATAAAATCTAAAATCTAAAATAAACAAAAATGGCATACGCAGGTAACACAAACAATTCAAATAGAGGCGGAGGCCGACCGGCACCCGAGGGTTTCGAGCAAGTTCTCGAGATTAGACGTGTAAGCAAAAAGACTACAGGTGGTACGAACGTCTCCTTCTCAGCTCTTGTTGTTACTGGAGACAAAAAGGGAAAAGTTGGTTTGGGTTTGGCCAAAGCTCCGAACGTTGCCAATGCCATAAAAAAAGCTATTCGTCTTAGTAATCGCGATCTGGTTCAAGTTCCTTTGGTTGAGGGCACAATTCCTTACGAAACTATTTCCAAATATGGTGCTTCCAAAGTTCTCTTCCGACCAGCCCCAAAAGGTACGGGTATCATTGCCGGTTCATCTGTTAGAGCTGTCGTTGAAGCCGCCGGTGTCACAGACATCGTTTGTAAAGTTCTCGGAACCAATAACAAAACCAGCAATGCCAGAGCCACTTTCAAAGCCCTTAAGCAAATCGAAGTTTTAGCCAAGAAATATCAAATGCTCAAAGCCGTTCGCGCCTAATACTAGTAATTCAATGTCATTCCCGACCTGATCGGGAATCTATAAAAATAAAACAAAATAAATAAATTAACCGTCATCCCGACCGAAGTGGAGGGATCTCACACCACCAAAACATATGATGCTACTTTCTAATCTCCCCAAAATAAATAAAACACCCAAGAAACGACTCGGTCGTGGCTTTGGTTCAGGTGTCGGTGGTCACACCGTCGGTCGTGGTCAAAAAGGTCAAAAGAGCCGTGGCTCTATCCCTCTATGGTTCGAGGGTGGACAGCTTCCCTTGGTTCGCCGCACCCCTTTCATCAAAGGTAAGCATCGCTTTCAGGTCATCAAGCTTCAGCCAATTACAGTCAACTTTGACCGTTTAGAGAAATTTGAAGCCAATTCTGTTATAGATCCTCTTTTCTTAGCCACAGCCCTTAAAGTGAGCGAGAAAGAAGCCAAGCGTGGTTTCAAGATCATCGCTACAGGAAAGCTCACCAAAGCCCTTCAAGTGGCAGTTCCTGCCTCTGCAGGTGCTATAAAAGCCATTGAGGCTGCCGGCGGCTCTGTACTCAGAGTGCCGGAGACAGTTTCGTAACGAACCTGTCGAGGCGGGGGTGAGGGCAAATACAAAGTCTTTGATCCCGAACACATTTAATAGTCTCCGCCAAATAATTCCGAACTGTCCTGAATCTTGTCATTCCGGGCTAGACCCGGAATCCAGTATTTGTCATCCACGCCTGTCAGGAAATTTATTCAAGAAATTCCACTGTCATTCCGACCGAAGTAGAGGAATCTCCCTCCAATTGGCTATCTCACCCCACCTATAGTATAATTCTCAAGTACGTAAGATCCTTCACAAAACTCGATATAAGGAGCAAAGAATGAAAATTTCTGTATTAAGTACCTCTGGTCTTTCCGAAGAGACACAGACCTTGTTATCCGAACTGTACAAGAGTGTTGATAAAATTATCTCAATTGGCCAGTACCGTATGGGTTTCGAGACAGCCAAAATCCTTTATGGAGTCCTCTATTGGCCCAAATCGGCTGGTGGCTATCTTGCACTAAATCCTATCACTCGCAAAATGTACGACGTTGATTGGAGTCTGGTTCGTTTAGATACCAACTTCTCCATCGATCTGGACAATGTCACTATCTTGAACGAAGTCCTTAAAGAATGTCTAGTACAAGCAAGTAGCGATGTTTACAGTTTCCCCCGTCGAGTACAGCGCCAACTTCAATCAATTGTTTATTCGATCACGAATCTCTTCCCCGGCATCAAATCCTACACGGGTCAGCCTCTAAACGAGCAATTCATTGTCATTCGCGTTGGTTTTGATTTCTATGCCCGCAAAGTGATCGATGCAGGCGAAACAGCAATGAAGCTTGTCAACTCAAAAATCGTTGACGGTCGTTTGTTTTTGAAGACCGACGAAGGCTATTTCGTCATCTCTCCAAAGGAAGAATTCGGCAACGATCTTTTTAGGTGCCCTGATCTCAACTTTGATAATGCAAAAGCCATCACTGGAATGAGCATTGCGAGTGAACGCGAATACCGCGATCAATTCATTGCCTGGCTTGCCGAAGCAGGTTTGTAAAATTTTCTTCCCAACTAGCCCACCTTCACAGGTGGGTTTTTATATATAATACTGCCTGATGTTTAAAAACGAAGCAATTTTTACCAAAGCAGTCCTTACCGCCAAAAATCACATTGCCCGGTCAGAGGAGGGATTTAAACTCTTGTCTGAGGGAAGATCTTTATCAGAAATGACCACCCCCATTACCGGCCTAACATCAGATGAAACTTTGGAAAGAAGAACAGATTATTTAGAATTTATTGGACAAATGAACAATGAGGATCTTAGAAAACAACTGTCCACAGTCGAACATCAAATCAATGTTGCTCTTGGTCGACCAATACAAGGGACTTCTGAGCTTTACTGGCAAAGAATCGTTATTCTTGACAGACTATAATTACCAAATGGATTACCTTAGAAAAGTCATCTCAGATCTCTGCGAGTTTTCTCCTCGCCAAGGGTTAAATGAAACAAAAGCCGCCAACTACTTGGAAAATTTTCTGCAATCGAACCATATCAACTATTCGATTCAAATTTTCGAAACGGAAGTTCCCATTGTAGATAAAGTAGAACTATATTTAGATGGTCAAAAAATACCATGTCTCGGAGGTTCTTTCGAAAGCGGTAAAATTACTTCCAAGTCTCAGATCCAATTTAGCTCTTATTCCGATTTTATCGAAACTATTAATTATCCCCAGACTCCTGGACTTCATATTTCCAGAACGAACAAGAGTTTACTGGAAAAAGCTAAAAAAATATCGGGTGAAGTAGTTGTGACCAGAACTTCATTTATTTCCAAAAACATCTTGGTTGGAAATTCAATTAATCCTAATAAAATTATCTTTGCCCATTACGACTCTCTCGGAGGAGGAGCTCTAGACAATGCAGGTAGTGTAGCCATCTGTTTAGAGCTAGCAACTCAAACACCTGATCTTTTAACTGGCAATCTTTTCGTTTTTGCCGGAAACGAAGAACTCTCTTACGATGGTCCAATTTACTGGGGGAAAGGTTTTAGGGAATTTGAAAGAGAATATGATGGAATAATTTTACAAGCCAAGGAAATCTTAATTGTTGATGGTGTTGGTGTGAGTAGACCGATGATAATCAAAGAAGATCTTGAGGAAGTTTTTCCTATCAATAAACTTCAAGAAATAATCTCCAAGGTTTCTTGGATTTCCAGCGACCAAGAAGAAGTCTTGAAAGCCTACCACTGCAAGGAAGACACCGTCGACAGACTAAATTTCGATTTTTTAGATGAATCGTTGTCTTTGCTCAAAGCAAAACTTCAAAAGTAATTTTGAACTGATAGAATAGAACTCACGATATGAATAATATATTAGCGCCCATTCGCGCCTTGTTCAAAATTAAAGACCTTCGAAACCGTTTACTTTTTACGGCCGGTGTTATTCTAATTTTCCGTCTGGTCGCGCATATTCCAGCTCCAGGCATTAACCTAGAAGCTCTTAAGGGTTTGTTCAACAGCTCCGCCTTCCTTTCACTTCTTGATGTCTTCTCGGGTGGTACCCTTACTAACTTTTCTGTTATGGCCTTGGGTTTAAATCCGTACATCAACGCCTCCATCATTATGCAAATGCTCGGCATGGTCGTTCCTAGCTTGGAAGCGCTTCAGAAAGAAGGGGACTATGGTCGCCAGAAGATCAATCAATACACTCGCTTACTCACCATTCCACTTTGTTTCCTTCAGGGAATTGCTCTGATATTTCTACTTCGCAATCAAGGACTTACTACTACCGCCGATCCTCTCAAACTCGCGTCTATTGTCTTTACTCTCGCCGCCGGTACTTCTTTTCTTATCTGGCTCGGAGAACAACTTAATGAATACGGTGTCGGTAACGGTATTAGTTTAATTATTTTTGTTGGTATTGTTAGTCGGCTTCCTGTCGCTGCTGCTCAGACCATCGCCACCATTGACCCGTCGAAGATTTTTGTCTACCTTATGTTTATCTTCTTTGCTATCGCATCCGTCTATGCAATCGTTAGGGTTGGAGAAGCTGTCCGCGAAGTGCCCATTCAGTCGGCTCGTCGAGGAGCTTCGTTTACTTCGAGCGTAGGCAATCACCTACCTCTTCGCCTTAATCAAGCCGGCGTCATTCCAATCATCTTTGCCGTTTCTTTTATGCTCATTCCTAATTTGCTGGGGAGAGTTTTTGCATCCTCTTCGCAACCTTTCTTGTCTGGTTTCTCTAACGCTGTCACCACCTATCTTGCCCCAGATACTTTTCTTTACAATGCCCTCTACTTCTCTTTAGTGGTTGCTTTCTGCTATTTTTATACCGCCGTGGTCTTCAATCCGGAAAAGATTGCCAAAGATCTTCGTCAGTCCGGCTCTTTTATTCCCGGAGTAAGGCCTGGTCCTAACACAGTCGACTATCTTAACTTTGTCTTAAACAGAATCACTTTGGTTGGTGCTTCTTTCTTGGGTCTAGTTGCCATTTTCCCATCAATTATTTCCGGCATGACAGGCATTGCCGGTCTTGCTATCGGTGGTACTGGTATTCTAATCGTTGTTTCAGTCGTCTTGGAAATTCTCAAAACTGTAAATTCCCAGCTCTACATGTACAGTTACGACAAATTTTTAGATTAAACTTCGTTATTACGAGGAGTATGGTCACGACGTGGCAACCTCACTCCAACAATTAACAATTAGGAAAACGTAATGTCATCCTCGCGAATGCGGGGATCCATAAATTATGAACATCATTATTCTTGGACCCCAAGGCTCAGGCAAAGGTACTCAAGCCAAGTTACTAGCGGAGAAATACAACTTAACCAATATTTCTTCCGGAAAAAGATTGCGTGAATTTGCCAAAGGGGATTCTGATAAAGCCAAGCTTATCGCCGACCTTCTCACCACAGGAGCCCTTCTTCCCTTTGATACTGTCATGGAGGTCATCGAGTCCGACCTTATTGGAGCTCAAGCAGGCTTTATCTTAGACGGCAGCCCTAGAGACCTTATGCAGGCCGAATATTTAGACTGGTATTTGGGACAGCGCAATATAACTATCGATAAAGTTATACATCTCGACATTCCTAGAGAAGTTAGTTTAGATCGGTTAGCAAAGAGAGCTGTTACTGAGAATCGTTCTGACGATACACCGGATGCCATTCACGAAAGACTAGATATTTATGAAAAAGATACTATGCCTGTGATTGAATATTATCGCAAACAGGGAAAAATGCTTGACGTTAGTGGTGTTGGAGAGGTTCAAGATGTTTTTAACGCTATCGTCTCCAAACTCGAACAAGAATAATTTTTTTATCATCTTTTTTCTGTCATTCCCGACCTGATCGGGAATCTATACAAATAAATTCTATTTTCTTAGTTGCAAACATACTCGTGTGGCAATCTTCCTCCATTAAGCATAAAATACTGTCATTCCTGCGAAAGCAGGCCGCTGGTACCCGAAGGGGTAAATCCAATAAATAAGTACAATATAAATAAATGACAAAACTACAAGCAATGACCGAGGGGGGCGCCCGCTTGGGGTGGATCAAAGGTCAGCTGGAAAAAATGGTTCAGGATGGGGTTACTCCATTGGAAGTTGATGCCGAATGCTATCGCCTAATCAGGGAGGGAGGTGACAAACCTAATTTTTCTATGGAGCCGGGGTACAAACACTCGACATGCATTAACGTAAACGAAGGTATCGTTCATGGTATACCAGGAAACACTCCCTTCAAAAAAGGCGATGTTGTCAAGGTTGATATGGGCCTCATGCACGAAGGATTTCATTTGGATACTTCGATTACCGTCGCTATCCCCCCGGTTTCTCCGAAAATCGCCAAATTTCTCGAGGTCAGTCAAAAATCGTTGGATGCCGCTATTTTTATGGCTAATCCTGGAAACACCGTTTATGACATTGGCTTGGCTATGCAGACGGTTGTGGAGGCTGCAGGGTACAACGTTGTTCGCGAGCTTACCGGCCACAGCATCGGAAGAAAGCTCCATATGGAACCTTACATTCCTTGTTTTGCTGACAAGGCAGGAAAAAAACAGATTCTGGCCGTCGATCAAACTGTAGCTATCGAGTCGATGGTCACCATGGGGGACTGGCATCTGATAGAGGATGAAGACGGCTGGACTCTTTCGACACAAGATGGTTCCATGACAGCCATGTATGAAGAAACTGTCTACATCACCGCTGACGGCCCCAAGATTCTCACGGGTTTGAATTAGGCTATAATCTACCAATCTTTGCAAGTTAAAAAGGAGTTTGAATGTCCAAGAAACCGTTCCGGGTTTTAGTTGTTCACGCTGCTGGCGCCAATTACTGGGCAGATGATATCGTTAAGGGGTTGCTTTCGGAATTTGCAATGGACGTCATCACATTGGAGGACGTGCTCTTAAATGGTGAGCCTATAAATCTAAGAAAAATAGTCGATGAATCCGATGTCGTAGTAGTCGTGGATGATCGTAATCTCATGGATGACTTACTAGTTTCCACAATTGTGGAGTATGCCAAGGCTGTGGGGAAAATTAAACCCGTCACCATCGACAAACCAAGTATCAGATTTGGTGTTGAGATGAGTGGCTACAACATAATCTACTACGATCAAGATCGGAGTTCCACCTTCTGGTTGTTATTATCAGCTCACATTCTCTTAAAAACAAAATAATCTGACCAGGCCCTCAATGAGGGCCTTTTTTTCATGCTAGAATTCCCCATTCACATCCTTTGAAATTCTGGAGATAAAATGCCGCCATTCCTAATACTTCACGCCATAGACTCAGACCTCGAAGCTAGGCTGATTTGTGACAAGTTAAACTTTGCCGGTTTTATTGCTAATACTTATGAAGATGTGTTTGGTCACACTTCAAGACAAGACATACTTGAGGCACGATATGAATTAATAGATGAGGCTCCGGCTGTAATAATACTAGCGAGTCAGTTTTTGTTTGGGAATGATGCTCTTGTCGCCTTTGCACTAATTGCACAGCAGCAGCACAAAATTATTCCTATAATCTATCGCCACGAAGTAGAACTTCCGGCATGGTTTGTTAACCCCATCCTGTTAAATTGGGATGAAGATGCCGGCTCTCAGGGCTGGAATAAGCTATCAGAAGCTCTTCTCCTCAAGGTGGGACACCTATTTTGGCAATTTCCCGAGCTTCCCAAACCCAATTAATCAACCTCGCAAGGCTAGCTCTAGCCTTGAATAGGAACGTTTCTATTACATTTGGTGACGAGGTCACTCTTTCTTGGTTTGGACACGTTCACAAATTCGAGCCAGACGTTTCTAAAACTATTTACAAATTATGACTCGATCCAATCTCGTACTTGCATTGTGAGTCTGCAGCGAAGTCCGCCTAAAAGGCGGACTTTTTTATACTTAAACAGCCATGGCTATTTTGTGTTACAATTGCCAAACAAAGAGGTATTGCTCTTGCCCTAGCAAATTGTAGCTAGGTTTGGTACAATACCGTTTGCACATCTCAATATGCCAAAAAATCAGATGACAGAGGTAAACGGAGTCGTTTCCGAGGCCTTACCCAACACTCAGTTTCGGGTGACCCTTGAAGACGGCAGAGAAATCTTAGCTCATCTTGCTGGGCGAATGCGATTACATCGCATCCGCGTAATGCCCGGGGATAAAGTAAAGCTCGAAATGAGCGAATACGACCTGGACAAAGGCAGGATAATATATAGATCGAACTAATTCCGCTTCACTCTACAACAATTATTTAATTAAACTTAAACACGAATGCGGGTTCAATCGTCCGTCAGGCCTCGTTGCAAAAATTGCAAAATTATTAAACGCCATGGCAAGGTGTTGGTCATTTGTATCACACCTCGCCACAAGCAGCGCCAAGGATAAAACACATAAAATATGCCTAGACTATCAGGTATCGACATTCCAAACGAAAAGAAAATCGACATTTCTCTAACCTATATTTACGGAATTGGGCCAAAGGTTGCCAAAGACATTCTAAAAAAAGCAAAGGTCGATCCAAACACCCGCACTAAGAATCTTACAGGAGAAGAGTTAAAAAGCATTCAGCTAGTAATTAACTCCACCCCTACCGAAGGAGAGCTCCGCAAATCTATCCGAGACAACATCGAAACACTAAAGCGAATTCAAGCTTATAGAGGCGTCAGACACTCCATGGGTCTCCCCGTCAGAGGTCAGAGAACCAAGACAAACGCTCGTACCCGTAAAGGGAAGAGAAAGACCATTGGTGCCGTATCAAAAGAAGCTGCCCTAGCAAAGAAGTAACAAATACATAAAATGCCAGAAAAAAAATCAAACACCAAAGCCGTTAAGACTAATAGAGTAACAAAAGTTGTCAAAAGCAAGAAGTCTTCTGCTGTTCATTTCAAAAGTGGCCAGGGCAAGATGTACGTCAAATCCACTTTTAATACTACATATGTTACTTTCACAGACGCCGGTGGAAACACTGTCTGCTGGAGTTCAGCCGGTACCTGCGGGTTCAAAGGTGCCAAGCGCTCTACCCCTTTTGCAGCCACGACAATTATTGAAGAAGGTCTACGAAAAGCTAAAACTCTTGGCATGACCAGCGTTGACGCTTATCTAAAAGGTCCTGGCCCAGGAAAAGATGCTGCTCTTCGAGTTCTAAAAACTTCCGGTGTAGAAATTAACATGTTGGCTGACACCACCCCAATTCCTCACAATGGTTGTCGTCCAAAAAAACACCGAAGAGTCTAATAATCACTAAACTATACATAAAATGGCAAAATATATTGATCCAAAATGCAGACTATGTCGAAGAGAAGGCGTCAAGCTTTATCTCAAAGGCGCACGCTGTTTTTCCCCTAAATGTCCTATCGAAAAGAGAGGGGCTCAAGTACCTGGCCAGCATGGTAAAAAAAGAGCCCGTGGTCGAATCTCTGGTTACGGAACTCAGCTTCGAGAAAAACAAAAAGCCAAGCGCACCTATGCAGTGTTAGAAAGTCAGTTTCATGGGTACTACGAGCAGGCTATCAAGGCCAAAGACAACACAGCCGAAGTATTAATTCAGCTCTTAGAATCCCGCTTAGACAACGTTTGTTTCCGCATGGGATTTGTTACTTCCAGATCTCTAGCTCGACAACTTGTCACTCACGGAAATGTACTTGTAAATGGTAAAAAAGTCGACGTTCCTTCATTTCAAACCAAACCTGGAATGGTAATTTCTTTGCCTGAGCACGCCGCCAAGTTTGACTTCGTTGCTCCCAATCTCATCGAGAAAAATCAGCCGGCCAAGTGGCTCAGTCGAGTCGGCACTCAGGGCAAGATAGATCGAATGCCCACTAGAGACGAAATTGGCTCAGATATTAAAACCAATCTTATTATTGAGTTCTACTCAAGATAATTCATTTAACAATTATTTATATTTAACAAAAAATGTTAGAACCAAACTTCAAAATCACTTCCAAGG
>CAYGCQ010000017.1:0-27042 GCA_964348455.1 uncultured Pseudomonadales bacterium
GGTTATTTGAAGTGGAATTTTACAACAGCGAAATAATCCCCATATTGTCCCTTGTCCTTGCAGGCTTAAACCTAATGCAGGAATACATGGATCCTATTGAATCACTCAGTACTTTAAAAGTGTCAATGAATATTCCAACCCTTGAAGGAGCAGTTGAGGGTTTGGGAAATATCCTCATCTTGGAGAAGACTCCCTCATCAGAAGTGGCATATATTCCGATGGTGGTATTAATAGAATCCGGTGTTAAACATAGTGAATCTTTGAAACAAGTTATTCAATATTACAAAAGACTATTTGAAATAGAAGAAGATATACTTTTAGAATCATGCTGCTACTCAAATCAACTCTATAACTATACAAAATACATGCCTATCAGTATTGCAGAAAAATTGACTAACAAAACAGCAACAAGAATTGATTTTCTACCAAAACTTACGCCTGAAGAAGTCCCTGTATACAAGCTACAAGAGTTAAATGGCATTATGACATGGTCAAAAAATATACTAATCAATAAGAATAAAAACTATAGAAGATATGATTCTACTAACAATATTTTAAATATAATTAAGGAAACAAATTTTATGAAAAAAAATAAAAAATTGTTGAGAATGCTTACTCCAATAACAATTTCAGGATCCGAAAAACAAGCCATGTTAATTTTTTTACTGAAATATATAGAGTCGCATAACAGTGAGATGTATGATGAAATAAAAATTAAAGCATTAGAATATTATAATTTTTCAAAAACATGATTATCTCTGGTACAGGGGTTTCTCAGGGAAAAGGGGTTGGAAAGGTGCGGTTAGTGTTTTCTATCAAGGATTTTGATTTGGTCCAGGACGGAGAGATAGTAGTGACCAAAAGCGCTACTCCTGATTTTGTCTTGATACTAGACAAAGCCCTTTGCTTAATTGCGGATGAAGGGGGTGTGACATCCCACATTGCTATTGTATGCAGGGAGCTGGAGAAATCTGCCATTGTTGGAACTAGAACGGGCTCGATGATATTAAAAAATGGGCAAATAATTGAATTTGATTGTTCTACTGGAATTATAACGGCTCATGATTGATTTTAAGATTGCAATTGATAAACTTTGTAATGTTTTCGATAATAATCCTGGTTTGTCCCAAAAATTTTATTTAAAGTGGGGGGTTGACAAGAAAGATTTTAAAAGAAAGATTTATAATCCTTTAACACACGGAGGTTACATGTCCAAGCTGATATCACTTAACAATCTTAATCTATCAGAAATAAATAGCGTACTAGATATTGGTCCAGAAATGGGTCTTGAAGTTTTTATGCTATCAGAGTTTGCCAAAAGTATTACCGTTTGTGATCCTGATCAATCTAATTTAGATCTTATAAGGGAAATGGCTAGTCATTATATTAATGAGAAGGGCGAATATATTAATAATTTTATTGAATACAGAGCTTTGGGTTTTAATAATAATGAGGTATTTTCTAGAGAGGAAATAAAAAGGTATGAAAGTATAGTAAATAAATTAGGACATTCTTTACCGGCTTTTTATAATGTGACTTCCGTAGATTCAATAAATTCCCTGAGAGTTAGGTATGATTTAATATTTATTCATAAAATATTAACGACAATTACAAGGTTGGGTGACAAAAAGTCTTTTGATGTGTTTATTGATGCAGTCGAAAATACTAAAGAATTAATGACTTCCAGTGGAAAATGTTCTTGGACAGAACCAGAATTTGTTTTTGATCAGAAAGGGATATTAAATAACATTTCTAAAATAAATGGTGTAAATGTGAAGCTGTTAGAGTATGTTCCCGAGGGGATATCTGAAAAATTTATCCAGATAATATTATCTAATGATTGCTAAAATGGGCTCGATGACTGCTGGAATGTATTAAAAAAAATACTTGATTAAGGCTTTATTTTTTCGGCGAAAGGGATTAAGTTTTGGTTGATTTCTTTGATGTATTTATAGAAGATGTTGTCTTCTTCGAAGAAAGGAACTATCTTCCGTACTTCTTTGTAGAGTATCGAGGTTTTTTTACTAAGTTTTAGTTTTGGATTTTTAATTAATCTGATATCTATTGCTTGGCAGGCAGTTATCAGTTCAATTGAAAGAATGTTTTTGACATTCTCCAGTATCTCTCTTGCTTTTCTAGATGAAATAGTTCCCATTGATACGAGATCTTCAATGTTAGCTGAGGTTGGAATAGAGTCAACAGAAGCGGGGTGGGCGAGTATTTTATTTTCTGATGCTAAAGCCGCTGTAGTGTATTGGGGTATCATGAAGCCTGAATTTAAACCCCCTTTTATAACCAGAAACGCCGGGAGTCCATTGCTTGTGGAAGGGTCCAGAAGACTAGCAATTCTTCTGTCTGAAACATTTCCTATTTCAGAAATGGCAATGCCTGCTGTATCCATAGCTATTGCGACTGGCTCCCCGTGGAAATTACCACCGGATATTACTTCGGGTTTGTCACCATTAAAAATTAAAGGATTGTCAGTTACGCTGTTGACTTCGGTATTTACAACTTTGCTAACATAATAAAAAGCCTCTCTGATTGCTCCGTGAATTTGCGGTAAACATCTAAATGAGTAAGCTTCCTGAATTCTGGTGTCATCGATAAAGGTACTTCTTTTGAGAGCTCTTCTTAGGTTCTTGGCAGTTTTTATTTGACCCTTGTGTGGTTTGAGGTCACTAATCCTTTTGTCGTAACTTTTTTTAGTGCCTCTTAGTGCTTGTAAAGAAAGTGCCGCTATGTGGTCGGCTAAATAAATTAATTTTTTTGCATCGCATATAACCGAAGTTGCAACGGAGGTCATGGTAGAAGTGTTATTGATTAAGGCTAACCCTTCTTTGGATTGAAGTACTACAGGATTTATTTTTGCTTTTGCTAATGCTTCCTTTCCTGACAAGATTTCTCCTCTATACTCAGCCTCTCCTTTTCCTATTAAAACAAGAATCACGTGAGCCGATGGAGCCAAGTCTCCGCTACTGCCAACAGATCCTTTTTCTGGGACTAGGGGATGAACTCCTCTGTTTAGCATTTTGACAAGAGTTTTGACTGTAGAAAGTCTTATTCCAGAATGACCTTTGCACAAATAGTTGGCCATTAGAAACATGATTCCTCTAACTGTTTCTGTGGGAAGATAATCTCCAACACCAGTTGCATGAGATAAAATTAGATTTTCTTGTAGTTTGGCGGTTTTATCTCCATCAATGACAATGTCTTTAAACGCTCCAAACCCTGTAGTGATTCCATATATGACTTTCTTATTCTTGACAGCATCATCAACAATTTTCCTTCCGGCGTTGATTTTTTTTGTTACTGCTTTTGATATTTTAACTTTATTGAAGTTTCTTGAAATATCAACAACTTTTTTGGCTGTAATTGGTTTTCTGTCTATGATATGCATATATAAAAAAGTGCCCATGGGCACTAGATCTAAAAAATATTAATTAAATGGTGGTGGCACAAAATATTGCCTATTTGCATAAGCACAATCTATCACATATTGTTTTGCAATACAACAGATCTTAAAAAAGATGAAATTATTGAAGATTCTTTTGGAGGAAGTCTTTTAGATCTTTGATGTTAATTCTTTCTTGGGTCATGGTATCGCGGTCTCGGACAGTGATGCTGTTGTCTGTAAGAGTATCAAAGTCGATGGTGACACAGTAAGGGGTACCTATTTCGTCTTGTCGGCGATATCGTTTGCCGATGTTTCCCGAGTCGTCAAATTCGCAAGTGTAGTCCCACTTTAGAGAATCAAAGATTTCTTTGGCTTTGGCAACGAGCTCCGGTTTATTTCTAAGTAAAGGGAAGACAGCTACTTTTACTGGGGATAAGTGCTTTGGGAATTTGAGGACGGTTCTAACTTCTCCGTTGACTTCTTCTTCGGTGTAAGCATCACAAAGAAGAGCAAAAACTGTTCGACCTACTCCGACAGATGACTCAATTATATGAGGCATGTACTTGGTGTTGGTTGCGGGGTCCAGATAGGAAAGATCTGTTCCCGAGAATTTTGAGTGCTGAGTAAGGTCGTAGTCACCTCTGGCATGAACACCTTCAAGTTCGTCAAATCCCCAAGGATACTGATATTCGATGTCGTAGGCTTCTTTGGCATAGAAGACTAAATTTTCGTGTTTGTGCCATTTGAGATTCTCTTCTTTAATCCCAAGTGCTTTATAGTACTCCCAACGATTTTCTCTGAGCTTTTCGTATTGATTCATTTCATCGTCCGGCTGAGTAAAGTACTGCATTTCCATCTGTTCGAACTCTCTGGTTCTGAAGATGAATTTTCGGGCTGTTATCTCGTTTCTAAAAGCCTTGCCAACTTGGGCAATACCAAATGGAATTTTGACACGAGAACTGTCTAGGACACTTTTGAAGTTAACGTAAATACCTTGGCAGGTTTCGCCACGAAGATATGAGGGATTTTCGTTTACGTCGCCCGAAAAGTTACCAAGATTGGACTTGACCAGAAGATTAAAGTTCTTGGCATCTGTAAAGTTGTTTTTACCACAGTCTGGACATTTAATTTTGGAACTGTTTTCTTTAAACAGCTTGTCAATCTCATCGATAGACATTTTTTCATCTGCTTCGATACCGATTTCATTTAGTATTTTATCGACTCTGGTGCGCGAGTGGCACTGCTTGCATTCGACCAAAGGGTCGGAAAAACCACTAACATGTCCACTGGCTTCCCAAATTTTGGGAGACATGAAAATAGAAGAATCTAAACCAACAATGTCTTCTCTTGTCTGAACCATAAACTTCCACCAAAAATCTTTGACGTTTTTTTCTAGTTCAACACCATAAGGACCGAAGTCGTAGATAGCGGCGAAGCCACCATAGATTTCAGAGGAGGGGTAAACAAACCCGCGACGCTTGGCGAGAGAGATAATTTTTTCTAGGGTGACTGGTTTGGTTGGGTTTGGCATTTTTTCGTTGAGTTTATTTATATAGATTCCCGATCAGGTCGGGAATGACAGTGACTACTACTTTATGGTGGAGAGGCGGATGTCGATACGTTCCATGTCTCTAGGAAACATAGAAGCTTCTCTAACATTCTTTAGGCCCAAGATGTACATTGTCATACGTTCAGCGCCAAGAGCAAAGCCACCAAGAGCCGGTGAGCCATATTTGAATGCTTGTAAGTAAAGAGTGACCTCTTCTTCTTTTAGTCCCCACCCTTTAACATTTTTAAGGATGCTTTCGTAGTCGTTCAGACGTTGACCACCCGAAGACCACTCAACTCCTCGACAGAGCAGATCAACACTTAAAGCATATTCCGGATCTGAAGGGTCAGGGTAACAGTAGAAGGGTTTGTTCTTGGTAAGAAAATGAGAGACGAAGACCAGGTCAGAACCTTTTTCTTCTTTTGCCCATGCGCAGATTTCACGTTCGTCTTCAGGTGCCAGATCTTTTTCTTTTCGACAATCTCTTCCTGTTCTTTTGAAAATTATTTCCTGAGCATCTCGTAACTTTAGTATTGGAAATTTTTCGGACATGAGGGGAATGGTGGCTTCGAAAAGTGAAAGTTCTTTTTGGCATTTTTCTTCAACCTCCTTAAAAATATATCTTACGACATACTCTTCCAGATCTAAGACGTCTTCCCATGACTCGATAAAGTTAAACTCTGCGTCTAAGCTAGTTGCTTCAGTGAGGTGCCTGGTGGTAGTCGATGGTTCGGCACGAAAGATTTTATTGACACTAAAGACTCTTTCAAAAGCGGTAGTCAAGAGGGACTTGTATAGCTGAGGACTTTGAGAAAGATAGGCTTCGTGATCAAAATACTTGACTTTGAATACTTCTGCGCCACCTTCAGGAACAGCATTGATAATTGAAGGAGATTGGAATTCTAAGAAGTCTTTTGCTACCAGAGCTTTTCGAAAGGCATCGATAATGACGGCTTGAACTTTGAAGATGGCTTGAATCTTTGGGTGACGAAGAGAAAGTGAGCGATTGTCTAGGAGGATCGAGAGCTCAACATCGAGTGATGGCTTGCCCATGTCGAGAGGTAGTTCAGATGATCTGGAGAGGACAGTAAGTTTTGTGGCTTCCATTTCTACGGTACCAGTGACTATATTTGGATTAATGAGTCTTTCGGGCCTGGCCTTTACGAGGCCTTCAATGCTAACAACTTCTTCCAGCTTAAGTGAACCAAGAAGCTCACCTGTACCAACTATTTGAATTAGACCAGTTCGATCTCGAAGGTCTATAAAAACAATTTTGCTGTGATCGCGTTTGGTGTTAACCCAACCCTTGAGAGTAACTGTTTGGCCTACTTTGTTGATTGTTTCGGTAACTAGTGTGCGTTCCATTAAGATTGATTATAACCCAATGAGGTATGCTGATACGTCTGGTGATAGAATTATTATGCTTGATTAATGTAGAAGGGTTAATTAAAAGTTTGGGCGAGGAAAGGGTCAAGATAAATGAGCCCTTGTCCTCACACACAACTTTGAGGATTGGTGGGCCGGCTGATTATTTTTATGAAGCAACAAACTCCGGAGAACTGATTAAGGCGGTAAGACTTGCTAGAACTTTTGGTGTTCCAGTGACTGTGATTGGAAGCGGTAGTAATATTTTGGTGTCGGATTTGGGTATTCGAGGTTTGGTAGTTCGGAATAAAGATGGAAAAATTGAGATTGTGGATAAAAAAAGAAATCCAAAATTTTTAGGTAAACTCTTGAATCAAATTCGAGATGGAATCTATAGTGAGGCTAGATGGATCGGAAGCCACAAAGGAACAATGAAATATGACTTCGACGACTTAAATTATGATGAGTCCAAGTATCCAGACGTGGAAGTAATAATTGATAGTGGTGTAAATCTTCAGATGGCAATGGTGCAGCTATTGGAACGGGGAATAACCGGATTGCAGTGGTATGCCAGAATTCCAGGAACTCTGGGCGGAGCTGTTTTTAACAATATTCACGGTGGGAGCCATGTTTTCTCTGAGATTGTTTCTGCTGTAGTTGTACTAACAAATCAGGGCGATGTTGTAAAAATACCTGCTAAGAGTATGAAGTTTGAGTATGATAAGTCTAGAATTCATAGAACCGGGGAAATTGTTTTGGAGGTGATTCTTAATCTGAAAAGAGGAGATGCTGAAAAAGCAAAATTTGTGGCTGATGAATGGAGAAAAAGAAAATCTATACAACCAGTAAATTCTGCGGGTTGTACTTTCAAAAATATTTCAAATGAAGACCGAGAAGTACTTGGATATCCAACTACATCTGTCGGATATGTAATAGAGCATGTATTAAACATGACGGGTTACAAAGTAGGTGGCGCGGCAATTTCAGTGGATCATCACAACTTTATAATAAATAAAGGTAAAGCAACAGCAAAGGACTATTTTGCTTTAAGAAATGAAATCGTCAAGCGTGCAAGGGAGACAGTGGGAGTAGAATTGGCAGACGAGATAGTATATTTAGGAGACTTTAATTATTAATTCGATTAATTAAATTAGATGAATGGAGTACTTAGAATAACAGGAGGCCGAAAATTAGAAGGAACCGTCACGCCTATACCAAATAAAAATTCTCTGGTGGCTGTACTTCCCGCTTCCATCTTAACCAATGAAACGGTGACGTATAAAAATGTGCCGGGGACAAGCGATGTTGCTAAGATACTGCAAATATTGAAATTGTTGGGGGCCGAAGTTGATCAGAGTGTAGCCGGAGAAATAAAGATAAATTGTGGAGAGGTAAAAAAGCATAAAGTTGATCAAGAATTGGGAGGTCAGTTTAGAGCGTCTCTAATGTTTGCCGGACCACTGTTGGCTCGCTTTGGGGTTGCAGAAATTCCATTGCCCGGTGGATGTGATTTAGGAATGCGATCTATTTCTGCTCACTTGGACTCCTTTAAAAAAGCGGGAGTGGAGTTTAAATATGTCGATGGTTTTGTAAAGTTTACGACGCCAAAAAAACCGGCAAAATCTTATGATGTTTGGCAATTGGAGGCCAGTGTAACTGCCTCAGAAAACCTAATGATGTATGCTGCCGGCACAGGGGCAGAATTTGTAATTACCGATGCGGCTTGTGAACCACATGTAAATGAGTTGTTACGTATGCTTCAGGAGATGGGAGCCGAAGTAGAAGGGATAAGTTCAAACAAGGTAAGAATTCGTGGAAAAAAAATCCTTAAAGGAGCAACTTATAAACCGGGGCCAGACTTTATAGATATTGCTGGACTGATGGTGGCTGCTGCTGTAACGGATGGAAAAGTGAGAATCAAGGGAGCCAATGTACCGGAAATCGTAAATGGCATGATAAATTGGTTTGAAATATTTAACGTAAAAGTTGAAAGAGATGAGATGGATCTGGTTGTTAGTAGAAAAGGGGAGTTGGAAATTGATACTTTAAATTCAGGAGTGCCGTTGGCGGCACCCGGCCTACCAAAACTTTACCCCAGACCTTGGCCAGGCTTTCCGGTGGACGCGATTCCGGTAATGGCTGTTCTGGCTAGTAAGACCAAGGGGAGATTGTTACTTAAGAACTGGATGTATGAGTCGGGATTTGAATTTATTCGAGAATTAAATAATTTGGGGGCAGACATTTTTGTGTCTGACCCGGAAAGAGTAATCGTGACCGGTCCCGTAATGTTCAAGGGTGGAGTGGTGGTGTCCCCTAGTGTAATTCAGGCCTGTAAGGCAATCTTTATTGCCGCTCTAGCGGATCCGGTAACCACAGAAATACACGGTGTAGATATTCTTCGAAGAAGATATCCAAATGTCTTTGAAACTTATACTAGTCTCGGTGCAATTATTGAAAGAGTGGATGATTAATCTGGTGGTTTCTCGTCTTGAATTTGTAGTTGTTTACAAATAGCTTGATTGAACATGCTCGCAAGCTCTTTCGGGTGAGTTAAGAAACTGAGATGCCCAGATCCGTTTATGATATGAAGATGGCTGTTGCTAATCTTTTTTCGAAGATATTCTCCGATATTTGGGACAACAAAGTCCTCTTTGCCCCAGATGATATCGGTGGGTACCATAATTTTGGATAGTAAGGGCTTTAGGTCGTATAAAACTATTTTTTTGAGAATTGTTTGTTGGTATTCATTTGCATGTTTGTAATCTCTAGGTGTATACCAGCCTAAGTATTTTTCAAAGTGATTATTAGGAATTATTGAAAATATGGGTCTGGCAATCTCAGCAAAACGAATTTTCATTTTTGCTTGACTCGGTTTTTCTTTGACTACTGCTGGAGCGACAACTATTAGGGATATGATTTTTTTTGGGTTCTTGATTACGTAATCCATAGCTAAAAGACCTCCAAAAGAGTGTCCGGCAATGATGAATTTCTTGAGACCTAAGTTTTGAGTAAATTGATTTATGAATTCTGTGAAGTGTGGAATATTTGGAGTCTCCTGAAAGGCTTGGGTAGTTCCAAAACCCGGTAGATCTAGTAATATTATCCGAACAAAGGAAGGAAGTAGTTTGGAAAAAGATTTCCAGTATCTGGCTGAAGATTTCCATCCGTGCAGTAGTACCAGGGGGTGTTCTGCTCTGGGGTTAATTTCCAAGTAATGTGTTTTGATACCTGAGACTTCGATATACATTGAGTTAATTATATCTGTTTGGTGATAAAATTATGCGTATGACTAGCTATGATTTTAAGGAAATTGAGAAAAAATGGATTGATAAATATGAAGGTTTTGACGGTTACAAGGGTCTAGACTTTGAGACTTCAAAGGAAAAGTTTTACATGCTGACTGAGTTTCCATATCCGTCCGGGTCTGGACTTCATGTGGGCCATGCTTTTTCTATGACAGCAGCTGATGTTTATGCGCGATTTCAAAGGATGCTAGGAAAAAATGTGATGTTTCCTATGGGTTGGGATGCTTTTGGTTTGCCTACTGAAAATTATGCAATTAGGACCGGTCGGAATCCTAAGGAAATTACAAAAGAGGTAACTGATAACTTTAAGGATCAGATGAAGAAGTTGGGATTCTCTTTTGACTGGGACAGAGAAGTAGATACAACGGACCCCGACTATTATAGGTGGACACAGTGGATATTTGTAAAATTATTTGAAAAAGGATTGGCCGAAAAGCAAGAAATGCCAATAAATTGGTGCCCGAAAGATAAGATTGGTTTAGCTAATGAAGAGGTAATTGACGGAAAGTGCGAAAGGTGTGGGGCTGTTACAGAGAAGAAAAATATTTCTCAATGGGTATTAAAAATGCCACTATATGGAGATAGGTTGATAGAAGGACTTAAAAACACAGAATTTGAAAATAAAATAAAAGCAGCTCAGATAAATTGGATTGGAAAGAAAGAGGGTTTGGTTGTCGATTTTAAAGTCGAAAATTCTGAAAATATCATTCAGTGCTTTACTAAATTCCCTGAAACTATTTTTGGGGTGACATGGCTAGTGGTGTCTCCAGAGTATTCCGGGTTAGAAAAAATGATAAAACCAGAGAACAAGGATATTGTGATGGAGTATGTCGAATTATCTAAAAATAAAAGCGAGTTTGATAGGACGAGTGGAGTCTCTGAAAAAACCGGAGTATTCACCGGATCATATGCAGAGAATCCAGTAAGCAAAAAACTAATACCAATTTGGGTAGGTGATTATGTGCTTGCAAATTTTGGAACTGGGGCTGTAATGGGAGTAGCTCCACACGATAAGAGAGATTTTATGTTTGCAAAAAAATATAACTTAGAAATGA
Source organism: uncultured Pseudomonadales bacterium (assembly GCA_964348455.1). Taxonomy (GTDB): domain Bacteria; phylum Patescibacteriota; class Microgenomatia; order UBA1400; family MFAQ01; genus UBA10133. The sequence continues at coordinate 10,669 of CAYGCQ010000017.1, forward strand.
TTCAAGTGGAGGTTCCCGTAGACAATCCAGACTACAAAATAAATAACTTTGAAGAAGTAATCGAAGATGGCTTAATGATCAACTCGGGAAAGTTTAATGGAATGAAAGCAAGAGAGCAAGCCTTTGAGGCTATGAGCGAATGGATGAAGGAAAGCGGGTGGGCGACGAAAAAAGTTGAGTATCACTTGAGAGATTGGATTTTTAGTAGACAGCACTATTGGGGAGAGCCAATTCCGATGATTTTTTGTGAAAAAGACGGTTGGGTTCCTGTCCCAGAAGCAGATCTCCCGGTGATATTGCCAGATGTTGAAAAATATCAGCCGACCGATACAGGTGAGTCACCATTAGCCACTATTCATGAGTGGGTGGATACAACATGTCCTAAATGCAGAGGAAAGGCTAAAAGAGAAACCGACACTATGCCAAATTGGGCTGGCAGCGACTGGTACTATATAAGATACTGTGACCCAAAAAATAGTGAAGTCTTGGCAGATATGCCGAAAATGGATTATTGGTTACCAGTGGACGTATACTTTGGCGGGGACGAGCACACTACCCTACATCTGCTTTATTCTCGTTTTATATATCAGTTTTTGTGGGATATTGGTGCCGTACCAAAAAAATATCCAGAACCATATAAAAAAAGATTGTCTCATGGAGTAATACTTGGTCCTGATGGAAATAGAATGAGTAAGAGTAGGGGAAACGTAATTGTTCCAGAAGAATTTGTGGAGAAGTATGGAGCAGATTCGCTGAGAGCTTATTTGATGTTCATGGGGCCATTTGATGCAACGATGGCATGGAATGAGAGGTCCCTGGTAGGAGTTCGAAGATTTATCGAAAAAGTATTTAGACTGGTAATTGAGAATGTGGGAAAACACGCAGCAACAGATTTGGAAAGTCTCCGATTAATTCATAAACTGATTAAGAATAGTGGGGATGACATGTCACAGTTTAAATTCAATACGGTCATAGCAAAACTAATGGAAACTACAAATGGATTACTTAGGATTGAGGCAGAGGTTTGTGATGAAGACTTGGGGAATATACTAAAAATCCTGGCACCATTTGCACCTTTTGTAACCGAAGAGCTGTGGAACCACCTTGGTGGAGAATTTAGTGTTCATTCACAAAAATTCCCGGTTTATGATGAAAAATACCTAGTAAATGATATCGTTACTCTATCGGTTCAGATAAATGGAAAGATGAGGGGGACAGTAGAGGTAGAACCGGATACAAAAGAGGAGGCTGTCGTCGAGAAAGTTAAAGAAGTTGAAAAGCTGGAAAAGTATTTTCTGGCTGGAGAGATTAAGAATATTATTTATATTCCCAGAAAAACTATTAACTTTGTGATTGGATAATTTTTGCCTCAGGAAGAAGTTCTTCTAAAAAGCGATAGAAAACTTCAATTTTCAGAATAGTCTGGTATCATTTCACTATGGTTAAAAAATCTGTTAAAAAAACAAACACAAGGGCCCGCGTCACAAGGCCCGAAACATTGATGACTGGAGTGACAAGAACAAGCAAGAAAGATCTTTCTTCTTATTACACTCCAGTAATGTTCATACTATTAATAGTGGCATCGTTTTATATTGGGAGGCTTTCATCTCAAGTAGAAGGTCTTAAGAATGTTGCCGGTACGGCAGTGACTGCCCCCGCTGTTGCTGATCCGAATGCAGCACCTGAAAGAAAGTTGGACTTGGCTAGTTTGAAGGTACGCGCCAGAAAATTTGGAGTAGATGGTAAAAAATTTGATCAATGTTTAGATGGAGGAGCTCAAGCAGCTAGAGTTGCAGCCGAACTCCAAGAAGGAACGACACTGGGTGTAACGGGAACACCGACATTCTTTATTAATGGTGTAATGCTAGTTGGTGCTCAACCACAATCATCTTTCGAAAGTGTTATTGACGCTGAACTTAAAGATGGAACTGGAGACAAGGCAGCAGCTGCTTTGGGTGAAGCAGGTACCAGGGTAAAACTTAACTTGACCAATAGTTATGTCTCAGGTGAAAAGAATGCCAAGATCAAAATCGTTGAGTTTACCGACTTTGAGTGTCCTTTCTGTGAACGAGCTTTTCCAACTGTCACAGCGATAATGGAGAAATACAAAGGCAAAATAAGCTTGGAATACAAAAGTTTCCCTCTATCTTTCCACGCAAATGCACAAAAAGCAGCTGAAGCAGCTCTGTGTGCAGGAGAGCAAGGTAAGTTTTGGGAAATGCATGATGACATGTTTGCACAAGCTCAATAAGAGATTTGTAGGTTGAATAGGTAAAAACCCCACTTGTTGGGGTTTTTGCTTGATTGGTTTGTAGGCACTAAAAACAGTGTTTTGGCAAAACCCTGCCTAGGGTGGTGGAAGTGTTGACTATTATGAGGTAAAATGTGGAACATGAAAAAAGTAGCGATGATTCTGGCAACATTTTTATTTTTAGGCCTTTCTGTGGGGGTTTTTGCCGTGGAAAAGCAAGCTGAACCAGAAGTGGTGTCGGTAGCTACGGTTTCTGCTCAACCAACACCCATAGAGGTTGACCTAACTGTACCCAAAGAAGAGGGTGATAGGCTGGTGACACTAATGAAGTCTCAGGAAGTGTCCGGTTGGTGGTTTGCCAACACATTGAAGTTAGCTATTCGAAAAGCTGTTTCTGAAGGTGTTTCTCCAAATACGCTAGTTTTGCTCTTTTTGTTTCCGCTAGTTGCTGCTCTTGTATCTTTTTCAAGACAGATCGTAGGTGTAAGTGGGTTTGGAATGATAGTTCCTGCGTTATTATCCGTAGCCTTTATTTCTACTGGTGGAGTCGTTGGGCTGGTACTTTTATCGTTTGTTCTACTTTCGGCTGTATTTGGAAGAACTTTGATTAAGAAAATAAAGGTACCTTATTTACCTAAACTTTCGATTCTGATCTGGTTTGTCTCCTTATCTGTACTTGGATTGCTAATAATGTCTCCTATGATTGGGCTTGATAGATTAATGACGGTTGGAATTTTCCCCATTCTTATCTTTGTACTTTTGGCTGAAACTTTTATAGAAGCAAGAATAACAAGAAACTTGAGTACATCTATATCGATGACAACCGAAACAGTTATCGTGGCTCTAATTGCCTATAAACTGATGAGTGCCCCATGGGTTCAGTCTCTTGTCCTACTCCAACCGGAAATATCCGTAATAACAATACTAGTTATGGATATATTGATTGGAAAATATAAAGGATTAAGACTCTCAGAGATTTGGAGATTCCGCAAGCTGTTAAATAAATAACGACAAAATTGTGCATATTCCCGACCATATCGGAGATTGCAATGAAATAAAATGCCTAAAATAACCGACATATTGGGACTAAATTCGCGTTCTGCTGACTATCTTGTTTTCAATAAGAAAGCTGCAAGAAATAGAGCGGATGATAAGCTTTTGACTAAAAGAATGCTTAAGAAGGTTGGCGTGGGTCACCCTAGACTTTTGGGAATTATTCATAATTCAGTTGAAGCTAGAGAATTTAACTGGAATAAGCTATATGACGGTTTTGTTATTAAACCAGTTCAAGGATTTGGAGGGCAAGGCATTCTCTTAATAAAAAAGGCTTCAAAGGAAAAGGGTAAATATCTGACGGTAGATGGAAAGTATTTGACTGCTGATGATTTAATTCTACATTCTATGGATATTGCCGAAGGGAAATTTTCTCACAATAATTTGCCTGATAAAGCCATGATTGAAGAGAGAATTAAGATTCACCCTAAATTCAAGAAGTTGGCTGTGGGTGGTGCTCCTGATATTCGAGTAATCGTTTATAACAAAATACCTGTGATGGCGATGCTAAGACTTCCGACTGATGAGAGTAATGGTAAAGCGAACCTACATCAGGGAGCAATTGGCTTAGGGATTGATATGGCGACCGGAATTACTACACACGGCGTTTATAAAAATCAGGCGATAAGATTTTTTCCCGATACCAACATTAAGGTAAATGGAATTGCTGTTCCATATTGGAATCAAATATTGAGGATGGCTGTGGAAACCCAGATGGTGTCGAAACTTAATTATCTTTCGGTAGACATGCTGATAGATGAAGAAAAGGGTCCTGTGGTTCTGGAGTTAAATGATCAACCGGGACTTTCTATCCAACTTGCTAATATGTCCGGACTGAGAAGGAGGCTGGAAAGAGTCGAAGGTTTGGATGTTGATGATGCGATGAAGGGGGTGAGAATAGGAAAAGCCTTATTTGCCAGCAAGTTTGCCAGCCGTGTGCGATTTACGGGAGAAGAAAAACCAGTAATCGGAATTTTTGAGAATGTAAGTGTGAAAAATAATAAGAAAAAGATGGTTGAGATTAAGGCTAAAATTGATACAGGAGCCAGGAGCACCTCAATTGATTTTGATACTGCAAAAGAGCTGGGTTTGCTTAAGCCTGATAATGTGCTGTGGACTAAGAAAGTTAAAAATTCTCTAGGTATCGAGGAAAGAACTTTGATTGCTTTAACGATAAAACTTAAGGGGAGAATGATTAAGACTAGAGCTAATGTAACTGATCGAAAAAATTTAAGACGACAGTTATTAATAGGTAGAAGAGATTTGAAAGAGTTTGTGGTGGATCCTGGACTGGTTCGAACGAGAAAATAAATTATGAGATAATATCTCAGCACAACTTTGAAATTATCGAAGAGGCTAAATGGGTAAAAAATGGTTCTTTGTGATTTTTGCACTTTTACTAATACTTGTTGCGTGCTCACCTGCCTCATCCAAAACAAAAAAGTTCGTTCAGGTGAAATCTACTCCAACTTTGTCGCTAGAAAAACAGAAAATTTCGAAGAACACTGCACCAGAGTGGGAGAAAGAACCTAAAGAAAAGATTAAAACTTCTCAAGTTAATGCAATTAATCCTTATAAAGGTAAAGTTTGGAATCAGTATTGTCAGTTGGTGCGGAATGGGGGATTGATAGTTGATGTTAAGTGCGCAGAGGATAGGGCAATGGAATATCTTCCGGGGGGAAATAGCCTTTTGGGATATAACCTCAGTACTGTTTGTATCCAACACCCCGCCTTAAGATGGAGTTTTTTGCGATTTGTGAGGTAAAATAGCTTCTATGAAGATAGCATATCTACACAGGCTTACGTTTGATGAGAGCGAAAAAAGGTTTCAAGAGGAAGCTTCGGCTCTTGGGGTCGAACTGGTTTCTGTGAAGTACAGGAAACTGAGAGTAGTGGAAGATAAAATAATGATTGGAAAGGTTGATATGAAGGACTTTGATGGCTGGTACTTTCGTTCTGTCGGATCTGAACTTGAATGGAGCAAACTACTACAACTCTACGCAAAAAGGCATGATGTTTCCGTGGTTGATGAGTATCTAAAAACCGAGGGCCCTCTACGAAGATTTAAATCGGTGATGACTTGGCAGCTTGTAGATGCCGGGGTGCTTTATCCTAAGTCCTCATATGTGGAAAGCTTTAGGGATTTAGAAAAAGAATTGAAAACCTGGGAACTTCCAGCAGTGGTAAAACTGTCGGCGGGTGGAAGACATGGTATGGGTACTTTTTGGGTCAGAGAGTTGTCTGATCTTGACAAGCTAAAACATGTTTTGGAAAACAGAAAAGAAAAAGCAAAGTCTGAAAATAAAAAAACACCCATATTTAGGGGATTTCTTGTTCAGGAATATATTCGAAATGATGGAGACTTTAGAGTAATGACTGTTGGATATAAATGCATTGGTGGATTTAAAAGACAAGTAAAGGAGGAAAAATTGATTTTAAACAAAAGTCAGGGAAAATCAGTGGCAATTGAGATTCCAGCCGATGTTGTCGAAACTGCTGAGAGAGCGTCCAGGGTACTTGGGGTGGAAGTGGCGGGGACCGACTTGGTTAGAGATATTAAGACAGGAAAGATTTACATAATCGAAGTAAATGAAGCTCCTCAGTTTAAAGTGTTTGAAAAAAGAACAAAGGTAAATGCGGCTAAGGCAATATTAGAATACTGTGTTGAGAAGTTTTTAAGATGATAATAAATCAAATCCTCCCGCACTTATCCATTTTGAAAAACGGCATGCCATTTTGCCAGCGCAAAATGCAGCCTGTCTATCAGCGAAAAATTTCTTTGGGTACAAAGAAAACCATGCTTTTTCGCTTTGCGCGATCTTTTCAAAATTGGACAAGTGCTGTGGATTTAAATTTTTAAATTATGAAAAAGATATTAATACTGACTAGATTTAGAGGAGAGTACGAACCAAGGAGACTGGCTGAGGAGGCTGGTAGTTTGGGATATGAAGTGGATAAGGTGAACTATGAACATGTGAGAATTGGTGTGAGTAAGTTTGGAAAACCAATTGTAGATTTGGGGACAGGAAAAAAATTGGATGAATATGACCTGATAATTCCCAGGGCTGCGACCAAGAGGGGTGGAGACAGTATGTTGGGAGTGAAGTCAGTAATTTTGGAGTATGTGGAACAGACCCGCGATCAAGAACTCAAGGAATCAAGAGCCCAAGACAGCAAAAGAAAAGATACAAAAGTGATAAACGGGGAAAGTTTTAAGTATTTTCCTTTGATGGGAAAGTTAGAGCAGGGAATACTTCTGGCTGAAGCTGGTTTGCCTGTAATTCCGTTTGTATCTTTCAGAGGTGTTCGAAGGTGGAAAAGGTATTTTGAGATATTGTCCAAGCGCAAAGGAGATTTTGTTCCTGTGATGGTGAAAGCAAGATTTGGCTCCCATGGAAAAAATGTAAAATTGGCTGAGACGATGGATAGACTAATAAAATTATCGCAAAAATACAGTGAAGGAGATGTGCTCATCCAGCCGGTATTGAAAGTGCGCAGGTGGTATAGAGTGTTGGTTTTGAATGGCGAAATTTTGGGGATGATGAAACATAGGCAGAAGGATAGATTTCAAGTGCTGGCACATCAAGAAGAACTGTCTAAAATAAAGCCGAGATTCAGTAAAGAGCAGATGGAGGAACTCAGAAATCTGAGCTTGGAAGCTGTAAAAGTGCTTAAGGCTGATTTTGCCGGATTGGATGTGGCGTGGGATGAAGGTTCTCAACAATGGAGAATATTTGAGGTGAACCGAACGGCACAATTCAAATGGTTTGAAAAAGCTTTTCCGGATGTGAATGTGGCAGGGAAGATGGTGGAGTAAGTTGAACTTATTTATATAGATTCCTGATCAGGGTCTCCTGGGCGACTCTACGATCGGGAATGATAATGACTCTGATTATGAAGGTGGGGGGGGTGGTGGGGTAATTCTCCGTTTTCAGTTATTAAATTTCAGATGTTAGATTGAGGGGTTGCAATGGTGATGTGATTTGTTGTAGAATTTTTTTATGACTGTAAAAGGACCTATTCAATTGCGTAAGGAAAATGCAGAAAGAATGGCGTCGTTAAATGATTTAAGCCCTTGGGAGAAAAAATTAAGGGAAGATGCTGCTGCTGTGCGAGAAAGACGGGCGCTAGATAGAGAAAATCAAATAGGTGTTGATGCACAACTTAGAAAAGAAGGTAAAAGTGTCAGTGTTGAGGCTATACCTGGATACAGTCCGGAAGGAAGAAGGTAAATAAATTTGTTTATTGATGTGTTTTGTCGTAGAATTTTTGTATGACTGTAAAAGAACCTATTCAATTGCGTAAGGAAAATGAGGAAAGAATGGCGTCGTTAAATGATTTAAGCCCTTGGGAGAAAAAATTAAGGGAAGATGCTGCGCATAATCGAGCAGAACAAGCAGGAAAAGTAGACGAACAAAAAATGAAAGATATGAGAGATGCCGCAAAAAATATCGAAGGTGGTAGCGGGATGCCTCGGTGAGATATGATACACTGAGGAATGTTACATAAGAGTAAGGTAATCAATCTGGAATATCACAATCAATTCCAGAAATCCAAACAACAGGTGAAGCTGGATATTATGAATAAATCTAAATTGGCTCAAAAAGAAAAGAAGGAAGGTCAAAGCGAATTCAGAATAAAAGAAGCTACAAAGAAGCAGAGTATTTAATTTACAATTGAGGGATGAAGGGTTGGATAATTTTTTTGTCGGTTTTTGCTTTGTATTTTGTGAGTATTTTCGGTGGATTTGTCCAAGATGATGTGAAAGTAATTGCTGGTGACCCAGAAATAGGGACGGTAAAAAGTTTGGTGCAAGTATGGACAAGACCTTACTACTATCAGGAAAATGAAAAATCGATTTATCGACCGGTAACGAGTTTTAGTTTTTATGCGAATGCGCTGGTGACCGGAAAAAATGCTTGGGGGTTTCGGCTTGGGAATGTACTTCTGTATGCGTGGGTGTGTTGGTTGGTTTATATAGTGATGAAGAAATTTGGTAAGGCCTGTATTGCCATATCTCGGAATACCGAGACTCGCAATGACGATATTATGAAAGACTGGATGCCGGATCAAGTCCGGCATGACAAAATCATGAATGAGATTCGTAATGAAGGGTGGCGGAAGGATTTGGCGTTTTGGGGAGCGATGGTGTTTCTAGTTTTGCCGATACATACAGAAGTGGTAAATAATATTGTGGGGAGGGCTGAAATATTGTCTTTGGGGTTTCTGCTTTTGGCGATGCTAGAAAACTTTAAAAATAGATGGGATCTGAGTGCAGTATTTTTACTACTAGCAATGCTTTCTAAGGAGACTGCTGTGGTGGGAGTGCCAATACTAATTTATTTGATAGGAATCAGAGGAATTGATCTTGGTATTTCCGGATGGATTCCTGACCAAGGTCTCCCAGGCGACTCTACGACCCGGAATCACAAGAAGTGGAATGGTGATATTAAGAGTGAGAAAATTGCTGCGGTGGTACTTGTAATGATGGCTTTGGTGGGATTTGTAATGATGCGACTATTGGTACTGGGTAGTGGTGGGGTGGAAACTAGAGCCACAAAAGTGGAAAATCCATTGAAGTTTGTGGGTGCAGAAAAAAGAATGATGAACGGGATCGCTTTGATTCCGTTCGGTGTTGGGAAGGTGATTTTTCCTCTAAATCTCAGCTACGACTATTCTTATAATCAGATAAAGTTAGTTGATAAATGGACTGACTGGAGAGTAGTGATGGGGATATTGATGGTTGTTTTTAGTGGTATCTATTTATATAGATTTAGGGTCACCTGCTCGCAAGTGCTGAAGCTTACTAGCTCCTGCAGGCGGGAGCTCGGAATGACAAAGACTACAAATACAAACCTTCAAGGAGACTCCTTGAAGGTGCTGAGTGTTGTTGGAATGATGTTGCTTTGGGGGCCAATACTAATTACAGGAAATATTTTGTTTCCAATAGGGACGATTTTTGGTGAGAGACTTTGGTTTTTGCCGAGCTTGGGAGCTGTTTTCTTGTTTGTGTTTTCTCTTCAGCCACGTTCTTTGTTGGACACTGATAATTCGTCTGTTCCTGCGACAGACGGTTATCTCGGTACTCGACTAAAATTTTCTTCTGCGAAGAAATTGAGCAATTTTGGCTTAGGAAAAGTGGTGCAAAGAAAATCTTCAAGGAGACTCCTTGAAGGTATTGAAGGTATTGAAGGTAATGACAAATTTAAAGTGCTTAAAATAACTTCTGGATTCCGGATCAAGTTCGGAATGATGTTGTTGTTTGCTGTACTTATGATTTACGTGGGGAGGACATTTGTGAGAAATCTGGATTGGTTGTCTCAAGAGAGACTTTTTTTGCATGATGGTGGGGTAGCGACAGAAAGTGTGATGGCGCAGAGTAATAAAGCGGCGATATATCTGATGAAAAATGATTTAGAGAATGCCAAAAAATATATGGAGAAAGCTAATGAAATATTTCCAAAGTATCCAGAACTACTAAATAATTGGGGGCTTTATTACTCTTGGACGCGAAAAAAGGAAGAGGCTAAGAAAAAGTTTGAAGAATGCCTGGTGCAGAGGCCGGGGTATGAATTGTGCATTAGTAATTTTAAAGTTATTAAAGGAGGTCTATAATATGGTTATGAAAGAAATAAATGCTGATGCGGAATATGTGGCAAGACAGGAATTGTTAAAAAAAATTGGTAAACGAGTTGAGGCTGGAGTTGTGTCCAACCAGCTTATTTATCTTTCCGCAGAAGACGCCAGGGTATTTAGAAATAACGTAGAGGCAAACTGGGAGGTTTTTCAAAAAGGATGTATTTGGACTATTGAAGACGGTGAAGAGGTTGAAGTGAAACCAGAGGATGCAATGACAAGAAAAGTAATGAATGCCAGGTCTCTTTTGGTGCTTGGAGCACTTGGAGATGATTTGATGATCGAAGTACTTGTGTCCGGACTTTTGGAGGCGTTGAATTCAAAAGGGGGAGGAGTTTGGAAGGGTGACAAAAAAACTATGAATGTTGAAGATGTGGAAAAATATGCAAGAGATTTTTTGAACAAGAGATGTTTCCTTAAGAATTTTAGCTTTGGAAAGGATGATGGAGAAGAACAAAAAGTGGTTTTAAATCGATTGGAGGCAATGGTTAATGGCGTTTTTTATGTTTTGGCAACTACTGCGTTGGAGGGTGAAGACAATATGTCTTTTGAGTTAGTTCAAACAGATTTATTACTTTCGGCAAATTTTAGACTTCCGATTTTAAAAGGTGAAGATAGAAGTAGAGAAGATGAAGATCGAAATAAGGTAATCGGATTTGGAAAAGCCTCACCAATAAATCATTTGCCTCCAAAATGTTTGACAGCTTTGATGAGTGCGATGGCAAGAAAATAGCTGAACAGCCATCGAACGTTGACTTCGATGGTAGAATATAGCCTGTGAATCAATTAAAAGTAGCTGTGGGGATTTCAGGTGGTGTGGATAGCGCCGTAAGTGCTTTGCTTTTGAAAAAGGCGGGCTATGATGTGACCGGAGTACATCTCTATTGTTGGCCTCCAAAGAGTGAGATAGAGAAAGATGGTATGACTCGTGAAGAATGGATAAAGAAAAATGGCTGTAGAGCTGATGAAGATAGGCAAATGGCACTGCAAACATGTCTTGAGCTAGGGATTCCATTCAAGGTGTTGGATTTTTCTGAAGAATATAACCTGCGAGTCATAAAGTATTTTTATGAAGAATATGAAGCTGGTAGGACTCCAAACCCAGATGTATTGTGTAATAGTGAAATAAAATTTGGTCTTTTTCTGGATTGGGCGATTGAAAATGGCTTTGACTATATCGCAACCGGGCATTATGCGAAGATGGCTGGAGGTAAAAAGTTGAGTGATTTGATGGATTCCAGCCTTCGCTGGAATGACAATGGAGTGCTACGACTATTAATTCCGAAGGATAAACATAAGGATCAGACATACTTTCTTTGGAAATTGACTCAGAAAGAGTTGGCACATGTACTATTTCCTTTGAGTGATCTCACTAAGACTGAAGTGAGAAATATCGCAAAAGAGGCTAAGTTGGGTGTTGCTGATCGAAAAGATAGTCAAGGGATCTGCTTTGTGGGGAATGTAGAAGTTAAAGACTTTTTAGCTAGAAGATTAAAAGTGAAAACAGGAAAAGTTCTTGACACCGATGGAAATGAGGTAGGAACACATGATGGGGTTTGGTTCTACACTGTTGGTCAAAGAGGTGGTTGGGTAATGGATCCGAGAAGTCAAAAATTCAAGAACTCAAAAACTCGAGACGGAGAGACGCCTGTTTATTATGTGGTGTCTAAAAGTTCTGAGAGAAATGAACTCGTGGTAGGCGAGTCTGATGATGCAAAGGGCGATCAGTTTGATGTGGGGGAATTAAATTGGATAAATAAAAAGAATCTCAATCTAGATGATTTAAGGGTTAGGATTCGGCATGGTGGTGAGATGATTGGAGCTAGGGGAATGGAAATGGGAGGACACTTGACCGTGATTCTGGATAAAGATATTAGGGGGATTGCTGCCGGACAGAGTGCTGTGTTTTACTCCGAAAATGGTGAATGTCTAGGCGGTGGGGTGATTGAGTAGACTTGAAAAATGTACACTATAGGTGTATTATACCCACAATACCTTTGATCTTCTCTATTTTTCATCTGTATTTAATCCAAGGAGGATAATTGAACCAGACGAAAGAAATGAAGGCCGATGCCAAGAAGCGTCGTGAAGAACGAGGTTTCAGGCAAGATCATGCCACGAGAGGAAACAACCGCAGAAGCCGTGAGTGGGATGATAGACGCGACAAAGTCTTGATCTCCAAACGGCGTGATGAAAGACGTGGTGCCGGAGAATTGACCGGTATAAACGAAGTGTAAAAAAAAGCCCTGCTATTTAGCAGGGCTTTTTATGCATTAATTTTCTTTTCTGGGGATGATTCGGTAGAGATCTCCGAGTTTGTCGTTCATCAACTTTACCAGGTCTTTGTATTTCTCGACCTGAGAATCGGTGATTGCGCGCGAACTAATGATTAGAGCCATCAAAGTACGATCCTCGACAGTTCTCCAGATGATTTTGGCAAGAGGGGCATCCACAATATCCGAATCGTCAATCACGGTTATGATACTGTCTCCGTCATTATTTTCTCGTTCGATCTTAAAACCTGCCTCTTTAAGAAAGGCAACAAGAAAGAAAATAGACCCGACGGAGTAATGTCCGCGAATGCAATCTACTCTGATCGTGTTTCTGACGAAGTTCTTTTTGCCACAGATGTGGCATAACGTGCTTTCTACATCTCCAATGTGAACGTGAACAATTCTTGAGAAGTAGCCATTGGTGAAGGCCGTTATATCTATGATAACGGCTGCGACTTTTTCTCCAACATCTTCCATACTGGTTGTGATGGTTAAGGCTGATCTACTTATTGCGAAGCTCGTTGACTCTCCCAGGAGGTGCTTTGACAGAACTTTGCCGATGACGATACTGAGTTTTTGGTCGTACCCACAGTAGTCGTGCCTGAGATTTGTTTCAAAGTTTAAGTCGTCTGTTGTTGAGGTGACAATTGTGGCATCGTTTCTGCCACACGAGAGACATTTAGCTCCGTGGTGAAAGTGTTCACTTGGTTTCTTTTTGGTGGGCATGATTATTCCTCCGATTTCAAGGTATGGGTTTCAAGAGGGAATTATACTACAAAACTTGTATTATGGGACTTTTTGAGGTAGAATCACTCTTAATATCTAAAATCGAACGTTGAAAAGGAGAAAGGAATGGATGGTAAAAATGTGACTCTGGTGCCCATGGGTGCCGGGGGGTATTTTGTAGTGATTAATGTAAGGCAAAGATCGGATTCTGGGGAGTGTACTGTGAATATTAAGGGGACTGATAAAGAGGACTTTGAGTTTCTTCTTGGGTTTGATTTTAAGGAGGGTTTTCCCCTCCATTTTCCACTCCGCCTAAATGATGTAGTAATTAGTTTGACGGAGGAAGAGTATGTGATTGAATTGAGAAGAAATGGAGCTCTCATGAACTTTGAAGAAGTGGTTGAGTTCTTCAAAGCAAAAGGGTTTCGAGTTAAATGACCAAAAGCCCGAGCGGATGCTCGGGCTTTTTAATATCTAATTGAGTGCTTATTTAGGCTCCTTGAGTGCTGACTACTAGCCAGAAGAAGAAGAGAGAAGCAGCCAAGATGATGAGAAGGATGGCTAGGTAGCTTTCCTCCTTCTTGGGAGCGGGCATGGATTTAGCCATGCGTTTTATCGTTGGTTTAGTTTTTGTTACTGTTTTAGTAACCCTTTTGGTTGTTTTGCGGGCAGCTTTTTTCGCCATATATACCAATATATCGTATTTTTGGGATAGTAGTCAAATACTTGAAATTTTTACCTTATAGTGTATAATATGCTCAAGCAGTTTGAAATATATCCTAGTTGGAGGTGTACGATGTTTGGATTTTGGTTTTGGACCGTTGTTGCTTGCATTGTCACGATTGTGACTTTGCCGAAGTCAGCATCTAAAGTCACAAAAGTTTTGACCTGGATTGCGGCATTTATCCCAGGTGTAAACTGGGTAACAGCCGTAATCTATGGAATGATTTACGTTTTGGAGGGACCGATAGATCATCGGGTGTATTAGTTATTTCCTCTGCCTAGCGGCAGAGGTTTTTTGTGGCAAAAAAAAAGCCCCTGCAAATTGCAGGGGCGGGTGAAATAGAGAGAGTTAATTGCTGAAGTGCAGCTCTCGGAGCTTACTGTGCAACTTCTCGGGATTATCTTTGGAAATGTGATAAATACCATTTCCTGAGAAATTCGCCTCACTCAGCTGATGGTCCGCAGCACGGCCCGTATCTGTGATAACAAAGATGGTGTTGCCATCTTCATATGCTTTTTTGGTTTCGGTGATAGTCACGCCACCTCCGTTCCAAACTATTACGCCTGTTTGGAAGCCCATTTCTGTTCGCAAGTTTTTCATGAAGGCGATGTAGGCATCAACATCTCCATCCCAGCCTAATGCTTGAACATCTTCTGGTCCACTTTGGATAGCAACGATATAGTCAGTTCCAAAATTGACAGTGACATCACTACCGTCACCTACTGTGAACCGACCATCGCCAACGAAGCCAAAGCGGGCTGTTCGAGGGAAACTTCCCATCGTGATGAGGTTAGGGAGCATCAAGCCCATATCAGCGACAACTTCGGCAACAGACGCCTGGATTTTACCTTCGTCATCGAAACAGCGAGTGCCACCACTCATTAATACTGAGCCGTTCATTCCTCTCAGTGCAGTGCGAAAAAATGGGAAAATTTCTGGTCCATTGTTCATTCCGCCTGCGATTCTAAAAGCAGATTTCAATTCGGCATTGCCTGCAGCAATTGCCATTGTGCGAGGAATGAAACCACCAACAAAGAAATTGGAGCGACCATTGTGAGCAGTTACGAGATAAGGTGAAGTATTAGTCATGCTGTTAAACCTCCTAATGATATGAGTGTCTGCCTGATTTCTTTTGAATCTTGGCAGATTGTTACCGATTGGTGGTTCTTGAGCCACTCTTCGTCTTGGCAGAACTGGTCAGTGATACGACCACTGCCTGCAACTAAAATGACAGGCAACTTTTCCTTCGCCCAGGCATTAATTTCATTGCCAGTTACTTTGCCTCCGTTGTAGGAGACTAGGGCTGTGCCGAAGTTCTTGCGATGAGCTAGGAATTCCTTGGTGATGGATAAACATTCTATCCATTCAGCGTCCCAAAAGGACATCTGGTCGACGTTTTTTTGGAGAACCAAGCAAAGATCTTGATTGGGATGAATGACTGTTAAAAACCCAGTGGTTTCATCCCGACCGATAATTAAGCCTAGCTTGCTATATTCGACGTGGGTCATTTTGGGGATAATCCCAAAAGACATCATGCCAGGGTTTAGCTTGCGAAGCTTTGGGGGAACCTCGAGAATCGTGGGAAATACCCGGAAACCGGATTTCGCTTCATCTGTTGGTTCGTAAACACGAGTTCCTCCGTAGAGGAGGATGCCACCAAAGCCTGTTAGAGCTCGGGTGAGGACACGAACACTGTCTAGCCCATTTTCTTTCGTCATGTAGCCACATCCACCAGTAAGTCTCAACAAGAAAGGTTGAGTTGCGTTACCGAGTTTCATGGCGATGACAGAAGAGGGCTGGTCGTTCTGATCCATCCAAAATAGAAATGATTTGTCCATTTAAATTTACCTCTCTCTGTATGTGAATGTTCTCGCCATGAGGCGAATGATAGGGCTGATAGTACCAAATAATGAGGCTAATGTCAAGTTATAAGAGCTTGCTCTAGGTCTTTTCGATAATATTCATTATCGAAATATCCCTATGCGCTTCCTCTTATATCTACGCCTATAAACGTACCTTTTTATAGTCTTGATATGGGGTGGTATTTGAGGCTGGATGGGGACCAATGGGGAATCTCCTCGCAGGATTACCTACAAGGAGACCCCCCGAAGGGGATGGATTCCCGATCGAGTCGGGAATGACAATGATGGTGCCTGGATGGATTTCCCCCTTCGGGGACCAGCGGCCTTCCTTCGCAGGAATGACAGTTTCTGGATGCCGGATCAAGTCCGGCATGACAGAGTAAATCTGAGGATTTATATAGATTCCCGAACAGGGTCTCCCAGGCGACTCTGAGGTCGGGAATGACATTGGGTGGAGAGAGATTCCTCCGCTTCGGTCGGAATGACAATGGATAGATGGATTCCTGCCTTCGCAGGAATGACAGTTTCTGGATGCCGGATCAGGCCCGGCATGACAGGTAGACAGGTAGATTGCCAGGTAGAAATACTTTCTCGGAATGGCGAGTGGTGGTGATTGAAATGTTGTGCTAGAATAAGCGTACCGATTTGGGTTTTCGGTCAGACTTTTATCCTTTGAATAAGGCCTATTAAATAGGCACTTGCGGAGGCATGTAACGACTGTTAAAATATCCAAGCTCGTTAACAAGTAAAGCAACAGCAGAGAAATATTATCAGCAGGATAGTATTTTTCTAAATTTTTGTCGTTTGAAGAGTGGTAAGAGTGACGAAATCTATTCAATTTTTTTTGAG
>CAYGCQ010000018.1:0-24752 GCA_964348455.1 uncultured Pseudomonadales bacterium
ATATAAATAACACAATATAATATATCAGTCATGCAAAACACAAAAGTATTCTTCTCTTACAGTTTTACTAATCGCGAAAAACACAATCACGATTATTTAGTTATCAAAGAGTTTCTTGAAAAACACGACTACTCTTGTTATTGTTTTGTCTTTGATTACACCGAACCAGTCTCAGATAACCATCTTATGATGGACAAAGTCTTTGAAAAAATCGACGAAGCTGAAATTTATATCGCAGACCCTCTCTTTAATTCTTTTGGTATTGGTGTCGAGTCTGGATACGCAAAGTCAAGAAATAAAAAAATTATTTACTTAAATAAAATTGGCTCTAGCCAGGAAGATACACTTGAAGGAATTGCTGATCATACTATTAGATATACTAATACAGAAGATATTATTGATTGGCTTTCAAATAACATAAATAAACTAACCACTAAGTGATATGAACGAAAACAACTTACTCATCATCTTCCTCACCGGCCTGACCACTGGCGGACTTTCATGCCTTGCCCTTCAAGGTGGTCTTCTCACCTCAGTCATTGCTAAGCGCGAAGAAAAATTACTCTCCAGTCTCGCCAGCTCTAAAAAGAAAATTCGTCAACAAGAACGCATCCACCATTCGGGGCTTGACCCAAAATCCAGTTCAACCCAATTCGCACCGATTTTCTCCTTCCTCACCGCCAAACTTTTCATTCACACCTTACTAGGATTCTTTTTAGGACTCCTCGGCACCGCTATCACACTCTCACCAATTACTCGTGGTTGGCTTCAGGTTTTTATCGGTATATATCTTTTTGGCATTGCCGGCAACCTGCTAAATCTTCACCCTTTCTTCCGCTACTTTGTCATCAAACCACCAAAATTTTTAGCCAAACTAGCTAGAAATGAATCCAAAAGTGACTCCCTATTCGCCCCCGCTCTTTTAGGACTCATGACCATTTTTCTTCCCTGCGCGGTTACACAAGCCATGGCAGTTGTCGCAGTTGGTACTGGTAATGCTTTGTACGGTGCCGCCATCATGTTTGCTTTCGTTCTTGGCACTTCCCCCACTTTTATGATCTTTGGTTTTATTCTCAACAAAGGTGGCTCTCTGTTTCAAAAATACTTCCCAATGATTGCTGGAACTGCCATGTTTGGCATGTCTGTTTACAGCATCAATGCCGGAGCTGGCTTGATGGGCTCAGTCTACACCATTCAAAACTTTGTTCAAGCAGCCAAATCCACGCCAACACCTGCAAACATAGCCATCCTTGGAGACAATGTCCAATCAGCTACCATCACAGTAAACAACACATCATATGCCCCCAACTCAATCACTCTAAAAAAAGGTGTTCTAACCAAACTTAAACTCATTACCAACAAGGTCTACTCCTGTTCCAGATCCTTCACTATTCCGGCACTTAATATTAATCAGCTTCTACCTGAAACAGGCGAAACCATTCTTGAATTTACCCCCACAGAGACTGGTCCACTAGCCTTCTCCTGTTCCATGGGTATGTATACCGGCCGCTTCAACATCGTAAATTAACAATACCGTCATTGCGAATTTCGGTACTCCGAACTGAAGCAATCTCACACTATCAAAGAAAAAATATAAAAAATGTCATTCCGGACTTGATCCGGAATCCAGAAACAAATCACACCACATTCTCTGCCCAATTTACAATATAAAATTTAAAATCTAAAATATCTCATGTTCAACTTTCTCAAACCCAAAAACAAACCGTCATCTCAAGCAACGAAATCGTCATTGCGAGGAGCGGAGCGACGTGGCAATCTCACTCCATCAACTGAATCTTTAGTTCTCCACCTCTCAGGTCTCCACTGTACCTCCTGCGCGGTCAATATAGACCTGGCTCTCGAAGACCTCCCTGGGGTAAAGTCGACCACCAACTACGCCAAGTCCGAAACCAAGGTAGAGTATGACCCCTCCCAAACAACACTCGACGCCATTCACTTCGCCATCCGTGATCTTGGCTATTCAATTGATTAATCTCAGGCTAAGATAAATAGTGACCATCAAAAAAAAGAAAAGCCTTCAGTCCAGTCGAGAAATATCTCATCAACCAATTTACCTCCATTCAAACCATTCGTGGTTTCAGGTGGGTTAAGAAAATTATTACCGGTGTTCTCGCCCTTCGAAATCGAGACTGTCGCAGATTCTTTTTCGGTCAGCTTGTGTCCAATATCGGCAGCTGAATGCAAATTGTCGCCCTTAGTTGGCTGGTCTATCGGATGACTCAATCGGCTTATTGGGTAGGAGTCGTGGCTGCCTCCTCATCTATCCCAGCTCTAATCTTTTCCCTCGTTGGAGGAAGTATCGTCGATCGCTTCCCCAAAAAACAAGTTCTTCTCATCACTCACATTGTAGCCGGCATAGTTGCCCTTCTTTTAGGTTTTCTAGCCATCACCGACAGTCTCACCCTCCCCCTTATCATAATATTTTCTCTGTTGGGAGGACTGATAAATTCCATCTACGTCCCCGCACATTATTCGTTTATTTCTGATCTGGTCGACACCGAGCATATTTCCTCGGCAATCTCCATAAACGCCGCTGTTTCCAGTCTAGGCAGAGTTATCGGACCGGCTCTTGCCGGCATCTACTACATGGTCATAGGTGGCATTGCTTTTCTAGGTAATCTCGAAATTGGTTATCTGGCAGAACACCTAGGTCCCCAGCTCGCCCTGAGAGTAAACGCCTTCATTCTACTTCTAATCGGGCTATATATTCTCTATTCCAAGTACCGCCTCCGCCAAGCCCAAAGCGAATACAACAAGGCCCTGATTCACGAATAAAGCCACATCCAATTCACCATCCGTGACCTCGGCTACTCTATTTTAAAATCGTTAGCTCCATCTTCATGTATCGTTCAATTTCCGATTCAATAAACATTATTTTTCTTTTTCTTCTACGTTGCATTTCGTCACTTTTCAATTTTGTTCTTAAATAATTGGTAGCTTCCACCCCAGTCAGTTCTTTCGGACCAATCATCATTTTACCCACAAATCTGAATGCCTCTGGATTCCACCCCCAAAATGGCACGTAAATACCTTTCCCCTCAGTCGTATCTACCTCGTCCAAAAAATTATCTCTATCAAAAACTTCGTTTATCTTAACTTTATAAGGAAGATTCAACGCCTTAGTCCAAACTTGCCACACCAACATTTCTATCCTTTTTTTATCAAAACCTCGAGTATTTATGTAAAGGCAGATATCCAAATCAGATGTATCTTGAGGTCTCTTGTCTAGGTCAGCCCTACTACCATGCACAATTGCTCCGGTTATCGGCAGGCCGGTCTTTACCGCCAGGTAATCAATAATCTTTTGCGTATCAGCTTCAATTCTCTCAATTTCGTCGGGTTCTCTTTTTTCGCGGTCGCCGAAAAGAACATTAATCTTTTTTAGTATTTTTTTCGGAACTTCATACTCCTTTCCTTGATCATCAATACTACCAAAATCCGCAATATCCTCGTAATACCTGATTATCATTTCACCAAGTTCCACCAAATCAGCCCGTTCCACCTTTAGCGGGTCGACAACTCCCCTTTCCACCAAATTGTTTAATAGGGATGCTTCTTGTATATCCACTATTGTTGGGGAATCATTTCGCAAATCCATAGTTTCCATTCCCAAATTATAAACCAATCACCCACAACATAATCCACTTCACCCTCCTGGTCGGACCGTGACGCGATCTCGCAAATGCCACCCTCTTCGTCCGTAAATAATAACCTTCCACGAGAACCGCCTCCGCCAGGACCAAAGCGAATACAACAAAACTCTGATTCACTCTTAATACTAGTACACCACTAGTCGAATCTTACTTTCTGGGTGAGAACGTTTAAACCTGTCAAATATTTCTCTCACTACATAGACCTTACCTGGATCGCCTTTAGACACATGAATAGACTCAACATCCTCAAAGGTCATCTGACCATGTAGCTGCACCTCGGCGTACAATTCACCCCATTTGGGTCTACTTGTCGAACCAGCATCCTCGATTCGCTCTTTTAATGGTCGACCATCTAGTGGTCCTTCGGGAATTCCCATACTTGTAAAATGTGGTGCTTTTAATGGACTAGGAACTACTTCCATTTTTGTATCTAAACTGTCTTTAAAAGATACCGTCGCCCTATCCTCTATGCTCTTTTTTTTAAATTTAATAGCAACGTCACCATAAAACTCAAGATTACCTACCAAATCAGTATCGTGTTGCATCACAATTCCATTAGTATCATTACTAAGATAGGCGTATATTGGCCTAGTTGCCTTGTTGTCATTTATCATCTCTTTTGTGATGTCTGATTCTTTTAAGTCATCCAACACTTTTTCTTCCATGTTAAAACCAAACATTTTTGCTTCTACAAATGCTCTCATTTTCTTATCTAGAACAGCCTTACTCTCTCCTACTTCGAACTGTGTTAAAAATCTGCCTTCAACATTCAACAGTCCATTTAGCACACGGAAACTCGTCATTCTAAAAACATCAGATTCCCGGGCTAACCTCTCAACATTTTTTTGAATTGTTCCTTTTACCACTTCGGTGCTTACCTTTAGTTCTTCCGCTGCCTTAAGGTATTTTCCATTATCTCTTTCCTCAACTGCCAATACATTATGTTCGACCGTATACATAATCTCTCTATCCGCAAGCGGTCTTTGGAACTCCCACCCAGATCTAACTGTTTCGGTCACCTTACTGGTTTTATCGAGGGCGATCTCATTAGGAGCAAAAAGCATTTCCATTTCTCAATTCTATACTAGTTGTGAACTATTGAACTTGTCAAACACAAATGAGCTCGAAATTGTCCGCTATTTGTCCGGCTAAATCTTACTCGTTATAGGATAATATCCCAAGTCGAACCTTAACAATCAAGCCTAGTCTACCAAGGAGGTAGCCATGAACTTCATTCCCTGCTCCAAATGCAGCTTCCCCATCTACGATGGTGAAACAAGCTGTTCCAACTGCGACAAGAGTCTGGATAGCCACAAATTGGTTGTTCCCGGGTTAGTAGCCATCCTTTTAGTCGTTTGTTTATTAGCTGGTTTTTCGCTTCTCAGAAGTGGAAAGTCAGTCAATACCAACCAGATTAAAGAGGACTCGATTACAGCCACAGCGACTTCAGCCTCATCTCACACGACCCCCTCACCCATGCCCTCACCAACCCAAACGGAAAGCCACAGGCTACCCGACGGTAATTGGTTCCACCAGACAGCAGCTGATGTTCTATATGCTCAAGGAGGAAATGGCTGCCTAACGATGGGAATCAAGGCATGCAAGGGTGAAAAAATCGATCTATTTGTTGTTCAAGGGTACTGGCATATTGCCTGGCTGAACCATGACGGAACAACGTCCTACACAGTGCTAACTCCAGGCCAAATTACCACAGTAGAAATTCCCGCTGACGCTGTCACTGTGTACTTTGGCAATGCCAAACCCCAGCAACTTCACTAGCCTTGCGCCTACCAGCGATCCCAATCCAGCCCGACTTCGTCGGGCTGTTTTAAGAACAAAACCATGACTAATCTGTCCACCATCTGTCCAGGAATAACACCAATAGCAACTTATAATATAAACAGTCGTAACTCACTCAGGACATTAAAAAGGAGATCGTCAAGTGGTGAAACCTATCACGGCCAAGCCTTCACCTCAGAGCGATACTACATCGATCCCGTCGGAGTTCTATTTGTCATCGATGGGAATCTGGTCGGCCGAGTCCTACCCTATCGAGGAGCCATCATTCTGAACAACGAGAATATTTATTCTCTTCCCCTGGAATGTGACCCCTCAAACTTCTAAACCTTCAAGCCCTGCTTTCGAGCAGGGTTTTTTATTATCAATTATTGTAATTTCAAAAAACGAAAATTATTAGTTATCTATTTCACCTCACCCATTCTCTTCTCTATATCTTCTTTATATCTCTCCAGCAATTCATGATGCTTGAACATTTTTTTGAACTCCTCATCTCCACACTCCTCAACCAATTTAATCTTCAGGCCTTCCAGCTCTTTTTCTTCTTCAAAATACTCATCCTCCAATTCATCGTCTTCATCGCCACTGCTTGAAGTCTCATAGCCATCGCCGACATCATCCATAAGCCTTAGATAATTTTTATCGGCTCGGTATATTTCATCCAGTCTTTGACCGAACTCTCCCTTCTCCATTTTTTCTAAAGATTTTTCCACAATTTTCAATTTTTCTCCCAATACACTCAGGTCAAACACATCATTCAAACCGCTATCTCTGTCAATTTCATGCATAACAAGATATTAAACCAAATCCCATAACAGGTCAACACCTTTTACTTCTGCTTCCTCATCTTAATAACCCAGGAAGATTTTGCCGTTTCAGGATGGTTTACTTTTCTTGCGTCCACAATTTCCAGCATTTTTTCTATTTGATCTTCTTCTTTTGCCCATCCTTTTTGCAATTTAGCCCAAATAGACTTAGCCTTTTCAGCTTCTTTTCCCTCCCAAGTCTCAAAAATCTTTTCCACTCCCTGACAGCCCCTTAATTTTTCGACATGTTCCCCCAAACTATCCCTTACAAACTCTGGCGTGGGCACTACCAAAGTCACCTCTCCATTTTCTGTAAGCATTCGCTCCATTTCAGATAGCATATCTTCCAGGTCAACAGGCTCAAAGGGGTGCAAGCAAACGATTACATCTACAGACTTAGGAGCAACAGGTAAGGCTTGTATCTCTCCTGCCAACATACCGGCTCTAATTTTTTTATTTCGAAGCATTCGCTCCCATATCTCCATACCAAAGACTTTTTCCCCAAATTTATTTCTCAAGTGTGGCATAATTGACCCCGGACCTACGCCTAGTTCTAACACTCTTTTACCTTCTGAGTTTGGATATTGATTAAGAATTTCTATATACACCTCAACGATTCTATTTGTAGGTATGGCTGCTGTTTTTTCACTATACTGACCCACTCCCAATTGAACTTCAGATGGATTTAACATTTAAATTACTTTTCCTCCCCCTTGACGTCTTTCAAGTATGCTTTGAATTCTTCCCAAACCTTTTTCCAGTCACCATCAGCCGCTTCAATTTCTTTAAAAATCATTTCCACGTCGACTAATATCTGATCATCCTTAACTATCATCTTTGTTTTAGCCATATTTATTATTTACTTTTTAATTATTCTATCTTACCACCACCACCTTTCGAATCCTTTGTTTCTGGGCAGGTGGGCACTCGCCCACCCCCCCACTTTAACTTTCTCGTGTTTCAGAGTTTTAAGTTTTTTACTTGTATGCCACTGGCACTTCCGTGAGCACTACACCTAGTGACATTCTTCGAGTCTTAACATCTAAGTTTTCAACAAACACTTCTACTTTGTCTCCTACTTTAAATTCTTTGTCGGCAGGCTTCTTGGAAATATGGATCAATCCATCAATTCCTTTATCAAAGTTTACAAAGATACCATAAGGAGCAATTCGGAATACTTTTCCGGAATGCTTGGTTCCGATAGCGAACTTGGTTTCAATGTCAGACCATGGATCGCCACTCATCTGCTTGATGGATAGATTTAGCTTTCCAACCGCCTTATCAATTCCTATCACTTGCACAGCAACTTCCTGACCAACCTTAAACATTACATTAGGATCTTCAACCTTCTCCCATGATATTTCAGAGATATGAATAAGCCCTTCAACTTTAGCTATTTCATCAGTTCCCTTCATAGGAACGTTAACGGTCACAAAGACTCCAAAAGGCATAATGCCAGAGACCGTCCCTTCGAACTTGTCGCCTTCACTAACCATTTCCAGAGCTTCGCCTTTTTTAGCCAAAGCCTCAAAGTCCGAAACCAATTTCTCTGAGAAAATCAATCGATTTTGGTCTTTATCTACCTCAATCACTCGGACCTTAAAATTCTTGTTCAACAGGTCATCCATGTTACCCAAGAACTTTTCACCAAACTGGGATGTAGGCACAAATCCGCGAATATCGCCAATCTTGACCACCATACCACCTTTGTTTACCTCAAGTCCTGTAACTTCAACCTCTTTCTCTTCATCCATTATTTTCTTAAACTTGTACCAACGATTTTCATCGGCAGCTTGTTTAAGCGTCAGGATTATTTGCCCTTGGTCGTTTTCAGGAAACTTAACGTAGGCACTGACCTTTTCACCCTCCTTAAGCTCCTTTAGTACATCATAGGCTTCAGCCAAGTCCTCACCGGACACCACACCTTCGGTCTTAGCTCCTATGTCAATTAACACCATCTTTTTACTTATGGTGGTTACCGTACCTTCGACCTTCTGACCCCTTTTAAGGGCACCGGGGAAGCTGGAAACCCCCTCCATAAGCTTGTCCATTGCGGACATGCCTCCTAATTTTTTAATAACATCTGATTTTTGAGAATTGCTCATTTATCATAAATTCCTTTCTTGTCTTTTAGACTCGTAAATTGTACCACATTTCCAGGCTAATTAGGTTCATTACCAGCCCAGATAGCTTTTGGGGGGCTGAAGTTTCTATCTCCAGAAGTTCTCGTTGGCTAAAACATATCTTATAAGCTATAATATCTCAGTTAAGACCTTTTACATAATTCATATTTTTCAGGAGGCACCATGCTTGGTCACACCCTTCTCTCATTTTTAATCAATGGATCAATATTAACGCTCATTGGGTTTGCGATTCACCAGATCGGCTATTACCGCTTCACCAAGCCAGCCATCAACTGGACACCTGTAATCACTTACTTTCTCCTTTCCCTTTTCACTTACGTATTTCCCATCGCGGGTTACATCTTCAGTCTTGTTGTTGCAGGCTACTTGATTTGGCGAGAGAACAGGCTCTACAAACTCGGAGCCATTGCCTTTATTATCGCTCTTGTCGCGACTGCCACCACATTATTTATTGGACAACACATTGTGTTAATATTCCCGATTCGATTCTAACTCAGGAGAAAAATGAAAAAATTCATCGTTTCTGCTCTTATATGGCTTTTACTGTCTTACGCAATAATGACTGTAATCGTACTAATTTTTGACTTCAGTTCTATCATAGAGGTGGGAATTTTTACTATCGTTATGCTCATTGCTGCACCAATAACTATCAGTATCACCAAAGTGATATATCGTGAAACTGGAAAAATCACTTCGACACATTTCAGAAGTAATGATCTAACAGTTAAAACCAACCTACCCATTTCTGAAGGGGTTATAAAGGGTCCAAAATTCAATATCCCAGTAGGATTCACTGTCAAATATCGCAACGCGAATCACTCACCTACCATACTTCATTATTACGGTGCAGATAACTTTTACCGAGGTTTCATCGTCGATTTCGGTAACGGAAAAGTGGGAGTTAAAGATAACAATCAATTGATAACCAATTGTAGCGGCAACCTTCAAGTAAAATTTCAATCGCCTGATGATTCCACTCAGTCAATTGGTTGGAACTAATCAAAAAGGAGTGTTAATGTCCATTTACTATATTCTCTTATATCTTGTATGCGGTGCCTTATTGTCCGTAGCATCATATCTTTTAGGGGGAAAACAGGCATTTTTGACATTTACGGCTCTTTTACTACTCTCTTTCATACCATTCGGGATTTACCTACCCTTCGCCCCTGTACATGCAGGAATTTTCACACTACGATGGAAGCTGAGTTTAGGATTTCTGTCCACTCTGGCCGTACTCATCGGTGGAAACAAGCCTATGAAGCAAGGTGCCGGAATGAACCTTATACTGAACGGAATAATGTCAGTCCCAGTCCTTATGGCGATGTTGGTACTGTAATCAAGAACGAAAAACTCAGTCCACTACACCTTTTCACCACTCCGGCCCCTGGCCGGAGTTTTTTTATTACTTATTGCACACGACTTGTCATTCCCGATTCGATCGGGAATCTATACAAATAACTCCACTCTCGCGTTATTGCGAATCTTATACCTAAGCTGAAGCAATCTCACTCCACCCGTCATTAAAAACCATATAATCATATTGCGGAAATCTACCTACTAGCACATTCCCCAGACCACACCCCCACCTTTTTCTCCTTGGCATACCCCTCTATTCTCATCAAATTTTTTACAAACTCCTCACTAGGTTTTAGACCATCGTGCACTTCAGCCGCCTCATACACCTTCACCACCCCTCTCTCAACCAATTTCTCCTCCAAACTTTTTCCGTCCACAAAAACTTCAGCCAGTATTCTTCCATAACCATCATAACCATATCTTTGATAGGTTATTTTTTTACCCATTAGCTCGTCTCTCAGCACTTCAGTAGCTATATCAAAGAAACACTCTTTTGAATCCGGAGCATTTACTCCCCAGAGTCTCACCCTCCATTCCTGTCCATCGCGACGATTCTTAACCACAAAAGTATCACCATCAATCACTCTCACAAAATCCAATTTTTCATATCGCAATCCAACCCAAAACCCAGAAGCAAAACAAAGAACCAAAAAAGACATAAACAGCAAAAACCCGCTAATGTTGAAATTTTTTCGTGTTACCACTTATTATTTCCCAGCGTAATTTTGAACCAATTCTACGACTTGCATTATAGACACATTATCCTTTTGCACGAATTCAGACGCTCCCAAATCCAAACAAGTTTTCTTATCCTCTTCGGAGTTTAAAGAGGTCAAAACTAATACTGGAATATTTTTTGTTTGAACATCTGACTTCAACCCCCTAAGAGTTTCAAACCCATCTCTATTCGGCATCACCATATCGAGGATAATTACATCAGGTTTTTCTTTCTTGGTTACTTCTTCTGCATTAGTTCCATCACCCAAAAATACCGTTTCAAAACCCTCCTTTTTTAGTTTGATAGCATAAACTCTTACTAAGAATTTATCATCCTCTATCAGCAGTACTTTTTTCATTATATTATTTGTACAAATTGCGACTTAACATGAATCTGTTGTTTTGTAAGGTCTAAAATTCTCAGCATATCAAGCTTAATTCTATACGCCACATAATCGTCCCCTTTAGCTTGCAAAATTGGTGGCCAAAAATCTTCCACAACGTCTGTTGCCATTGCCAATTTATCTAGAGTATTTTCTAATTCATCTCCGTCAGTTATTTCTTCAGCTACTCCACTTGCTTGTACCAACATCTTTTTATGACCCCACACAGAAAGACTTATTTTGTTATCCACAGACAAGGCCTTAGCTTTTTGAGTGCTTTTGTGGGTCGCAAAATACACAGTAAAGTCATCATCAATCGCAAAAAGTAATATCGTAGAAACTGGTCTGTCAGAACTATTTATTGCAACCGACATAATAGACTCAGATCTCATAAACTCCAGAACCTTTTGCTTCAATTCAGCATTTTCCATATATCAATATTACGCCACCTTTCTCATTATCGCGAAGATGACAAGTTTGTTGCCCCTTCAGTGCCACAGGCCTTTACAGTCACAATGCCATTTGCATCCACCACCACAGAATACCCTGAGTTCGAAGCCGTAAATGTCGAGCTCGGATCAATTGGCATTGACTTTAGATACTTTGCAAGAGGAGTAGACAGATTCATACATGCGGTGGCCACCACATTACACCCACCGGTAGCGATTGCACAACCGGATGCACCACTTCCAAGCTGTACCTCAGACATACCAACAGACAACCCAGAGGGCAAAGCACCCTTACTATCCACTATTGATGTATGTATAGCACTCAAAATAGTTTCCATGTCTGTGACTCTGCGAGCATCTCTAGCATCTTTAAATCTCTGGGCAGGATTAAGAGCTACAAAAACCACAACCGCTAACACTGCGATGATACCAATGACCAGAAGGAGTTCAATTAATGTAAAACCGCTATTATGTTGCTTTTTCATATGTAAATTAATATTACTTGTTTTTGTAATAACTTGTCAAATCAACAAAATCTAATTCCGCACAGAGCATGACTCAACTAAATTTCTTGCCAACTAGTCAGAACAACTCCTGCACCACGGGTCAGCACCACTCGAATGCTCCGAACATAATCTGTCGAGTTGGGTGTAACTGTTATCGTCCAAACATTACCGATATTAGTATCTATTATTACTGTACACGATCCTTCCGGCCTAGTAATTACACCTCCAGCATAAGTATTACTATTTTTAACACCAAGCAACATTTCCTCTACGCAACCCTCGGTTAGCGCTAAAGACTGCTCCCCTTTTGTTAGCGCCAGAGCCCCCTGCGCTTCACCAATCCCCAAAAGGGAGACCGTTGTCATAATACTAAGCGTTACTACCATGAGTACCAAAACAGTCGATGTGGCGATAAACCCACCATGAACTTTTTTCATTATATTTTTCATATTAATTACTTCTAACCTCAACACCTCCTCGCAAAGACAGTGTTGATTGATACTCTTGACGAGATCCAGACATTGTAACTGTCAGCGTGTAGCCAATATTCTTAGTTAAATTATCCCCCGAGCTATTATTGGTAAAGGTCAAGTCTGTCACTGTTACATCATCAGAACTTATATTTACATTTCCAGCTCCGTTCTTGTTTATCCGCACCCTACCCCCAGACAAATCTATTACCGTACTCGTATCGGGAGCGAAATTTGTTAACGAAATACTATTTGCTGTTACAGAGGTTATTCCGCTCGCGTTACGGATTTCATACTTTATTTTCTCTGAAATGAACCCAGAATTTGCATCTACATTTTGTTGGGTAGCACTTTTAACTCCACCACGAATTACATTCCAAGCAAAAGGCACAATTGATCCAAAAACAATCGTGATTATTCCCACATAAAGGATAATCTCAATAAGTGTAAATCCAGATATTATATTTTTATTCATATTATTTACAGCAACAGGTGTCAGCGTTTGCTCCTCCGGTACAAAATACGTCACCCGCAGGAATGTTCGTTTCCCCTTGACTATTACACGTACCGCTATTTTTCCTACAAGCACTCAGCGTATAGCCATATAATCCACACACCTCCGGACAGCTAGTCGGTGCTGGTGTTGGTGTTGGTGTGGGTGTGGGTGTGGGTGTGGGTGTGGGTGTTGGTGTAGGACCAGGAACAGCACAGCAAACTCTACTTCCTCCTCCGGTACAATACGCATCACCTGCTGAAAAATACTCTTCTCCATTGCTAGCACATTGGTTCGAATTAGCTCGGCAAGTTCCGCTCACGTAACCCTGAGTTACAACATAATCATTACACGATCCTGGAGTCACACTCACACTTTTCCAGTTAGTTAGATAAGTAGTCAATACAACAGAGTTAGATCTGGCCAGTCCCACCGACCAAGTCACATTCGATTCTATTTTTTTAGTATCAGTGTCTAGTGCCCCCCCACTCTCCACGATACTGCCCGACCCATCTCTCTGCACATCAGAGAGAGTAATCACTCTCGTGTATTTATCGAATACGTTATTTGCTCCCGAAAACCCCCAAACATTGCTCCCTGTTATCAGGACCCCTGTTCCAGCAGAATTCACAAGACTTGTAAATGCCTGATTTCTAATAGATCTTACTGCTTCAAGCCCTTCACTTGCATACTGGTTTGCAGTCATTTGTTCCATAGCCACCCGATTATTATCTAAACCCCTAAGTACCACTGTTACCATACCGGTCGCAAAGATTACAAATAGTCCGACAGCTAGCATCACTTCCACTACAGAGAACCCCCCATTTAAATGTGAATTCTGAAAAAAATAATGTCGGATCTTTTTCTTCATCTATTTGTCATCCCTTGAGAGTTGATAGTTACTGTTTTTATGTTATTACCAGCACTTATAGTCACCGTTGTTACAGCACCAGGAACTCCTGTTGCTCGAGCGATATTCAGATCAAGTAAACCTGTGACAGAAACATTACTATTTATTCTAAATTTTTCATCCAAAGATGGATTCCGAGCAGCATAGGAGGCCCCAGAATAAAGTGTCAAAATAGGACTAGTAAAACTAACCCCCCAATTACTATTCTGCTTTCCAGACATAGCATAGATCCTAGCCTTCTGAATCTGACCAGCCACCTGATCGGCTGCATTAGCCACCGCATTTTGTGTCAAAAACCTCGAGTAAAAAACAGCCGAAAAAGTAGTCACTATGGCAATAATTGCCATTACCAGTAGAATCTCTATCATTGTAAATCCCCGTTCATTTTTTAGATTTATCCTATTCATTGCCCCACACTTCCCGTCAAATCATAAATTGGTCCTATGATAGCTAGAGCTAGAAACAGCACCATTCCGGCAATTATCACCAGCAGTAACGGCTCAAGTATCGTTGGAAGATTTTTGGCAGTTGAGTCTACCTCATCGGCAAAGAAATTTCCCAAATAAAGAAGTGTCTCATCGAGCTTTCCTGTTTTTTCACCCACTCCTGCCATTTTAGCAACGATTAGGGGAAGATATTTGTAGTTGCCATTCGACAACTCAGCTTCAATGGACCCACCTTTAGCCACTCTTTTTATTAGGGAATGAACATAGTCCTTATATACCAAGTTTGTGGTACTATCTTCGACTGCATGCAACGCAGTTACGATGGGCAGTCCACTTTTCAGCATTAGCCCCAAGTTACGACAAAAGTTCGCCGCCTCAGTATTTTGGATAAATGGACCAAAGATTGGAAGTTTTAGTAAAAATTTGTGCCAAGTTGGTTTTACTGGTGGAGATTTTACCAATAGTGAGAAAAGAAATAATACTCCAAAAATAGATGGCACGATTATCAGTCCATAACTTTGCATCAAGACCGACAGCCATAACAAAACGCGAGTTGGCAATGGTAAGGCCACATCCAAAGAACTAAATAAATTCGCTAGCTGAGGTAATACAAAAAGAGCAATTCCCCCACCCATTATTAAAGCGACTACCAAAATTATCTCAGGATAAAGCAAAGCTCCTTTAACCTTTTTATCAAACTCGTATGTTTTTTGAAGTTCTTCTGCCAAAAATTCTAAATTTTTCTCAAGATTACCGGACTCCTCACCAATACTAATTAGATTAAGATAAAGTGGGTCAAAGATCTTTGGGTGCTTACTTAATGCTTTTTTTAGCGTTTGGCCGTTGTTTATTTCTTTTTCTATCTCTACCAACACACTTTTGAATGCTATGTTGGATGTTTGTGTTCTTAACACCTCAACAGCTTCAGAAAGCGTAATGCCACTTTTTATCATTACGGACAGATGTTTCGTAAAAAGCAGCTTATCAAGGAAAGAAACTCTACTGAAAAGTGTTATATTTTTCATTCTTTACTTCCTATTATTACTATCACATCATACTCATCACCTACAGCTAATTTATCACCATCGACAATCGAGTACTCAGACAACTTTGTGGTTATTTTTTCATACACTTCTTTTGGGGTACCATCTTTTATCTGGATAGTGCTTTTTGTTGTCTCGTCCGTATTTCCAACATCAACAGTCTCAAACCCTTCCGCAAGCATTATGTCTCGAATGCTGGAAGCCAATCCCGTTACCCCACTCCCATTCAACACTTGAACCGAATACTTACTTAGGTCTATGACTGCTGCTGGGGTCGCTGTCGGCACCGGGGCAGGTGTAGAAATCGGAGTAGCCGGCGCTTCATCTCTAGAGTCACCTCCGCTAAGCAACAACCACCCCCCCACTCCAAGAGTGATTACCAAGACCAAAGCCAACACACCCCATATCCGTTTTTTATTATTTTTTGGAGCATCTTCTCTAGACTCAACTTCTGTCATCACTGGCTCCTTTTGCTCAGTTAAATTATCCACCTTTTCACTACTGACTTCTAAAGGAACTTCCGATACTGGTTCTGGGTTCTTAAACACTAAAATATTTAAAACTTCAGCGTCATCACCTTTGTTTTTTTCTCCAAATGCCTCTTTATTTATATCGAAGTTTTC
Organism: uncultured Pseudomonadales bacterium; assembly: GCA_964348455.1. Classification (GTDB taxonomy): domain Bacteria; phylum Patescibacteriota; class Microgenomatia; order UBA1400; family MFAQ01; genus UBA10133. Next base: position 15,818 of record CAYGCQ010000018.1, read on the forward strand.
ATTATTTAGAACTAAAATTTCAGGGTCAGCCTCTAGATTCCATTTATTTTTTGCATAACCCAACACTACCTCATCTGCAATATTCGTATATACGGAATCTACTAACCCGCGCTTTGCAAGTACTGTTAGCGCTTCCAAACCAGCCCACTTTATCAGCAAAACCTCTTCTTTCCAAAGAGATCTCTGGGCAATTAGGACGCCTACTGGAATCATTAGATTCACTTTTAAACCAGAATCTTTTACTGCTCTAGACACATATCCCAGGAAATCTTTATCCACTGTTACGGTTTGAATCCACTTCTCTTTGTCTACCTGCACACTCTTCCAGTCAAAACAGTCATCATGTACGTCTAAGGGGACATGATTTTTTGTTTCCTCCATTACATTTTCCCTCGTTAAGGAGTCAGTTTTATTTTCAGGAAAGGAAGCCAAAAAACTCACATCATTTCCTAAAATTATTCTCGTATCAGATGAGCCAAACTTATCCTTATTAGACTTAAAAACATCAATTAAATTATTACCACTCCAGTCTACAGAAACCCCATCAAACCACACCTTATCTTTTGTTATGTATACGATTTTCTTCATGTTTTTAATTACTTATAATGACTACAGCTACAATGTAACATTTTATTCGAATTAAGTTATTCACTTTTTACTTCTCTTAATAATTCATCTACTGTAGTAAGTCCCAGTTTTACTTTTCCAAGTCCATCTTCAACCATCGTCATCATACCCTCATCGACGGCAATTTTCTTTATTTCTGCCGCATCTTTTTTTGCCACGATTGCCTCCCTGATTGCCTCAGAAATAGGCATAACTTCATAAATACCAATACGCCCAATATATCCGGTATGCCTACAAACATCACACCCCTTACCGAAGTAAACTCTCAGACCTTTATCCTTTTTATCAACTTGTTTTTTAAGTAAGTCAGTAGGCAGATCAGCTGACAGTTCAGTAACAGTTTTGATTTCACTCACTCGACAGCTCGAACATATTTTTCTTACCAGTCGTTGCGCCACAATCATGTTTACTGACGAAGCCACCAAGAAGGGCTCAACTTTCATTTCCAGCAATCTTGGAACCGTGGTCGCCGCATCATTAGTATGGAGCGTCGATAGCACCAAATGTCCAGTCAAAGCTGCATTTACCGCTATACTAGCAGTCTCCTCATCTCGAATCTCTCCAACTAATATTATGTTTGGATCCTGTCTGACAATTGATTTTAATCCCTCTGCAAATGTCAAACTCGTTTTAGGGTTAACTTGAATCTGGTTCACCCCACGTATCTGATACTCTACAGGATCCTCAATCGTCATAATGTTTACATTACGCTTATTTAAAATTTTCATGAAAGCATACATCGTGGTTGTCTTTCCGGATCCCGTTGGCCCAGTTGAAAGTATCATTCCGTAAGGTTTAGAATACGCAGCTCTCACCTTACTGATATTTTCCTCAGAAAGTCCAAGGTCCAGTAGCGCAAACTGTCTCATATTACTTGCCAAAAGCCTCATTACAACCCTCTCTCCATGAGTTGCGGGCAGAATAGACACACGAACATCTACATCCTCAACCTCCGGCACATTAAAGTTAAATTTTCCATCAAGTGCAGATGCGTGTTCGTCGGTGGGCAATCCGGACAGTATCTTTATCCTTGTGACCAACTGACCTTCCAAGTCTTTTGGCAAAGTAATAATATCCTGAAGCACCCCATCAATCCTAAATCTAAACTGAACAAATTCTTCAAAGGGTTCTACGTGGATATCTGATGCTCTACTTTGGTAAGCATAGATCATCATTGTATCTACAATCTTAATGATTGGAGCTTCATCCCCATCAGATTTTTTTACTTCATCAGCTGTTTTACTAATTACATCTTCAAACACCTCAACAGCCTCTTTTCTGTAAGCAAATAAGGCAAAACGAATATCTCTTTCTGTCGCAAAAAAAACTTTTACCTCTCTACTCACTCGCCGCCTCACTTGTTCCAGTGTCGCCAAATCATTTGGGTTTTGCATTGCTACATGCACTGTATTTTCATCCTCTAAAAATATTATCACTAGCTTTGACCTAGACATATTCTCAGGCAATAAATTAAGAGTGTCTCTCTTCATTACCGTTCTCTCCAGTCGAACAAAGGGAACACCAAGCATGTCAGCTATCAGCATTCCAAGATTCTCATCAGATACCAAGTCTCTAGCCAATAGAATTTTGTCTAGACCATCACCGGTCTGCCTACCTTCCACCAAAGCATCATCCAACAAAGCCTGATCAATCAATTTCAGATCACTCAATTCTTTATACAGAGACTCACTATCAATAGTCACATATTAATCATAACATTCAAGCGAAATTTTCACCCCGCAAGCTGAAAACCAATCAAAAAAAAGGTATCATGAAATATCACCATCTAACACAAACAACTTGGAAATTATTAGTAAAAATAATAGGGTTTTTAAAGCCAAGCTAATCGCCGAAGATATCGCTGCATCAGACGTTAAAAGATTTACGTTTCACTTGGAAGAACCATTTTTATTCGATCCTTGGCAATATGTCTGGGTAGAAATACAAGATCTTCAATACCCCGATATTCATGGAAATCGTCGGGCTTTCTCGATCTTCAACACAAAAAATGTCTCGAACAACATCGAAATAATTGCTAGACAAAGCGAAAGTGGCTACAAAAAAAATCTTTTTTCTCTTAATGTGGGAGCAGAAGTTATTATCCATGGACCATTTGGTAGTAGTTTTACCATTGACGGAAACAACAACAGAGATATATTCATGATTGCTGGGGGCACAGGTATTGTCAGTTTCATAAAGCTTATAAAGACTATTCGCAACTATTCAAATCCCCAAAAATGTTTTCTCTATTACATCAACTCTAGTCCTGATAGCACTCCTTTTTTATCAGAACTACTTGAATTAAAAAATCAAAATAACTTTTTTGACTATTTAGTACTTTATCGTCACTTAACGACTGCTGACATAGAAGAACACATCGTCAACCTCAGAAACAACCCACGGTGGATGATATCAGGACCACAAGATATGGTTGATCATTCTTATAATTTACTATCTAATTATGGAGTAGACCGGCAAAATCTGGAATTTGAAAATTTTTACCCTACCAATGCTGATAGCCTGACTTTTTCACAGATACAAAGCCAACTAAAAGAAAATAATATATTTTTTCAAGCGCTCGAAAATAGCACTAACCACACTATCATTACTGACACTAATGGAATAGTTCTCTATGCCAACAAAGCTGCCCAAAATATTACTGGGTTCACGTCTGAAGAAATGTACGGTAACACCCCAAGGCTTTGGGGGGGGATGATGGAGCCTGAGTTTTATCAAAAGTTATGGAAAAAAAAGAAAGAAGGAAAAAACTTTGATACGGAAATACTAAACAGGCGAAAAAATGGAGAAACTTATACAGCCATTGCCCATATCTCACCAATTAAAAACTCGAGCAACAATGTCATAGGATTCATCGGAACTGAGGAGGATATTACAAGCCGAATAACCTTCGAAACCGAAATTGTCAAAAAAAATGCAGAATACTCAGACCAAAAACAAGCAATGTTAAATGTCCTTGAAGACATCCAGGATGAAAAAAACTTAACTAAATCTATCAACAAAAAGCTAGAACTGGCCAAACAATCAGCCAAAATGGGTATTTGGGAGTGGGACATTCAGACGGATACCTACTCCTGGGATGATCGAATGTACAAACTTTTCGGAATAGAAAAAAATGAATCTGTAGTAAACAGAAAAACTTGGACCAAAAGCATCGACCCTAAAGACTTCGATTCAAGGAACAGTGTCATACAAGACGCCTTAGATGGAGCATACTATTTTACGATTTCTTTCAAAATAATATGGCCAAACAACTCAACCCACTATATCCAAGAATATGGAATAGTCGAAACAGATGAGAATAAAAACCCGATTAAAGTAATAGGATCCAACTTTGACATCACGAGAGAAAAAGAAATAGATCGGATGAAAACCGAGTTTATATCCCTTGCTTCCCACCAGCTTCGTACTCCAATCTCAGCCATAAAATGGTTTTCCGAAATGCTTCTGGACGGAGATGCGGGAGAGTTAAACGAAGAGCAAGCAGCCTTTACAAGAAACATCTCTGAATCCAATGAACGAATGATTAAGCTTGTAAGCTCCTTACTAAACATTTCCAGGATTGAATCAGGCAGACTGATAGTATCACCCAAGCCAACAGACCTCACAGCCGTCGTAAAATCAGTCATCCAAGAGATAATTCCTGAAGTTGAAACAAAAAAACAAAAACTGACACTAATCATTGATCCAAAAATTCCTATTATCAATATTGACCCAGACTTGATCTCTGAAGTTTACTCAGACCTAATTTCAAATGCATCTAAGTACTCAAATGAAAACGGTAAAATTGAAATTAACATTTCAATCAAAGACGACAAGGTAATATCTCAAGTGGTAGACAGCGGGTGCGGAATCCCCGAGAAGGATAAACCAAGAATCTTTGAAAAGTTCTTTAGAAGCGATAAGGGGGTAAAATTAAGCACCGAAGGTAACGGCCTAGGTCTTTACCTTATTAAAGCTATAGTCGAGGTGTCGGGTGGCAAGATTTGGTTCGAGTCAGTGGAAGACAAGGGTTCAAAATTTTACTTCACTTTACCCACCAAAGGCTCTCAAGCCCAACCTGGAGAAGTAACTCTCACCCGATAGCTAATCAAAAAGACTTATTATTAAAACCAAAATACAAACAAATGCAAAAAATACTAATTGCTGAAGATGACAGGTTCCTCGCAGCTGCCTACAACGCTAAACTTAATAAGGCCGGATACGAAACTATGATTGCCTCTGATGGAGATCATGCCCTGGAAATCTTAAAAAATTTTACGCCCGACCTAATTTTACTAGACCTAATTATGCCAAACAAAAATGGATTTATAGTTTTAGAAAATATTTCAAAAGATCCCATTTTGTCAAAAATACCTATCTTTGTCTTGACAAACCTTAGTCAAAAAGAAGACGAAGATAGAGCACGGCAACTAGGAGCTAAAGAGTTTATAGTTAAGACGACTATTGACCCCAAAGGTCTTCTAGAAAAAATAAACCAATTCCTCAGTTAGGTGTGTGGAGATAGTTATTTAGTGTGCCTTGTTTCTAAAAACTTAAAGTGTTTTTCTCGCTCTACAATTAGTGCTTCATTATCAAGACCAATCTTCCTAATTAGTGACACACCATAACTCGCTCCGAGGTAGTGTGGCATGATCACATAGCTGGCGCCCGCCTGATAAAGCTCAAGTGCCTGATTAACATTGTTGGAAATTGCAATCAGTACACATTTAGAATTTACACCTCGAACATAATTTACCAATTGTTGTGTGGTGCCATGATCAGGAATACCTGCCACAACCAATTTAGCTCTCGAAAGAGGAAGTTCTTCCAAGAACTCGAACTCTTCTAAATCACCGAATCGAAATTTCACTCCAGTTTGTAGCAATTTTTCAGCAACAGAGGGATCATGATCGATCACTAAGTAGTTCAGACCTAAACTTTGAAATGACTTAATGTAATCCTCACCCACTCGACCGTATCCAAACAAGATAGCATCATAACTCTCATCCCCGACTGCATTCTCTCGACTACTGTGCTTAAGCTCCAGAAAACGCAACGCTCTATTAATTTTTTTATAAATACCATCAGCGAAAAGAATTAGATAAGTAGATCCGGTAATTGTAATTAAACCAACCAGTGTAATGAGCGACAGTACTTCTTTAGACAAATGACCGAGGCTAAATCCAAGGGTCGCCAATATTAGAGAAAATTCGCTTATCTGTGCCACGGTTAGGCCAGCCATAAAACTTGTACGCCTCCTAAAGCCTAAAATATTCATCAAAATAATCACAATTACAGGATTGCCTATAAGTACAAATGCGGACAAAACTACTGCAGGTAAAATAATTTGAGGTATAGTATCTAAAATCATTTGAGAACCCAATAGTACAAAAAATAAAATAATAAAAAAATCACGAAGTGGTTTCATTCGAGAGCTCATCTCACTTGCAAATGGAGTGGTAGACATTACCACCCCTGCAATTAAGGTTCCGATTTCGAGTGAAAATCCTATCAAGTGAAAGAGTCCTCCAAGTCCAAGGCCCCACGCCAAAGAAAATACAAATAACAATTCTGATGATCCTGCTGCAAAACGTGTAATCGCAGGCAAAACCTTCATCCCTAATAGCCACAAGCCAAGCAACACTATAGCCCCCTTACCCAAGACTGTAAATATTAATACTGAAATCGGCTCAGAACTATTACCACCTGCTGATACAAGAAGCAAGACTATTGTTGCTACAATATCTTGAATTAGGAGAAATCCAATAGCGACCTTTCCATACAACTTATCCAAATCTCCCCTATCCGAAAGAAGTTTTAAAATAATAATGGTGCTGCTAAATGTAAGTGCAATGGACACATAAAGTGCAGCGAGTGGAGTTATGCCTAACATTCTCGCTATAGCAAACCCGATAATAGAAGTAAAAAGAACTTGCCCCACACCAGTAATTAGAGACGCTTTTCCAACTTCCTTTATTACTTTTGGACTTAGGGAAAGTCCAACTATAAACAATAAACAAGCAATACCTATTTTAGAAAATAACTCCAAGTTATCATTTGAAGAAATAAGAGAAAGACCAAATGGTCCAACAATCATGCCTGTAAAAATATAGCCCACTATCAACGGTTGCTTTAAAAGTCTTACCACAAAAGACACAGCACTAACCAACACCAGTATTTGACTTATTTCTATAAAATTATCCACAAAATCAACTATAACAGAGATTTGTAACAAGAAGTAAAACAGAAACTTGTCGCTAATTGTAACTAGCGAAACATGTCCACTTATCGCCAACTAAAAAAACCACATTACTGTGGTTTTTTTAGTTGCCCGGCGATGATCTACTTTCGCAATCAATTGCTCAATCACTATCATCGACGCTGACCTGTTTCACTTCTCTGTTCGAAATGGGAAGAGGTGGTTCCAAGTCGCACAAATCACCGGACAGGAAAAAGACTGACTTATCGGTCACTTTCCCGTCTTGTGATTTATGTCATTCCTGCAAAGGCAGGAATCCATTAAATTTTCAAAACATTTTATCTGTCATTCCGGGCTTGACCCGGAATCTATATTTAAGCATTATAACGAAGTTATAAGCAAATATAAGAGGAAGCGCAGTCTGGATATTTCAATAACAATGTTATTGAAAAGAAGACAAGCAAGCTCTTATACAAATATATGACAAAGTACATTCAGTTACTCCCTGAATAGTGAATAGATTTGCAAAAAGATAGCACGTAAATTATATTGATTTACTCTTCGAACATTAGTACAGATAACCTAAAGACCTTACGGCCCTTACAGCCTCTGCCTATCAACGTGGTAGTCTACCACGGTTCTTTCGTTAACTTGCGTTAACATGGATTTCTCATCTTGGGAATGGCTTCTCGCTTAGATGCATTCAGCGATTATCCAATACCATTGTGGCTACCCAGCAATGCACCTGACGGTAACAACTGGCACACCAGGGAATGGCTCATCTCGGTCCTCTCGTACTGGAGACAAACTCCCTCAAAAATCCCGCGCTGACAGCGGATAGAGACCAACCTGTCTTACGACGGTTTGAACCCAGCTCACGTAGCGCTTTAATGGGCGAACAGACCAACCCTTGGGACCTTCTTCAGCCCCAGGATGCGCTGAGCCGACCAAAATATATATAAAATTATATGTATTGTGCTCTCCAACTATTACTAGTGGTTTGGACTATATCTTTCATAATTAGAACTTTTATTATTCACTCGTTCTTCTTACTTATTGGCGTGTTATATCCTATCTTAGATAGCATATCTCATCTCAGACCACTACGGTCTTTTGAATCAGTCTCTACGGGGTCAATTCTTTCGAACGACTTCCCACGATGTTAACCTTAAGTGTTCATTTCAAGGCATTCTTCGTTATAAGCCAAATTTAATTCCTCGACATGTTTGGGTCAATGTCTATCGAGGTAGCGAACCGCACCGTCGCTGTGGACGCTCAGGTGCGACTACTCTGTTATCCCCGGGGTAGCTTTTATCCGTTAAGCCCGGCACCTCCCACGAAGTGCACGAGGATCACTTAGACCTACTTTCGTATCTGATCGACTTGTATGTCTCACAGTTAAGCACCCATATACCTATGCGCTTACACTCCGATTTCCATCCGGAGTAAGGGTACCTTTGTGCGCTTGCGTTACTCTTTAGCAAGCAACCTCCCCAGTTAAACTACCCACCAGACAGTGTTCCCTCCAAAGTTTGCATTTGGATTAGGTTAGAAACGTACGTCGCAAAGAGAGGTATTTCACTATCGCACAATCAATAAATTGATAGTACTCCCTCCTATGCTAAACAGTTACAGCATACATTTCAGTGCCAAGTTATAGTAAAGCTCCACGGGGTCTTTTTGTCCTGCTGCCAGTAGGCCGCATCTTCACAGCCAATTCAAATTCGCCGAGTCTCTTCTCAAGACAGTTACAAAGTCGTTTCACCTTTCGTGCAGGTCGGAACTTACCCGACAAGGAATTTCGCTACCATAGAACAGTTATAGTTACTGCTGCCGTTCACCGGGGCTTCAATTGCAGGCTCACAAAATCTTGCGATTCTGATCACCCACGCATTTAACCTTCCGGCACTGGGCAGGTTTCAGCCCGTATACTTCAGCTTTCGCTTTTGCACAGACCTGTGTTTTAGTTAAACAGTCGCTTTGTAATCTTTTGTTGTAGCCCAGATCTTAACCTGGGCAAGGCATCTCGTAGAACTTACGCCTAGCTAATTTGCCGAGTTCCTTAAGAAGAGTTCTCTCGCTATCCTTGGTCTACTCGACCAGAGCACC
>CAYGCQ010000019.1:0-23312 GCA_964348455.1 uncultured Pseudomonadales bacterium
ATTTAACACTGTTGTAGAGATAAAGAATATAACAAAAGGAACTAATCAAAAATATTTGGTCGTTCCGAATGGCCTAGGTGGAACTTCTGAGGGAGATGTGGTCTTGCTCAGCGAAAAAACTCCACTAGCAAAAAACCTTTTGGGAAGAACTGTGGGTTCGGAGTTTCAGCTAAATGATGAAATTCTTCGAATTGAGAAAATTGAAGATAATAAATAACTTCCGGGTGGATTCCGGGTCAGGTCTCCCAGGCGACTCTACGACCCGGAATGACAGTGGATGTTTGAGGAAAATTTATGGTGTGAGGTTTCTCGACTTCGCTTGGAATGACACGAATTAAACTTTCTTGTTTGCTATAGCCTTCACAAGCTGAACGGACATTTTCTTGTATGCACAGTACTCGCATTCGTGTGCTGGGGTGGGAATTTTATCAGAATTTAAAAGTTCTCTTATTTCCAAGAGGGTTAAGTCTACCCAGCTGTCATTTCCGTCATAGTTGAGAATAGACATTTCAAACTCAAGCTTTCCATCGAATTTAGGTAAGTTTTTCTTGGCATTTGCGTACACAAAATAGCTAGTTTTGGAAACCGGAAAACCAAGCTTGCGAAAGACCCACTGATAAACCTCGATTTGTCGCTTGTAAGACTGCTTCCATTCATCATCTAAAGACGGAGCTTTGGCCGATGCCGAGGATTTGTAATCAATGATTACGAGATTACCTTTACTATCTTGCCAGATATCATCCACTAACCCATTAATCATTAAGTTTGATTTCTCATCTACTGCCAGAGCACCTTCGTAAGCCGTAACCTCTCCACGCCACTTTGGAAGGTCGGGGTGACTAAAGGGAATTGCGTCTATTGCATATTTGTTCATAAGCTCGTGCTTTTCTCCTTTTTTTCTTAAAAGGTCGAATTCATTTTTCAAAAGGTTATCGACCGAAGAGTTGAGTGTGTAGGGCGGTGTAGATGGTCTGGAAAGCCCGAGGCGGACATCCATATAGAAACATCTAGGGCACTGAATGAAAAGCTCAATTTTGGACCGACTAATTTTGAATGGGTCTTTGGATTTCGGGTCGAAGACTCCTCTTGTTTTTTTGTAGTACATGAGCTCATGTTAGCATAAGGGCGGAGTAGATCCCGCTATCCTTAATTACACTACTAAGATATAATAAATAGTTGGTAAATTACCCCACGTATGCAAAAACTTACTAAGATAGTAGCCACATTAGGACCAGCTAGTGATTCTGACGAGACTATAGAAAAATTAATAGAAGCCGGTGTAAATGTGTTTCGATTTAATACGAAACATGGAACTACTCAGTGGCACCAAGAAAGAATTCAAAAAGTTCAGAAGATTGCCGATAGCTTGAATGTTAACATTGGAGTACTACTTGATCTTCAAGGACCAGAAATAAGACTGGAGACGTTTGACAAACTTCCTTTTCCGGTTAAAAAAAATCAAATCGTCAAGTTCACACCATCTTTTACGGATGGGAATAATACTATTTGTTTACCTCATGAACTGGTTTTTAAATCCCTCTCTCCACAAGACCAGATACTTATTGATGACGGCGCTGTAGAACTAATCGTCGAAAAAGCAGATAAAGATGTGATTGAAGCTAGGGCAACTGAAGATGGTGAAATCGGACATCGTAAAGGCGTGAATCTCCCAGGAGTTGAAATTCCACTCCCCTCTCTAATTGAAGAAGATTTGAAAAAGCTTGATATGGCTTCGATCAATAAGGTTGATTTTGTAGCCCTTTCGTTTAGCAGGACAAAAATAGACATTCAGGTATTAAGATCTGAGATGAAAAAGAGAAATTTTAATGCCATGATAATAGCTAAAATCGAAAGCAAGCAAGCACTGAAAAATATTGACGAGTTAATTTTTGAAGCTGATGCAATTATGGTTGCTAGAGGGGATCTTGGAGTAGAAACTCCAATCGAGCAGCTTGCATATTGGCAAAAAATTATTATTTCCAAGTGTAGGGAAGCTAATAAGCCAGTCATCACAGCTACTCAAATGCTTCAGTCTATGACCAATCACACTAGGCCAACAAATGCAGAAGCGACCGATGTAGCCAATGCTGTTCTCGATGGTACAGATGCAGTAATGCTTTCCGGAGAAACCGCTGGCGGGAAATATCCTGTTAAAGCAGTGCAGGCTATGGCTAGAATTGCATCGTTTAACGAAAAAACAAATTCATTTCCAGAATTCAAAATATTACCAAAAAATCAGACTGACGTAGTCGTTAATGCTACGAAGGAACTTTTAGATCAAAAATTTGTAGAGATAAAATTAATTTTAGTGTTCACAAATTCCGGTACGACAGGAAGGTCCATCTCAAGGCTAAGGCCAAATGTGCCAATTATATCTGTGACGGCTGATCAAAAAGTTGTGGAAGAACTATCACTTTCTTACGGAATTGAGGGTGTAAAATCAACTCATAGAGAGGGTGAATTTATGTTACCGAACAAGACCACAGATGAGTTGATAGCTAGCGGAAGAGTTAAAAAAGGTGACACAATTATCGTCGTCCATGGTCAGAATTTTTACAAAGAAGGATCCAACTAATGCAGTTGCGTTGTTGAAAGTTTAAATTATTTCGTCATAGCGGGCATCGTCATTTCTGCGAATGCAGAAATCCATTAGTTTAACTATATTTCGGTATCTATTTGATGGATTCCTGGTCAAGCCAGGAATGACATGATGGTCAATTGGTAAAGTATAATTTTGTGCATGAGATTGTATTTAGTTCGTCACGCAAAAACTGAAACCAGACTAGAAAACAAAAGGCAAACCCCCTCATCGCCATTAGGTGAATTTGGACTTGAGCAAGCCAGATTAGTAGGTAAAAGATTAAAGTCCGTCGGCGCGCACGTTCTCCTGAGTAGTAATTGGCCAAGAGCACTTCAAACGGCAGAGATGATTTCAAAAGAAACAGGCTTGCAAGTAAAAGAATACCCCGACCTACACGAACAAGAAACTCCAGAAGTAGTTCACGGCGTAGATGTAGATAGTGATATTAATCTAAAATATTTAGAAGAAAGATCTAAAGCTGGTGATAATCTAGATTTTAATTGGAAGTTTGACGGCGGTGGCGAATCAGTGAATGAACTTCTATTAAGAGCTCGCAATGTTTGTAATACTTTGGCTACTGAGCATAAAGGTAAAAAGGTAATTGCAGTGACTCACGGAGTTTTTATTGCCATACTGGTAGCGACCATGCTCTTTGGCTTTGTGGCAGAAAAAAAGACCATTGTAGATTTTCTTAAAACATTTACCCACAATAACGCAGGCATTTCAATTATGGATTATGACGAAGAAACAGGCTTGTGGAGCCTAGTAAGCCTGAATGACCACAGCCACCTTAGTTGACACGAGTAGCACTGCGGGAGTAGTATATGGGATATCTAATTTCAGCACGTTAAGGAGTTAACATGGGCACTTCGGTCAGCAATGTGACCGACAGACTACCTCTCGAGACGGCCCTAAGATTTGAAAATCAGTGGGTCGAGTTGAGAAAATTAATCTACAAAGATATTAAGTGCAATTCAATCCTGCCATTGCACTACCTCTGGGAGATGGTAGCACTAGGGCTCCCAATCACTGGATCCGGCATAAATTATTATGCCATGGCATCATTCGTGGGAGCGCTGTTCGATTCTAACCCGGATAAAATACTTCTAAGATTATCGATGCTTAGAATTATCTCCTATTACTGGCCGGCTTTAAGTAGTGATGAGAGGAAGGTAATGCTTACTAATCTCACTAGCTTCCTTGCCCTATTGAATTATGCTACATAGCTCCCACGTGGGAGCTTTTTTATGGCTCTAGAAGGTCCAGACCTTTGACTGATGGTAGAGATTGACCGGCTACTCCCTGAATACTTCCATAAATTCCGGCGGTACTCATTATGATTCGCCCAGCTTGAGCCTCTCGCTCTTTCCAGATTTTTTCAAATGCGACTCTTTCTTTCTGGATCTGAAGCTGCATGTTCTGATGAACTTCTATAATGCTTTGAATTTGCTGAACAAAGGCGTCACTAGTCAAGTAGGTGTAGATCATGTCTGCCTTAGTCCCTCTATCCTGGCCATTATGTTTTTCCCTAGCGACATCAATTAGATTTTTGCGAAGAATTTCGGCTAGCGGCTGGACAAATTTTGGTTCTGCGACCCAGACTCCCTGAAAGAAGCCAAAGCCTGTTTTTATTTCTTTCGGAAGAGCTGTTGTGATGATAACCGGAATATTTGCCTGTGAAGATCGCAGATCATCCTTTAGTTTGACTGCCCAGTCATCTACCCAGGCTTTGGTACGCTTACTCTCCCACAAGATGACCCCGCAAGTAGTTCCAAGATTAGTGCGGACCACCTGACTAATATCAGCTCCTCGAACGCCCTTACCTACCGGATTTATTTCGTCGTGAGGAAAGGCCGTGTGGAGATATTCTTCCATATCCAGCTCCTGAACTTCTCCTTGAAGCTGCTGAGAGCTTTGAGAAGCTTTAAGTCTCGCATCTTCCAAGGACTTCTTCAGATCATTAATCATCTTCTCTTTTTCCAAGTCTTTCATTCTATGAGAATCACTGGCTTCCAATAGAGTTTGTTGGCGTATCTTCCCCCTCTCAATATCTATTTGCTTTTGCTTGTCCAGTTCGAAAGACTTCTTCTCATCCTCTAGCCGAAGTTTCTCCTGATGAAGCTTGAGAGCCTCTGCTCTGGTTTGCTCTAATTTTTCAGTCTTGAACTTTAACTCGTCTTCAATCATTTTAAATTTTTCGTCTGACTCTGAGCGGAATTTTTTCTCAGTTTCTTTTTGAATTTTATTTTTGAGTTCTTTTTCTACATCTTCACGAATATTGTGACTTAGTGCGTCGGAAATCTCGAACTCTTCTCCACAATGAGGACATTTAATTTGATTAGCCATAGTTCATTATATTCGTAGAATGTTCGGGTTGGCAAGTATTTTTGGTAGTAGAATATGGGTATGAAACTATCAGTGGACAAAAATAAGTGTATTGGCTGTGGCGTCTGTGTTGATGTCGCGGATCAAGCGTTGGAGATTAAAGATGGCCACGCCTCTCCGATTGAAAAGGCTGATCTGTCGAATAAAGAAATTAGCGAGAGTGTGAATATGGCTATGGAGGTTTGTCCTATGCAAGCAATTAGTCTCAGCAAGTAATGTCAAGCTTAAATGAAAGACTGAGTAGGCTGTATGGAACTTCTACAAAAAACAATGAAGAAAGTAACTCCTGGATTCCAAAAAGACTTTCAAATGATCCATACCGTAGCCTAAAAAAGAAACTAAATCCTGACACAACCCTTAGTGCAAAAAGATCTCAAGATTTACTTGAGAACCAAGAAAACCTTAACGATTCTAGGGCGGAAACATTTGACTTTGTAGCTCTATACCTACTGAATACTTTTGGTGAGAAAGATATTGAGAAGAAACTAAAAAATTTTGAAACATCGTGGAACGAACTCTTTGAAAAGTATGGACTAGACATGGTCGAAGCCCTAGAAGAGCTAATAGGGGAAAAAACTATTGTAAGTCACGAAGGTTTTATCAGAAAGGCGATTCTACGAGAGAAGATTAAAGAGGTTGAAAAGAGAAGATAATCTTAATACCCCCTCATCTTTTCGACGTATTTTTTTACTTGTCTCTTGGCTTGATTTCTAACTCTTACGATTCCGTCCATGAGAACTTTGTGCGTATCCTTTATGTTTATTGGAGTCCCGGGTAAATTCATGTCAAATTTTATTTCATATCCTGATCTAGTAACTTTCTCAATAGATAACGAGGCAACTTTTAAGTCTTCTTGGTAATTTTTTAATAATTTACCGAGCCCTTGGTCAAATTTAGTTTGGATTCTCTGCCTAAATCTTTCACTTAGTGATAACTTTTGGGGGTTGAAAACTATGTTCATATAAATAATTGTAACGCATCTTTCAATAATGCCAAAAACGACACAAACTCATGAAATTATTTTATACTTAACCAAGTGAAAGCTTTTTTGAGACTTATCTTGTTTTTTATTGCCATAGGTATTTTGTATTATGGTTTGAAAAATATCCCCTTGGAAAACTTAGGTCAACAATTTTCAAATCAAACTATTTACGTCCAAAGAGATGCTTCAAAATTCCTTCAGGATTGGACGATTGATGATGTACTGCAAAAAATTAACACGGCTAGAGAAAAAAATGGTTTTTCAAAAGTCTTGATCAACGAAAAACTAAACAAGGCGGCCCTTAGTAGACTCTCTGTGATTTTGACAGAGAGTGATTATGAAGGGGCTGCTACAGGAGTCACTCGAGAAGCAGCTGTTAAAAATTCAGGCTATGATGCCAACCTTATTGGAGACCTGTTACTGCTAGACTTTTTTAAATCCAATGATCCCGTAGTGGACTGGGAATCAGACTCGATTACAAAAGGAACTCTTATGCATCCTGACTTTAAAAATGTTGGAATTGCAATTAAAAATGATCAGGATACTGTAAATGTTTATGTCATATTAGTTGCTCCCCAAAAAATAATACCGGCTCCAAAAAAAATAACTTGGGGAGGCCCTGAGCTGTGGATGGTCGTAAACCAAAGAAGGGTGGAGCTGGGAGTCAATCCACTTAAACAGCGTGATGAACTGTGCACGATAGCATCAATCAGACTCAATGAACTACTTGAGCTTCGAAAGTTAGATGGACATGCTGGATTTGTACCAACACTTGACAGACCGGACCTAAAATGGATTTCGGAAAAATATAATATCAGCGAATTTTTAGCTCAGGGATATGATTCACCCACAGACACGGTTGCCGCTTGGGAAAACACATTGGGACATAAGGCACTGCTCGCCGGAGGAGAGTATGTCTGGGGATGTGTATATGCTCAGAATAGTTTTGCTGTGGCAATAGCGGCGTACTAAATTGTCAAGAAAGTTGTTGGTGCGAAGTTCTTAGTTATTAGTGCAATGTCATCAAACAATGAAACTGTCTTCGGTGTCCTCGACCTCAGGGATTATTTCTTTTTCCAAGATATAACTGTCTCTGAATCCCATCTCCCCCACTCTCTCCCCTTCTCCTCGAAGAATGGCTTCAAAAGGTCGACATTGGAAACAGCCATCCTTACCATTTGGACAGTCAAATTTTTCAAGCTTTCTTGCAAGTTTGATCTTTCTGCCAATTTCCAAAACTTTAGTATTGGCTTCGCTTATGTCAGGTAACTCTTTTTCCTTTGGAACATCTGAAAAATCTAAGTACCAGTAACTGGCCCCATTAATTTTTCTTTGCTGGCAGTTACTCACCAACAATAGATAGATTGGAAGTTGTAGAGAAGAGGAAGTCTCTTCTTTCTTACTTGTTTTGAAATCTAAAATATGAACACTGTCTGTATCCTTCTGGTATTCAAGCCAGTCTACTTTGCCACAAAGAATGATGTTATCTTCCTCCGAAAGCCAGTAATATGGCAAACTCTCCTTGATCTTAACAGCAAAGTTCTGTAATGGACCCGGGTTATCCATTACTCTTCTCAGCATAGCCTTCCCCCGCTCCTTGTACTTATGCTCTTCATCCAAGTCCTTGAAACCACCTTTTTTGCCAGAGATTTTTTCCCAAACAGTATCGAGTTTTAAGACGAGAGAGTCGTTGAATCGAATGTCTGTGGGTATAGTTGAGAGCGATTCAATAACTTCATGGACTACTGAACCGAGAGCGAGAGCAGGAGTGACAACCTGAACCTTATTCCCCGTCGATCTGTCTTTGTATATATTTTTTAGATAGTAAGCTCTAGGGCACTGCAGGTAGTCGTTGATTGAAGTGTGAGAGACCCATACTGCGGAATATTTATCTTTTGGCATATTTAAGTGAGTTATTTTTTATTTAAATTTATGGTGCAAATCAATATTATGGCGCCCATGACATAACCACCCAGTGTATCACTGGCCCAGTGCACTCCAAGATATATTCTTGAGACACCAATAGTAAGAAGTAGGGTGGTAGCTCCAATAACTACTAAATTTTTTAACCAAGTTGTTCTAATTTTTTGGGGTGCCAAGTAAATTAAGTAACCAAATATCACTGTAAACAGTAGAACATGGAGACTAGGGAAGCTTTTGTCATTTAATATCTCTTGAATATTTACGAGATCGGAAATGGGGCGTGGGCGAGCAACGATTAACTTAGAAATACTCCCAACAGCAACCCCGGCAAGTGAAGCTACAGCCAGCTTAAACGCTTCCATTTTTGATCCTGAATAAATTAGAGCAATCATCATTGAAATAACAATTAGCTCTAGATGAAAATCATCACCTATCTCGCTTACAAAATTCATAGCGAGTGAAAAAAAAGAATTTTTGTATCCTTGCAAGTACCGACTAATTTGGAGATCTATATCAAAGAAAGCGTAGTAGTGGGCACTGAAACCCAAAACAATAAAGATTATGATTAATCCGATTAAAATTGAGCTTGTGTTATGGTTTTTTTTGATAGTTGGAGTATTTTTCATGCGCTAGTAATATCATAATCGATGTTAAACTGTTTATTGTATGCAGAAATCAAAAATTTCTTTTAGAGTTGTCATTCTCGGAGTTGTAAGTCTGCTAAACGATATTGCCTCGGAGATGATTTATCCAATAGTACCGATTTTTCTAATCTCGGTTCTTGGCGCACCGGCTCTTATAGTCGGACTCATAGAAGGGTTGGCGGATGCTATTTCAAAAATCTTAATGGCATTTAGTGGAGTTATGTCCGATAGATCACAAAAAAGAAAACCTTTTGTTGTCTGGGGGTATAGCCTTGCAACGATTTCTCATCTAATTATGTCGATTTCGTATACTTGGCCAGTTGTTTTATTTGCCAGAGTGATTCACAGAACCGGAAAGGGAATAAGAACTTCTGCGAGAGATGCTTTGATTACGGAGAACGCTGAAAAACAACAACGCGGTCGTAACTTTGGTTTTCACCGGACTATGGACTCGCTTGGGGCAGTTGTTGGGCCACTTCTCTCAATACTTCTCTTGAAACTACTACATGATAATTACAGACAATTATTTTTGATTGCATTTATTCCGGCGCTGGTTGGAGTCTTACTTATACTATTCTTTATAAAAGAAGAGAAGAAGAAGCCTCTGGGAGTTAACGGTCTTAAGTTTGAATGGGCAAAAACAAATGCTTCTTACAAGATATTTCTATTAATCAGTTTTATATTTGCCATCGGAAACAGTTCGAATGTGTTTATGATACTTCGAGCCCAGAACTTAGGACTATCCTTAGGACTCACGCTATTTACTTACGTCCTGTTTAACACGACTATGTCTCTATTTTCTCTACCTGCGGGCATTTTGGCAGATAAAATCGGGGCAAGAAAAATATTATTTATTGGTTTTCTCCTCTTCGCTTTTGTTTACTTATCATTTGGATACATAGACTCATCCGGATGGATATGGGTCTTGTTCCCTATTTATGGGATTTTTATGGCTTTGACAGATGGAGTAAGCAACACCTATATTTCCAAACTAGTTCCACATGAGATTTCTGCTTCTGCTTTCGGTATCTATCAAACGTTAATGGGAGTAGCTACATTCTTGGCTTCAACAATTGCCGGGGCACTTTGGACACTTGTGAGTGTTAGAAGTCCATTTTACTTTGGGGGTGTAATGGCACTAATTGCTGCTTTTCTATTTCTGATTTTGACTAAAAGAGTTACAGAGGTTCAACCTGTAGCCTAAGACGATTCAAAAAATCTGTTACCCTAGGATCCATGATGATGCTCTGTTCGTTTATGGGTTGAATTAATTTTAACCCTGAAAGGGTTGTACACCTACTGAGAGCAACATATGTTTGACCATGTGCGAAGGCACCTCGACCTAAATCTATGGCGACTTTCTCAAAAGTTTTCCCCTGGCTTTTGTGAATAGTGATGGCCCATGCCAGTCTAATCGGCATTTGCTTATAACTTCCAACTTCATTTGTTTCAAGTGAGGCTTTTTCCTTATTAAAGACGGTCTTGAATGATTTCCAAGTAACCGGTTCTATTTTTTCCACTTCTCCGCCATCAATCTTAACGTAAACGAAGTCGGACTGAGCTCTGAAGAGAGTGCCTACTGTGCCATTTATCCAGCGCCCCAAAGGGTCATTATTAAGTAGCATTACCCTGGCTCCTGTTTTTAGAACAATTAAATCAGCAGCAGGAGCCTGTCCAGCAGAAAAATGACCTGTAGTTGTTGCTCTAAATGAAAATGTTGGCCCCTCAATTTGATTAAGTCTTAAATCGTTAATCTTATCCGCTTGAGCATTAATAGCCGTAAGAATAATATAGTCTTCGATAAAATCTCCGTCAGAAATAACTTGTCGGTTCAGATTTTCAAGATCTTTATCGGTGGTTTCCTTGTTTCTGATTTTGTTTAGTAGCTCAACAAAATTTTTCTCTTTTTGCCTATAGATATTCTGAAGCTCAACAAATTTTAATTGTGAAAACAAACTATTAAAAAGTCCAACAAATACATTCGACGAAAAGAAATATGGAGTTGCGTACATACTAGCTAAAGCGTCTTTTTCTGCATAAGTTACTACTGGTGGTAACTGATGTAGATCACCTACCATAATTACCTTGACACCACCGAACGGAATATCTTTTTTCCTAGCAGATCTTAAAAATGCATCGATACTATCAAATAAATCCGCTCTAACCATAGATATTTCGTCAATAACCAGTATTTGAAGAGCATTATAAATTTTTGATTTTTTTGTACTCTTTGCGTCTTGTGATGCTTTTTCCGGGGAAATATTTGGTGAAAAACCAAAAAATGAATGAATTGTCTCACCCTTAATATTCACCGCAGCCACGCCTGTAGGTGCTACTATTGCGATGTTTTTTTCGGATGTATTTCTAAAGTGTTCCAATAATGTGGACTTGCCTGTTCCGGCATTTCCGGTCAGAAAAATATTCTCAGGACTGTTCTCCATGATTTCAAGAACTGTTTTTGATTTTTTATCAAAAGTGATAGACATATTATATTGAGAGTAATAAATGGTTCCGATGAAGCCAACGCCGATGATCCTTGTATTTCGGATCATACTTAGCGACTAACCCCCAAAAACGACTGCTGTGATTCCGATGTACCATGTGACAAACCTCATGAATTACAACATAGTTAACTATCTCATGTGGGGCCATGATTAGCTTACGGTTAAAGCAAAGTTTGTTTCCCGGTGAACAGCTTCCCCAGATAGTTGAAACCTTTTTTATATCAATTCGACTATAGTCTACCCCTATCTGCTCACAGTAATAATTTACTTTCTCTGTAATAGTTAGGATACCTGTTTCCAGATACCAACGCAAGAGACCGTCTTTGATTTCGGAGCTCCTTTTTTCGCCGGAATAACCCTCGTAAACAGTTACCCTTATCGCTTCATCAGTTATCTCTACTACGGTTCTCCCGGGGACAGTTTTGTGAGTTATGCATAGAGGATACTCCCGTCCAAAATAAAGATGTTTTTCACCGTGTTCGTACTTCTTTTCAGGAATATTCGCTGCTTTTCTGACCAGATGTTTAATTATCCAGTCAGATTTTTCTTCTACAAATTTCTTGATTGCAAGAGCAGGTAGCCAAAAGGGAGCTCTGACGATGACTCCCTTCTCCGGGTGCACGCTAATTGAAGCTCCTGACGATAGTCGCTTGGTTCTAATTATTTTATATTCAAATTGAGGCACGCCGACTATTGTAGACTAATTCCGAGTTGGAAGTATCTCCAGGGAATATATTATGCTGTCAGATATCATTAAATGGCCTTTGTCGGTTGAATCTTTGATGAGGAGGTAGCTTTTCTCTAGGGGCACATAGTAGTAAGTGTATTCTGCGCTCTTCTCTTCAGTAGAAAAAGTCACCCCTGTTATCAACCCAATGGCGATCGGAGAAATAGAGTCTAGAAGTTTAAAGCTGTCACCAAGCTGTTCTTTTTTACTGTTAATATAATCTTCTGCAATAGTGTTAACAATATCTTTGTCTGACATTTCTTTTCGACTAATTTCGATATTTATCAGGTTATTAGAAATTGTGAGAGAACCAGGAGCTTCCTTTTTAAGATCGAAGTCATTCGGATGTTTTATTTTTACTCCCAGCTGAGTATCTTCGTAAGACATCCAGCCTATCAAGTCACCAGATAAGGCTGTAGACATTCCTAAAGTTTCTGGTTGGGCAGAGGGCGAGCTTTGGGATAAAACATCGTCATTTTTTGGGGGTATCGTGGGTTGGTTATTCCAATAAAATAAAGCTCCAAACAAAGACACTAGAAGCAAAAGCAAAAATGCCTTGACCATATATTAACTGTATCTTATCCTACGAAATCTAGTTACTCAACTTTCGCCAAAAAATAAATTGGAGCGGGATACCGGAGTCGGACCGGCCTCTCGTCCTTGGGAAGGACGCATATTACCGATATACTAATCCCGCATGATGTGATTTTAATCTATTTGTTCTGAAGATTCTACGAATACCTTGCTACTTTTCCAGCAACCTCTTAATTTCGTGATCGGTCAGCTCCCGACGGAGGTTCGTATTCCTATGACTTCCGACAATTAGACCTGTCTCAGATAGTGAGCCGGGAGAGTCGATTGCACCAGCAACACTAACATCAATTTTCGCAAATTCTAGATAATGGTCTTTTATATATTTAGTGGGATCCTGACTTTTTGATGCCTCGTCTGTCAACTCACCAAATAAATACTCGTGAACCATCGAAGCCAGAATATGTCTTGGTGATTTTTCTCCCCCATCCAATTCATATCTGTGAACGATAATTTTTTTACCATCTTTTCTGGAAAAACTTGATGTATTGTCACTTTTTTCGCCGTCAAAAAAAACTCCCCACCCTTCTTCCTCTATTTGCCTTACCACCTTATCAAGACCAATCCTAGCCTCTCCCTTCAAAAGATACATTTTTGCCGATTCGTAAACGGTTGGTCGGTAGATGATTGTCTCAGCACTTCCGCCAGAATACGACCTTCTCATTTTGTGATTTGTGACATAAACATAAGTTTATTTTATGCCATACTGAGTCAGATTGCCATGAAGAGTGATAGAGTCGATAACTGACGCAGTTTAAAAAGTAGAGTCATGGCTAACAAGATATTTGGACATGCCCAGAAGGTAACCTGCCCGATACCTAATGGGGACTCGACATTATCAATAAAACAAGCAATTATTGGACAACTACACTTGATGCATGAACAGCATGCGAGTGAAATGCTAAAGGTCATGTCGATATTTGTCGGGAATAAAGGCTATACAAATTGCAATTCACCATTGGAAACCATACGTTCTATTTGAATTATATTGAGGATGTGAATTATCTAGAACGAGATCAAATGGAAATCCATTTCGTTATCCCTGTACCCACGGAATAGGTGGGTATTTTTATTATCGGACTGAATGTATTAGAATAGTGGTATGGCAGGCAGATACCGAAAAAATCAAGAGAAAAATAGATCGAGGTTTTATATACTTCTATCTGTAATATTTGTGTTCGTGATGATTAAGTGGGGTATCCCCTTTTTTGTAAATGTCATGGCTGGTGATGGATCCCCAAGGGTAAAACAAGAGAAAGATATAATCCCCCCACAGGCTCCAATAGTGTCAGCCCTTCCGGAAGCTACAAATAGCTCACTATTGTTAATCGAGGGGTACACAGAGCCAAATGCTGCTTTGGATTTTCTAATAAACGATCAAATTTCTCTAACCGCTAAAGCAAATGATGACGGATCTTTTGCCAGCACTGCTACTCTGGAGCTTGGAACCAACAGAGTTCAAGTTAGAGCGGCGGACGCGGCCGGAAACATCAATGTTTCTGAAGTAAAGATGGTGGTTTTTGATAGTAAGCCGCTTGATCTAACAGTCTCTTCCCCCAAAGATGGATCAGAGTTCTTTGGTAAAAATAATCAAGTTGTCGATATTCAGGGTGAGGTAAGCAAACCTGAAACTCAGATAATAATCAATAACTCTTTTGTGATAGTAGAAAAAGACGGAACGTTTATCCACAGACTTCAACTCGAACCTGGTACTAATGATATAAACGTGGTGGCCTCAGATAAAGCCGGAAACACTGCAGAGGATACTATTTCTCTTGTTTATACTCCTTAAGAGGCAAGGCAAGCATTACCCAAAAGGCAAGATTTATCCAGATATAGAAAAAGCTGTTATTGAATAAACTGTGGATAAGAATCGTAAGTATAAATAACTTGCTCGGTAACGGTATCTCATTCAAAGCTTTTTTAAGAAAACTTAAAAAGGATAACAATCCCAAAAATCCAGTAGTGGCAGCAACAAATAGATAACTGTTGTCTATCTGGAATCTATCCCCGGCTAAACTTCGAAGAGTGTTGTAACCCCAACCAAGTAGTGGCTTTTGGAGAAACAGATTTATGCCAACTGTCCAACTTTCGATTCTGGAAAATATAGAAAATGTTCTAAGCAGGTTAACTCCTTCTCCAAATGGTTTGGGGATAACCCAGATTAAAAGCCCCAAGCAAACTAATAAGAAAAATAATGAATATTTCTTATTAGAAATTAATAGATAAATTACTCCAAGTAAGAAACATAGATAGGAGGCCCTTGAAAAAGTGAGGGCGAGAAGAACTACTAAAGGTAGACTGACTGCCCAGCTACCTAGAGATATGAATAGTAGTGAGGCCCCTGCTAATATTGCACCGGTAAAGTTTGGGTCATAAAGTGATCCGATTAGTCGATAATAGTGGTCGTCAAAACCAATTAGTTTCAGATATCGCATGTCAGGTAAAAATAAATATTGCAGAATACCCAGCAAGCAGAAAAGGACAAAGGAAATAGTAATTAATTTAAGAATGTTCTTTTTGGAATGAGCTTTTATGGCCCAGTAGGCTGATGGGTAGATAAATAATCTTCCTAAATATAGTAGAGGATAGATGAATCCCCCTGCAGCTAGAGATTTAAAATTAATTAGCAATGAAAGTACGGCTACGAGGTTGAATATTAATATAGGTTTAAATATTGGGTCGGATACAATTTGTAGTCTGTGCTTCTTTTTAAGAATCAGCGATATTATCAAAAGACCAAGAACTATATCCAAGAGATAAAAAGTGACTGGAAATCCAGGGAATTGAAAGGCCAGGAGCTGTCCAAAGGGCCATGTAAAAATGGTTAAAATTAATAATAAATAAGTCATTTGATTATTTTGAATACTTGAATTCCTAAATTATTTGTATGTATCAACTCTCTGTCGAAAGTATCAGAATTCTCCCCTATCGTTACCAGATAATCATATGGAGTAATACTAGATACCCACGAAGTATGATCGAAGTCTCGAGGGAAATAAAATAAGTTGTGGAGTTTATCTACTACAATCTTACTGTTTTTTGGAAGATTTGCGACAAAACCATCGGAGTCAATAAAAGTTCCAGACAGTTTCCTTGCTTGAGATACTAGAAAAGCATTTTTATCTTCTTGCCCGGATAGATAGGGTACATATTTTTTCATAGCCACAAGGCGAAGACTCAGGGTGAATAAGCTCGAAACGACCGTAAGCCAAATACACATATTTTTGAGAACCAAATTTTTATGTGAGCTGATATAAAACACCGAGGCGATTATTAAGGCGGGAAAGTAAGGTAAAAAATAGCGGGACGATGGTGGAACTAGAACCATGGTAAGGAAGCTCCCAAGAACTCCGATCAAAGCTATTCTTTTTATTACAATGTTTTTTTTGAAGATCGAAATCAAGGCAAAAGCAAAGATGAATCCCACCATGAGAGAAATATAGTCGTCGAAGGGAACAGTCAGATACCAGGGAGTTAGAATTAAATGCTGGAGTGCACTTCCAAGACTAGCGAATGAATTTTCGGTCAGACCACTAAAAATGGGGTAAACCGGATTTCCTGTATAGTAATAGGACAAGAAAAACCACGGAGATGCGACAAGGAGGGCCGGAAATATTATTTGGGGACCAAAGACTAATGAGAAGATACCCAGAGTCCCGAGAGACAACCACTTGGTTCCAATGGCCAACCCCAAAAAAATGCCACCTGTTTTCCAAGAACCTTTTACCAGATAGAACAAAGCCGATACTTCCAAGAATGTTCTAATAAGGTCGATGTAGGCGCTCCCCGACTGCCAACTTACGAGCCAGGTACAGTAAAAAAGAGACACCGAGATGATCTTCCACAAGGCAGACTGCTTTAGATAGCCCTGGATTTTCCATATTACAATTCCAGTTCCAATGCCCGCCATAAACTGAAGGAGTTTGGGCCCTGCGGTTCCCATCAGCCAGATCAATGGAATGAATAAGGTTTCGGCTAACCGTGGCATAACGGAGTAATACAAGAGTCCACCGGGGTAAAACCACTGATGTTTTAAAAGCCAAAGCTTTGGAAGGGTCAAGTGATACCAAAGCGCATCGAAACCAAGTTCAGGGGTAAATACTAATATAAAATTTACAATTACCAAAGATATTACAGGAAGTGTAAGTAGGTAAAAAACCACTGAGTGACTTGCGATAGCTGAGCGGATTAGTTTAATCTTTCCCATTGGAAGATTCGAACGGTTAATGACTGAACAGACATTAAATAAGCAGAAAATAAACCGACCGAACCATCCAAAAAACCTCCTCTAAGTTTGTAGTTAAAAATGAATTTGGCTAGGGGATTGAAAAATAATCTGAACCAAGAGAAGGTCTTATTTTCGAAATCGAGAAATTTGGCATCAATTGGACTATAGCTCGACATTCTGCCAATAAACTCAGAAATTAAATGATTTTTTTGATGATACAGCGGTGACTCCAGCTCCCCTACTCTACCCTTAATTTTCCAAACTTCGTGAACCGGTCTGATAAATTTACCGGCCGTCCTTTCTGCTAGCCTAAGTATGTTTATATTCCCTGTTTCACCATGCAATAGAGGCTGATGATAAACTACGTCCACTCGCTTAATGGTATAGCCGGAATATTTATCGTCTTTAATTGCTTGCTCAATTTCCAACTGGAGTTCCTTGCTCACATATTCATCATCGTCCACAAAAAACACCCAGTCGGATTTAGTCTTCTCTAAGGCGAAGTTTCTTTGAGCCGAAAAATCGGAATTTAGAGGATGAAAAAATAGTTTGCACTTTATGCTTGATGTATCAACTCCGACGATAGGTGTCGGGGAATCAATGACAGCAATTATCTCGTCAGCAAATGAAAGAGACTGTAACAATATCGGGTCTAGTTTGGTTTTATTTGTAATTATTATGGCGGAGATTTTCATTTGTCCATAATTTTACGGTTAATAGAGTTAGATAGAGCGAGCGAAGGAATTTCGATGTATTTGTGAACTAGTATTGAAATCACGGTAGCTAACGACAGGGAAATTAAAAACAGCACGCTATGGATTATGACGTAGTGATTCGCATACGGGAGATTTGGAAAATATTGGAACATGAATCTGGCAATAATATATAGAACGGAAAAATGGATTAAGTAGAGGCTGTAGGATATTTTTCCGAAGAATTGGAACATTTTATGATCTAACCAGTCGAATAGCTTGGTTTTGTCACTGTACATGATTAAACCCACTAGTTTCCAAGAAACGATACTCTCTATCAACCCACCGGTATATTCATTCGAAGTAAATCTGTAAGCCAGTAAAATTAGTATTGTAATGGGAAGTGTGACAGTTATGTACCAGCTTGGGAATTGAGAAAAGAATGTTTTAAATTTCGGTATTATTAGTCCGAGGAAAAACATGTACAGATATCGGAGATCTCTAAAGTCGGAAATATTTAATATTGTGAAGCTTGCGTAAACTAGTCCACCGGCGATAAATAAGTCTATAAGCCAGGTAGTTTTTTTCGTTATTAGATAAAAAGCCGGAATGATTAGAGAAGCAAGAATGATTACCCTAAGAGTCCACGTGACACCCCCGAGATAGGTGTGTATAAAGAAAAAGTTTTTTAGAAATTCTATAAATGTCATCTGAAAGTTCATCCACCACACAAACCAGCTTGAGGCGTGCGGAAAAGTTCCGTAGACAAAACCGAAACGCATGTAAAGAGCTGTGAGAACGATTATAAAAATATAAACGGGATAAAGCCTGATAAGTCTCTTAATTGCATATGCTGTCAGACCTCTAGGGGAAAACTTTACTCGACTAAGAGATTGGCCAAGCACAAGACCGGAAAGAATAAAGAACATAGTTACTGCCGCCCCCCCGTTTCCGAGAATCATCAAATACTGCTGAATTTTGCTCTGTAAATCATGAAACTCAAGATAATTTTGGCCCCAAACGTTGGCGAAGACCGGAATAGCCACGACTAGAAATGAATGGTTGAGGGCAACGATAAGAGACAGAATGCCTCGGAGGCCGTCTAGCTTGGTAATACGTTTGGTATTAGACATTCTTATACTTTAGTCCATGATAAGTCCACAGTAGATACAGATATGGATAAGTGACAAATGCAAAGATGTATGGAATTAGTCGTTGGGATATGGGAAGCCATTTTTTGATAAATCTCAGATGACTCCAAAAGCTAATTAAAAGTTTTTGTGTTGGTCTAGCAAAGGAAGAAGAGGTACAGTGACCCACTTCGACTTTTGGGTCGAGAATTATTTTAAATCCGGCTTTGCCAGCAGAGAGACAGTAATCAACATCTTCAAAATACATAAAATACCCTTCATCTAAAAGTCCGGCTTTACGAAATGTTTCCTTGCTAATCAGAACACAGGCGAAAGTAACAAATTCTGAATTGATGGGACTGAAGTTTTTAATTTTTTTAAGATTTCTATGTTCCGGTTTGGCTAATTTCCAGTCTACTTTACCTTCCAGCCCAAAGACATGTTCATCCTTTTGGGAGTGAGTAATGACGGGCGCGACAATTCCGACCTTATTGTTTTCAAAGTGTTTTTGAAGCGGTATAAAGAATTGTTTGCCAACAGTGACATCAGGATTGATGACTAGAACATAATCACTACCAGCAGCAAGCGCTTTTTTGATGGCTAAATTATTTCCGGCGGCGAAACCGAGATTTTCTTCTGAAGGAATGTATTTAACTTTTGTAAATTTTGAATTTATAAATTTTTCAGTTTTGGCTTCTGGAGAGTTGTCTACAATGTAATAGTCCACTCGATTACCACCGACGGATTTTTTTAAGGACTTCAGACACTTCACCGTATCGTCTAAGTGCTTGTAATTGAGAATTATGGCTGATATTTTTTCCGGCATCTGCTATATTCTATCCCAATGACCAAGCCACTTCGAGCAGCAATTGAGATAATCGCAAATTTAATAGATTCACCTAGAAGAATATTGGAAATTGGATCTCGGCAAGCAGTAAATCAAAATGAACTTGCTAATATGAGAGATCTATTCCCCAACAGTAAATTTGTTGGGGTCGATATGCAAGCTGGACCTGGAGTTGATGTAGTAGCGAGTGCTAATGAGTTACCATTTTCGGATAGATATTTTGATTTGGTACTTTGCTTGGAAACACTCGAACATGCAGAGAAGCCCTGGCTTATTTGTTCTGAAATAGAGAGAGTGATGGGTTCAAAAGGAGTGGCCATTATCTCTAGCCAGCAAAATTTTCCTATACACAAACATCCATCCGACTACTTTCGTTATACTCCATACGGACTAAAGGCACTGTTTCCCAAATTGAAGAGTCAGCTTGCATTTGCCATCTCTCCCCCATTTTATGACGAAGTAAAGCTAAACCCCCAACATGTGATATTGGTGGGTATGAAAAAAAGCAATACATCGCTTACAAAAAAAATCAAGAAGTCACTAATAAGTAATATTTCGAAGATCTCTGTTCACAAACCATACAGACACAGACTTCAGGATGGATTTAAAATAATGAAGAGAGCGTTTTTGGAATTGGTATTTAGGGAAGAGATAGAGTTTTTTTGATCTCCTTTTGGAACAGATGCCAAGAAACCCCTATAAATAGAGGCACAGAAATTACGGTACTAATTAGGAAAGCATAGGCTACGCCAAGGGCATGGAATTTTGGAACCAGTACTAGAGACATAACTATTTCAATTCCAACAGTAAGGAGGGCAAAAAATGAAGGTATCTGTGGTTTATTTATCGCTTGAATTAGAACCGTAGGAACGGGAGTTAGGGAAACAAGCAAGAAGTAAAAGCTTAGTATCTTTAGAATCGGAAATGAAGACTGAACAATAATAGGATCTTTTAACCACCAGGCTAAAAATTCCTGTCCGACGGTGAAAGTGAGAATGACAGCAATAATTCCTCCGAGGAGTGTAAGAGCTTCAACTCCAATTACCAGTTTTTTTAATTTATGAATTCTGTCTTTTTCCAGAAGTGAAGCACTAAGAGGAAAGAAGGCCTGGGCAAACTGAGAGACAATTCCCGCACCTTTGGTGACGATACTTTGAGGAATATTAAATGAGGTGATTGACTGAGCAGAAACCATGGCGCCAAGAACATAATTGCTAAATTGAGATTCAATTTGCCCCGCCATTGTACCCACAAAATTCTTTATGCCAAATGAGAATAGTTCTCGCCCGGAATCTCTAGAATATAGAGGGTTGAAATTTGGACCAGGGAAAACGCGATAGCAGTAATGTGCTAAATAAATAAAAGTCAGCAAATGAAATACTAACTGGGCAGCGAATATAGCTGCGATATTGGGATAATTGAAGGCTATAAGAGCGGAAATAAGAGTATTTGAGGTTCCCACTAATAAAGTTTTTGAGTTAAAAACATCAAATCGCTGCTCTGCCTGGGGAAGTGTTAAGAAGTGATTATTAATAAAATTAACAAACACAATAATGGCTATTAATAGGATTGACCAGCTCAAAGTTGAACTATCAATATGAGAGAAAATCTGTAATGTTTTGGACAGAAAAAGAAGTAGAGCTGAGACGGTGGCAAAAAGAAGAAAACCGATGGAAATAAAAATTGAGAAGGAAGTTTTCCAGATAGCTACTTTTTCCTCTCTATTTGTTTGAGGCAGAGAAAGTTTTCTCACCACAGCATTTGAGATGCCAAGATCAAAAACTGAAGAAAGAGCTATAAATGATGCCAGGAAAATGTAAATTCCAAATACGTCTCTACCAAGATGCTGAAGTAAAATTGATATGGAAAAGAAACTTGCGATTAGCAAGTAAAAATAGCCAGCAAGATTGAATCCGGTATTTTTGATTAGGCTTTTTTTAAGCGACATACTTTTTCATAAAGTGATACAATTTGGTGGACAATTTTGTTTCGATCATATTTCAATACCGCCCTTTGGCGAGAAATTTTAGCCATCTTATGCCTCAACTCCTCATTATATAGAAGTTTCTCCAGGTTTGTTTTCAAGCTTTCTTGGTCACCTGGCTTTGCGTACAGGGCGCAGTCCCCACACACTTCCCGTATCGCGCCGGTATCTGTGGTCACTATCGGAATCCCACTTGCCATAGCTTCTACCAGCGCCATGCCAAACTGTTCTTCCCATGTACTGGTGGCTCTGCTGGGCAAACAGAAGATATCTGCCTTGCTGTACTCCGAGGCCATCTTGCTGTAAGGTACTTTTCTGACAAATACGTTTTTAAAGCCCGTAAGATCTTGCCTACTTGGGCCCTTACCGATGAAGGTGAGGTGCACGTTCTTATCATTGCCACTAATATTCAAAAATGCTTCTAGAAGATCCTCGACCCCCTTCTCCGGGACTAAACGAGAAACACAAAGAATGTTTAGATCTCTTTTTTTCTTAGTCTGCTCTTTTGGCTTAAATTTATGCAAATCTACCCCAACAGGGATTACGGTTATTTTATCTGTATGAACACCTTCTTTTATTAGTGCTCGTCTCGCAAGACTGGTTACGGCTATAAAGTGATCTATATTTTCTCTGGCTAATTTCTTGAATTGTTTTCTACCAGAAATTCCTTCATTGTTGTGAGGGATTGTTTCCCAGACTGTGCTGATAATTTTCTTAACCAGTCCCCTTCTCTTAGAGAGTATGGCTTGATTGGTGTAGCCATAGTAAGTTTCTGCGACATGGGCAATATCAGCTCCTTTAATAACTTTTTCGAGACCAATTAATTTATGAGCATCAACAAAGAGTCGGTTTAGGGTGGGGAATTTGAATGGTATGGGTAGATCTGTGGGTGACCAAAGCTTGATTAATGGCAAATCAATCTTTGTGGAAATTGGAAATTTAGAAGAGACTGCCTGAATGTCATGTTTTTCTTTTAAGGACGAAAAATTCTGTAGCTCAAATGGATTCAAGAAGGCTCCCCGAATTATGAATATTTTCATTGAATATGTTTACTTAGTTTTTTAAATGTCTTTCTCCACGTCCAGTTAGAAGTGGAATTTTTCCTAGCACTAATACTCATTATTCTGTTATTCTCTATGGCCAATATTACTTTTTTTAAAAATTCTGATTGATTTCTTGGGGTTAGATATCCAGATTCATTATCAACTACTGTCTCCATTATTCCACCCTCAGCAACAGATACAACTGGTGTACCACACGACTGAGATTCAATTGATGATAATCCAAATGGCTCTTGATGAGCCGTAATGCACGTAACTAGGGACATCCTGTAAAGGTCCCTGAGTTCAATATCGGATACTCCTTTTATAATTTTTATTTTTGAGCCACTCTTTATTGTTGCCTTAATTTTTTTTATATACTCAGGACTTCCCTCCCCCACAAGCACTAGTTCATATTTATTTAGTATTGGCCTTAGTGCTTTCACCAAAAATAACTGGTCTTTAACAGGATTTAGACCGC
This sequence comes from uncultured Pseudomonadales bacterium, assembly GCA_964348455.1. Taxonomy (GTDB): domain Bacteria; phylum Patescibacteriota; class Microgenomatia; order UBA1400; family MFAQ01; genus UBA10133. The sequence goes on from CAYGCQ010000019.1 coordinate 22,743, forward strand.
CAACACATAGCAGCATTGGTTTTTTAGAGTAATTCTTAGGTTTAAAAAACTTTTCGTCAACACCAGGATATACTACCTCACAGTGTCTATTGTAAATCTTTTCTAGAATTTTTTTTGAAAAATTTGAATTGCATATTATTCTATTAGCTGACTTAACATTTATTTCATCGATCATTTTTATAGGATAGCGAATAAGGTTTGCCACTATATCCTTAATATTTAGTGCGTGACACCACCAGGGTTCGTAGAATTCCCGCTGCGCTTCATGACATATGTATGAATTTGGAATTTTAATATATCGAAGTAAATATGGTGATTTTGTAAAATAATCATGATTTAGAAGTACGTAGTCATAATCCTTATTAATTATTCGGGACACTTGCTTATGGATTTTTGGCAGCTTAAATATTATCCATAGGTTTCTAAGGAGAAAATTGTTCCATGGATTTACCTTGAAAAAAATAGTTCTTACTCCATTTATTTTTTTAGGTTTTTTTTCACCAATTACAATGATTTCAATATGGTATTTTTTTGAGTATTTTTTTGTAATGTTTTCCACAACTCTAATTC
>CAYGCQ010000020.1:0-22126 GCA_964348455.1 uncultured Pseudomonadales bacterium
GCGCCCTGAGGCGAGTCAGCAGACTTGACCGAAGGGTTCGAGTCCCGCCGGGGTCGCCAATCGGGATGAGAAGCATAAATTGCTATCTTGTCGAATGGTTTTTTCCACTCGTATCGCACTTTTTTGCCTTCGAGTGTTAGGTTCTGAAGTGTGAGTTGTAAAATCTGCTTTTTTTCATCAGGTTCAGAACTTTCGAAGAGTTCTTTTGCCCTACTTGCTATCTGAAGGAGGTATTGTGAGGTCAAGTAGTACTCCTCGTCGGCGACTTGGAGATTTTTTGCTTTTGCCAAGATCTCTTTTTGCTCTTCTCGGTACTGGTCTCTCTTTTTCTCGAAGAAGTCCATAGTAATCCGCTTCATTTTATCACTGCTTATCATTTTGACAAAAGAAAATCCCCCTCGCACTTGGAGATTTTCTCTTTGTGTTTGGGGGATATTGTTAGGCGATTATTTCTCGAAAGAAATTGGTGTGGAGTACGGTCCGAGGATGATCTTCTGAACCTTGTCGCCTTTGACAAGTTCGAGATATGAGGCGGGACCTTTTACACGCATCGAGAAGGTGTTGTAGTCAGCCTTGCGAAGCAGAACTCCGCCGAGCAGGTCGAGCTTCTTGGTGAAGTCGGCAAGCCAAGCTTCATCGGCTTCCCAGCCATTCCAAACTTCTGCAAACGCTTTGTAGACGGTTTCATCGTCAAGGTCGCTGAAGTCGGGGCATTCCATATTAGCGAGGGATGCGAGAGCACGATTGCGAACTGCCTGACTTGATGGGGGCGTATATTTTCCGCCGTGGGCGACTTGAACCAGAAGCAGGTCGAGCGCTGAAGTGGCTTCGTCTTTTTCGCTTTCGAAGGTCTTGCCGACAAGCTGTGAAGCATCAGAAACATTGAAGTGCTTCATCAGGAGCATCACTTTGGAGTAGTAGAAGCCAGACGAAGTTGTCCAACCTGAGCCTACCTGAGTCAGTCCCCAGCAATAGAAAGCTTCGGGGTGGGTTGGGGCATGATCGTCATCAAGCGGATTCTGTTTCAATTCAACAATCTTAAAAGTAGCCATGGGCTCCTTATATCTTTTAGGTTGACTTGTGAGGTAATGTACCCGCAGATTGTACCACGAAGTATGCCTGTTGTCAAGCTATAGGATATGTTTTGTACCTAAGAGGGTAACGGGCTAGATAAGTATTGATCCTATAGTAGTTGTTTTTTGGGTGATATTGTGGTATATTACGCACAGAAAGAATTAGAATTGAGGCTGACAGCTTCAAAAACATTCCGTTCATTTCAATAAGGAGACTTAATTATGGCACTTCCCGCTAATCGTCATGCTGTAGTGGCTATTCTTGCCGAGATTTCTGATAGGATCATCGGCCAAAAACGAGACGGGTTTTCCTGTTCTTGTGGCGCAATTCACTGTGGACCCGCAACAGCTGTAAGTATCGATCCTGGTGGCGATAGCTACCCTGGTCAGGAAACAAGCATTGGTTGTTGGTCGGTAAACATGCGTTATCATCCCGAAGATCCTGAAAATCGCAATGGCTATGGATTTTGTTTGAGTGAGTTCATCCCCTTCGAAGAGCTTGAACAGATTTTCAAGAAACACTTTGGGCAGATTGAACAAGCTGATAACGCCTGGCGCTTGATTTCTTCTGGTTCTGACCGAGCAGTCAAAAAGCTCACCCCTGCGATGAAAATTCGTAACAACTCAGAGCTCATCGAGTTCTCGGTAGATTGGGGTGCAGATCAGAAAACAGCAAAGTGGTTCGAAAAAAGAAGCTTTGCATCTAAAGCTGGAAAAGTTGTCGGGGCACTTACCTTCGATGAAGTACTCAAGAAATTGAAGAAGGTGAAAGCCTTAACATACATGGGTGGACCAGTGCCAGAGCTTGAGTTCGAAAGCGAATGGCTCGAAGATTTCAGTAGAGCACTTGTGATCGCTGAAAATTCAGAGCAAGTAATTGTGAGATCTGGGTCGTATTTCGATCGCTCAGGAAAATACATCACAAATACCTCATTCGTGTTTCTGAAGTATCCTGAAAAAAGTTAGTCAAACTAGCGGGCCGAGAGGTCCGCTAATTTATTGGAAAAAATATAGTTATCTTGTTAGATTGTTTGAAATTGGAACTTTGGGAATAGGACATCAATAATTGGTTTAAGAGTCGAAAGTGTGAAGTCCAACTCTATTTCTCGGTTGCTGAACGCATCCCGTAAGGGTCACCTCAAAGAAGTTTCGCCCAGATTGCGAGGATTCAGCCCGTGCGCCCGCCCACGCACGGAGCGATGCGAAGGGCTTTTTTAACTCTCCACTAAGTTGATTATCTTTCAAAAAGTAGTTCGAGCCGATGTTTTTAGCGAAGATTCGCAAATCTTCGCTTGGGGTATCCGGTCGCGCGACTTTTTGCGCCTGCAGGGCGCAATTAATAAATTCTTCCATTGGTTCGAGCCAACTCGAACCACCTGCTTTTGTTTTGGCTATCTTGCTTTCAAGATTTTGTTTGGAAGTAAATAGTTCGTTTTTCTTTTGTTTATATGTTTGAGAGTCGATAGTGCCATCAAGATAGCTATCTAGTAATATGTTGAGTTTGCCATCTATAGTTTGAATATCAAACTTGAGTTTGATTAAAGATGTTTCCGCAGATTGTTGATCTAGCTTTTTGTCTCGCTCGAGCCAGTTGAGCCAATTTTTCTTCCATGCTTGTGGTAGTGTGGCAGAAGAAACAAAACCTATGAGTTGGTCTTTCAGAGACAGGCTTCGACCAACACCTTTGTAGTCTACAAAAATAATTTGCGATCGTTTTACAGTGTCCTCGTCGACATTCTTAATGTCTTCAATTCCAACCACAGACCAGCCAGCTTCTTTTAGGTTATTAATCACATCGAAATCACGTACCTCATCATCAACAAAAAGTATTTGAATGTTATCTTTGGTGAATTTGCCTCTACCATGAAACAACCTATCAAATAAACTTGATATATCTTCCCAATCAAAGTCAAATACCCACAAAAATTTCATTTGTTAGACTATTAGTATTATCTCTAAGATAACACAACAATGAAAGATTGGAATAGTTGTGTCGTGCATACTCAGCATTATCAAAGTAGGTGTACCTTGAGTGCGACCCCTGAAGCAATTACAAATAGCTAAATTGATACTTTTTTTGATGAATTTGCCTTATTATTAGCATATGAATAGTTTTGAAGTCGCACAACCAACCGATTCAAAACCATCTGTTTGGAAAAACGCCCAGGAGAAACTCAGTGTAGGTATCAAGGAGTACAAAGCGGAAAAACTAAGGCGACAACTACTTTCTGAAATTGAAGATGAGCATGAAGTAAAGACTAACGGCAAAATAAAACCCCTTAGATCTGTAAACTTTGATATTAGAGAAGCCATCGAAGCTAGCAGACACAAAGGAAGGATCGAAGGCGACCAATATAAGCAGCTCATGGGTACCAATTGGGATGCGGAGCTCCAAGTTACACTCGACTATTTTGCTGCTACATGTAATATAGAGGTCAATACAAGTAGAACCAATCATCTTGAAGAAATTTGCAGAAAGATTGATCCTGAAAACACAGCTCCAAGTAGGGTTGTCGTTATGAATAAAAGTGAGACTCCAACTGCATTTGTGACATCAGACGGCACAATTTTTGTTAGCCAATCATTGATAAATATTTGTGACTCGGATGATGATATGGCTTTTATTCTTGGCCACGAAAAAGGTCATATAAAAAATCACACCCACGCAATTGCAACAGCACAAAACGCTTTTACTGCTTGGGGAGTTGATTGGATTCACGAAGCTATTGGAGGTGATCAAGAAAGTATAAATTTCATGGAGCAAGGAGGATATAAAGTAAGCGCAGCTGGGAAAATGCTAGAACGACTAGCTGGGTTTGAAAGAGGTAAGGAACACCAGTCTGGGGTGATGAGAGCTACGCAAACATATGGAAACTTTGCGGCGCTAAATAGAACATCTAGCGCCATAAACGAAACGCCCCTTCCTGAATACATGAAGGGAAAAGCCAAAAAGACAAACATCGAGATATTTGAGGCTCTGCAAAAGAATGGCATTGAAAAACTCAATAAATATGACGCTGACAATGTTGTATCTCGACTCCACCCTCAACACCTTGAAATGGTTTTTGACTCTGGACCTTCATATAAATATACGGAGAAGAAGGCAAAATCTATTTCATCATTTTATTATTCCGTTGATTCTGAAGTAGTAAAGAGACTTGTTAAGTCCGGCCACACAGAACTCGATGCTTACACTTTTATCGCTCTCCAGGGCAGAGACCATACTTACGATAGCTATTACTTTATTGACAAGCCGGAAAAGTTTCCTGAGACGTGTAGGAATCTCCAGCAATTTAATCAGACCGACTATGTCAACACATTGCATAAATCGGTCTTTATAAATGAGGATGCAACCTTCGTCAGATATAAAGGTGATGATGAATATAACCAAGAGAAATATTTCGCTGCAAAGAAATTTTTTTCTGGTGACATACTCTGGAATATATACGACGTAGATAATGAGCCTGGGAGTAAGGGGGTAGGTGTAACGAGCGAAACACTTTTGGACGGACTAGCAGCACTTCAACGATTTGCTCGAGGCCCAGAGGATCCAGCTGTCTACAATGCGATATACAACAAATATTTCTGGACTAACGTCTTAGGCAAGTCACTTGCAGAGAAAGGGTTCGTCGACCCAAAAGATATTGAGGCTTTTTTCGATCTTACTTACCAACATGGCTACCATATAGACGGTCATGATTTATACCTAAACACTCGAAGGCACTCTAAAGACAAAGTGGTGATTAAATTTAACGATAAAGAATACCCTCTTTCGAAAGACCAGCATGAGATGGCACTGGAAACTATTAAAGAGCTGTTAAGTGTCGAATTTAGAAAAGAAGAAAAAATAGAATTCGGACCACGCGATCTAGATAGACTATTTGCATTATTCGAGAACCCACCAAAAAAGCAAGGCTATTACGATGACAGGCGAGACTTTGCTTCTGATATCTTACTTAAAATGTCTCAGTATATGGGGCAAGAGAATGGTCGAGAAGGTATTAACAATGAGTTTGCTGATCACATCATCAAGCTTGTTTCACAATTCAGATACAAGATCCCCTACTCCTACTCTGAATATATCAAGAGACCGTATGTCAATGAAGATGGATATCCCACTGAAAATATTTCCCCAACAAACGGTGAGAATCTGGATAATGAATCCAAACTCTATGGCTTTCATTTGGGGTTAGTTATGTTGACACAGCTTTATGAAAAAGATGATGATGAATTTTACAAGCATATTGGATTGCTTTGTGAAACTTGTGAAATAGATTTTGATCGACTTTCAAAAGTAGAAACTTTTAGCTTATGCCAAGAAATTTTACTTGCTGAACAACATTGGGCATATAGACCTCAAGTATTTGGAGGAAGCAATCCAATAGAAATTGATTTTTCTAGATCGAGGACAAGAATTGCAGACTATGAGAAACTTTCCGAAATGCCGTTTATGGTAAGACTAATGAAACCTGAACCTGTCGATGCTACCAACTTTGGTGACCTCAACAAGGCGGAAGATAAGCTGATTGGTAGTCTGACAATGTTTCACCAGCATGACAGGAGTATCCCTAAGGGCATAAATATCTTCCATGAGAAATTAATGCATTTGGTTGTTGGTCAGGACATATTGCTCCAGGCTCAGACTTTAATTGAAAACGGCGTGACAGAGACCGAGTTTGATGAATTAGCTAAGTTTCTCGAAAACAGCTACCCTCACAATGTTGAGTACCAAGCTTTTATTGGCGAACTAGATAGAAGATTTCTGTTATCCGAGGATGTTTCAATTAGAAGAAAGGTCGACCATATACATAAAAATGTAGAAAGAATTGGTTACGAGGGAGTAAGTCTAGTTGCTGACCAAATTACTGGCGTAGAGGACTTCAGATATATGAAGGAAAAGCTGAAGAAGAATTTGCAGACTTATATGGAAGGAACTTCAAAATTATCCTTCCTTGCCATAGGTGACTATAACTCCCAACTAGTGTCAGATCGTTTTGAAAGCGTATTTGAGACTTCATCAAAGGATGAAGAGTCAGCAATTAAAACTTCGACTGAAGCAGCAATAAAATGGTTCAGTTATATATCAAATTTTTCTCAATATGGCAGTGACACTATTAAGTTTGAAAAAGATTTAGGAAAGTTTTCGATTGAAAGAGACGCTTCGGACTTCTTCTCTTCAGTAAGCGACTCTTTTGATAGATTGAATAATCTTACAGAAATTCAGAGATTTGCAATTGCTATGAAACTATTAGTGGAAAAGGATGGTGGACTAAGTAGTGCCAAAAATAGATCAGTGATCGCAGAAAACATTGTCGATTCGCTCAATATAAAGGACGAGTTTTTAAGACTAGCAATAAGCTCCGCTTGTACAGAAGCAGACGCAAAATTGGTGGCCATTCCAGTAGCTCAGACACTTGGTCCGATTTTGTTTAGGTCTTTTGATAAAAACAAGGTTGTCTTGGAAGACGTAATGGAGTCTGTAGCCACAGATAAGTATGAATATGTTGGCGATGACTACAAAAAGGTTGAGAAAAGAGTACGAGACTTATTTACTAGAGAACAGGTAGAAGCCATACTTCGATCTAATTCACGGGATATTCAAATATTTGGACCAGAATACGCGCCATTTCCGAATTCAGCAATTTTTAAGCTAGCGCAGGACAGTGACGAAAAGTACTACAGTTTCAGTGCGGAACTCAGAAAATTGTTAAATAATCCAGATATTCCAACTCCCATTAACTTAGAAGAAGGCGAGCATAATGAAATCGATCCAGAAACAGAGGCTCTTATTAGAGCCGTTGAAAGTAGTGGACCGTTGGGTGGCAGGTCTTTGCAGCTTACCAGACAATTTGAAAACCTTTCCCCAGAGATAGATAAACGATTGTCACAATCATTCGATAGGAATAAGGGGATGGATAAATTTAGATTTTGGCTAAATCTGGATAAATTAGCACAGGAGAATCCAGAAGTGGAAGCTTTTGTTCATAGAATTAAGCTCCAAGAATATAAAGGTGGAGGAAGTTTACAAACAACTTTCAGGGCAGACTACTATTTGGATGATGGCTCTAGGCAAGATGTCGTGTTGCGAATGAAGAACCCAAATGTTGAACTGTTTGTCAACGAAGTCTACGAATCTGCATATAAATCTATGGAGAAGGTCGCAAAAGAAGCAAAGAGCAAAAGCACCTTGAAGCACGCAAGAATGGCTATGATGTTACTTGAGCTTTCTAGACAATGGTGTAAGGCGGATATAAATGATACTGAATATGAGAAACACGACGATATATTTCGAAGAAAAATTAAAAAATTCAATGATAGGCACGAAACAACGACAAATACATTCACTTATGCCCCCGAAAGGGTATTAACGCACAAACAGCTAAAGGTTGAATCTACAGGTCTTGGAGAAACATTAAACCATGAACTGAACGAAAATCAAGATTCTGAATCTAAAAAGAAGGTTGTTCAATCAGTTTCACAGTTCCTGCTTTTTCAAATGGACAATCCTGACTATATAGATGAACAAGGTGAGGATGTGTATGTTATACAGTCAGACCCTCACGTTGGTAATTACTTAGTAGCCTATGTTGAAAATGGTGGTCAATTTGTGGGAGTACTTGACAGAGATTTCTACTTGACCCTAAAAAAAGAAGATATTGCTGTTCTAAACGAATACGTTAACGACACAAACCCAAAAAAGTTTGCGAATGACCTGATAGACAGAATACTTGATATAAATAAAATTAGAGGAATGCAAAGACAAGTTGTGAAAACCAATATTTTTATAAAAAGCGGTTTCCAATCTTTGAAAGACAACTCTGATACCATGACTTTTTTGCGTGTTCTCCTGACCGAAATGGAGGCATCAAACATCAATACCCCACTGTCCATAAGGCTTATGCTAAGAAATATTGAGGCTGCAAAACGCTTGAATAAAGAATTTGGCATGGAGCTAAAGAGCCAGAGACAAAATATCACAAAAACTTACTAAGTGCCTGCGAAGCAGGCACTTAGGCCGGTAGGCCAATGCTGTCTCAACGACTAAATGCCCACTGATAAAATGGTTTTCTAATCAGTGGGTATTTTATGGCGAAATTGAAATTTGAGCCATATGTTGAGATAGCTTCGCCACAATCACTGGATGTGAAGTTGTGGCGAACATAAAGAGGCGACAGCGATAGCTGGTGCTTGCTCGTAAGAGCAATCATCCCGACCGAATTGGAGTTACGAAGTTTCGACTTTGAGGTCGGGATACTGATTATGTATTCCTCACCGACATCCGCAGTTGGAGGTGACCAGCCTGCCGGCAGGCAGGGGTGTCGCGCGACTGGTATACCCCGACAGCAGGCGGGGTTGGCGAACCGCGAGGCAGATATGCCGAGCGGTGAGCCAATAACTAGAAGTTTTGTTGAAAATAGGTCCGAACTTCGTTATAACACCTCACCTCAAAGAAGTTTTGTCCAGATTTCTGGGATCTTAAAGGGGCAGAGGTTTGGCTTTCTTTTCTCCGAGAGGCACATCGAAAGAACTAGTCATCTCTCATAGTCTTAATGTTTTTATTTTTTAGAGCTATTCAGCACCGTCTCAATCGAATTGAGTGAATTGCGGAAAGAATCTGCGTGTCCAGAATTAAGCTGTCTCTGATGAAGCTGATATTCTGCTTCATTAGCAGAATACATCGCCCAACCTATCTGAGTTTCTTTTTCTTCGTCATTTAGAGACGACCACAATCTAAGCCCAATCTGAGCAAAATCATAAAGCGAGACCTCCATTTCGAAGAATGCTTGAGCTGCCTCAGCAAAAAGACTGCTTTTCTGGTCAAAGGAGAGAGATTCTTCATTCTCGACTTCATAATTTTTGAGATACCAATCTAAATTCTTTGAATACTTCTCAATAATTCTGATTGTATCTTTAGCTTTGTTTTCCATGTGTTTATTTTACCCCATACGAACCAGGCATGAAAAAGGCTAGGTATCCCTAGCCTTAAAGTCAGTCATTTATAATGACGTCCTCACCCTTTATGTGCCTGCCATTCGTATCATATGAGTAGAGTGTTCCGTGAACTTCCCATGTATCGGTAGAAAACTTGTCGACGTTACCGGATACGTGCCCACCACCTTTTACGAAGGTTATACTTACATGCCAGTGATCTCCGTTGTCTTTAATAGCCATCTTTCCCGACATGGGCAACCACTGCTCCAACCTTGTTCCTTTTACTATGTCAGCATCTCTTCGTCTGGACAATTGAAAACATTTGTCACAGTATGTTTTTGGTCTCGACCATTCAACATGATTATGTATTTCAGAGCCACATTTTGAGTTGGCGCATCTGACTGTGTACCACCCCTTACAATCCTTACAATATTTTGGCTCGTCACTCCAAGAGCTGTGGACACTAAAAGTCCGCCTGCAGTGAGTGTTTTCGCAAATCTTAGTATTCCACCCCTTGCATGTGCAGTAATCAGGAATATTATCCCAATAAGCTTTGTATCTAACAGTTCCATGACATTGCCGATTTGCACAGGGTTTTTCTTGCCACTCGCGACAGTCCGGACAGTATTGCGGAGGATTGCTCCACTCACAATGGATGTTGAATCTTCCGAAACATTTCGGGTTCTCACATCTGACCTCATACCAACCCTTGCAGTCTTGACAGTAATCAAAAACGTTTGTCCAATAAACCTTATATTTTACTTGTCCGGGACAATGTGGATTAAGGCAGTCCTTATATTGAAATTCGTTACAATCCCTACAGTATTGCGGAATATTGGTCCATTCAGGCAAGTAATATATTGGTGCATAACAATTATCACAAGATCTTTCTTCCCAGCGACTCATACAACCTCCAGAAAAAAGTTAATGTCCCCTTTACCAGAAATAAAATATTTTTCTAGTATTTCTGGACTATTATATGCATAAATTGCCTATAATCACTAATAATTCTGAAGTAGACTATTACAGAAAATTTAATGATTTAAAGTAAATAGTTGTGCCGGCGAAAGTCGGCACTTTGGTCGATAGGCCAATGCTGTCTCAATCCTGAAATATCAGATAGTAAAATCTTCTCCTAACTATCTGATATTTTATGGCGAAATTGATAATTTGAGCCATAAATTGAGAACAGTTTCGCCACGATCACTGGATGTGAGGGTGTGGCGAATATATTTGTGGAGTGAGATTGCCACAGCTCGAGTACGAGATTCGCAATGACGAGAGGTGGCAATCATCCCGACCGAATTGGAATGGAGGTTTGATCTGTATAGATTCCGGATCAAGTCCGGAATGACAAGGAAGGGCGGGATACTGAATTTGTATTCCTCACCGACAACCGCAGTTGGAGGTGAGGTGTCGCGCGACTGGTATACCCCGCGGTAGGCGGGGTTGGCGAACCGCGAGGCAAGTTTTGCCGAGCGGTGAGCCATTAATTAATAGTGGTCCCGGAAATAAGTTCGAATTTCGTTATAACACCTCACAAGCAAAAGTCTCTCCTTTATGGGGAGACTTTTTGTTTGTATTTAGGGCGGGATCTCGAATGACGGAGGCAAGCTCGTAACGATCTTGCTGAGTCCGGTCTCTAAAATTTTTCAGCAGAAAAATATTTAGAGGAGTCCCGCCGGGGTCACAAATGAAAAAGGACTGGTTTATCCAGTCTTTTTTATTTGTCATCTTGCGGGAGGAGAACCTGGCGGAGCAGAGCTCGTAACGATCTCTGCGAGCCGCGCACTGAGGCGAGTCAGCAGACTTGACCGAAGACTTCGAGTCCTCTTTGAGGAGTCCCACCTCTATCTATTACTTTCGCCACTTTTTACCGCGATGAAATTTGTTTGATTTCTTCACCCGAGGAGACGCACCTCGGTACCAATCTTGATTTATTAACATACAGCTGGATGCGTATGTATTATCTTCGGCATTCATAAAGATGTCTGCCGAGACAATGCAGTCTCCGTTTTGGAATTTTGAATTACTAAGTACCGATGATGGGTGTATAAGTATGCGGCTTACGGAGTTGTCAGTTTTATTGAAACTTTTGTTTGAGTAGTAGAGAATGTTATCTACTAAACCTGAGCTGAGAGCTCTACCAATCGAGTCTTTATTCATGTTTAGTTCTGCTCTATCGTCCACATATACTCCACGTGTGGACAATACATCTAACAGTTCCTCCCTTACCTTAGCTGCTTCTTCCAATACTCTTTCATTTAAGTAGTTTTCTGTCGCCCATTTTGAACTACAACCACTTTTGACATAACACTCCCAAATATTTAGAGTTACTAAAAAATCTGACTCTTTGTTGTTTTTGAACTTGGAGTGATGGCTGTCTGCTTTTCTTGCCAATAAGGGGTCGCTGGGACGAACAAATACATTTTTACCATCCAGAAATGAGGCTAGTATACAAATTTCATTAAGGCAGTTGAAGTTTGGGTTTGTCGCCTCAATTATCATTCTTGCAAGTTTTGGATCGATGCTAAGGTCAACCATAAATTCTCCAATGTCAGTGATTTCACCATAGTTATTCAGAGCTCCAAGTTTGGTAAGCAAATCGAGAGCATGGTAAACAGACTCTAGATCCGGTTGATCTAAAAAATCAAAACTCTCAACATTTGAAATGCCGACTTTCTTCATGGCTAAAATTACCTGAGACAGGTCAGATCTTTGAATTTCCGGAGTTTGAAATCTTTGCCTTCTCCCAAGGCTCTTTTCTGTAAACAAGCGATAGCAGAAACCTGGGGCAGTTCTACCTGCCCTTCCAAGTCTTTGATCTATCCCGCTTATAGCATGCTCAACGAGAACTAACTGCTCTATTCCTGTGCTGGGATCAAATTGATTTTGTTTGATTAGACCTGAATCTATGACATGTATGATTCCGTCAATGGTGACGGATGTCTCGGCAATGTTGGTGGAAACGATAATCTTTCTCGCTTTTGATGGAAGGAACACCTTGTTTTGCTCTTCGGGTGACTGCTGCGAGTGCAGCTCAAGTATTTCAATATCTGCGTGCCCTACCTCCTCTACAATGTGTTCAATTGTGTCACTGATTTCCCTTTTTCCAGGCATAAATATCAGAATGTCACCAGGGAGGTTCGAGTCGACTATTTGCTTTACTTTTTTGGCTGCCCCCAAAGTAAAGTTATACCTTGGAGATTCATCTTTTTCGTAAAATACTTCTACCGGAAAAATCTTACCCTGAATTTCTACAGAATTGTCACAATCTCCATAACCGATATATTCTGCAAATCTATTTCTATCTATAGTGGCCGAAGAGATAACAATTCTTATTGGTTCAATATCTAGCTTGGCTCTCTCAATGTTCACTTCTTTTAGAAGTCCCAAGCAAAGATCGATATTTAAACTTCTTTCGTGAGCTTCGTCGATCATGATTATGGCAAACTCAAGTAAAAGCGGATCAAACTGTATCTTCTTAAGCAAAATGCCATCTGTCATAAATGTAAGATCGGTCTGGTCGGAAGTATTGTCGTCAAAGCGAATATGGTATCCAATACGCTCCCCGACCTTACTATTCATCATGTCAGATACTCTGTCTGTGACTGAAGTGGTGGCAATTCTTCGTGGTTGAGTGATGCCAACGCGACCCTCGAGCCCCAGTTCGTCTCTTAGCTCTATAAGGAGTGGGCCCAAGCAGGTGGTTTTTCCAGAACCGGTTTCACCAACTAAAACAAAGTTAGGGTGTCGCCGTATCTGTTCCCGAATAACTTCTCTTTGCGCTGCCACAGGAAGGTGTTCTACCAGCTGCAGAGTTCTCTCTGGGGTCAGATTTTTCGCATAGTGTTCCATCTGTGGATTATAGTACAACTTCAATTACGTGAGAAGGAATGTTGGAGAACTATAATCCTACACCTATTAACTGTGCCGTAAATTAGTTACAACTAAACTATTTCTTGCATATCATCCACAGTTTCTTCTACTGTACCTCTCACCTTTTCTGCAGAGTTTTCTAAAATGTCTTTTCCCTTCATAATTTTTTTAGAAACATCTTTCTTGGCGTCTTCTGCTTTTTCCCTTGCTTCCTGCATGTATCCAATTGCCTTTTCTTTGGCTTCAGAAATTGAATTCTTAATCTGCTCACGTTTTTTCTCATCTGATAGAGTCATGGCCCCGGCTGCTGCGATACCTCCAACCACAGCTCCCGTTACTGCTGCAGCTACTGGATTAATACCGTCTTTTTTCTTTTTGTTCGTCATGCGTCAATCTGTTATTAATATTACAAATTAACTATAGCAGTATTATTTATATATCTCAAATTATTTTACTTTGTATCAGTCTATTCTCTCTAAAAGAGATATTTCGTGAATAACAATCTTTGTTTAGGCTCCAGTCTATTTTTTACTTGAACCCTTTACGACTCTTTTCTTCTTAAAAATATTCTTGTTTACCTTTTTACTTGAGTCGTCTCCACCTAGATCTTTTGCGGACCTGACATACGCTACCACCTTCTCCCTTGCATCAGCAATTCTTTTTTTTACCTTGCCTCTTTTTTCCTCGTCTGAGAAGATAAAGAAACCTGCTACCGCAAGTCCACCAATTATCGCTCCGGAAACAGCTGCTATAGAGAGGTTTACAACGTTGTTTTTGTTTGATGACATATTTATTCTTATAGTATTGATAATCTTACTTATATAAGTGTATCAAAATAGCATATATAAGTCAAAAAAATATACACAACGGGAGATTACAGATGAGTAGCAATGGTAATTAGCCAAAGGTAAAGGCAAAAAGCTCGGCTTGGTTATCCTGAAACTCAAGTCGAAGAATGTGTCTGCCTGGACTCTGAAGATTAATTAGTTTGTAAAGTCGATCTTCCTCTACTGTTACAGTTCCTTCGATATTGTCCTCGCCAAAAGCCTGAAGTATGTCATCTAAATACACTTTAATTTTGGCAGGATCTATTTTCTTGCGCATAACTAGAAATACCTCTTTGGCGTCAAAATTTAGAATAAGACTTGAACCTTTTTGTGGATTAGCATGCTCACTCATGAGAGTCCAGTCTCCCTGATAAGCCACTTGGTTGATACCTACTTTGGCCGGGGAAGTGTAACTTGACTGTGTATCCCTGACTACTTTTTCAGGAGAGGCAAAGTACTGCAAGCGACCATAACCTAAATACATCTCGGGAGTATTTGCCATCACAGTATATGTCGGGTTATCGATATCCATAGCGATATCGGTAGCACCGGTCTCGGCAAGGAGTTGTTGAATAACCTTCTCACTCTCGTCATACTCCCCTTCTCCAAAATGAGAGTGTCGAATAAAGCCGTCTTTGTCGATAAAGTACTTGGCGGGCCAGTAGTAGTTGTTGTACGCACGCCAGGTGGAGAAAGAGTTATCCTGGACAATCGGATAAGTAAGCCCAAAATCGCTAACAGCTTTGGTAAGATTTTTTTCGTCTTTCTCAAATTCAAATTCAGGAGAGTGAACTCCAATGATAACGAGACCTTTATCTTTGTATTTGCTATACCAATTCTTCAAGTAAGGAAATGTTCTTTGGCAATTGATGCAACTGTAAGTCCAAAAATCAATAATGACAACTTTGCCTCGTAACTGAGCCAGAGTTAGAGGTTCGCTGTTTAACCATACTCCTCCCGGTATAATTTCTGGGGCAATTACTCCCTTGGCATCCAGCAAGTCTGCAGTAGTCTTCCCGATGTCAGCATCCGAAATTAAACGCCCACCTCTAGATTCGAGTTGTTTTTTCACTAAAGGATTGTCTTCGATCTTTGTAAGCCCGGCTCCATATTGGGGAAATTCCTGGAGAACATAGGTTTGGATTCTTCTGTCTACGTTATAAAAAATACCAACAGCCGTTAAGACCATCAATACACCAAAGGCTCTCTGAACATTTTCGAGATTTGACAATAGCCATGGTACTTTTCGCAGTACATTCTGACCTCCGAGCATGATTAAAAACATGGGGATTGAAGTACCAAGAGCATAAGCCAGCGTAATTAAAAAGGCGTCAAAAGTGACGGTGCCTGTAATGGCCAGAGATATGACGGAAGCCAAAATTGGTCCAACACAAGGGGTCCATAACAGTCCAACAGATAACCCGATCAGTAGTCCACCGCCAAAACCCGTCTTGCTTTGATTGCTTGGAACTAGTCCGGCAAGCCTTGAAAACATTCGCTCTACTAACAGCTGAAACTTCGGCACGAGAAGTGATACACCAAAGCCTGCAATTACAAAAACAGACAGAAGTCTGAGTGCATCTGAGGAGATACCACTTATTCGAACGATGGTAGATAGAAATAATGTAAAGAAAGTAAAGCTAAGAATAAATCCTGTAACTACACCAATCGGACGAGATTTTCCGACCTCTTTGCCTCCAATGGTCGAGGTCAATATGATTGGCAGTATAGGGAGAATGCAAGGAGAAAGAACAGTAACTATCCCGGCAAGAAAGGAAAAGGCTAGTAATAAAATCATTTAAAATATTTAATAATTATTATTTTATATTAGACAATAGTTCACTAATCTGACCACCGTTCCACTTAGTTACCTCGTTGCCCTCTTTATCTATTTGAACGAAAGTGTGCTGATACGTGATGCCGTATTTTCGAGCCAAATCTTTTTCTTCTTGGTCTGTGTCTGAATCGTTGTAGTTGACCCTAATAACAGCAACATCCTCAGGAATTTTATCGAGGCTTAGCTTTAGATTAGCATCCGCAGGTACACAGGTTGGACACCAAGAGGCATAGAAGAACAATACTCTTCGTTTTGAGTTAGCTTGATCCAGGACCTCTTTCGTATACAGTACATATTTTGAAGCTACCTCGGTGTTCTCTGCCATTTTGTTATCGGAATTTTCTTCCATCGCGGGAACGTCGGGTACCATCACCAACTCCGATTTATCAGACTTGTATGTAATGAAGTAAATTCCGATAGCTAAAACTCCAAGAATGCTGGCTAATAAAATGTATTTTTTTGAGTTGCTCATGTATAGATTATATTTAAACTTGCCTATTACTTAATAGTGTATTTACCATTGTAAACTATTTTACATGTATCTCACAAAAAAGCGAATTTTTATTTTTTGACTGAATCAAGCATGTCGGTCACGTCAGTAAAATGATATAGATGTTCTGCGTCACTAAAAATATAATTCTTGTCCGGAAGGAGGGGTAGTTGAGCGTTGAAGTAGGTATTGAACAGGATTCTAAATGTATTCACAGGCGTCTCGTCGTCGTAAAAAGGATTTTCCTTTACCCCTGGCAAATATACTGCATTTAAGATGGGAAATTTTTCTATTAAGGTTGCATCGGTGGCCGTAGCCCAACTAAGATTGCCGGGAAGATTATTCGTAATCGGGTAAGGACCTTCATCGGCCTGAAGAATAATAATTGGCGGTGAGTCTGATTTCTCCAGTATTTTTGAGACTGTCTCCTTAATCTTAAGGTTAGCGCATTTGACCTGGTCAAGATAATTTTCAGTTTCATTCCTAAGGTCGGTGACTTTTTCAGAAAGTGGCTCACAGTTCTTGCCCAGAACATATGGTCCATGAGGAATTAGAATATGGGTAAAGACAAACTTTTTCTCGGTCATTTTAACTACCTCATCAATAATTGCAAACTCGTAAAAAATTCTACTCCTGGCTTCATTGTGAGTAGAGTCGACGGACACCGCGGTGATATCCGGATACATTTGTTTCAGAATTGGTGCGGCAATGGTAGTGTCGAGAAAACCATTAGTAAATTCATCTGCAAAGGGGTAGCGGCCATTGGTCATAATAAAATTGGTGTCGGCTAACGGATTAGATCTTGTCGGGTCCCAGCTGGAACCAACATGAACGTATGAGTATCCCCTTTCTCTCAAGTACCTTACTACTTTATTGTCTTGTAGCATTGGATAAACTGCAGATTCGTCCGTAGACTCTCCTCCGTTTGTGGAGACAGTTAAGCTGTCAAGATACTCCATATTTAATGAAGACGGGAGAGACAAAAAAGTCTTGGGGTAATTAGAAGTTGAGTTGCCCAGAACCTTGAAGCCTTTCTCCTCCAGAAAACCGGTTAAATCCGTATTGTCGTAGCCGTAAGAGGACAGTGTTTGATTACCTCCATATCTATCAAAAATAAAGTAATAGATGTCTGGAGTTGAAGCTTGTTGTGAGTCCACTTTCTTATCCGTATTTATTCCTAAAACCGATCTAAAGCTCCGATGAAGTTTAATTTCCAAAGAAACAGTATTAAATAGTGATATGCCAAAGAGTATTAGTGAAAATATTGACAGGGCACGATTTACTTCGGACAACCTTGCTTTATATTTGTATAAAAGTACCACCAGGAAGGTGAAAATAACCAGAGCGATAGAAATAATTATTTTGTCGGGATTATCAAAAAAATTACCGGTAGAAAACTGAGTATTTCTCAGGGGGTATTTAAACCTTCCATAAGAAAGAGAGAACAGAACTAAGAATGTACTAAGGATAGAAGCGATATCTAATCTCCTTACTATTAATAAGTTAGACACAAAAACCGTGGTCGATAGGGCCAGTACCAGTAAAACAGGAATGATTAGAGCACTTTTTTGGAAGTGATTGATGTTAAAGGAGTACAAGAAGAATACCGGAAAAAGAGAGACTAGTAAGGGATGAATATATCGTATTTTATTCATGCAGTTTCTCCATTAAGTAAAGAACTCTTTTACTCCCTTTAATATCAGTGGATTTTTTAATTTTAAAATATTTTTTAAATGTTTTCTCGAAACCTGACTTTGAGTACTCAGGAAAGATGTCCTCTCTGTTCATCAGGAGTTTTTTAACTTGGGAATCTTCTTTTGGTATGAACTCAACCATGCAGAACTGACACTGGTTGGCAAATAGCTCGGCGATGTAATCCATCGGAATATTTTTACCAATCGCTAAGTGGTGCACTAAGGCCAAAGCCATTATCAGGTCGGATGGACCTCTATCCAGCAAAGACAAACGCTCTTGATTGGCCCAACCAATCGCGGGGGTTGGATTCGTTAGGTCACTAAAGAGTGGCAGAATGTTTTTGTCTTTATTCATTAAGACTTCTTTATAGTTCTGTTCAAGAGCTCCATGATCGATATCGAATGAGATTACTTTGGAGTTTCCGGACGCCGCAATTCGACTAAACCTGCCGGTATTTGCTCCCAAGTCCCAAGTCATCTTTGGCTTCGCTAAACCAACAAATTCTCGAACAAGCTTTTCTTTGTGGGCTTGTGAGGTGGAACGATAGTTATTATTGCTTTCATAGTAGTCTCCCCATTCTGTTTCTTTGTGACTTAGTTTAAATTTTCTCACCGCAAATTCTAAACTATCTATAAGCCCCATCATGGCTGACCTACCAAAGCTTTGTTGAATTTGTTTCTTGTTCAATTTTTTATCGGCGTTTTTTCTCTGACTGGCTGAGTGGGCGAAGATGTGAAGAAGGAGCATGGGGTTAAATTTGGCTCGAATCGGTAAAAGGTGTGAGATTAGACCTACAGGAACACCATCTGTATAAGATATAAATAGTGAATTTAACCTGATGTCGCTGTAAGCCATCAGAGCCAACGGACCCAGGAAATGTTCGATAAACTGCTTGTATGCAATCCAAGGTTTACCTTCTTGGTATTTTTCAAACGATAAGGTGTCAATTAGCGTGGCCTTCCCGTTAAGAAATTGAACATTGTAGATACTTGAGTCTTTTAGACTCATGCCACAGGAGATTGCTTTCTTTTGGATGGATAAGGTCAATAGCGCAGCATCTTTTAGCATGCTAAAACACCATTCATTTGGGTAAGAAATAAAAGGAATGACCTGAGGCTTTATTATCTTGTACGCCTCGCCAGAGGTCTCAAATTTTGAAAGAGAAATTTCTTCATGTGGAACTAGATAATGACTTTTGACTAATGACTCATAAAGTCCGCTGTTTATCAGTAAATCAAAATCAGCACGATAGTTCTTATTTATCTGCCTATAGACAAGACCATTCTGACTAAAGATGAATCCACTCGGGTCTTTGTAAGAGGATATAACTCGACTATTCTTCATCAGAGGTTTCTGTCTCTGGAAATGATGTTTCTTTCGAACGATATCTATTTACTATGTCAGATACTTTGCGAAAGATTGATTTGGCAAAAAATAGGCTTCCAAAGAAAGTGGCCACAAAGACCTGAATGAGGTAACTGCCTGTGCCGGGATCTAGATAGGCATGGGCTGATTTTGGGAAAAGGAGGAGAAGTAGAGCCAGGTAAAGATATATTTTTAACATTATTTTGTATCGCTTATAAATAATCGATGATATTTTCTATGGAAATTGTAATTATTCACATTATAACAACCTTTACCTTGTTTTGTGCTTATTTTACGGAATTGGTTTGAGAGATCGGAGTCTACTGCTGTAATTGAATATTGGGGATGTCAGGCATTGTGGGTAGAGCCCTCATCATCTGATTGAGGTCCGTAAATTCAACATCTGTAGGAGGCACAAATTCTGAGTCTAAAACAGCCCCGGTTGTACAGTCTACACTGTATTTGGTTTCATCTTCGTACCCAGTGACTTGGTCAGCAAGAGAAGTTACTTTGGGAACTGTAACTGTAACGGAAGGTGTGGGGCTCTGCTCGTTAATTTTAGTTTTTATACCGGTCTTAGTAACATCGTCCCACATATAGGTATATGTGCCGTCGTTTATCATAGTCCCCTTTTTGCCGTCCCCAAAATCAGATCCCAAAATTTTCATTTTTTTACCTGAAATAATCATTTGGGTAGTAGAGCCATCATCCAATCTGTTAACGATGCAGCTGGCTTGACCGCCTCGGCTAATAATTTCAGCCAGTTTTTCTGCCTTTACCTGAGCATTGCCGGTAATTTTATTCGATGGGAAAAGGGTGCAACCGGAAAGGAAAATGGACACCGGTATGAGATAGACTAATTTGTTCATAAATCGTTATGGTTATTAGTAATTTTATTATATTCCGATTGACGTTAACGTCAAATCATCTATTTAGTTAATCTCAATAATTAGAGTAATTTTGGATCTATACGAATTATTTTATCTCCATCCAAGTGAGTTAAAGACCTGCCGTCCATATTACTAGTGGTTATATACAAAAACCCATCTGGACCCAGGACCACATCTCTCAATCGTCCGTATTTTCCTTTTATAAACTGGTCGAATTTCATTGTAGTGGTACCTAGCCTAAAGAGAGAACTGCTTCTAAGTCCGGAAAAATATAAAAATGGTTTTACAAAAACCAATCCTGAGGGTGCCCAAGTATGATTCTCAGAATTTATTACAGGAGTAACCATACCCGCTTTTGTTTTGGTTTTGGTGATTTCAGGCCATCCGTAGTTTTTACCTTTTTCAATTAGATTAATTTCATCTCCTGTCGACGAACCATGCTCAGTTTCCCAAAGCTGTCCTTTATCGTCCCAGGCCAAACCTTGGGGATTTCGATGACCATAGGAATATACAAGATTATTAAAGGGGTTTCCCGGAGCAGACTCCCCCTCATCTGTAACCCTAAGAACTTTCCCTGCCAAAGAGGTGTTGTCTTGCGCCAACGATGGGCTTTGTGAATCTCCGGTGGTGATGTAAAGATAACCGTCCGGACCAAATTTCAACCTACCACCATTGTGATTGGTGTTTCCCGGAATTCCATTTACAATTTCACGATTGAATATCAAACTATTATCGTTATATGTGTACCGAACAACCCTGTTAAGCGTATTACCTGACTCACTTAAATACGTATAGTAAAAATATAGAAAATGGTTCTTTTCAAAGTCAGGATGAATTTCGATTCCTAACAAACCACCTTCTCCAATCGCTTTAACTTCTTTAATACTTAATAAAGGTCCCTCTATCAAAATACCTTCAGAAGTAATCTTTCTGACCCTTCCAGGACGTTCTGTAAATAAAATGCTTCGATCTGGCAGAAATACCAAAGACCATGGTATTTGTAATTTTTCGGCAATTACTTTGGGCTCAGAAACATCGGTTATTAAATTATTGTTAACCACTGAAGGAGATAATGAGGAATTTTTACCTTTAATCAATCTCCAGCCAATCAATACGCCGAAAATTATTAGAAGTATTAATATTGATTTTTTCATATGTGATTAATATAACAAATTGATCGGTATTTGTTTTTTGAAAAACTTGCATATTGTGTAGATAATTAATGTGGTGTACAGTTATATTAGTTAGTAAAATACATCAAGCTATAATGGCAAAAAAACTTTCTAGGGGGGTTACTTTTCAAAGAATTGCTAATTTAAGATTTTCTCTGGGTTTAGCCTTGGCATCTATCGCAGTCGTGGGAGTCTTTTTCTCTTTTGGTGTTTCCAAAAAACTATTTAGTATTGAAGCTCAGGCGGTTACGAGGTCGACTCAGTGCAATCCTGGTGCAAAAACATGTCAGGGTAGTGGCGGTACCACAGGAAACACTGGTTTTCAGTGTGTTTGTACCTCATTGGGAGCTTGGAGTTGCACCACAAAAAATTTGAGTGCATGTCCTGTAGGCGCGGCTACGCCCACTTCAGTGCCTTCAACCGCAAAATGTACCGCTGCAAACGGGACTAAGTATAGTCCTGGTCAGGGAGTCTGTACCACCTTAAGCGGAAAGACAACTGGTGATTATTGCACATGTATAGACTTATCCACCAAGACAGAGGCAAAAGCTGTCTGGCAGTGTGGAATGAATACACAAAAATGTGCAATCCAAGTGATTGACCCTGCTTATATTACAAATCCTCAAAACGCTGTTGTTGCTCCTGCTTGCAAAGATATTTCAGGATTGTCAATGGCAGGAAGTTGCTTGTCCTACTCTGGTAAAAATATTAGTAAATTTCATTGCCCCAATGGCACTTCGGCCTCCTCTTCATCCGGGTGTAGTGATAATGGAACAATTATTCCAAACAAGGCATGCTTTGATGTCGTTTGTGGTGTTCAGCAGCTTGATATCCAAGTAAATGGAGTAAATTGCTATAAAAGTATTTATGTCCCTTGCAGTAGCACTCCTACTCCGACTAAAACCACAACTACCCCCACACCAACAAAAACCACAACTACCCCCACACCAACAAAAACCCCTACTC
>CAYGCQ010000021.1:0-10219 GCA_964348455.1 uncultured Pseudomonadales bacterium
ACACCCAGGCTGCAGAGAAGTTCACTTACAGGCAAGACTTGTACTACAACGCACCTAAGCCCATGAAGCTATACACGAAGCTATTTAAGCCGTTTATTCCGTAGTTTTTTGTCCCATAGCCTTGACTTTTTGAGTCTAATGTTATAAGATACGACATTGCTCGCAACTTAACATTAGAGGAGGCCACTGTGCCAAAGACTAAAAAAATAGAAGAAAATGACCTTCACACGAAGGCTGTGGAAGCCACTCGTGAATCAGGGGGTATTTTGGGAATCATTCAGAGAATATTTACTATTTTCTGTGTGATTTTCACACTCGTAATTATCACTGGGTGGTTGCTTCGGACAAACATGCCAAGGATCAAGGAGTCCTTGAAGCCGGCACCCACCTTAAGCCAACCATCGGGCTCGAACACAGTTCCCGTTCCGACGGTCGAACTGTACTCACTTCCTGAATCCATTGCTCTCCTGTATGGCTCTCTGGTGGAGCCTGAAAAAGTCAGCCTGAATGGTGACTTATCTGGTGCCCAGAGGTCTTACACCAAAATATGGTGCAAGAATGGGAAGGCGAGTTTTACCATCAAAAGAGGGGAAAAAGTTTACGTAGTGATGGGCCAGGGCTCGTATGGCCTGGTTAATACACCATCTGAACAAGGTGGTGAAGTAAAACTTACATGCACCCCGTCGGGGCAAACGTATTTTTATTACTCTATCGAGTAATCAAGTCCGGCACTTGAAAATTTAAACCTATACATGGAGGTGATAGTTGACAGAGAAATTTATCTTTAAGGGTCACGGTGTGTTAGCTATGCTAAATAACTTCATTTTAGCTGCTGCCCCCTTATTCTTCGTGATAATGATGGAACGCTTTATAGACGCAGGAGCTCCTTGGACTATACTTGCTCTCTGTGCATTTTTTATTTTGCAGTTTCCGCATCAAAGTTATCTGTTCTTTGAGATCAAGCACCTTCTAAATATAGATGGGATTGCCGACGAGTTGGATTTTGCCGGCGTAGCTGTATTCGGGGGGTTAAGCATTTTTGGTCTAACTCTGCAAGTAATAACAATTATCAAAATAATTGCCCTATTAAACTTGACCTCACTGGGTTTAATAGTTGTTCTGCCCCTATCGTTTTTAGCCGCTTTAGGAGGATGTCTGGGGCTGACAGATTTACCTTTTCTTCCAGGGTTTTATCCGCCACTACTTATCTATCACCTGAAGGTGTTTCTCAACAGCCAAAAGTTATTAGCGGTTTGTTTGGGGACAACCATGCTTTTAACACTTTTATGCATGGTATTTATATAGTTTGGCTGCATCCAATTTCGCTCTCATTCGAGGGCGATTTTTTTATGGCTAAAATCTTTATTTATTTTAAATATGATTAGGATATAATCCCCAATATAAATGAAAATTGAAAAAAATTCTTTTGATCGAAGAAAAATTGAAAATAATCCGGATTATTATTCTGTGGAAAGCGGTAATGAAGTTGTTCGGATGGTAGCGGAAATATTAGAAGAAACGGTTTTTGGCCAACCCGTTGCTTGTGCGGAGGTGGCCCAGCCCATTGCTAGGCAAATCTGCGGACTTGGTGATCCAGGTAGACCGATTTATGTTGGACTATTTCTTGGAGAATCTGGAGTCGGGAAGACCGAAATGGGAGTAGCTGTTTCTAAGGTATTTGACCCTAAGTCATATCAAGAGCGTTTAAAGGTAATTGACTGTGACATGTTTCAGCACAGTCATGATATTCAAAGAATATTAGGAGCACCACCTTCATATGTTGGATATGGAGACGAGCCGCTGATAAGCAAAGATTTTTTGGCAGTACCCAACGTAATAGTTTTTGATGAAATTGAAAAGGCCGATATCTCGCTACACCGACTTCTCTTGAGGATAATGGACAAGGCTAGACTTGAAATTAACGAAAACGAAGATGATTTGATGTTTGATGAGGACGAAGAATTTCTTGATCCTGGTTTAGATTTTTCTAGATCGGTAATCATTATGACCTCTAATCTTGGATCTGATGAAATAAAAAACATTCGAACCGGCAAAAAGAGTCTGGGGTTTATCACTTCAAAAGATGATGGTGGTCAAAGAGATATCCAAGTAGCAGGATTAGCTGCAGCTGAAAAATTCTGGAAGCACATGCCGGAGTTTCTCAACCGCATTGACTCTACTGTTGTCTTTAATTCACACACACCTGAAGTTATAAATAAGCTATTCGATAAATTTTTGAGTGAATCTTTTGAAAATCAAATCGGTGACGCTACTCACATCATGGTTACTGATCAGCTAAAAAAATGGGTGCTGGAGCAAACTGATTCCAAGAAAGCCGGCAGAGAACTTAAGAGGCTCATAAGTAGATTGATAATCACACCGGCAGCAGAGGTAAAATTCAAAATCCCCAAAGGAGTTCCTCT
This sequence comes from uncultured Pseudomonadales bacterium, assembly GCA_964348455.1. Classification (GTDB taxonomy): domain Bacteria; phylum Patescibacteriota; class Microgenomatia; order UBA1400; family MFAQ01; genus UBA10133. The sequence goes on from CAYGCQ010000021.1 coordinate 2,424, forward strand.
TATTGCCGATATTAGTCAAGATGAACCCAAGAGAGTCATTTTCTGGTTAAGTAAAATCATCACTGATTCTGTTTCCAGGTCAAGTCATTAGCTTTTCCATTCTGTCAGTTGACCGTTCGGGTAATATTTGGTTTAATGAATTATATTCGGTATTTCTTCGGAGCCGTAAAAAGACTGTCATTCCCGACCTGATCGGGAATCTATAAAAATAAGTACCAATTTATATAGATTCTGAATCAAGTTCAGAATGACACTAAAAATATATAAAAAAATAATATTATGATCCAAAAAATATCAGCTCCTGTTTCAGTTCAGACAGTTTTTGATCATCGCAAAAGAACTATTTCACCGCGACAGATTTTTTGGGACGGGAAAATTTTTCGGATAGCTCAGGTTGGTCTTCATCATACCTTTCGAGAAGGTAGAACTCTTTTTCATATTTTTTCAGTTACAGCACAAGGTCTTTCTTTTCGTCTCAGACTAGATACCGAATCACTATTTTGGACTTTGGAAGAAATCTCAGATGGGCTTGTTAATTAGACCTGTTCGTCTTGGTGGTCTAGACTTTAATTCTTCTCCATCTACTGTTATGCACATCGACCTCAATTCTTGCTTTGCCACCATAGAACAGCAAGCCAACCTTCTCTTGCGAGACAAACCTATTGCCGTCGCTGCTTACGATACACCAAACGGTTGCATCGTGGCTCCTTCGGTACAAGCAAAAAAGTTTGGTATCAAAGTTGGGATGCAAGTCAAAGAAGGTCGACTCCTTTGTCCCGACTTAATTGTTCTTACCCCTGATCCGGATAAGTATAGAGCCGTTCACTCTTCTTTGAAAAAAATTCTTTCAACCTACACACCCATCGTAGTACCTAAGTCCATCGACGAATTTGTTTTGGATTTTGCCGGAACACCGGCTTTCAACAGAGGCCTGTCTCTCATTGGTCTTGAGATTAAAGATCGAATCAAAAAAGAAGTAGGGGACTATCTCACCGTCTCTGTAGGTTTGGGCCCCAATCGATTCTTGGCCAAGACTGCCAGCAATCTACACAAACCGGATGGACTGGACGAAATAAATAAAGATAATTTTTTAAAAATATACGAAGGCCTTACTCTTACGGACTTAAATGGTATTGCTCGACAAAACGCTATTCGTCTAAACACTGTCGGTATTTATACTGTTTTGGATTTTTATAACGCCGATCTTCGCACACTCCGATCTGCTTTTCGCTCTATCTCCGATTATTACTGGTTTGTTCGTCTCAGAGGTTGGGAGGTGGATGATGTTGACTGGGGTGTCAAGAGCTATGGTCATTCTTACTCTCTTCCCAAATTTTTGACCAAGCCAGAAGATCTTGCTCCCATTCTTTCCAAATTAGTAGAGAAGGTTGGTTTTCGGATGCGTAGTTCAAATCATCAAGCCAAGGGAATTCATTTGGGTTTGCTTTTTAGAGATCACGAGCACTGGCACCAAGGTGTTACCCTGGACCAGCCGGTTTGCCTGAGTCAGGATATTTATCGAATAGCTTACCGACTGCTTTCGCACTCTCCATACCGCTTACCTGTACGCAATTTAGCAGTTTCTTGTTTTAATCTTTCGGAAAGAAACATTTTGCAACTTGGACTTTTTGAAGACAGATTAAAGAAGGAAAACTTGGTAAACGCCATCGATGACATTAATGACCGTTGGGGCAACTTTGTCATTACTCCGGCCATCATGGCCAATACAAGTGGTGCTGTCCAAGACCGAATCAGTTTTGGTCAGAGCTAATTCCCGATTTTTCATAATATCCTTAAGTGAGATTATGAAAAATAAAAAAGGAATTTGCGAGGAATGCCGGAGCCAAACCCGTAACGGACTTTGGCGAGGCCGGGGTGAGGGTAAAGACAGCAGTCTTTAATCCCGAACACAAATTTATCAAATTACTGTAAACTAAAATTACGATGTCGGAAATATTACAGATAACTTCAGTTACAAAAAGGTTTGGAAATCTACTGGCTGTTAGCGATGTCTCATTAAGTATAAAGCCGGGAAAGATTTATGCCCTGATAGGACCAAATGGGTCGGGGAAAACGACTCTGGTAAACTGCATTGTAGGTTTGCTTCGTCAGGATATTGGAGAGATAAAAATCAAAGGAGTGAGTGTTTTGGAAAAGCCGGTAGTTGCTAAACATCTCTTCTCGTATATCTCAGACAACCCCGCAATTTATCCATATCTCTCAGGAGAAGAGTTTATCAGACTAAGCGCCAAGCTCCATGGCTTAAGTGACACTGAGGTTGAGTCAAAACTGTCCGAGTTAAGAGATATTTTCCCAATCGCTGATATCCTAGAAACTCGCACAGAAAGCTATTCTCGGGGGAATATAGAGAAAACTGCATTCCTTTCGACACTCATTAGTCACCCAAAACTTCTAGTCATAGATGAACCCATCGTAGGCTTAGACACCGCCTCTATCGATATTTTTGGTAAAACACTTCGTCGTTTTGTAAAGACGGAATCATCGGTTTTTCTTTCCACTCACACCTTGAGCTTTGTGGAGAAATATGCAGATGTCGTTGGGATTATTAGATCCGGAAAGTTGATAAAAGAGTTACCTGTTCATTCGAAAACAAATCTGGAAGAAATATACCTTAAAAATACTTTATAAATATGTCGGCATTTTCAGTACTTCTAAAACTAGACTACTTGGCTTTTCGAGATTGGTTTGGAAAACAAACACTTTCTAAAATAATCGTTTCATTAGCCTACTTACTTATTCTCGTTGCGGTTACCGGCGGGGTTTATTTTTGGTCGAATGCTTTCTTCAAATATGTTATTTCCTATGAATCATTTGGGCTGCTTACCTCCACTTATATTTTAAGAGGGGCCTTCGCTCTGCTTCTCTGGATTGGAATTCTCAGTTCTATGATTTCAACTCTTACTTTCCTTCTATCATCAAACCGAGATACCGACTTGATGGTTACTTATCCGATTTCCTCGCTAACCCTTTCTCTTCACGCCGGATTCAAATCAACCCTTATAAATCTGTCACTATTAACAATCTCAGTATTTCCATTGATACTTGCCTTCAGCCATCAACTTTCAGGATCCATTGCAACTTTGCTAATCATGGTTTTGTTTACACAGTCCTTGGGTCAGTCACTGGGGTATTTTTTATCCCTGGTTATTCACGGAAAATATGGTCGACTAATCGGCTTATCCATTGGAGCTCTGCTCCTGGGTTTTACTATAGTTATCCTGAGAACAATTTTTCCACCGGAATTAAAAATGCTGAATGATCTTCCTTCCGAAAGCTTTACGGCCTTTTTTAACGAACTGCCGCTGATTAAAAATTTCTGGATCGGAAACTCACTCCTTAGTCTACTATCCGGACAGCTTTTTGCTTCAGCTCCACTTGTTATTTTTACCGTCGGACTAATCATCTTTTCCATTATTACTCAGGCTACTTTGTTTATTCCTTGCTGGCAGGCACAGAAGGATTATTCGTCTAGCCACGTCAAGCCTGCTCCAAGTCTAGGAAAGATAAAAAACCTAAGTTTGATAACAAAAGATCTGCTCTCGATAGTAAGGAACTCCAAGAACCTGAGCTATCTCCTTTTCCTTATCTCTATGATCATTGCCTTTTTTGGTCTTTTTGGTCAAGGTTATTTGGCTCGTAGTGTTCCCGACAGATTCCGCTTCGACTCACTAGTCTTTTCTTTTGTTTGGCTAATATTCTTTACCGGAACGTACCTGATTCGGTTAACTTATCCCTTAGGGGTAAATGAGGGTCGAAGTCGCTGGTGGTTTTTTACTCTTCCGATAACTACTTCCCGAGCACTAGCTTCGAAAGTTGCTGTTTCCATAACCATCTCTACACCCCTAATATTTCTGGCGTTTATAGAGTGGCACACTCTGCCCTTCGCTGTCTCGCCTGGCTTCTTTGATATCTTTAGTTTTTTGGCCATTGTACTTCTAGCTGTGACACTTCCTTTGTTTGGGTTCTTGAATCCGGACTACAATCTTGCCTACCAGCCTGAAAGAGCCAGCACTAGCCTTTCGGGACTAGTGTCTATAGTCTTTGTCTCCATCGTCGGAGCATTAGGAGCCTATTTAATCACAGCGTCACTTAAGCAGCTTCTAGGGCCTGGAGTGGCTATCAATGGGTTCTTCGTTTTCTGCCTAATTACCTCCATAGGAGCATGGTCGCTGGCTCATAGATACTTGTCAAGTTTTAGCTTTGAACTTTAGTGCTTTTCGTATAGTGACTCCCCGGCTTCAGCTTCTGCTTTGGTTGCGTGGACTGTTCCGTCCGGGTGGTTTGCGGGAGAATAGACTGTGTATAGCTTTAGTGATTCGGTAGTAGAGGTATTGATAATGTTGTGATTCGTACCTGCAGGCACAATTACGACATCTCCATCCTTAAAGTTAATCTCTTCACCATCCAAAATAGATTTACCCTCACCTGCCTCAAATCGAAACAACTGATCTACGTCGTGATGAACTTCCATTCCAATCTCTTCTCCTGGCAAAAGACTCATGAGAACCAGTTGAGAGTGGGGAGCTGTGTAGAGAACCTTCCTATAATTAGTATTCGAGAGAGTCTCATTTTCTATGTTTGTATGAAATCCTACCATATTCTTTTATGCTAATAATAGCCATCTTACAATATATTTCGTCTGCTTGCACCTAGGCACCATTTGTGCCTATATTGGCCATATTTTTTAGGTCTATTCAGCTTGACAAAAGACCTATAGTAGGGTAGAATGCCCGATATGAAAAATTTAATTTTATCCCTCTTTATCGCCTTGTTCGTTGGGGCTCCTGCTGTATCCATAAACACTCCTATTATTCCTCAGCCTGAGGTTTTGGCCTCAAGAGAAATCTCTATGGAGTACCGATACCCGGTGCCTTCAGTAAGTAATATTTTTAAGGAGAACATTCTTTTAAACCTCGCTTATCTTGATGGTCGAGTGACAGACGCTCAAAGCATTAACTGGGATCAGGTAAATGAACCTTTTAAGTCAGAGTTTACTCTTAAGCCTAATGAATCATTTGCTTTTCACGATGCTGTTTTGCCGGAGTTTAAGGACTCGGTAGTGGTTACCACAAATGCTCGTTTTAACAAACAGGATGGTTTTAAGACCGATGGTTACCTATATGGTGACGGAGTCTGCCAACTAGCCTCATTTATTAACATGGCGGCTAGAGATGCCAACCTGGACGTGGTTCAGTACACCAACCACGACTTTGCAGCTATTCCTGAAGTTCCCAAAGAGTATGGTGTGGCCATTTACCTGGATCCGAACAATCTTGCGTCTAGTGGTAGAAAAAATCTCTACATCACGAACAACCAGGACAAGCCAGTCACTTTCGAATTTGTCTACAACGGCCAAGACCTAAAGGTCACGGTTTCCAAAGCCTAACGACCTGGAGAGTCTTTAGGGCATGCAAAAAGCCACCTATCTGTAAGGATAAGGTGGCTTTCTCTTCTGATTTACACCGACTGCCATGTACCGAGTTTGTTAGATATCCAAGCTTAAAACTCGGACGGTTTCTTACATTCCGTTGTCTCTTGGCAGGTAATACACGCACCTCAGAAAAGGTCGAAGATCCCTAGGCTGCATTACCACTTAAAAGTGCGGTGTACCAATAAGGGCTAAGAAGTTCGTAATTTTTTTAACTTATTCCTACACTCTTATATGTGGGATTAATTACAATGTAGAGTAATATTTATTGCTTGTCAATACCCCGGGTATTAGAATGTAATTAAACATACAGAAAATGAAAAAAATTATAATAATTTTAGTTATACTTTTAATTACAATCTCGCTTGTTTTTGTATTTCGTTTCTCAAATATATCAATTAATTTCAATCAAATATCAAAGATGAACATTCATAGCCCTGCTTTCGAAGAAGGTAAACCTATCCCTGCTAAATATACTTGCATGGGGGAAAATATCAGCCCACCTCTTGCATTTTCCGACATTCCTATCGATACCAAGTCATTGGTACTAATACTGGAAGATCCGGACGCTCCCGTACACAGTTTCTTTCACTGGTTAATGTGGAACATCGACCCAAAAACAATTGTGATTCTTGAGGACTCTGTTCCTCGGGAAGCCATCCAGGGGACCAACGATTTTGGAGATAAGGAGTATGGGGGACCATGCCCTCATCTGGGCACTCATCGATATATTTTTAAGCTTTATGCTTTGGATACTACCCTATCAATTTCGCCTTCGTCTAAAATCGATGAAATTGAGCAAGCCGTGTCGGGACACATCCTGGGACAGTCTCAAACGTTTGGAGTCTTCTCAAAGTAGTTGGTATAATACCAAAAAGTATCCAAGCACGGTAAACTAGTAATATGGCTAAAGATAAACACCTGATTAAAGAAGTTGAAGGGTCTCCTGATTTTCCTTCACTGGAAAAAAATCTCCTGAAACATTGGTATGACACTGGTATCGTGGAAAAATATCTCCACAAGAATGACGAATCTTCCGAAAAATATTATTACCAAGACGGCCCTATTACCGCAAATAATCCAATGGGGGTCCATCATGCTTGGGGAAGGACTTACAAAGACCTGTGGCAACGTTACAAAAATATGCGTGGCTTCAAACAGAGATTCCAAAATGGCTTCGACTGTCAAGGCCTTTGGGTCGAGGTTGAAGTCGAAAAAGAACTTGGTTTTAGATTTAAGAAGGACATCGAAGACTATGGTGTCGCAAAATTTATTCAACACTGCAAGGACAGAGTCATCAAATACTCAGATATTCAAACAGATCAAAGTAAACGTCTAGGTTACTTTATGGACTGGGACAATTCGTATTTCACCATGTCGGATGAGAATAACTACATGATTTGGCATTTCCTTAAGGTCTGCTGGGAAAAAGGTTGGGTTTACAAGGGTCACGACTCCGTTCCATGGTGCCCTAGATGCGAAACTGCTATCTCTCAACATGAGATGCTTACCGAAGACTACAAAGAACTTACTCACAAGTCCATATATCTAGAATTACCAATCGTTGGTCGAAGCAATGAATACTTGCTTGTTTGGACTACAACTCCTTGGACGATCCCAGCCAATATTGCCGTTGCTGTAGATGAGAAACAGGACTACTCCCTCGTAGAAGGAACAACAGGAGATAATTTTTGGGTTCTAAAAGACTTGGTAGAAAATGTTTTTAAAGATGGCTATAAAAAGATAGTAAAAACAGTTAAGGGCAAAGAGTTAGTTGGTTTGCATTACACAGGACCATTCGATGAAATTCCGGCCGTCAAAGAAGTCGCGCTAGCAAATCCTGATAAATTCCATCTAGTAGTTCCCACGGATTCTTTCATTATGCCCATTAGCAATACCGATGGTACTGGTTTGGTACACACTGCTGTAAGTGCCGGGACGGAAGACTTTGCCTTGGGCAGAAAACTTGGCTTGCCAATGATTCCAATTATCGCTGACAATGCTGACTATCTTCCTGGACTGGGTTTCCTCAGTGGAAAAAACGGTAAAAAACACCCGGAATTAATTTTGGAATATTTAGAAGAGAAAGACAAAGCTGGTGAAAACTGGGTCTTCAAGATTGAGAACTATACTCACCGATACCCGGCTTGCTGGAGATGTAAAACAGAGTTGGTCTGGAAGGTTGCAGATGAATGGTATATCGCTATGGATAAAGTAGATCCGGATGATGAAAAGGGCAGAACTCTCCGTCAAAAAATGATTGATTCGGCAAACAAGATAACATGGAAGCCTGATTTTGGCAAAGAAAGAGAGCTTGACTGGTTAAATAACATGCACGACTGGCTAA
>CAYGCQ010000021.1:10229-21017 GCA_964348455.1 uncultured Pseudomonadales bacterium
TTACTGGGGACTTGCTTTACCTGTTTGGGTTTGTGATAAGTGCAACGAATTTATTGTCGTTGGGAGTAAGGACGAGTTAAAAGAAAAAGCCGTTTCCGGGTGGGATAAGTTCGAAGGCCACACTCCTCACAAACCATTTATTGATGAAGTAATAATTAAGTGTAACTGTGGAGGTACTATGACCAGAATTCTGGACGTAGGTAATCCTTGGTTAGATGCCGGAATTGTTCCATTCTCAACTCTAATAGACCCCGTAACCAACAAAGTCAGCTACACCTCCGATAAGAAATACTGGAAAGAATGGTTTCCTGCCGACTTTATTACCGAGTCATTTCCCGGACAATTCAAAAACTGGTTCTACTCCTTAATCGCCATGAGTACTGTTTTGGAAGATACCAATCCGTTTGAAACAGTATTGGGATTTGCCAGTATGCTGGGTGAAGATGGCAGGGCTATGCACAAATCTTGGGGAAACTCGATAGAGTTTAACGAAGCGGCAGATAAAATCGGTGTCGATGTTATGCGATGGGTATTTTCTAGACATAATCCGGAAAGAAATCTCCTTTTTGGTTACAAGCTAACTATCGACACAAAGAGACAGTTCCACATGTTGCTTTGGAATTCATACCGCTTCTTCGCTAATTATGCTTATCTTGAGAAGTGGCAACCTCAGACAGAGTTCGATCGTCTTCCTTCAAAACTAGATCTTTGGGTGTTAAACAGACTAGATCAAACAGTTTTAGAAGTAACTGCAGGTCTGGATAAATTTGATGCATTCTCTGCAACCGCTTCGATAGAAAGTTTTGTTTCAGATCTTTCAACTTGGTACATTAGACGATCAAGGGACAGGGTTGGTCCCAGCGCTGAAAGCGCAGAAGATAAAGAGAACTGCTACAGGACACTTAGAACTGTTTTCGACTGTCTTTCAAGAATTCTTATGCCTTTCACTCCATTTATGGCAGAAATGATTTATACAAACATAACCGGTGAAGAATCTGTTCATCTGGCTGATTGGCCACTAGTTACTACCTCAGAAGTAGTAGATATTAAGTTAATAGAAAAAATGTCATTGGTAAGAAGTATCTGTGAGATGGGTCATTCAATTCGAAAAAACGAAAACGTTGCTGTCAAGCAAGCTTTGTCGCTGATTACAATTTTTGGTCCAATAGCCGATTTAAAAGACGAACCAGAACTAATTCAATTAATTAAAGAGGAGTTAAATGTCTTGTCTGTAGACTTTAAAGAGGGCAAAGATCTCTCTGTCAAACTTGACCTAACTTTAACCCCCGAGCTAATTAAAAGAGGTCAGATGAGAGAGGTCATCCGCTCCATACAAGGCGCGAGAAAGTTGGCGGAATGCAGTCTAGATGAAATTGTTTCAGTTGAGCTTCCTAATTGGCCGGAAGAATACTCCGAGGAGATCAAAAGAAAAACATTGGTAAGTAAAATCACCAAAGGCGATGAGGTAAAAATAATTCGAAGCTAATGCGTCAAAACAATGGAGTTCTCTTTTTTGCCTTATTTTTTATTGAGGCCCTCAGTCTCATTACAATCTGGAGTACCGCACCAGAGTTATTTGTCACTCAACTAGTTTTTGTTATCGCCGGTGTAATCATTATTTATCTGCTGGGAAAAATAGACATTTCACTTCTTCTTGGTTTTGGCTGGACATTTTACGTCGCAAGTATTCTGCTTCTATTAATTACCATGGCCATTGGTCGGAATATAAGAGGTTCTGTTCGTTGGATAGACTTGGGTTTATTTAATCTTCAAACTTCCGAGATAATAAAACCTCTTTTGGCGATCTTCTATTCTGCATATTTATCAAAGATGTCAAAAAAAGGCTGGAAGCCGTTACTAAAATTTATCGGCATCTTCATGGCTCCGGTTATACTTGTAGCCTTACAGCCCGATCTAGGTTCTGCTCTTACTTTAATTTTCCTCCCCCTAGCCTTACTGGCTTTTACTGGTCAAATTAAGAAATTGATTGTTGTGGCAGTTATATTTCTGGCTCTAGTTATTCCCCTAGAGTCCAAACTTCTAAGACCCTATCAAAGACAAAGATTAGAAACCTTCATTAATCCATATTCGGACCCAAAAGGTGCCGGGTATAACGTAATCCAGTCCACTATCGCTGTTGGTTCGGGGAAGATTTTTGGGAAGGGTGTGAAGCTTGGAACCCAGTCACACCTTAACTTTCTACCCGAAAGACACACTGATTTCATCTTTGCTTCATTTTTGGAAGAGTTCGGCCTGGTTGGAGCCACTGTTCTCTTCGTCTCTTACTACATTCTTTTTAGCTTCTGTTTAAAAGCGCTAAAACGGCTTCCAGATCACGAGCAAAATCTACTGTCACTCTCCATATATTTTCTGCTATTATTCCAATTTGTAGTAAATGTGGGCATGAATTTGGGTATTATGCCGGTTACCGGCATTACTCTCCCTCTTTTCTCCTATGGCGGAAGCTCATTGCTCAGTTTTGCCATACTTATTGGGCTACTCTTAAGACAGCTTGATGTAATAACCCCTTTTGAGATATAATAGCGCCCATGGCAGACAAAATCACATACGCGGTCATTCAACTTGGCGCGAAACAATATTTAGTAAAAGAAGGCGATAAAGTCGTTGCCGAAAAGATAGACGTCAAGGATGGCGAAACTCTAAAGGTTAAAGAAGTTCTTCTTAGTTTTGACGGTGAAAAAACCCAAATAGGGGAGCCCTTTTTGGAAAAGGCTGTCGTTGAGCTAGTCTCTGAAGGAATCATCAAAGGAGAAAAGTTACGCATAGCCAAGTTCAAAAACAAGTCTAGATACCGCAGAGTCACAGGTCACAGACAGCTAGAAAGTCACTTCACTGTCAAGGCTATCACTCTATAAAAACAACAAATGAGGTTTATAATTTTCGTCGGCGCCAGTAACACTTTGGCTGAGTTAGAGATAGAGACTCAAATCAAAGGAGCGACTGTTCTGTATCCAAATGTATTTTTGTTTGAATCTTCCGACGTCGAAACGGCTGTGAAACTAGCTTCTAAACTCGGTTGTAGTATCAAATTAGCCAAAGAAGCTGTGGGTGTGGCTGCTGTTGCACAGTCTATTGCCGACCTAATAACTCTGAAGAACTTTTCCGTTACATGCCTAGACAACCTCGCCGACTCCGCCAAGTTTGATCAGGAAGTCAAGGACATTAGAGAAAAAGGTAGATTCTTGATATCAAAGGATCAGTTTGGCCTTACTCCAATCTTAATCAAGAAACATAAGATAGATGAATTTTTTATTGACAGAAACAAGGATGAAGTGTGGCAGACTGTCTGGGTTCATGACTATGAACACTGGATAAAGAAAGACCGTCACATGCCATATGCTAATGCCAAAGCCGGTATCCTCCCCCCAAAAATTGCACGAAGTATGGTTAATCTCGTTCCTTTGGAGCCAAAGGGAAAACTATTGGTTGACCCTTTTTGTGGTTCAGGCCGAGTTCTTGTCGAAGCCGCTGAGCTTGGCTATGACATTGCTGGAGGAGATATCTTGATCAATCAGGTTCACGAAAGCAAAATAAACCTTAATTCCATGGGATTTCAGGCTCGGATGGAAGTCCTTGATGCTACCCACCTATCCGATAGATTCAGCGATGTCGATGCTATCGTCACCGAGCCTTTCTTGGGAAAACCTCATCTCAGACCGGATCAAATTAAGTATTTGGTTCCCGGATTACAGAAATTATATCTAGGCTGTCTAAAGGACTGGTTCAAAGTCTTAAAACCCGGCGGTTATATCGTCATGGTATTCCCAAGTTTTGATGATGGTAAACACGTCTATAAGACAAGTAGTATTATTGACGGAAAGCTGGAGTTGAGTTACAATCAGCTGAAACGAGGTATCCTCTATTCACGTCCTGACGCAGATGTCAGACGAGAAATCGTGATACTTCAAAAAAAATAACCGTCATTCCTAAGTGACAACTCAATCCTTGTCATTCCTGCGAAGGCAGGAATCCATCAAATAAGTACAAAATAATAAATATAAAATAACTCAATATGGCACACGTCAAATCCGGAGGAGCAACAAATCAACATCATCAACGCGCAGGTAAAAGACTGGGCGTAAAACTATATGGTGGTCAAGTAGTCAAAACCGGTCAAATCATAGTCAGGCAAAGAGGAGCCGATTTTCATGCCGGACTAAACACCGAGCTTGGTCGAGACTTTACTCTTTTCTCCCTTTCTCAGGGTGTCGTCAAGTTCCGCAAATTGCATGGCGTTAATTTCGTTGATGTAATTTCAAACTAATGGACGATAAACCTGTCGCAATCCTTCCGCTAGATTACTTACAACCAAATCCGCTTCAACCCAGAGGTGTCATCACCCCCGAATCTCTTTCCGAGCTCGTCGACTCCATCAAAACTCACGGCATAATTCAGCCACTAGTAGTTGCACACACCCCAGCAGGCTACCAAATCATCGCAGGAGAACGTCGTTGGCGTGCTTCTAGGATTGCTGGACTTACTGAAGTCCCAGTCAGAATCATTGAAACTTCTCCTCAGGGAATGCTTGAGATGGCTATCGTCGAAAATGTTCAGAGAACCGACCTAAACCCCATCGACAGAGCCAACTCCTTTGATCGTCTAATCAGAGAATTTAATTTAGGCAACTCCGACATCAGTCAGAGAATCGGCAAAAGCCCTGCTTTTGTGAGTAACACCATGCGTCTACTTGAGTTACCAGACGCTTTGAAGGACGGACTTATCTCAGGTGTCATCTCTGAAGGTCATGCAAGAGCCTTAGCTGCCATTCCGGACACCCAATCCATGATTGAGGCGTACAAGATAATTCTTCGCGAGGGAGGCTCTGTTAGGCGCGCCGAAGAACTTTCCCGAAGATTCAAGAAAACCATGCACAAGTCCAAGGCGATTGATGGCTTTAACACAAAAACTGTCAACGATTTTATCGATAGTATGGCGAGTGAAATTCAACAGTCAATTGGTGAGAACGCTAAGGTTAAGATGAGAAGGTCCAGAGTTGAGACAGCCATCCATATTGTACTCAGAGGCAATCCGGAGGAAACCGAAAAACAAATACAAAAAATTCATGACTCACTTGTTGTGTCTACGCCAACTAAAGATACAGAGATTCAAGATATTAAAGAGACCGAGACCGTTCATGAGACGCAGGAGACAGAAAACATATATTCTAACCCCTTTGAACCTTTTTCAGACGCTTTTGCCCCAATCACGGTTGCCGATTCTCAACCCGAAGCCTCTGTAGAATCAGAATCCAACCCGTCTCCCAACGAGTATTAGCAACACCCTTTATTTAAGGAGAAATTTTATTCAGCTTACTTTCTGTTAGTTATATTTCGTTACTTCTTGACTGAAGACGTACAGTATTTACATCTACTGGCTTTTATTGGAATTAGACTTAGGCACTCAGTACAAGTTTTTTCGGTTGGATCTACACTTTTGCCACTGCTAATCTTACTTTTTAGCCTATTCATAGGTACTACTACAGCAAAATATATGACAGCGGAAATACTGAGAAATGAAATCAGTGAATTTAAAAAGTCTCCTACCAAGAATTTACTGTGATTTATCGTAAACGAAAATGCAGAAAAATCCGGTGTTCCTCCAAAAGCACCTATTAAAGGTGTAATTAAATCCTCAACCATAGCTTTTACCACGTTACCAAAAGCAACACCAACCACCACACCGACAGCCATATCGACAACATTTCCTTTTAAAATAAACTCCTTGAACCCTTTAAGCATTTTTTTATTGGATAATAATACTTCTAATTATAGTGCATTGGGTGGGTAGCTTGGTCAAGTGGTAAACTGGGTGTATGGAAAAAGACTCTCGTGCAGGAATTCAGACGTCAAGTGAGAAAGTTAAGCCAATTACAAGCGATAAGGAATTGGCTAATAGATTAAATTATGAGAGAAATAATATAGAAAGATTCAGTTTTATAACAGATTACATAAAACCAATCTTTGAGGGAGAAAGACTAGTCGGCTACGCCACACTTTCATTCCAAAGAGGTAAGTATGGAGGCAAAAGAATTATAATTAATGCCTCCCGGAATAAGACCGAATATGACGAAAAAACAGAAATTTGGATTACGCAAGACCCAGGGCTTGCCGAGGCAGTCAAGGACACAGGACTGTCGCTAAATTCAGCTAGAATGTTTGTAACCAATGAGTTGAAAGAGGGAGGGTATGAAAAAATATTTAATATGCTAAAAGAGCTTGAAGACAGTGGTTTGTATCAAAAATTACTAGAGGAAACAGTCGGTAATTGATTAAGTCGTCAAACTGTTCAGTCCCTAGCCGCCGGAACCAGAAACTTCTACATCGCTGATTCAGAGGGTATTCAAAAGCATTGGACTACTGCCTACTATTTTGATAAAACTACTTTGCTGGTTCCTCGACTACTTTTTCAGGACCCATTACCAGTCCCGCAACATTTGATGGCCAGTACCTAAAGAACACTTTGCCTACAATATTTCGATAGGGTACGGGACCCCAGTCTCTGCTGTCGGACGAGTGGTCTCTGTTGTCACCAAAAGCCATCATCTCTCCTTCTTGAACTGTGTACTCCTCACCATCATGGAGAAACTGACCAGGGGACGTCGTGTATTCTGCCGGCAAATAGAATTCATCCAACATTTCTCCATCCAAAAAAACTTTTCCGTCTCTAATCATGACAGTCTGTCCGGGAGTTGCTATTACCCTCTTAATAAAATCGAAACTTTCATTAATAGGAGCTTTAAAAACCACCACATCGCCGTCCATGGGCTCTCGGGTTTTATACGTGACCTTGTCTGTAAGCAGGTACTCCTTGTCTTTGAAAGTAGGAAACATCGAACTTCCTTTGACTTGGTGCGGCTGCATTAGAAACAGATAAACCACCACAAACACAGATGCAGAGATTACGAATGCTTCGACAAACTCGTAGACGATATGAACCAACTTTCGAAAGAAAGACATCAGTTTAGTTTAGCCTGGACATGTAAATTTTTCAATATAATAAAACATTTCTAGTGGTCGCGACTGGATATCGTACTCCGCCAAATACTTCCTATTTGCTTCGTACCCGGCTCGAAAAACTGTTACAGGTTTGTCTCCGTCATTCGAAACCAGTCAACAGCAAACTAGCCACCTCACCTCAAGGGTGACGCGTCTACTGGTGGTCGCGACTGGATTCGAACCAGTGGCCTCTGCAATGTGAATGCAGCGCTCTAACCAGCTGAGCTACGCGACCGAACCTAACGTAATTATATCAGCCATGATCGGTGCAAGGGTGTAAAATGACACGTTATGAAGAAAATTCAAGTTACCACTCACGATGGCATTTTTCACGCAGATGAGGTCTTTGCTTTAGCCGTTTTGAGGCTATTCTTTGCTCAGACTGGTAAGGAAATGGAAATTACTAGGACTAGAGATCTAGATAAGATTGCTATGTCTGATTGGGCGGTAGATGTGGGAGGAGAGCACAAAGCCACGAAAAAGAGGTTCGATCACCACCAAAAGGGTAAGGCTGGTATTCGCAAAAATGGGGTTCCCTACGCTTCTTTTGGTCTGGTCTGGAAAGCTTATGGAAAGAAAATTACTTCGAATAAAGAAGTCTGGGAAGCAATAGATAAAAAATTAGTAACACCTATTGATGCAATGGACAATGGTGTGAGTCTATCAACCTCACGAATCTTAGGCGTTAGTGACTATACCTGTTCTCAGGTAATCTCAGCTTTAGGTAGATCTCATGACGAATCGGAGGCACATCTTGCTTTTGAAAAAGCAATCGAATTTGCAACGTTGATCCTGAAGGGTGAAATAAAAAAAGTCGAGGCAAAGATCGAAGGAGAATTGCTAGTCACCCAAGAAATTATAAGACAGAATGAGCCGCAAGTATTAGTCCTGGAAAAATACGCGAAATGGAATGATGCTGTAGATAAGTGTAAGAATGTAAAACTGGTAATTTTCCCTGACGGTTCAACTACCAAATGGTGCATTCAAGCAGCCCATGATAACGATGAAGATTTTGGAGTAGATAGAATTAGTTTCCCAAGTGAATGGAGAGGCTTAACAAATTCTGATCTAGATATCGCTTCAGGAATTCAGGACACTGTATTTTGCCACGCAGGAGGCTTCTTTGCCGTTGTAAAGACAAAAGAGGGAGCTGTTGAAATGGCAGAAAAGGTAATTACTTCCCAGCTCTAAAGCCCTGTCAAATCTTAAATAAAATAAATTAGGCAGTTGACTCTTGTACAGATCTATCTTCAGCCTTTTCGATATCGATGTCATTCTGAACTTGATTCAGAATCCAGAATTATTCACTTGATTTTAAGGTTGTCATTTTTTCTGCATTTATAATTTCTTCAATATTTTCCACAATCTCTTCAATTTCCTCAGGAAGAAATTCCCCGGCATCGTGCCCCCAAAACTCGATATCCTTAAGGTCCGATGCTTCATTTATATGCCCTGAAGCGACAAATTTATATTTTTCCGTCACAAATACTCACCTCCTTCCACATTCAAATTAGCAAAAAAAATAGACCCGATGGCCTTATTTTTCTTCACAACAAACTTTCTTTTTAAGAATTTCTTTTTCATTCCTAAAAACTAAGTTTAAGCTCTTTTTATGACTCTGTCAAACTCTAGTGATCAATTTCTTTTTCACCCTTTTCCACCTCACTCACACACTGTCCTTGGTTTTTGAAAATTGGATCGTGGTAGCTTTTCCAGCCATCTCTCTTGCAATCGTCTCTGCTTTTTGGTCTATAGCTTCCATTTTTAATATAGTAAGTATCTACTTGATTTTCTCTCTTAAGGTTACCATCAACTCTTTCCCAGTTATCCTGCATGTCTACATTGCCCAGATGCAGAGAATACTTCCCCATTTCTCCATTAGCATATACACGCAATCTTAATTTGTCCTTGTTGTATCCCGGTAGCATAAAGAGTTTACTGTCAGAGAAATACTGCCCAAGTCCATCGTCACATCTGTCCAAAGTCCAGTTGCACACTTCCAGTCTCCCCGGGGACCTAAGTGCCGCCAGAAATACACTTGATGGGTAATCGATATTGCTACTAGAAACATTATCAGATTTAATATCTAAAGCTTTTAGTATTTTTACTATATTTCCTTCTGAAGAGATCAGTGAAATGTGATTCCCACTTCCGACTATAGATTTTCCCGAAAAATTTCCGACTGCGCTACTTTCAGTAACGGTACCATCTCCATTTTGCATGACAAATGGATCATTTTTAATTGGGCGACCATCTTCCCACAACCCCCTTAGCACATCGACTAGTGTTCTTTTTCTTGTATTTAACAAATCTCTTGTCTGTTCGTCTCCACTCCATAATGGAGCCAGAAGGGAGCTAACTAGATTGCTGTTATCGTTCAAGTCTTTTAAAAATTGATTCTTTTGATTAAGATTTTCCCAAGGTTGAACACTGCCATCTCTGAAAATAAAATCCTCAGTCGGAAGAATATCTTTTATCGAAGGAGCCACTCTTCTGAGAGTATCAATTTTTCTCTCTTTTGGAAGATGATTTAATTCAGTAGTCAAAGACAATAGTGCCTTTTCCCACCAAACATTACCCCAGAAAACTCCTCCTTCCCAGAGTCCATAGGCGTCGACAGTCCCCTCGTGTGGGGTACCTGCCGTAACAATCTTATTAATTTTTTCAGTCCCATACGTCTGAGCATATGTTCTGGCAATTAGTCCACCCATACTATGACCAACAATATCGATTTTTTCTTCAGATAACCCCTTTTCTTCAATAAAATCTTTCAAGTCTTCAGCCAGATCTGAAATTGGCTTTCTCCAGTCATAGGAAAACAAAAACATGTTTTTACCTTCTTCGTACCCACTCTCTTTAAGGCTATTCAAAATCCCATCATAAACAGTTATCTGTTTTGGTACTTTCCAGTTACTGCCTTTAGTCCCCGTAATTACTGCAGTTAAATCCCAGCTCCCTCCAAATCCAGGTAAAATTATTACCGGTCTAGACCTCAACAATGAAGATACTCTAATATAATCAATTTTTAAAGATGACCAAAAGTCAACTGATCCTGTCTTGAATGAATTACCAATCCAAATTTTTTTTGGTCTGCGTTGATTTACGCCAGATATATACACAGGTGTCGATTCATCGTCAATATAAATCAAGTATTGGCTATTCTCGTTAAAAACAATTTTTACATCGTGAATAGCTAAATCAGAAGCATGCGTGAACGGGTGTAGAAATGTTCTTTGTGTACAATTAGAACCATCCTGATCACAAATAAATTTTCCGTAAGATAATCCGTTATTCTTATCTTGATAGATCATAAAAATCATATAATTAAACAGATTGTTGTCTGGATTTGATTCGTTAGCGGGAACAGCACCAGGAGATATAGTTATCCCGTCGCCAAAATTGCCTGTATTAAGGAATTTAAATCGTATATTTATAGAGAATGGTTCTGATATTGGAAAAACCTCATCCGTTGTGTACAAGTAAGGAAAGGAATTACTTACAGTATCTGAACGGTAAAGCGACAGGGCTCCGCTAGATAATGTAACTTTGCCCGTATTCTCATAAATCTGCCAGTTTGCTGTGTTAATTACATTATCACTAAAAAAACTATTAGAATATGAAAGGACGGTTTTTGGAAAAAAAGCAAAAAAGACAAACATTAGACTAACCAAAAGAAAAACTCTTTCGTTTGCAGGCATTAAGTCATCATTCCATAAAAATTTAAAATGTCAACACATAAACAAATTAATAAAATAGCCATATATCATAATCT
>CAYGCQ010000022.1:0-20238 GCA_964348455.1 uncultured Pseudomonadales bacterium
GACTGACTTGCTATTTAAACGTGTGCATCTTCAACGCACCGTTTGGAGTATCCAACTTCGTCCCGCCCCAGTTAATAACGATTGTAGACAAGGACTGGAGTATCAACCAGTAATCCATCGGCTACGCCATATAGGCCTTACCTAAGGGTCGCCTTACCCTACGTCGACGAACGTTGCGTAGGAAACCTTGCTCATTCGGATATAAAGATTCTCACTTTATTACGCTACTCATGCCGGCATTCTCACTTCTTGCTGCTCCAGCAAACCTTCCGGTCAGCCTTCAAAGCCACAAGAACGCTCCTCTACCAACCCATCTTGCGATGTGTTCCCAAAATTCGGTAATATATTTAGCCTCGTTACGTCTTCAGTCATGCATCTCTCGGCTAGTGAGCTGTTACGCTTTCTTTCAAGGATGGCTGCTTCTGAGCCGACCTCCTAGGTGTCTGAGAAATAACACGTCTTTTACCACTTAATATATATTTAGAGACCTTATTTGTGGGTCTGGGATGTTTCCCTTTCGCCCCCGGAGCTTAGCCCCCGGGTACTGACTCCCGTACAATTGATAAGGGTATTCGGAGTTTGGTTGAAAATCACGATTTTACTCGAGAAGTTCATTCAGTAACTCTACCCCCCTTACCGTACATACGAGGCCATGCCAAAACATGTTTCGAGGAGAACCAGCTATCTCCAGGTTCGTTAGGCATATTACCTCTAACCACAAGTCATCCGATAATTTTGCGACATTAAACGGTTCGGGCCTCCAGTTGAATTTCTTCAACCTTCACCCTGCTCATGGTTAGCTCACCTGGTTTCGGGTCTACACAACACAACTACACGCCCTGTTAAGACTTGGTTTCCCTTCGGTTTCCCGGAACATATCGGTTAACCTTGCTGTGTTGAGTAACTCGCCGGCTCATTCTTCAATAGGCACGCCGTCATCCGAATAAATTCGGACTCCGACTGTTTGTTAGCAATCAGTTTCAGGATCTTTTAATAGGGCTACTCACCCTTCTTTTCACCTTTCCCTCGCGGTACTAGTTCACTATCGGTCAGTAAAAATAATTAGTCTTGGACCGTGGTCGGCCCTGATTCGATCTAGAGTTTGCCGTCTCCAGATTTACTTAGGTACCAAACTTTAAAATTCCCATTTTCGAATACGGGACTCTCACCCACTATGGTCAACTATTCCATGTTGTTCTTCTAGCAGAAATTTTAAGTTATGTTTGGCCCTGCAACCCCACCAATAAATTGATGGTTTAGACTCACCCCTGTTCGCTCGTCGCTTACTAAGGGGCTCTCATTCGATTTCTTTTCCTTTGGGTACTTAGATATTTCAGTTCCCCAAGTTCCCGAAACACAACTTACGTTGCGTAACAGTCAGATAAATCTGACTAGGTTTCCCCATTCGGACACTGCCGGATCATAAGTTCTTGTCACCTCCCCGACAACTTTCGCAGACTTGAAACGTCCTTCTTCGGTTTTTACTGCCAAGGCATCCACTGATTGCTTGAGTAGAATAAATCAATATTCTTTTTTTGCTTCAAATTTGAATTTGAATTCGTGCGATCTACTTGCATAATCTATTCACTTTTCAAGGAACAACATTCGAAGCTCATTGAGCTCGTGGTTGATTCTAAAGGCATATACCTTTGGAGTCAATCACCAGATCAAGATAACTTTGATAGCTGGGTGGACCGTGCCGGACTCGAACCGGCCACCTCTACATTGCAAATGTAGCGCTCTACCAGATGAGCTAACGGCCCAAAATCGTTAGATTTTGCCCCTCAGCCTCAGAAGAAGTAGGGCGGCTTCCAACTTGTTAAATAATGTGCAATTGTAAAGAAAAAATCCGCCTTTAGCGGACTAAAAAACAAATCAACGCGGCAAAAAACCTAGGGGGCTTTAGTGCTCACTATTAGATTTATGTTCATATTGTCTGCTAAGGACAAGTGAAAGTATACCAAGTAAGCACGTTTTGTGCAAGTAGCTCTTCCCACAAAAACCCCCTCATTTCAAGGGGGTCAAACAACAAACAAGTTAAAAATCCAGTAAGGCCAGGAACTTAACCTTATTAAGCCTGACTTGACCATGACCTGAGACATGTGCCTTCAAATCAATAACCACAGTCTTTTTCAACACTCTCAGGGTAAAATCCAGTTTATCATCTTCGCTCACACCCTCACCACTCTCGACTTTCTTCTTCAGGCTGGCAGTTTTACATCTTAAAAGCTTGGGGTTATGTTTAAAAAATCTCACCAACAAGCCTTCTTCAACCTTTTCCACTGTCGGGGGTACTTCAGAAGCAGGTACTATTCCAAGAATAATCAAGGTACACCTCCATTATCTAGCCTGAGATATTCTACACCAACTACTCACAGAGGTTTTTACCTCAAACTCCAAACCACCGTCACGGATTTACTAACCTTTGAAGTGCCAGGTTCTACCGGGGCAGACACAGATTCCATATCAGACTTGGCAAATGACATCATGGGGTACGGCGAAGATTGCCCACTCTCGACAATAGACACCACTCTACCCAGCTTCGCCCCACTAGCTGCCGCCATTGTCTCCGCCTTCACCTTAGCATCCGCCACAGCTTGCCCGAGTAGCTCATCTCCAGCCTTCTTGCTTGTATCCAACTGAAAATTTGGACCATAGACATTATTGGCACCACTGGCATTTAAAATATCAGCTAGACCACTCGCCTTGTCTACATCCCTAAGAATTATCTCAATCGAGTTACTTGCACTCCACTGTCCCAACTTTACCCTTCCATCATCAATATATGATGGCATCATCATTTCAGGACGTGTTTCCCTCTCCTGCATCTGATACACATTTAGTTGTTGTGTCTGAATATCAGCCGAATCAATACCAAAACCCTTAACTGCCTTAATTAGCGCCGCCATTTTAGAGCTCACTTCGTTTACTGCCACATCTTTTTCATCACTTATCGAGTTCACTCCTGCCGAGAATCTCGCAATTTGATTTTTTTGGTCAGATTCCGCGTATCCAGACACTGTCACCACACCTTCATTCTTCATCACAATCTTACCCCAAGTTATATCCCCCCATGGAAAAAAGTACAAAGCCCCCAATAGCATTAGCCCTCCCAAAATCCACTTAATAAAGTTATCCAGTTCTTCTTTATTCATACTCTAACTTTATCAATTTCTATCTCCATCGTCAAACTGTTATAGAATACCTCTTAAAGAACATTAAGTAGAGACAAGGAGTTTGACATGACTGAATCCAGCTTTTCAACGTGGACAATCCCAATTACCTTCACCTCGGAAGAAAACCTATTGCTAATCATTGCTCTTTTTAAGGACTATTGTGTAAATCAGCAAGGTTCCAAGAAAAAGTATGGCTTTGTGAGATCATCAAAGACGACCGGAACTCTCTTTATCACCCAAGCACAGAACCTTGATGAAAATTCCTTTATAGCTCTTGGCCAAACCATTAAAGATCTTGCTAATTAGATCCACCAACCCCGCACAGTAGCGGGGTTTTTTATTCATCATTTGAATAGAATAGAGAAACATCACTCCACCCGTCATTGCGAATCAGCCTGCCCTGAGTCCACTCGAAGGGTGGCAATCTCCCTCCATCAAAGGAATTTCTCCATCTCTCTAAAATCCTCAATTACATAGGTGGCCCCAAAACCTAACTGAGTTTCTTTTTTATAATAGACTTCATATCTCGGAGGAAAATAAAGACAAGTATCAATCCCGGCCCTTCTTCCGGCCACGATGTCTTTGCCATTATCCCCCACTATTATAGTTTCACCGGGATTTCCCACCATCAACTCCACTGCTTTAAAAATTACTTCAGGATCTGGTTTTACAAACCCCACGTCTTCTTTACCCAAAAATACATCCACTATTTCTCTCAGATTATTATTTCTCAACGCATTTTTTACCCATCTCTTCCTTGAGGCAGTTACAACTGCAATTTTCCCCCCATTTAGCTTAATTTTATTCATAATCTCAAATGCCCCAGTGTTTAGTTTTACATTATTTAACTTGTCCATTACTTCTTCCTCCAAGTCAGCAATAAATTTCTCACTGTCTATAATTCCCATTTTTTTTGGCCCCTCCCAGTCACCGATTACCTCCTCAGCAATTTGCCTGGTCGTTAATTCAATTCCATTCTCGGCAAATATTTTTTTAAATCCGTCAAACCAAATCGGCAGCGTATCAGCCAAATTTCCATCCCAATCAAATAAAAAATATTTATAGCTCACAAGTTATTCTATAGTATCATTACTCCATGCCTCCACTTTCACCTGAAACCCCAACTGAGGAGCAACTTTCGCCTTATGCGAAAAACCTTCTTGCCCAAAAAGACGAAGAAATTCGACAGCTTAAATTAGAGCTCGCTGCTCAAGTAGAGCTGGCCACCACAGACGCGCTCACTGGTCTAGAGAATCGTCGCCAGTTCGAAAAAGTCTTACAGGAGAAAATTCTCGGCACTTATCGAAACAAAGGCAAGCTTATTGTCATTATGCTCGATATTGATTCTTTCAAAAAAATTAATGACATACATGGCCATGGTTATGCTGATGAAGTCTTAAGGGGTTTTGCTAACATTGTTAGACACATTAAGCGTCCGGAGGACACTTTTGCTCGATATGGCGGTGAAGAATTCTTCCTTATTTTTGAACAACTCCAAAACACCGACTTGTCTACTTTTAACATGGACCGATACCGAGAAGCTCTTAAAGCTATAAATCGCTCTCCCCAAGGTGACGGAGATCCATTGACAGTTAGTATGGGAGCCGTTGTTGTAGATTTTTCTGAAGTTGACCCCTCCAAAGGCTACACTGGAATTAATCCAGATGATATCAAACGCGTTGCCGACGAAAATCTATATGTTTCTAAAACTACAGGTAAAGATAAACTAACCCTTTCCTACATGCCCGCAGGTTAACACATTAAGCCTTTAACTCAAGAATGATTCAAAGACAATTTGTCTATGGAGTTACTGCAGGTGTTTCCATAACCTCAATAGTTGGTGACGTAGCATCGGTTGGTTCTTTTACCATCTCCTCTTCCTTTATTATCTCTTCCTTCGCCGCCATACTTTCCTGGTTCTTATTCCACAGATACCAGCCTCCTACTACTAATAGCAATACTAGAATGACTGTCCACAGTGTATTTTTTGACATTGTCGATGTTTAATAATTTATTAATAATTCATATTTTCACAATTCATAACATCTGTCAAATATCTCACAAATAAAATATTTAACAACCATGAGTTTAACTTACATCTATTTAGAGATAAAATAATGAAATGAAAATTCTCTGTCTCAAAGTCGGCGAAATGGGCACCAACTCCTACTTAGTCGTAGACGAAACTACTCAAGAAGCTCTGGTTATTGATCCGGGAGACGAAGGTGATTTCATTTCCACCAGCATTCTTGAAAACAAAATCACTCCAATAGGTATTGTTTTAACTCACGGCCACTACGATCACTGTCTAGCTGCCCTCGAACTAAAACTAAACTTCAACATCCCTATATATTTGCACCCAAAAGATCTTTTTTTATATGAGAAGGCCCACCTTTCTGCCAACCACTTTTCGAACATTACCTCTCCAAAATTACTGCCCATTGACGAATTCCTCACCGACGGACAGGTTCTTTGCTTTGGAGACTCTTCGCTTCGAGTAATCCACACCCCTGGCCACACCCCGGGCTCCTGTTGTTTTACAAATGAAGTTTTGGTAAATAAAGAGAAGCTTCACACCGCACAATCCATTATTTTCACCGGCGACACTTACTTCGCTTCAGGACCTGGCCAAGCAGATCGATCCTATTCTTCTGCTCCACAGCTTAGAAAGTCAACTCAAAAAATTAGAGAGAGATACCCAGATGCTTTAATCTACCCAGGCCACGAAGATCATGGAGTATTTATCAGGAGATAATGCTTGCTTTATAATACCGAAATAAAGGTCTTTAAAAACAGGAGGTTATTCCGTGAGTTTCCATTTTCTTGTTCTCGATGGCGTTGGTGTCAGTATTAATACACCCGGTAACATATTTCTACACCTCCCATCACAATTAGATATTGAGCCTCTTTTCCACAAACCAGGACGTGAATTCACTGGGAATATTTACCCAAGCAGATCTATTATTAGGATCAAAAAATTTAAACCGGATCAAAATGTCAGAGTTTTTGACCACTTCACTCATTCCTATAGCCCATCTAAGAAAATTCTGGCCGTCTTCACAACAGAAAATATTTCTCAAGTCGAAAAGCCCTCAATCTTTCGGGATTGGTTAGCAGGAAACAGGATTAATGTGTATCACGAAATTACCTCTCCAACCGAGAGTCCAACTTATTCCAGGATCATCTGGAGTCTTTTTGACGAGTCTATGGCTACTAACAGGTGGGAAGTGACTTCAGAACAGGTTGTTGCTCGTCTGGGCTATCCAAATCTACTGGCCGTTGAAATATGGCTAAAAGATCTTGTCAGCGCCAACCTAATCGCACACAACAAGGAAACACTCGTTGTATTGGACCCTTTGATTTACATGATGATGCACACTATAAACAGCTATAACTCTCAAGAGAAGCCAGCCTTCATCTACTAGATTTAGTTTTTTCATTTTCGCCCCCACTTGGGGGCTTTTTTTTATTAAAAAGGCACTTTTTCCAGATTTATGTAAGTCCCGATAGAATTTCCTACTGCATACGAAATCATAAGCGGATAATTTCCCATCAAGTTGTTTGCCACCTGAAAAATTACAAACATAGCCACAAAGTTCTCAAAAAATACTAAGAGGGCCGCTTCGCGTGATCGGCCTTTTGAAATCCAATAGGTTCTTTGAGTGGCCATGAACATTTCCAAAAAGCCGACGCCAAAATATAGTAGTATTTTCCAAAAAATTGTCATAGTAGTTCCCCGACACTAAAGCCGGGCGATTCGGAGGGGGTTTCCCTCCAGGTTTTTCTAACAAAACGGGTTTTTCCATTTTCAAACCCCATTATATCATTTTTACCTATAATACAAATTTCCAACCTCAAAGAAATAGAAAATAGGTCCCCGGACTCTTTAATCCACTCTCGCCACGAGGACAAAGGAGTATTCAATAGACACAAAAATCGCTTCAGGTCGACGATTTTTATGTCAAAATCTTGACTTTCTATGCGCTATAGGTTACAATTCTCAAGATTAGAACTTAAGCACCATAAAATTATTTTAAGGAGAACCCAAAATGGACGATCTCACGAGAAGTGCACTGATAGCCCAATTTATCCAGGCCATGAAAACCGTGGCCCCTGGTCAAGAAGAAAAAACGTTAACCAAAAAAACAGAGGAATTGCTTTTGCTCGTGGGAAATCTGGCCATTCAACCTGTAAGTAGAGTGAACATGATCAACTTCCTTCGAAAAAGCCTTGGATCAGTCGTACCAGAAAGGCAATTGAGTCCTGCACTAAAAGACTGGAACGATCAGGCAAATCTTGGGGCAAGCCCGCTGGTCGAAACTGCATTCGTTATTAAAATCGCGATCATGGCGATTTTTTCCAATCCAACAGCAGCAGAAAAGTTCTTCTACAACATTGTGGATGCTAAGCCAGCCCCGGTTACTTGCTGGGATGTTCACTGCATCATGCCCTTAACATAATTTAGAAATGAGAGACCGGTCGCCCTTGGGCGACCGTTTTTTATTAGCAAAAATATCTCGAGGTTTGACTTATAAAGATACCCATAGTAAACTTATAGCGACTATTTATGCCTACCCCAACTACCCTATCGGATTATCTCTCTACTCTTTCTCCCGATCAGACTCTCGTGGCAGAAGCCCTTCTCAAGCACGACTGGTTCAAAGATACCGAATCCACACTTCAACAGGAGATTCTCGCGCTACCAAAAGACTATCAAGGTTTTTTAGAAGATTTAGCATTAAGACCAGACGAAATTGGCGAACTCGATATTCTGAGACTTACCAAAATTGGTTATGGAAACTTCCTTATACTTCTCGTGTTTGAAGTTCGTTCAAATATCACCAACCAAATCTTTACCTGCGAATACGCTTCATGGAAAACAGGCAGTCGCCCAGGTGCCAGAGGTATTATTTTCCTGGAAACAAACGGAAAAATAACCCACTTCCTTGTTTCCAAAACCCACAAGTTTTCTTCTGCCAATGAAGTTCTGGAATCTGTCGGTGGACTTTATCTTCACATCTTTGATAACAGCATTCAGAACTTACCCAAGAAAATCGAGCAAGAAATTTGCTTTCATCTGGGATTACAAAAGTTAAATTTCAAAAAAATATACAACTTAGGAAAGGCCCACCCTGACTTTGGTATGACCAATAACGTCTCAGACCTCTTTGCTGCGATTATAGACATTTCAGATATTCCTAACCTTACAACCAAGGATGATTTTAGACAAACACATAAACCCACAGGCTTTGAGCTTAAAATAGTCCACATCAGTGAATTCAAAGAATACTTAAACAAGATAGAAGATAACTATTTTCTTAGCGCCGCAGCCAGGATTCTTGCTTCAAATGATTTTTCACTAAACATTTAAGCCCTTTTCTTGACAAAATATGTATTTTACGTATAATACGCGACAGACTTAAAAAGTCCGTCTTTAAAATCCCAATCTTCATCTGGAGGTAATTTTGAAACCAAATTCAAATCTGGCCAAAATGCGTGTTAGTGCAAGTTTTGACAAGTCCAACATAAGTTTTTTCGAGCTAGTAAATCTACTAAATCCCGAGCCCATCATTATCGACACGTGCCTTCCTCCTTTACAGGATACAGATGCCTACTTCACCCGTCTTATCACCTGGCAAGGTTTGACCGACAAGGGCATGACTACCGAGATGCTATACGATAGACAAGAGTATCCATTTTCCCCGTCCCTAGAGACGCTATCACACAATCTCAATTTCAGCTCATTCATTCAGTTTCTCAAACACTCACAATCCATTAAGGACACACTAGTCAACTTTCGATTGCTTCAAATTGAATGGTTTATCAGAACTTCGATAGTTAGAAATCCATACGCTTCAGGTTACGCTCCTAAAAGGTTAAATCGAGGAGTTAAGTTTATTCTCACTGAAGATTTTCTTACCACCAGTTTTCAGTCAGTAATGGAATCACAATGGTATACCTGCGACCATAATCCAACCAAAGTAATTCCTCTGACGGTCGGCAATCTCGGGGTAGTTATTGAACAGGTAACCACTTTGGCGCTCGATCATCACAAAGATCACCCCTCAAAATAAGGAGTAATTGGCAATGCTAAGTAACGATATCGATTATTTTGTTAAACAAGCTTTTTCATCTTTAGAATTATTTAAAGCACCGTCTTGGACTAACATTACTGATCACAATCAACCGGTTTTTAGATACTACAGCGGGATATTCTGGAAACTTATCGCCGATGATCTATCTCCCAGAAAGGTAAAAACTGGAGACAAATTTGAGGTAGTAGTTACTATCTCTCCTATTGTTCGCCTCGATAATAATATTTTAGTAATGCTTGGTGGTAAAAATCCCAGAGTAATTCGTGAAATTGATGGGAAACAGTCACTCATAACTGGTCTGGCTGCGTTCGCAAAAACACATTCAGCCAAGTTAGCCTTAGATCGAGATAGTCGAATAAAAGTTAAAATCACCAGCATATTTGAATGTACGAGTATTTACCCAAAAAACCATTACAAGCAAGTTGGCGGGGTTAAATATCAGCCTATTAACTTGTAACATCCTAATTAACTCCGGTTCCATCTGGAGACGGCCCGCAAAAATTAATATAACTTCCTACCCCGTCATCAGGCGGGGTTTTTTGTTTTTGCCTGATTCATAGGAAGCGTAAAGCTAAAGGTCGACCCCTTACCCTCCTCACTTTCAAACCAGATCTTCCCACCTGAAGACTTCACTACCACTCTGGCCAAATATAAACCCAAACCACTCCCCTCTGTCTCTTGCTTTAGAGCATTACTGCCTCGGAAAAACTTCTCAAAGATTCTTTTCTGCTCTTCTTTGGGAATACCTATACCGGTATCTCGTATCTCAGTGACAACGTCTGAATCTTTTAAATAAACTTTACAGATGATTGTTCCTCCCGGTTTTGTATAAATCCCGGCATTGGTCAAAAGATTGATATATACAAGCTTTATGAGATCAACATCTACTTCAATTTTAGGAATTTTTTTTTCGATGTCATAACTTAGCATCTTTTTTTGTCCACCTAGTTTGACCTTAGCTTCCACCAAAATATCTTCCACCAGCCTCCTAAAGTCTATCAACTTTGGATTTACCTTTAATTCTCCGGACTCTATCTTACTTAAATTAATGATTGAGTTCACTAGTTGGATCTCTCTCTCATTTGACTCATTAATTTTGGCCACATACTTTTCCTGGGTTTTAGTTAATTTGCCGGCATCTCCATCAGCCAGCATCTCTCCAAACCACTTAGCGGCAGACAACGGTGTTCTAAGCTGATGACTGGCTATAGAAATAAACTCGGTCTTCATTTTATCTACTGCTTCAAACTTGCTCAAATCCCTTTCAATACCAACAAAGAAAAGTAACTTTCCATCCTCATCAAGAATTGGTGTAACTCTAAGATCCGCCCCATACTGTTCTCCATCTTTCCGTTTATTTGTTAACTTCGACCAGTAAGATTTTTTATCAATCTTTATGGTTTTCCAAAAATCAACATAGAACTCCTTTGGCATTTGACCTCCCCAGAGAGAAGGTTTCTTGCCAATCACCTCTTCAAGAGAGTAACCTGTA
This sequence comes from uncultured Pseudomonadales bacterium, assembly GCA_964348455.1. Classification (GTDB taxonomy): domain Bacteria; phylum Patescibacteriota; class Microgenomatia; order UBA1400; family MFAQ01; genus UBA10133. The sequence continues at coordinate 10,764 of CAYGCQ010000022.1, forward strand.
ATTGTCGTTGTTGCTTTATTAGCATAAGTAATCACGCCTTCAGGATTAGTAATAATTACTTGATCAGACACTCCTTCTACTGCTTGCTTAAATTTCCTTAAATCTTTTGTAACGAAACTTGCATAATCTATCGCTCGCTTTCTAGCCGACATGATTATGTAAATAGTAGCAATCCAAAGCAAATTAATGGCAACGAGACTTCCAACAATAATTACCGATGATTTTCCTTCTATGCCCGGCAACACAAACAAATTATCTGAGTCCAAAACTATTTTAAAATTTCGATTCAGTATTTGCACTTCTTTTGATGCCGATGCTTTTTTCTCCCTGATACTTCCTACTGTAAAAATTTTCTGGTCGCCATCATACACAGTGTACTTTAGACCTGTCAGATCAACATTTTTATTCCTCAAATTTTCTGGACTAATCCAAGCACCAACGTAACCCAATAGCTGATCATTTCTTTGACCCGCAGAAATTAGGACCGCAGATGCACTACTGTAGACAGGTAAAACAATTTCGTACCCGGTTGCTGTGCTCTTCGGAATTACCTTATTGAGATAAAGGAGTTCAGACATCGTGGGTTGACCGGTTAAAAGTGAATTATTAAAAGTTATAATTGTATTTTCTGAAAATCCAAAATCAAAACCAAGTAAATTACTTATCTCAGGATGGGTAGTATGCAAATACTTAACAGGAAAATATTCCATATTGTCACTTACTGGAAAAATTGTGTAGTTTTTATACCTCTCGATACCAGACAATCTTTGATCTGCTTCGAATGAACCTAAATTATCCTTTAAAATTTTTTGTACATATGCAAATGAATAAATTCCGGGATATCTAGTTTCAACTTCACTAACTGTCACAAAATCATCCCAATTTTGTACCGTGGCACCTTCGATGATTACTAATCCCCTCAATCCATATAGTAAATCCACCGCAGACATTGCTTTGTCTTTTATACCCATCTCTATTAAATCAAGAGTTTTATTCAAATCTCTATTTTTTCTCTCCAGAGTAGATCTATTTGTAAAATTAGCGATGTAAACAGATCCACTAAACAGAAAAACAGTCGCCAATGCAATCAGCCACAACCTCCATTTTTCTTTTTGATCCATTATCTACAAATTACTTTTTTCAATCGCATTTTGAATCTCAGTCTCAATATTGTTTAAGTCCACATCGGTTTTCATAAAGCACCTACTTGCTCCCATCTGCATCACTCTTTCAACAGCATCTGGTAAATTAGTTACTACTAGTACGGGAATGTGGGCAGTTTTCTGGTTTTTCTTTATTTCTCGCAGCACATCCAGACCATTAAATCTCCCTGTCATATATATGTCCAGGAGTATTACTTCTGGTTCAAAATCTCCAGCCATCTTAATACCTGTCTCTCCATCCGTTGCAATCCTCACATCATACTTTTCCCCAAACTTTCGCCTATACGCCTCATCGAGCAACAAATCGTCTTCTACTATCAGTAACTTTGTCATACTAATCAATATAACACAGCTAAGTATTTGTAACTATAGTTACTTCAGACTATCTTGTATTCTTTAGAACCTTATCCGTCAAACCCAAGATGCTTAGTCCTTGTAGCAAAGTTAAAGCGTCATGCATATACTCTGTTTCATCCGCGTCTACGGTTGGAAAGGCCATATAATCGGCAGCACTCTGACCAGGCATAAAGATAATTGCTTGACCTGGTTGTGCCCCTCCCAACACATTTCCTTTCCCCATTGTGTCTACATATTTTGACCACCAACCTGGTGCTATCAATATTGGCGTTTGTGTTTCTGCATTACTTCTGTCAAAAAAAGTCATGGCTCCAGCGCTTGGCATATGACCTCCAGCGACATATCCAGGTTTCTGATGTAAATACTTATTATATATCTGTCTCAGGCCGAATGTGGGCTGAGCAAATGACCCACTCCCCATCATCTTATCCGCAAAAGCACCGATATACATTGGTTTTCCCTTAATGCTTATCGACGGTCCAACTGCAAGTTTAATCAGAGAAAGGTGGTGAATCAAAGGAACATCAGCGTAAGTAGAGACATAGGAAGCTGGGGCGACGGGGAACCCTTCGGGGCCATCACCTTTTTTTGTTTTCCACTCACCTCTTCTCATCGACTCGTCAAACATGATTGCCAGAGTTCGCTCCTTCGAACCAACTTTTAGTAGATCAACTAAATTATCCAAAATTTTAATTCTATTTGGAGACTTACCGGCTTCCTTATCTAACATGTTTCGCAGATACACCACGAGGTGATGCGGGTTAGCCCTAATCTGCTCCACATAACTAGTTAAGCCTTTAAGTGTCTCTGCGTCAGTACTACTACCAATTCTGGCATCTTGAATTAACTTAAGAGCCATTGGAAGCTGAGTCTCCACATTAAATGTCAACTCATCATAAGGGGCTTGCATCTTCATCCTTGAGTACTGGTTCACGACAGACTCTTTTCCCAACCTCTGGTTTGCATCAGGTTTTCTCTCAAACAAAGTTTTACTCACCCTACTTGTCACGGGGCTGTAAGTTACTTTAGGTGACTTTTCGACTTTTTCAGATATTCCGGCTAGCAACTCATCTGTTATCCCCTGTTTCTCAGCAGAGTTAAGTAAATTGAGAGCTTGGAAAGCCACCTGGCCGTGCTTTGACGATGGGTAAGGATAGCTTCTCTTGTCTTTTTTTTGTGTTCTGGGGTTGTATTTCCCAGTCTCGGCTTGAAGAATAATCCCTTGACCTAATGGATCGCAGTATGTCTTACCACCGAGTTTCTCACCATATCGATCATATGGCTTATCGGAGTAAGCACCTTTTTCAGTCCCGGCAGAGATATAAAAAACTCTATTCTTGGCTCCAAAGTACCATTCCGAAGCTGTTGCCATCGTATGGATATGCCCACTCATAGCTCCATCAGCTCTCGCACCTTCACTTAGTTGAAGCTCTGCCATTCTTTGACCAGATACAGGATCCACTTTGTTCCCCCCACCTGGAGGATTATGCCGAATCCTCATCGAATGAGTACGTCCATTAGGATATTTATAAGTCAAAACTCCACCATTTTTTATTATCGGAATATTCAATCCCTTTGTCATCACGCTCCAAATATTTATTGTTGTTGAATCTTGTGCCCAACCGGGATGCCCCCAGTAACCACTAACCATTGCATCTATTCTTCCTGCTTCAGCTAACGGCTCAAGACACAAGATCCTCAAGAGATCAATTTGAGCCTCAAGGTCAAGTGGAGTTCTGTTTGTATCCAGATACTCCGACTTAATCCCCTCAACCTCATCTCCCAAAAGAACAACTCTCACGTTCGGATTATCTAATACATACTGAACCAACTCCATAATAGACTCATTATTTGTTGCCAATGCGCCTATATGCAGATCCGACACACACACAACTTGAATAGGATCCTTGTGATAGACTGGGATTTCTACAGTATCTCTCCCCACACTGTTTCTTTCTATCTCTTGCAGATTTGAGATTGCTTGAAGCATAAGATTACGTTTTATCTCTGGAGTCAATGAAGCTGGGTACTCTTTAGGTTTCCCGAATCCTGTTTTTTCTCTGGCCATTTATTTTTATTTATTTAACAAATAATCCAACCCCTTATATCTGCATTATACCTGCAAATTATAAAAAACAATCCCTGGATTAATAATCCTATATAAATGATATTTCCACGCATATCAACCTCTAAACTTGTAAAAAAACTCACCTTATAGCCGTGAGAAATTCCTAAACAGCTTCGGAAGAAAGAAAATCTACAACCAATGCCTCAACCTGCTCCGCACCTTCAGCTGACATAAGCCTTTTTCTCAAACTCACAGACCCCTCAAAGCCCTTAGCGTAGCTAGCTAGGTGTTTCCTCATGGGGAAAAATTGAAAAGAATTTTTTATTAAATATTTACCTTCGATTTTTTGAGTTTTTGAACTTTCGAGTTCTTGGTGTCTTGAGTTCTTGGGTTCTTGGATTCTTGGTGTCTTGAGTTCTCTAAATATCTCCTCAAACTTGTATGCATGCTCTACCATTACTTCAAGCTTCTCTTTTATTGTTGGGGTGAATCCATCTTTTCTCAGTATCCAAGGATTTCCCAAAGACTCCTTCCCAATAAGAACTCCATCCATTTTCCCACCCAAATCAAGCTCTAACCCACTTTTCAAAACCACTCCCCACTGAGTTTCCACCTTATTGTTTTGAGTTTCTGAGTTTTTGATTTCTTTCACGTCCCCATTTCCCAAAAACTTTGCACCACTTTCTCTTATTATCTCTCCTGCCTTCAATAATAATTTCCAATCTGCTTCTCCTTTATATAGCTGTTTAAAAGTTCTGCCATGCATTGCTACCACTGGTAACTGTTGTTCCGCCAAAAATTTCCACCAAGACTCATCCGGCTCTGCACTACCAATTCTAGTCTTCACACTCACAGGCATCTCAATATCTTGAATCATTGTGGTTTTGAGTTTATGAGTTTTTTTCCACTCCTCAACCCCACGCCTTGTCGCAGCTATTACCTCTTGTGCATTGCACTTATCTCGAATTAACCCGGCTCCCCCACCCCTCTTTTCAAGTCCCGGAGAAGGACAACCCATGTTTATATCAATCCCATCAAAGCCTAAATCACATATTATTTTCGCAGATTCATAAAAAGCTTCCGGGTCACTCCCAAAGATTTGTGCGATTACAGGTCTTTCAATTTCACTATAAATTAGATCTTTCCAAATTTTATGATCCATTTCACCACGCTTATGGAGCCTCCACATTCCATCGGCACTCACGAACTCGGTGTAAATTACATCGGCCTGCCCATATTTTTTGGCAATAAAACGCATTGGGGCATCCGTCACTCCATCCATAGGTGACAATCCCACAATCGGGCTTCTTAATTTATTCCAAAAACCTTTCTGCATCCGCCAATTTTACCATTTATCATCTAATATCAGTAATCTACCACCTTACACCTGAAGTCTATATTCTTTCTGCTACCCCAGCCTTAATCAATTCTTCATTTACCAGCACCCCATTTTTACAGTCTCTCATCCAAAGCATGTTTCGACAACCAATCCAAAGCCTGTATCCATCTCCCTGAGACTCCAACCACACTTCGACATTCTTAGTAATTTCAGTTAGTAGAAAAATTCCCGCTTCATGTTTTAACTCACCTTCTCTGTGAAGCCTTACTCCTGCCAAGGTCACCCTTCTTGCATCCGTCATCTCCAAGCTCCCATCTGCTAAAACCTCCTTGACAATCAACTTCGGTCTTTTCGTCAAAAAAGCTACAGACAATCCCACTGTCACAACAAAGACCAACACAACACTAAATAGTCCAAACCCAGATAAAGACTTCTTGTCTTTTTTTATCACAGACAATCTTAACAATATTCATCATGGTTGTCACTTTTCGGCTTATGCTAGAATTTGCTTTAATAACCATGAACTGGCAAAGTAATTTTCCGGAATGACAGAAGTTTTGGATTATTATCATTTTTTTAAAGATAATAAACCCGAATTTTCTCTTGAAAAAATTCCACCTCCAATCGACTGCGACAACATAATCGAACTCCTGGATCAAGCCAAGTTTCAAGTCCAATCTGCCTGGAACGATTACATGGTGAACTTATTTAACGATTTGCCAAGTTCCACCGAAAAGGAAAAACTTTTTTTTATTTTTCAAAGCGAAACTAGTCTTAGAGATATTCTCCAAAAAGAGAAATTTCGTGAGTTAGAAATGCTTAGGGTAGTTGGAGAAAGTAAAATATGGCAAGAGATTGTTTGTGCCATCTCAGAAAGAGAATCCTCCACAGTCAGGCTTGCCAAAATTTGGTTAGACAAACTAAGTGAATCTCAGCTGGAAAAATTAGCTCTTTCTAAAAGTGAGATTAATTTGTTTCTAGACCTCTCACTTTCTACCCAACCTTATATCGATGCTGCCTATATCCACCAAATTGACTTAGCCGATTTACCTGGGGGTAAAGATTTTGGAGAACACGCGAGCGACGAAGGTTATGAATATTTATACAACGACAACACTCCCTATATCGATATCTTTAAGGAGGAGTTTACGGGTCTTTCTCAAGTTCTAAACATCATGGCAAGTAGGATTGAAATTGAAATTGAGAGTGGAGACTTGCCGGACAAATACCGGCGCCTTAGCCACTATCTATTAAGCTTATCTCTAGGGTACACTTCGCCGGAAACCAATGTTGAGAAAATCCTGGAAATTTGGGAACGAATCGATGAGCAGTACATCGACTTGGCGCTATCGGACTGTCCGATTATTCTAACGCCATGGGGATTTACAGTTGACGGGAATCGTGTTGGAATCGAGTTAATGGTCACCTTAAATCTAGGAACGTCTTCTTACTGGTACAAAGACAGTCAAATATATCGCGGTTTGGTAAATAATTTCATGAAAAATTACGAACCAGACTTTGAAGCCGTCCCCTTTATTCATCAATATGTGTTTGTTAGAAACGGTATAAACATCCCCTGGACAGGGACGGCTTGTGCTGGCGATCGCTATGTAGTTTTCTATGATAACGAAAACAATAATTTCTCAACTAATTTATATGACTCTTACTACAGAAAGTATATCGATTGTAACACTTCAGAAATTAGATTTGCCCACGTACGAGGCCTAAACACGGTCGCTCATGAGGCTGGTCACTTGGGGCGCATGATTGATGAAGACATGTATAAAAAAATGGGTATAGGGATTCATCTTAATAAACTAGACGAAGCCAAAGCAGATACCATGGCCTGCTTACTATTTTCTGAACAGATTAAGCAATTCGGATCGGAAATCACACCAACCGAGTTTATCGAGCAATACATCGTCGACTATATCGACGAAATAAGAGGAGCTAGAGGGCACGAGGAGGAAGATATCGGAATTATCTGGTATGACTTCAGTGCCAAGCTACTACTACTTCTCCTTTTTGAATCAGGGTCAATCATTTGGAGCGGGAATCGAGTCAAAATTGTTGATGGAGATACTGGACTAGAAGCGTTAAAACAAATGGGCCAACACATATTTGTTCTTTATGGGGATGATGCCTTCGATGAGCAAGAAGCCAAATCATTTGTAAAAGAAATTGAGACAAGAGTGTCCAATAATCAAGACCTACAAAAATTTATTTCCGAAGTCACCCTATTTCAACATTAAATAGCCAACATCCAGTGATCATAGATCTTCCCCTTATAGTCCATGTCTTTCCACCTTCCTTCAAAAATTTCCTTTTTAATCTTCCGAATACCTTTCCCGTATCTGGTTTTTTGCATCTTTACATAAGGGTCAGCTAGCCACAGATAGTCTTTTTCAACACCAAAAACCACCGAGTAGTGTCCACTCTCAAGCTTGTCATAGTACTTTTGACTTCCCCAAGCCTGATACACCACCAAGCACAATTTCCGCTTTTTTACCTTATTTTCCAAATCGTTTAGACTCGCTCGATGTTTTTCTCTAAATTCCAGCTCCAGATCTTGAAACAAAGTCTTAATTTTATCCGGATGGGTTCCGTGCTTGCTCGTTGTCCCCAGTTTCTTCTTAAGAGAATCTTTCCTAACTTTTACGCCCAAAGTACCTAAAATTGTCATGACCGATGACAAGCCACACTCATAGCCATTTTGCTGACGAGTAGGCTTCACAGGCACAAATAGTATTTTATCTCTCTTTTTCACCACGCCCTCATTGTAGGTCGGTCGCTTGCCAATATCAATCTCCAATTTAGCCTCAAAAGACCCATAATTAGTATCTAATTCTGACCGGATACTTGATTCAACCTAATCCACTCTTCAAAAGGCCCTTCGTCTGGGAAAAGACCTATCGATAAGCCTTCAAACTCAGATATTTTGGCATTTTTGAGCACAAAAACGAGCAAGTTATTATTATTCGCAGTTCTAGCATCTAGAATCAACTTAAAATTTGAAAGTAGTCTTTTTATCTTATTTACCCCTCGAGGATATGTTTTTACCCCAAATCTAACTAAGTCTGATACTTTTGACAGAGTAGGCACAGTAGGATTTTCAATAGTTAGAGCCAATACCCCATTTTTATCCATAAGATTCGGAAGTGTCACATTCATCTCCCTGATTTGTGAATCGGACATAAAATCAGTCGTATAGTCACAAACCAAGAGTGAAACGAGGCCAATCTCCTTGGGGAGCATTTGTATCTTAGCCTGAAATACTGAGTATCTACCCCTATCAATCTCCTTCAAAGCCTGCTCATTCTGGTCTAAAATCACCACATCTAGAGGATTGCGAAAAAGAGAAGAACACATACCTTCAAAATGTTCTGGACGCGTGGCTTTTGGATGTAGTCCTCCCAGAACAACCGTTATTTGCTCATTCTCACCCCTCCCAGCCGTTATAAAGGCATCAAGTTGCTCCAGAGCGTATCTATAATAAGGGGCCTGGGCCGACAATGACTCTATTCCTTCTTCCTCGTAATATCTCTTCCATTCCATGCCGATATTGTCTCACAACCTGTAATTTTAATAACGTTGTGAATTCGGCAAGCCTAAGTTAAAATGTATAAGTATTTTTGGGCGCTTAGCTCATCTGGTTAGAGCGCGGTCCTGATAAGACCGAGGTACATGGTTCGACCCCATGAGCGCCCACAATAAAACTCCTACCCTTGCGGTAGGATTTTTTGTGTAAATATCGCCCTGAGTCGAGTGTCGAAACCAAGCTAGTAACCAGCCTAACGCAGGCAGGACTTGCCATAATAAAACCCACTGAATGCGGGTATTATTATTTAGCTCAAAAGCAAAGCAACAGTATTTTTTATATTCAAGCATCATAACGAAGTTATGAGCGAATATAAGAGGAAGCGCAGAGATTTTAATTTAAATAACGAAGTTATTATTAAAATCCGAGCAAGCTCTTATCGTTTTAAGAGTGGCAAGAGTCAGGTGAATTGTATTTATACACTCACTCACCAATAGTGTGGCGTCTTATCTTCGGACTCGTGAAGTCCTTACTCCTAGAAAGGAGGTGATCCATCCGCACCTTCCAGTACGGATACCTTGTTACGACTTAGCCCCCATCGCCAGACTTACCTTAGGTGGCCCATTCCTTGCGGTTGTGGGTACCAACTTCGGGCACTCCTGACTTTGTTGACTTGACGGGCAGTGTGTACAAGAATCGAGAACGTATTCACCGCGGTGATGCTGATCCGCGATTACTATCAACTCCCCTTCACGCAGGCGAATTGCAGCCTGCGATCCGAACTGAGGATGGGTTTATAAGGATTAGCTCCGGCTCGCGCCTTGGCATCCCGTTGTCCCACCCATTACGCCATGTGTGTAGCCCTAGATATAAGCGCCATGCTGATTTGACATCATCCCCTCCTTCCTCCACGGAAAAAACCGAGGCAGTCTGCTATGGATATTTAACATAGCACAGGGGTTGCGTTCGTTACCGCACTTAAGCGGACGCCTCACGACACGAACTGACGA
>CAYGCQ010000023.1:0-500 GCA_964348455.1 uncultured Pseudomonadales bacterium
AGACAAATCAAAGGTTGGACAAATAAGCTTATCTGGGGTGATAACAAACTTATTCTTTCAAGTCTCAAAAATGGCCCGCTTCGTGAAGAGATTGAGGCTAGTGGAGGAATCAAACTCATTTATATTGATCCACCATTTAGTGCTGGAATCGATTATTCAATTGATGTACAGATTGGTGAAGATTCGGACGAAGAAAAATTCACCAAGGAACCCTCTATCTTAGAAGAATTTGCATATAGGAATACTTGGGGTAATGGTGGAAACACTTTTCTACAGATGCTATTTGAAAGAATTTCTTTGATGAAAGATATCTTGGCAGAAGATGGGATTATTTTTGTCAGAATTGACTACCATTGGGGTCACTACGTTAAGGCAATGCTTGATCAAATTTTTGGTAAAAATTATTTCCAAGCAGATATCGTAGTTAGTCGAATCAAAAAGAATGTTACAAATCAAGGAAGATTGTCTTTGCCAACTTCAACCGATTCATTGTTTGTCTA
>CAYGCQ010000023.1:510-18812 GCA_964348455.1 uncultured Pseudomonadales bacterium
AGATAAATCTAACTTTATTGACATTTCATCAAAGCTAGATCAGCGAAGAGAAGGTTACTGGAGAAGAACCGATGATAGTGCAGGAGAAAGAAGACCACGAGAAAGACATGTATTTGAAAAAACTTTTTCTCCACCAGCTGGTAAACATTTTAAATTCAGTCAAAGTACAATGGAGAAGATGATTGCAGAAGGTAGGCTGAGGTATAACGAAAGACTGAACCGCCTTGAGTATTTTGTACAACCAAGCGACACAAAAATCCTAGACACTAATTGGACAGATATCCCCGGGTACTCTTTTATAACAGGTTATCCTACAGAGAACGCAGAACCCTTATTAGAAAGAGTTATTAATGTGAGTACGAAGCCTGGTGATTTAATTGCAGACTTCTTTAATGGCTCTGGCACCACTGCTTCTGTAGCAGAAAAAATGGGAAGAAAATGGATTGCTTCTGATATTGGTAAGTTTTCTATTCATACAACACGAAAACGCATGATAGCTGTCCAGAGAGAATTGAAAAAACAAGGTGAAAACTACAGGGCATTTGAAATATTAAACCTTGGGAAATATGAACGACAGCTTTATGTGGGTGTTAACCCAAATCTGGCGGATGATCAGCAACAGCAACAAATAGCTCAGAAAGAAAATGACTTCATTACATTGATTCTTAGAGCTTATAAAGCCGATGAAATTTCCGGATTTGAGCGTTTTGTTGGTAAAAAGAACAATCGTCTTGTGGCAATTGGCCCAATCAACCTTCCTGTTGGTCGTGATTTTATTCATGAATTACTCACAGAGGCTCTTGATAAAAAACTGACGAAAATAGATGTTTTGGCATTCGAATTTGAGATGGGACTATTTCCCAATATTCAGGAAGAAGCAAAATCAAAAGGGATTGACCTTGGATTGAAATATATTCCTAGAGAGGTATTTGATAAAAGAGCTATCGATAAGAATCAAGTAGTCTTCCATGATGTTTCTTTTATTGAGGTAAAACCTTTGATAAAAGGAAAAGCTGTGGCAGTGGAGCTGACTGACTTTTCAGTTTTCTACAATCAAGACACAATTGCTAATGTCGAATCTGAATTAAAGAATGGCGGTTCAAAAATTGTTGTTGATAATGGGAAGATCATTAAAATTACTAAAGACAAAGATGGAATTATTGGACGTACTCCTTTAACAAAAAAATGGACGGATTGGATCGACTACTGGGCAGTAGACTTTGACTTTGAAAACAAGAAGGAGATTATCAGAGTTAAAAAAGAAGATAGTGATGAGTTTGAGGAGGTTTGGACAGGCGACTACATTTTTGAAAATGAGTGGCAGTCGTTTAGAACAAAGAGAGACCGCACACTGGAGCTTAAAAGTATCTTCCATGAATGCCAGAAAGGTAGGCGGAAGATAGCCATCAAAGTAGTTGATATTTTTGGCAATGACACGACGAAAGTTATTGAAATAAACATATGAAGTTACTAAAAGAAATATAATATGGCACTACATCCTAAATTCCCAAAATCACCATACGAAATACTAGAGCCAGAATACCGCTGGTTTCCGGCTGATGAAGCTTTGCGTACTCAAGGATATGAGAAGCTGTTACCACCGTTGGTAGCAGAGCTGCGTAAAGCCGTCAAAAAATGGCGCGACAGTGACTATGAAGGATCAACTGAAACAAGCAAGGCACTGCTTACCTGGTGGTTCAAGACTGAACACATCATTACTAACTCAGATGGTGTGCAATCAAAATTTCGCTACTACTACTCACAAAGGGAAGCTGTCGAAACAATCGTCTACCTCACCGATGTTGTTCAGGTCAAAGACAAATATGACCTGATGCGCTTTGATGCTAGCGGCGTGGTTTCAGCTGGTATGTTCCCAGAAAGCTGGCGTAGATTTGTGACTAAAATGGCAACCGGCAGCGGTAAGACCAAAGTCCTTAGCTTGATTATCGCTTGGAGCTATTTCCACAAACTCTACGAGGAAGACTCTACCCTAGCTCGTAATTTTCTATTGATTGCTCCCAACATCATTGTGCTTGACCGACTGCGCACAGATTTTGATGGGTTAAGGATTTTTTACTCTGATCCTATTCTTCCTGAAGATGGCTACGAAAACCAAAATTGGAAGAGTGACTTTAATCTCTCCTTGCACATTCAGGATGATGTACGGGTAACGCAGAAGACAGGCAACCTTTTCCTTACCAATATCCACCGTGTATACGAATCTTCGGATGCAATTCCCTCATTTAGCGATGCTGATACCACTGACTATTTTCTCGGAGAACGACCAGTGGGAGCAACCAATGAATCTAAAGTAGACTTGTCTGCTATCGTTCGAGATGTAGATGAATTAATGATACTCAATGACGAGGCACACCATGTCCATGATGAGAAAATGGCTTGGTTTAAGTCGATTGAAGACATTCATAACAAGCTCAAGCTGAAAGGCTCTGAATTGGCTTTGCAGATTGATGTGACGGCGACACCCAAACACAATAATGGAGCAATCTTTGTCCAAACCGTTTCAGACTATCCATTGGTAGAAGCCATTGCTCAGGATGTAGTCAAGCATCCGGTTGTACCTGACTCTGCCAGTCGAGCAAAGCTAAACGAACGGCAAAGCTCCAAATTTACCCAGAGATATGCAGACTATATTCATTTAGGATACTTGGAGTGGAAAAAAGTCTACGAAGAGCATCAAAAGATGAAAAAAGCAGTTTTGTTCGTCATGACCGATGACACCAAGAACTGTGATGAGGTGGCTGAATACCTGGAAGCGACCTATCCTGAATTAAAAGATGCCGTTTTGACTATTCACACTAAGAACAACGGAGAGATTTCTGAATCTCAGACTGGCAAGAATAAGGAAGAGTTAGAGAAACTTCGCCACGAATCTAACGAAATTGACAGCTGGGACAGTCCGTATAAAGCCATTGTTTCTGTGTTGATGCTCAAAGAAGGCTGGGATGTGCGTAATGTGACTACGATTGTGGGTTTGCGTGCTTATTCTTCCAAGGCCAACATCCTGCCAGAGCAAACTCTTGGTCGAGGTTTACGCCGCATGTATCGGGGTGAGGACGTAGAAGAGTTTGTAAGCGTAGTTGGTACCGATGCCTTTATGGACTTTGTCGAGTCAATCAAGAGTGAAGGTGTAGAACTTGAGAAAAAGGCAATGGGAGATGGTTCTGCTCCTAAAGCACCAATTGTAGTTGAAGTAGATCGAGAAAATCTGGCTAAAGATGTAGAAAAAATGGATATTGAGATTCCAGTAATGACTCCGCGCATCTATCGGGAATACAAAAACTTATCTGAGATTAACCCCGCTCAATTTGGCAATAAGAAGCTTACAGTCAAAGAATACTCAGAAGAAGAAAAGCGAGAGATTATTTTTAAACCGATTGTGCAAAGTGATGAGACAGATGCAACGCATCACGTCACCGTTTTAGATCAGGATGTCGTGGTGGATTACCAAAGTGTAGTAGGCTACTTCTGTCGCCAGATCATGAGGGAGCTTAGATTAGTTTCTGGCTATGATGTTCTCTATGGACAAGTAAAAGACTTTATCCAGAACCACCTATTTGATCGGTCTGTTAAATTGGAAGATTTGAACATCTTACGCAACCTGTCTGAAGTTGAGGCAACTAGGACTGTATTGGAAATGTTTAAGAAAGCTATTAACGACCTAACAGTTCAAGATCGTGGAGAGGCAGAAATCAGGGAATACATCAAAATTAGCAAGGCTCGTCCGTTTGTGGCTAAAGATCAGGGTTATATCGTTCCTCAAAAAAGCATCTTCAATAAAATCATTGGTGATAGTCACTTCGAGTTGGAGATGGCAGCACTTCTGGATCGCTCTCCCGATATTATTTCTTATGCTAAAAATTACTTCTCTGTTCATTTCAAGATTGATTACCGAAATGCTGATGGTGCGATCTCAGATTATTATCCAGACTTTCTAATCAAAGTTTCTGAGAAAGAAATTTGCATAGTTGAAACCAAAGGTCGTGAAGATCTGGATGATGTGTTGAAAATAGAACGTCTTAAGCAGTGGTGTGAGGATGTGAACAAGAGACAATCAAAAATTAGTTACTCAATGCTCTATGTAAAGCAGGAGGAGTATGAGAGATATAAACCACAAACATTTAAAGATTTAGTTGAGGCTTGTAAATAATATGTCAAATAATTTCCCAACAGGGTCTGAGTGGAGAAAATGGGACTTACATGTCCATACTCCTGGTACTCAAAAAAACGATCAGTATAAAGTTGATCAAGGTGACCCCTGGGAAATTTTCTGTCAAAAAATTCAAGATTCTGACGTGCAGGCAGTCGGCATATGTGACTATTTTTCCACAACCAACTATTTTACTTTTATTGGAAAATACCAAACACTATACCCAGATTCAACAAAAGCATTTTTTCCAAACATCGAGGTCTGCACAAGTGATGTTGTTAACAATGCTCATGAAGAAGTAAATGTTCATTTAATTTTTAATCCTGAAATTCCTAACTTAGTTGTAAAACTGACTGAGTTTTTAAGTAAGCTTAAGACAAATAAAACCAATACTAGTGGAAGACACATATTGGCATCAGAACTCTCATCTCCTCAGGATTATCAAGAAGCCACTACGACCAGAGAGTTCATTAAAAATGCATTTGAGGAAACATTTGGCGTAAAAGTCGAAATGGAAGATTACCTCATTATCATTACTGCTGCCAATAATGATGGTATTAGAACAGGTACAGAGGAAGTAGATGGATCAAGACGAGGAATAAAACGTAAAGCAGTCATTACTGATGAGTTAGACAAATTCAGCCATGCTTTTTTTGGCAACTCAGGGAATATTGACTATTTTTCCGATGAAGACCGATTAGAAACCGATGAAAAGATATCTCCGAAACCAGTATTCTCTGGTAGTGATTCCCACTCTTTCGATGACATTGACAATTTTCTTGGCAAACAGTTCACAGATGCTGATGGTAATTTAGCTAAACAGATCACTTGGGTTAAGGCTGATCCGACCTATGAAGGATTAAAACAAACTCTTTACGAACCTCTAAGCGGTGAGAGGGTTTACTTGGGAACATTCCCTCCGGACAGAAAATCACCAGATAGAGTCATTCGTAAAATTATATTTGAGAATACCACTGATTTCCCCAACGATATTCTTTTTAACGATAACTTGTCTTCTATCATTGGGAGCAGATCATCGGGAAAGTCAGCCCTTTTGGCTTATATTGCTTATGCCGTAGACCCCAATATAGCAAAAGAAGCCAAACCTGATGGCCCAGCTGCAAAAATATCTTGGGAAGATGTGACGCTTACAGGGAAAATTGAATGGGGAAACGGTTTAACTCAACAAGGTAAAGTTGTGTATATCCCTCAAAACTACTTGTATCGACTCAGTCGTAAGCCAGAAGAAATTACAGGAATGATAGCCCCTGTATTGTTTGAAAGACATCCAGATATAGAACAGACTTATAAAAAATTACAAATTGATATCAGAAACACATATAACAAGCTGATTGAAGGAGCTGTCAATGATTGGCTGACTAAAAAAGCAAAAGTTGCCGTCTTTGAACAAGAGGCCAAGGAAGTCGGTGATAAGGAAGCTATAGACAAAGTTATTGGTACACTTGAAGGAAAGATTGAAGAACTTAAGAAGGCAGCTTCTCTTAGTGACAAAGATGTAAAGCTATACACGGAACTTAGTCAGAAGGTTCATCAAAAGAGAAATAGAATTAAGAGTATCGAAGAAGATTTTAAGAAGCTCGCACCTTTCCTCACAAAGGATGACGAATCTGGTGATTTTAACGCTATCAACTTCACAGCTAGGACATCATTTGAACCTTCTATTGAATCACTCCCTGACTCACTGCAGCAAGAAGTGTCTACGGCTCTCCCTCAATGGTCTGCGTTAGTTAGCAAAGAGCTACAAAATAAGATCGTTGAGTATCAAAAAAAATCCAGCGAAGAAAAGTCAGCTCTTGAAACTGAAGTTGATGGCTTGATTGAAGGTAACAAAGACTTAATTGGTAGATGTAAGCAAAATGAGCAGTTGCAAGATCTTATTGAAAAGCTGGATAAACAAAAGGGGAAGAAAGCTGAGATTGAGAAACTTGAGGTGAAAATTGCCGAGGAGCAAAAGTTACTTCAAGATCTATCTATTCAAGTTAAAACAAACATTGATGCAAGACTTGTGGCGTTAGACCAGCTCAAGGAGCAATTCAATAATCTGGATCAAACTACAGAAAATATACAATTTGGC
The DNA here is from genome assembly GCA_964348455.1 of uncultured Pseudomonadales bacterium. GTDB lineage: Bacteria > Patescibacteriota > Microgenomatia > UBA1400 > MFAQ01 > UBA10133. The sequence continues at coordinate 6,774 of CAYGCQ010000023.1, forward strand.
GTGGAGGTCAACTTCGATCCAAGAGAATACGAAAAGCTATCGGGGAAATTCAACAAAAGAGAGAGTAGTGTTTATATAGAAAATACTGAGAGACTTAAAGTTGAAGTGGTAAGGGAAAACCCACTTGAGTTTATGGAGGCAGTGTATTCAAAAAAGCAAAAAGTACTATCCGATCAAAATCAGCCCCAATGTCTTATTGATGCACTAACCTTTGTAGAAGAAGTACGATTCAAAGCCACTATGGAAGGCGATACTATCGGTGGATTTAGTGAAAGCTCAATGACAGAAGGAAAACAAGCATTGTTTGCGCTCACTCTCCTATTAAACAAAGAGTCTGATACTTGGCCCCTCCTAATAGATCAGCCAGAAGACGATCTGGACAGCAGATCAATTTATGGGCAAATCGTTCCATATCTAAGAGAGCAAAAAAAACGCCGTCAAATAATAATGGTCAGTCATAATGCCAACCTAGTTGTCGGGGCGGATTCTGAGCAAGTCATTGTAGCTAACCAACATGGCAATGATCGCAAGAATTCAAATGACCAAAAATTCAACTACATGAGTGGCTCTTTAGAGTTTACTCAAGAAAGAAATGGCAACGATATAGTTCTGCAATCATGCGGTATCAGGGAGCATGCTTGCGATATTCTTGACGGTGGAAAAACAGCTTTTGAAAAAAGAAAGCATAAGTACAATATCTAATGTCACAATATTATAACTCGCAACGGACCAAAGGCTTATACGATCCTGCTTCTCCCGAGCCGTTCAAGCTCTCTCGCTCAAAGATTGACCTTTTCTTGCAGTGTCCACGTTGTTTTTACTTCGACCGCCGTCTGGGAGTAGCTCGCCCACCAGGATTCCCATTTGCTTTAAATTCTGCAGTTGACCATCTCTTAAAGCTTGAATTTGATACTTATCGCTTGAACGGAACCAATCATCCTCTAATTGAAAAATATGGCGTTGATGCTCGTCCAGTTGCTCACAATGACTTGGATAAGTGGAGACACAACTTTACAGGGGTTCAATTTCTGCACAAGCCTACCAACCTTCTCATTTTTGGAGCAATCGATGATTTGTGGATTAACTCTAAAGAGGAGTATATTGTGGTTGATTATAAATCGACTTCCAAGAATGAAGAGATTGTTGAACTCAATAAGGATTGGCAAGATGGTTATAAACGCCAAATGGAGATCTATCAGTGGTTGCTTCGACAAAACGGGTATAAAGTCTCTAGCACTGGTTACTTCGTTTATTGTAACGGGCAAACAGACAGAAAAGCCTTTGATGGGAAGCTGGAATTTGATATTACCTTGATTCCATACCAAGGAGATGACAACTGGGTTGAAAACGTCGTTACAGAGGCTCACAAGTGCCTTCAATCGGATACTTATCCAGAATCCGGTGCAGACTGCGATTATTGTGCATATAGAAAAACTGCTCATGAAATTGAACACTAACAATGACGGATATACTAGAAAAACATTTTGATAGGCTCTCAAAGGGCATCAAAACTAAAACCAAGAGTCTTTTTAGTAGATTTCGTGCTTACCTCAGGCGCCTTGTTTTCCCTCTCTATTTATTCCCAATTAAACTCGTAAGCTACACAGCCTACTACTTGGTTACTTTTTCTTTTAAGTTCCTTATTTCCCTAATAAAAATAATCATCGATGTCATAATCTTCCCATTCAGAAGCTTGAAGAACTTCTTGAAGGCTATGTTTGTGATGGGAACCGTGGTCTACATGGTAGCCTCGTTGTTTGTAATTTTCGATTACTTGTCAAAGGAGTATGGAAACCTCGACAAATTTTTCTGTGGTGTGGGAGTGCGAGATAGGGTACAAAACTCGGTAGTAAGGGTAGTTGGTGGCTACTCAGAGGGTACAGGGTTTTTCATTACCCCTGATCAAATTTTAACTAACTTCCATGTTATAGCAGATGAACCTAGTCCAAAAGTAATATTTCCTAATGGGGATTTTATTGCAGTGACTAGAATTGTCGGAAATAAAGATGCCGATCTGGCATTGCTATATGTCGATGATGCATATCCAGATTTAGTTATGCCATTGCCTGATAGAGTTGCCGTGCTTGAAGACGAACAACTCATCGCTGCGGGCTATCCACTTGGAACCGAACTAACAGGCGATGCAACCCTTCTCAAGGGAAGAATGATTGACTTTAGAAAATCCAAACAGACTCCTATGGCATACATCCAGACTGATATTAGCTTGGTTGAGGGAATGAGCGGTGGTCCACTAATTGATCAATGCGGTGAAGTAGTTGGTGTTAACACCATGAGCTTGGCTGGCATCTCGCTCTTTATTAGCGCTGATTGGGCTAAAATGGCAGTCCCTGATCTTACGGATCAAAATATCACTAAGATTGAAGTTGATGCATCAGCATCACCTGAAAAAGCAGTTGATGCGTTTTACACTTATCTTAAAGCTCGTCGGATGGTAGATGGCTTTGCGCTTCTTAGCGATGAGTACTTAACAAAAACCAACTTTGAGGAATGGACAAGCAGGTTCACAGATATTCTGGATGTAGATGTTATTTCCACCAAGCCATTTGAGGATGCAGATGATACCGTATTTATTAAGTTTTCGACTAAGAACTGGAACGATGGTGAAGTTGACTATCATTACTACGAGGGTACTTGGCAGACTATTGAGGAAAATAGCGTGTATAAAATGCTTAGAAGCAAGATAGTGGAGGTGGACACCCCTGGTTGGGGTTGGTATTACGAGTAAGACTCCTCTATTCAAAACTCACAGTCGACAAAATCTGTTCTGTAATTGCTTTATTTTCCTCTGTGGGTGGCCATGTCGAGAAGGAGAGGGGTTTACCGTCTTTAATGACAAGGACTTGGTATCTAGTCTTAGGGCCGACAACAAGCCCTTCAAAGCCCACGTAATCGCCCACGGTGGCTTCTTTGATGGTGTCTGGGTCTGTATCTTTCTTTGCTTGCTCTAATCCTTGTTCTGTCATTTCGTTGTCTGCTTGATAAAGGCTATAGAGCTGGTAAGTAGGCTCATTGTCAGGTCCTGATTCTATGTAAAAGTTAATAAACCGATCATTTGCTACATCTTGCCTAAATCTCATTCCCTCTGGCACAGTCACATAAAGACCGACGGGTGCTATGAATTTCTCATTCTGTTTGAGTGCTCTGCCTGGAGTTGCCTCTGGCGTTGGAGTAGTTTGAGCTTGTTCTGGTATAGGCGCCGCCGATTTAATGGCCGCTTGCCTTTGGGAATATATCCATATACCTGATATTACAATTACGGCGAGAGCAATAAGTGTTATTGGCTTTAGTTTCATAGTGTTATTTTTCTGGCCTTTGGCTTGGTCCACCGCGTCCACTTGGCATAAATAGGTAATTGTAAGCGGTGAAATCGCTAGCGAATTTAGCCTTGTTGAGCAAGGTATCCGCGATTTCTTCATCAGTCATTTGGTAGTTTAAGTAGTAATGGCTGTTTACATCGATGGTATTGCTACCTACCTTGATTGAATCTTCTTGACCAGGTGTCGTGTCTTTAGTTGACTCCAAGAGTTTATTGATCTTTGGCTCGCTATCTATAAATCCATAGTAGTAAAGATTACCCACTATGCCTTGGATCGTTGTTGTCTTGCTTACTCGCAGATCTACGCCGTTTGCGACCATTTCTTGGGCTTCGGTTGGGCTTACACGCATATGTTCTATAAAGTAGGCTTCTACGGTCTTACGCTGCTCGGGTGGAAGGTAGTTTTCGGGGTAAGTGTTACGGTTCTTTAGATAAATATAACTACCAGCGAAGATTAGGAAGAGGGTGGCAATTGTGGCTGGTATCACTATTTTTCTCATATCTGTTAACCTGAATATATCAAATTAAAGTACTCAAGTCCAACAATTTTCCTACTTATCTTATTTGTCTTACAAAACCTTTCAAGAACGAACCTAGCCCCTTGATCAGGGGGGCTAGGCAGGAACAGATATAAAACGAAGACTTACCTAGTCGGCTATCTTCATTTCATCAAAGCCAATCTTGGATGTGCCATTGCATGGATTGTCATCCAACCAGACATTTCCAATCTTGTACCACCACGGATCGCTTGGATCTGTTCTTACCCAGGCATCATAGTATGAATTCTGGTTTATAGAAAAGTGGTACTGGCTTGCTGTGTTGTAGCTGAGCAAGTACGGAGCTGCCGTGTTAACCGCATTAGTCCCTGGAATATAGGTATCATGCGTAGCCCAACCATTTGGACCAGCACCGTTATTCCACTTGGCATAATTGCTTAGCGAACATCCAGAGTAGGTATACTTCATGGTAGTTGGACTACAACTTCCACTGTCATAACAGTAACCCTCATTATTCACTTGGTACCAGTACTGACCTGGACCATATGCCGTATAGTAACCTCCATCATTCGCGTAGATAGAGACCGCAGCGTGGGCAGCTTGTGCTCCTGTTGTCATCATAAAGACTCCAACAAGTAACCCGAATAGCATTTTTGATAGTTTTTTCATTTTTTTCACCTCCTTTCTTTTTTAATTTTTGCCCTCGCTTACAATCCCAGCGTATTTGTATAGCTGAGAAGATCGCCTCCGACAGTAAATCCAACCTGTACGAATGGCTTGGTTCCATCTACTTTCCTCGATTCATCAGTAAATCTGAAGAAGAAGTTGGTACCGCTTTTTTCGCCTGTACTTGCAGTTAATTTGCTGAGATCAGCATTTGGTGCATTCTTAGCGATGAACTCTCTGGCTTTTACCTCCAATTGCTCAGGAGCAAACTTTGCTTCGGTGTTGTACACCTTAGCTGCCTCTCCTATTGCCAATGGAGCCGGTCCGAATTGAACGATTTCATTCGTTCGCATGTCTACTTCGAAGTAGTCTTTGCCTACCATGAAGAATTCAGCATTAACTTGGTTGTTATAGCTTGATCTAGAAGTAGAGACGTACTCCGGATTGAGACCGTCATTGCCACTAAAAGCTCGGATTTTTGCGACTGCAGCTGATCTCTCTGATGCGGGACGCGCCAGAGATTCTTCCTTCGCGTTGGAAGCCTGTCTGTGTAAATCCACTAATTGCTTAGCGGAATCACCAGTAAAGACTTTTTCACCGTCGTGAACTCCGTCACTGACGTTGCCAGCACTAATGGCAGCTTCTGTCTTGGTTTTCAAACTCTCGGTAAGGGCATCGAGACTTGGACCAGACTGTGCAGAAACAGCAGTTACTAATCCTGCGAGTGCTACGACTGCAGCGAATGCAGGTAGCACGATTTTGGCTTGGTTTTTGATTTTCATTTTTTTCACCTCCTTTCTATTGTGTTTAATTAATAAATAACCCAGCGATAATTATTAATAAGCTGGGTTTTCAGGGAAAATAAATGAGATAGATTGAAGCGATCTGGTGGGTATAAGGTAAGAGTTATCTTACTATTCTTACTTCTCATACATCAATGATTGCAGAACATTTTGAGAATGTCAAGTCCTGTTTATTAGTGGTGATTACAGGGCTTATTACTCGAGGAATTAACGGAGATATTGGTCAATATTTAGTTCGTGTTCTGCGAAAGATGCACTGCAGTGCATGATTCCTTCTGAGTCGTGGAGATAGTAGATACAATCTGTTGGTTCTGGGTTCAAGACCGCCTCAATAGCGTCCATACCTGGGTTAGAGATTGGGTGAGGTGGCAATCCTTTGTTGAGATAAGTATTAAAAGGTGACTCTATGCTCCTGGTGTCGCTTCCTTTAATGGGCGACCACCAGCCGTTTTCAGTTTTTCCTCTTGCATATTGCACCGTGGCATCAATTTCCAGTTGTTTGTTTTGATCAAGCCTATTCCATAGTATCCCGGCAATTAGTGGCATATCGTGGGATCCGGCTGCCTCACGTTGGATAATTGAGGCAAGAGTGAGTGCGGTGGTCCATTTAATATTTTTTGCGGTGAATTTCTCTGGATAGCCTGCAAATCGCTCATTGAAGCGATTTATCATTCGCTTAGCTGTATCTAGGCCGTTTTCGTCAGTTGGTATTAGGTAAGTGTCTGGAAAATATACTCCTTCTCTGTAGTCGTATTGCATCGCCGTGTAGGTGGAGTTCCACTTTTCGAGTTCTTCATTACTCCAGTGAAGTTCTTTTGCCAAACGCTCGCCAATTTCTTCTTTTCTGAGTCCTTCTGGGATAGTGATCCATTTGAGTTGCGGCTCAGAGGTGAGGACGATTATGAGTTCTCGGGCGTTCATGCTCTGGGAGATTTTATATCCACCTGGTTCAATTGGACCGAAGCGGAGGGTTATTATGCGTGCTACAGGCAGGACCCAAGGGAATCGAAGATACTCGCCATCACTGAGTCGCTTTGTTGTTTGTTCCTGGTTTGTTCTACTAATGGTAAAAATTGCTGGATCAGCTTCTTTTTTCGGAGAGCTTGTGATGAAAAGTGCCGAAACAAGAAGTATCGTTGCTACGGCTATTGTTGTAATAATCTTTGTGTTTTTCATAAATCACCCCAAGTATACCGGGACTTTTAAGAATATCCAGTTTTTACTTTTCGCCTATCGTTTAAGATGGTTTGAAAAGTGAACTATTTGGCCACCTTGTGTCATTGTGAGAGTTAGTTGAGGAGTAAATGTTTCGCCATTTTCTTTTCTTGGGTCACCCCGCCAAGTAAAGAAATAATTTACATGACCAGATTCATCGTCCTTCGCTTCACTAACCAGGGTGAGTTTTTCTACCTCTATTTTCCCTAGGGCTATTTGGTGGTTTGCTATAAATTCACGCGCCCGCTTTTCTGCCTCTAGTTGTGTGTAGCGTGGAGTATAGTCATATTCCTTCTTAGGACTGGACCATCTAGATCCGTCTTTATTTTCTCCCCAAGCACCTTCTATAGCTGACATTTCAACGACTTGATTTGTTTTTATATCGATTATGAATCGATCGAAATCTAAGGTGTAGGTTTCTATAAGCGGTTCTTCGTCTTGATTATTTGGATTTCTAACAACACATTCGTACTCAACATTTGCATCCGGCCTATCAATAAAATCTCTTATTGCTGTGACTGCTTTCTCCTGTTCCTCTGGAGGTCTTGCACTGACAGAACACCATTCTTGTTGAGACTGTTTATACTTCTGAGTATTCTTGTCTCTATAGGAGGGATCATTGCTGAGTAGTTGTGTTAGTTCCTGTTGGAGTTGATTCTTTAAACTAATAAGTGCATCAATAATGGATCCTTTAGCAAAAACGGGTGAGTTGTTAGTAAGGACTCCGATAAAGAAAAGAAGTAAAACTACTGTCGCAAAAGCAAGGGGGAATCGAAATGTCCAGAATGGTCTTGGAGCGGGTGTGAACGTTTTGTCCAATTCAACCTCCAGCTCCTTTTCTTCTTTCACTCTCGCCAAGATTTGTTTTTCCAACATACTTATGTGCTTGAACTCTTTTTTACTTTCCTGAAGGAAAAATGATCGAATAATGTTTCGTAATTTCATAGTAGTGATTCTTTAAGCTTAACTAGGGCTCTGTAAAAGCGCATTTTAACGGCTGGCTCTTTTGAATCAAGAGCGGTTGCGATATCGTCAAATGACATTTCTTCATTGATTCGCAGTCTGATAATTTCCTGCTCGGCTGATTTAAGCTTTTTTAGTGCTGACGTTACCTTCTCAACATCTTCTTCGTGGGTAATCTTTGCCTCAAGCAACACTTCTACATCGCTGTCGTCAAATAACTCAATGTTATTTTGTTCAATCGAGATGGTGTTCTTATTGGATCTGAACATGTCGGTTATAACGTGTCTGCAGATAGTCAGGAGCCAGCTTTTCAACTCGCCCTCACTGTTAAATTTGAAATTGTTGTATGCTTTCATAGCTTTTAAAAAGGTTTCCTGGACGGCATCATCGATGTCGTCTTGTTGGGACAAGGACTTTTTCGCAAAAAAATAAACTAGTCGGATGTAATCTCTGACTACATCTTCAAAAGGTGGTTTCATCATTTTTGTATTTGTCCTGTCCCACCCCTCTATAAAAGAGAACGGATGAGTTTTGGAAAAGTAACATTTTCGCTTTCTTACACAATTATAGCGAAGTTTAGGGGATAGTGATTCTTCAAGTTGGTTTGATACTGATGCAACTTACCGTGTAAAATAGAAAAATGAGTATTTTGGAAAACTTCTTCTTGATAAGTCTTCTTGTACAACTTGCTCACTCGTTTGAAGAGTTATCAATGGGCTTCCATAAACAGTGGTATGTGTTCAAAATGCCGTTTTGGGTGTTTTTAACATTTGAAATATGCTTTTCTTTATTTTGGATATTAGTGCTGTTACTTCCGGTATTTCCTTTTCGGGCATATTTACAGGAGTTCTTTCTTGTACTGATGTTTGCAAATGGCGTTCAGCATGTTGTTTGGTCAGGTGTGGTTAAGAAGTACGTCCCTGGTTTAATAACAGCTCCAATACATATTATTGTATTTTTAGTTTTCTACTTTAGAGTCTTAGCATCAGGATAATTAAGTGGAAGTAGATCAATTTTCTTCATCAGCTCTTTGATCTCGTTGACCAATGCCTGGGCTCTGTCAAGTTTTCTGTAGATTTGATATTTGATTTTTTGTTCTTCGTCACTGTCGACTTTTTGCTTCATGTTTCTATCACCTCCAATCTTTTTTGTACTTACGATAGTTAGTCATTATTTCTAAGATTTTCTCTCTCGAGAGACCGGAGAGCTTTACAACATTCCTGAGGTCAAACATATTGGTCTTGCCAGAGCTTTGTACTTTTAAGTAGGCCTGAAAATCTACTTTTGTTATCTTAGTAGCCATAGGATTCCTTTAACTGCTAATAGGGCGATCACAATGACGTAAATCACACCGAAGAAGTAGGCTAGGCGCTTTTCCAGCTTTGGGTCGGCGTAATTCTCAATCTTTTTTAAAGGTTTATAAATTTGCATATGCCTTCAAGTTGATCATTTATAAAATGCAAATCCCCAACAAGAGCGAAGTTTGGCTTTTTACCCTTGCCGACATGCTTTTCCAGACCACGCTCAATCTGCTCAAGCCTGGCAAAACACTGCTTTTTGAGCTTCCTATATTCCTCTGGTGCTTTAGGGTTTTTGTTCATACAACAAGCAATTATCATCAAACACCTCAAGAAGTCAAACTTTGTTTATCAAAGCTCGACATCACTTTGTTTCTTGGGTGTTTCTCCGGCACTACCACCTTCTTTAGGATCGACTCTTTGCTGTTCGGTGATTTCCTTGCGATAAGGCTTGCCGTTTTGTATAAACACCTCAACCTTGCCAAATTTAACCGCTCGGATATCCTCAATGATCTTGGCTTCTGCCTGTGTAACCGCGATGGTTGTAATGGTTGGTTTATTTATTTGGTTCATATTTCAGTCTTTTTCTCATGGCTATCTGCCAATAAATAAGTGATAGCCAGAAATCGTTTGGTCCGGTGTTGGCCCACTCGCGCTTTGCCTGGCCAAACTTATCGGTAACTGTTCTTGCGTACATTGTCTGAGCATGAGTGATGAGAAGCTTGAAAGCTGGGTTGCTTGCTGGAACTGCAAATTTGATATCACCACGCCTGAGAGCAGAGATGGTGTCATCCATAATCCTGGTTCTGGATGAAAAAACCTTTACCTCATCTTCGAAGGCCGAGTCTTTGTTTTCTTTTTCGTCGAAGAAACGAATAACCTCAAGCATTTTAGGGTCGTCTTTAAACCAGCTTAGGTAGACTCGGTAGGGAAACTCTTTAGCCAGATCAAAAGCTTCTGCGGTATATGGCTGACCATCAATTACAACCACTCTCACATCAAAAAACTTAATAAGGTCAGATGTTTGTTGCCATCGATCTTGTCCTTCGTGGTCTTGAAGAATGCCAATCCAGAAGATCCCTTTCTTATTGCCGATCATGACATGATTGCCTTTGCCGGTTCCCATTCCGGTATCGATGCCCATTACGTTATTTTCACCTGTGGTGTCGGCTTTTGTCTCGGTCACATTTCGAATAAAGAGGCTAGCTGGAATCTTTTGGTCTGCAGCAAGGTATGGCAATCCTAGTACAAAATTGAAGAAGTAGGTGTCATCATCTGCGTCTTTTCGCTCCTGGATTAAATTGGCGGCGGTCTTCCAAGGGCAGTGCATTTGACTAATCCAGTATCCGGAGATGGGTCTGCCTGGGAAACGAGCCTCCCAACTGCCATAGTCGTTTATGTGGCTTGGAGAGATTTCCTTTTTACAGTGCTGACAGACGTAAATACCCCGTTCTTCATCAACATTTTTCTCCCATTCCATGTGCTGTCGGAAGCTACAGTGTGGACAACTAAACCTCCAGTGTTTTTGATCGGACTGCTCAAATATTTTGTCTACACCGAAGTCTGGGGTAGTGGGAGTAGAGAAAAAATGCTGACTTCTGATCTTGGAGTAACCCATGCGGGAGGTATAGTCTCTTACCACTTCCGGCTTTGATTTATCTAGCTCGTCATGAATGTTGCGGTCAGAGGTCAACATGATGGCTTCTTTTTCAGTGTAGGTTCCCTTGAAAAAGAGAAAGGATTTACCAATTTGCTTTTGTTCTATCGAGTCGACATCTTTGCCGCTAACTCCTTCCAATATGCAGGGGTTCACCTTAATAAGACGGTTCACTTTACTTTTAACAAACTCTGAAACATCATCTACAGTCGGCAGAGTATAAATCTGATTAATACCCCAAAACCTTGCTGCGTGTAAAGCTCGCAATATTTCCATTGTGCTGGCTCCGATCTGCGATCCTTTACGGATGACCTGCACTAGAGACCAGTCGGAATAAATATCCAACATAAAGCGGTGATCTTTAAATTCGATTGGATCACCGTTTTCATTTTTAATCTTATTCTCTGTAATCCAGAACAAGATGCTATTTTTTTGTTGTATTTCGTTGTCTATCATAAAAGTTCTTAATTGCCTGATCTATTTCTTTGCCTAGGGCTTGTTCCTCTGGAGTTGGTGGTTTTTGGTCTTCTTCATTAATGGTGTGAGCTACCTCTGTTTTTCCGGTGGACAATCCTGATTCAGTCCGAAACATTTCCCAAGCTTTTTTGAAGTCGTCTACTGTAATTGGACGTGACCTATTAACCTGAAACAATAAGTAAGTTCCTATCTTTTCGTATAAGCGTGAAACTTTGATTGCCCTTTGCTTTTCAGATCTCTGAAACTCCAGTGTCATTAACTCTTTTTTTTCCTCATCCCAAAGCTTGGATCTTTGAACCCAATGAAAGTTGCTTGACCACTGAAATAATGTTTTAAGTGCTGGCCTTTTTCCTAATCTGAATCTTGAGTTCTGTTCCTCCAATTCCCGCCCCATTTCTGCCCACCTTTTGCTCACCTCCCGAATACTTCTTTTCAGCATGGAACAATATGCCAAAAATGCCGAGAACTGAGCCTCTGTTTCTCCCGGCATTTGCTCTATTAGAATTTGTGGTTTAGCCTGTTTTTTCTTCATAAAACATTACATTTTTAACCTTTTTGCTCGTTTACGAATTAGGTCGCAGAACTTTTCATCTCGTTCCATGAGATAAGCAATTCTGCCTGTCTTATGTGCTGCCATGAGGGTACTTCCAGATCCACCAAAAAGGTCAAGAATAATATTGCCAAACCTACTACCTCCTTTGAGTGCTTTCATGATCAACCACTCCGGTTTTTCAGTTGGGTGGACCATCTCGGTAACTGCTTTTCTAGGCATGTTCCAGACATCACTTTCGTTTGCTTCTCCTGTGAAGACATGCCTTTCACCTTGTTTCCAGCCATAAATGATTCCCTCTGCTTTGGTTTTCCCTTTGGACAATTTGCCCTTCATAATCTGCTCATATTGTTTTTTATAATCACTCCAACCAATGGAGAAGGATGGTTTAACCCAAACAATAGTGCTACTAAATACAAAACCAGAATTCAGCATCTGGTAATAAAATAGTGGATACGAGGTATATCCAGTGCAAACGTAAATAACCCCTCCAGCTTTGAGAGCGTCCCGCATAGTATTGAAAAACCCCTCAGTAAACTTTTTGAAGTCTTCTTGGCTCTGGTCGTCACCTAGAAT
>CAYGCQ010000024.1:0-18769 GCA_964348455.1 uncultured Pseudomonadales bacterium
GGTTAAGTTGTTTGGTATCGACACCATTGATATACACGCTACCGGCAGTCGGATAATAAAAACAACAAATTAGCTTTATCAAGCTACTCTTACCAGCCCCATTTTCTCCCACTATTGCAATCTCTTCTCCTGAATTAATTTTAAAATTCAAATTTTTGAAAACATATCTATCTGAACTAGGATTTTTGAATGATACGTTTTTGAATTCTATATAAGGTGGTTGTTTTGAAGATAATTTTTTAGTCCCGCTAACGATTATGTTTTTCATTTCTAACACTTGACGGAAATTATCAACATGGTAGCTATTTTCTGTTAGCGAAACAGAAGTGTAAACCAAATTTTGAAATACTTCCCCCACTCTTCTGACTGTATCAAAATAAAATGTAAAAGCTCCGATTGTAATTAATCCTAGTCGGACATCTTTAATAATAATGAATAAGCTAAGTGCACTTATGATCATGCTTATTGTAATCACTAATATTTCACTTGGTGATTTGCGAATACGTAAAGCAACTTTTTGACTTGACATAAAATTAAATAGCTCATTATATTTGGTTACTAAGAAATCTACTGCATTATTTATCCTGAGTTCAGCAATGTAGTTTTTTTGTCTCAATTGATAGTTGAGATCCCAAACTTCTTTGCTCTTTTCACTATTTTCATCGTAATTTTTCCAATCTTTTGTGACCCAATACCGTTCTATTAAATATTGAGGGATTTGCATTATCATTATCATCAACCATACACTCGGATATTTTGGCAAGATAATTATTGTAATTGCTATCAAACTCATGATACCGAAGAGCAAATCGCTAACATCGAGAATTGTACGCCTCATTCTCCAGTTAAATTCTTCGTCAACTTTCGAAATTAAAGCGGCAGTTTCTTTGGATTCTAAATGTTGATAATCTAATTTTGCTACTTTGCCGATAAATATTTGTCTTAAATATGATTGAAGTTGGATGTCTAAAATATTACTCAATTGACCCTGGAGAAAGAAAAATAGGGATGTCAGAAACCCAACTAATATAAATATATAAAATGGTGCAATCCAATCATATTCACCTCCGAGCGTGAGAGCATCAATTAAACCACTGAATATGCTGGTACGAAAAAATGGCGCGACTGCTGTAAGGAGCTGAGTAATAAATACAGAAATGACTAACAATGGGCTAAATCTGAAAATTAATTTGGCAACCCAAACCGTAGTCTTAATGAGATTTGTAAATCCAACTTTTTGCTTGGCCATAGCGACGTATTATACTATGACCTATTTTGATATACTAGACTAATTCCAGATCACTACTTATTAGTAGCTCGAGCCAGTTGGATCATCTGTCGTCATCACATCAGATCCGGGGATTGGGAGATCTCCGCATGAAGTGTAGACTTTGGACTCTGCTGCTGACTTGTGAATGTTGACTGCCATTTTCTCTTTTGACGAAATCAATTCTTCCCAAGTGGTATCTATTACTGTTTCTGATAGCCCATCAACTACGCTGGTGAGTGGATACCTGACCGAGCCTGGGTTGGGGCAGCTACCCAAATGAATGTGAGCTGGTTGGGGATCTTTGTAGTCCACGTCAGTTGCTTGGATAGAGACTACCAACTTGCCATCTGCATTGTGACTAAATGTCACAAGACCGCTTTGTCCACTATCGTTTTGAGCGCTGAGTGGAACAGTCACTGGCTCGACTGGAGGTAATTGAGTCAGTTCAGTAGATTGAGAGTCGTCCATTGGAGCGGGATCTTGATTATCCGATTTGTTCATCCAAAAATAACCACCGACAACTATGAGGAGTAGAAGCGCTATGACCAAATTACTTGATTTCATTTTGACCTCCTTGACTCAAAGCTAATATCTTCAGTCTAGCAAACTTGGACAGATTTTGTCCAATTTATTACTACCAAAACATCATTTTTGTCGCATGCATTCCCATGGGAAGATTTAAAATCTTTACTGAGTTTCTTGCTCGTTGTCTTATACCTCACTAGTAAATTGTGCTACATAATGAATAACCATATAGCCCCATCGCTCGATAAGGTAGGGTCTGAATGCTTTGTATTAAACCTATCCCTGTTATTTTTGTTTGCGAGTAAATGAATGGAGGCTAGATGGCGCACATAACGAGATAAAACTAATGAAGATGCTTTTTGAGGAAGGATGTCGTTTTGTCCCAAGCGTCTCTTGTCGCATCTGGCGCGTAGTTGGAACCGGATGGATTGGCAAAAGCGTGTCCTACACCGGGATAAATATGTATTTCGTTCGTGATGCCAAGAGTATTTAGAGATGACTCAAACTCTTTGATTTTGTCAATCGGAATCACCTGATCTTGGTCACCAAAGACACCGAGTACTGGCCACTTGATAGGTTTGAGTTCTTCGACGTTACTCGCCATATTTCCTCCGTAATATACAACGGTCGCATCTAGTGGAACGCCTGAGATGGCAAGTGCGATAGACTGCCTACCACCAAAACACCATCCAAGCGAGGCCACTTTGGTGGCACCTCTATCTTTGAGATAGCCAACAGCAGCCCTGAGATTTTCGATGCCAGTCTCCTGATCAAAACTACTAGACATGGCTCGCGCCTCATCTTGCGTCTCTACCACCTTCCCCTTGTATAGATCAACAGCTAAGACCAGATATCCTTCTTTGGCGAGATTGTCTGCCGTGTCACGGATTTCTGGTCTCAATCCCCTATTTTCGTGGATCATGACAACCCCTGGATAGTCGCCATCTACCTCAGGCCGCACGAAATATCCTTTTGATTCGGGGAAGTAGAGGACGTCTGACTCGACGATGATGGGTGTAGTACTACCACTACTGAGCGCTTGAGAGTTGGTTGGCATTGGTGTCATGACTGCATCATTAGCGTTAAACCTATTTCCAGATGCATACCAGACACCAAGGGAGACAAAAATAATTGCAACTACCATGAGTAGATTTTTACTCATACAAATATCGTAACACTTTTGATTTACTTTGGTTGATAAATATTGTATACTATAAGTCATGACACAAGAAATGTATCAGCTATTCTTACAAATTGAAGGATGGGAGATTGTGTATTACTCTAAACACCCTGATCTTATCCCCGTCGAAGTACTGGAACTTATAGCAAGAGGCAATTATTTGTTGTTGAAGGAAGAAATTAAAACACCTCAAGGAACTGAAAGCGCGGATATAACTACGGAAGGGTTTACAGTTCAAACGATAGCTGGAAATTAAGATTGCATTGGCATTGAATGAGTGATAGCTCAAAGTGATAAAGTTAATGGATGTACCGCAAAACTCCTAAAATCAACTGGAAGAAAGTACTCATAGTGTCGGTAGGCCCGTTTATCCCACTTTGGATATTTTGGTTGATCATCAATTCACCCTGGTGGGCAAGAAGCTCGCCTGCCTATACGCTATGGAGACTCAGAAACCCTGATTTTACGGGGATACACATGGATGTCCCTCCCAAACCATCTACTCGCCCTATGGCATTATTCCAGATATATCCTCCAGGGAGTAAGTACAGCACCCTTTATGCATATGACCATGTGGCAAAAAATAAAGTCGAGTACGGACTCTACGGTATCCCGCGTAGCCCAAAAGAAGATATTCCCAGTCTAAAGCAGGATTATCAAGACAAATTTGACTTGTATTTTAATAATCTAGACTTCTCTAGCCCAACACTTGCTTACTTTGATGAGAATACTAAGAATAGCGTCATTCATGTCTTTAAAGCGCTAGAGTATTCTGCTGAGCTAAGGGTCATTTATCAAAAAGACATATACCTTTACCAAAATTCGACAGATTCGTACAGGAAACTCTATACGACTACAAATTTTGGCAAATGCACTAACGCATTTTACTGGGATCAAGCAAAGCATGAGGTATACGCAGAGAGTGTATACACAGTCGGTAGTGGTGAAGAATACGTCAAAGAGTACTGCATTATCGATGATACAACTGGAGCAATTTTGACTACTTTTTTGCAGCCAAATTATGACTCGAAAAAGATCTCGTATGGTAACTTTGATGAAGTGAGTAAACGCAAGATAGCCTATGATTTCAACGAGGTGCCGGGAGCGTATCTGGTAGATTTTCCTGAGCGCCGCATAACATATATAGATATAAATGAGACGATGGGATACCGCCCAAATAACCAATCTTTTCGTGATGGCAAGATCGTTTTGATGCCAGTCTCTTTGGGAGGTTACTTTATATATGACGTCAGAGCAAAAAAGGCGACATCGCTGATTGCTTTCCCTGAAGGCTCTATGCCACTTTCGACTCGGGCTGAGTTCAGATCATTATCACCATCTGGTGCCTATCTTATGTTCTACCAACATGATCCACAAACCAAGAATATTTGCTATGTGATTACGGATTATCAGACAAATATGAATGCGACTCACTTCTGCCATTCTGATCTTGATAACCTAGATCATCATATCGAGTTTGCGGGCTGGGAAGAATAGATAGATACTTATTGTGGGATGACTGACCAAGCCATCACATAGTCATTGAAATCGTTGGCTGCGAGTGATGTAGGAGAGGTAGAATAATCTGCCCAGCATTGTACGAGAAAAACTACTTCTCCGGTTGCTTTGTGAGCATTAATGTAGTCCATGAATGGAGAGATATTGAGGAGTGGTGCTCCATTTGCACCGCAATTGTTGTTCACTGGATGAATCCACCCTACACTCAAATTGGTTCTGATAGAGTTAATTGTCGAGGTGATGTTCAAAACTTCTCCTGATGCGACGCGGAATGATGTCAAATTCATAAACCCAGGAATATTTTGCAAATTGCCAACACCGATTGAGAGATCAGAATCTACTCTTGGTATTGCAGTGCGCACCATACTTACAAACAACTCATCTGGGACATACCCGAAATACATTTTCACTGAGCCTGATCGAGGAAAAGTGATTAGGTTCGATTGTGGAGTAACTGGGCCAGAAGACGGAGTGGGAGTTGGCACAAAAGTAGGAGAGGGGCTTGGTGAAGGTGTCGCGGTTGGACTAGGAGTTAGAGTTGGGGTTGGTGTCGGAGTAGGTGTGGGAGTTGGGGTAGGCGTAGGAGATGGGGTTGGAGTAATTGACGGCATGGGAGTTGGTGTTGCAGATTTTGTCGGACGCGGAGTCAAAGTAGGCGCTGGAGATTTGCTCGTGAGGGCATAGACCTTTGGTGAAGCGTGGATAGATCCAAAGGCTATTACCAAAACGGCGATGGCGACACAAAGAGAAAAACTAGCTTGTTTAATCATGGGAACTGATTTTAGCATCTGTTATAGGTTTGTCAATTGAAAATATTCAGATATCAAACCAGATCACTAAGGGTTTTCAGATTGTCTAGATGACAATTTTTTAATTGTAAATCCGTTGGGATTTGACCCGTATTGTAGAATTATCGCTAGATATGAGTAATCCGCTGTACGACACTTACAAGAATTTGCGAGTTGAAGAAATAGCACCAAGAATGGCTACTCGACTGAGCGTTGAAATTATTGAAGCTGATTTAGAAAGATTTGCTCAACCAATAGGTGATGTAGAAGCTCTAGTCGAAATAGCTAAGGGTGCAAGTATTTTTGGAATGTCAGCTCACTCAAATAGCAACCAAAGCTTGTTTGTAATTTTTAATGAAGGTACTACTATTTCTGATTATAGTGGCCGACGTTCGGAACAAATTAGTCAGGGCGGAGTTGAAAAACTGCCAGAGTTATCGCGATGGGCACTGGCGAATATGCTTTATATACTAGAAAATCCCAATGTCCCACAGCAGATGATACCAATAGACTAATTAACCAATAAGGTTGAGACTTCACCTAAAGATTGCTGCTCAGGCTTATTATATTCGCTTAATGAGATAGTGCCGCCATAGATGCATACGTACAACAATGCCCTATCCTGAGTCTATCCTTGTTTTTTCACCCATTCTAGAGTATTATTTCAACTTAATATTATTATAGGTTTATAAATTCCATAGAAATGAAACCGGTTGAACTCGCACTAATCCAAGCTCAAGAAAAAATAGATCAAATTTGTGATCAGCAATTGAGAGATTTTTCAACCATAATTTTTGCTCCAACTGGAACAAAAGTGCCAAAAACCTCAATAGAACACGCAATCCCATTAGCAAAACACCAAAGATATGATGAATTTATGAATGCGAGGATAGTCGCACAATTTGCTCAGGACCCACAGGCGGCAGGAAAACTTTGTGACGCAGTTAATATCATCCACGCTGCCACTGGTGGCACTGAATTGACCATAGATATGCTAATAAGTGGCTTAGGGGCAATAATGGAGAATGTACTCAGAGCTCGAGAAGGATATTACGATGAGAGTATTTAATTTTTTGTGACCCCAATCGGATTTCAGTAACTCACTCTCTTCGCTCGTGAGATTACACTAGGCAGGAGCTTCGCTCTTGCCGTCGGATGCTCGAGCTCTGCTCGGGCAAGTTTGAACCTCTTCGAGGTATATATACAAAAAGTCGCCTGACGGCGATTTTTTGTATATGTGAGCGTAGTTGCCCGTAGGTGGAACTTTATTCTTCCCAGTCTTCTAAATACTTTCGACAAACTTCAAAAGCTAGGTTTTACCTACGAGAACAACACAGTTGTTATTTTACCCCATTTATCTGGGAAAAAGGAGGGCCATGAATAATTTTCTGGTTTCGTGTGTCAAAAAATGGCTACATCTATCATCTGACTTGGTGGATTCACGGCTATTTGATGAAGAAAGTTTCTACAAGCAGTTTAGAGACGACTTACGCCATAGCAAGAAAGAAGTCATCATCGAAAGCCCCTTTATCTCAACAAATCGCATGTATTCCCTCATAGCACCATTTGAAGAACTTGTCCGTAGAAAGGTTAAGGTCTACGTATTTACCCGTCATCCTGATGAGCATGATCTGGGCATGAAGCAGCAAGCTGAATCAGCTATCCGTAGGTTCGAAGCTATGGGTGTGCAGGTACTCATAACAACTGATTACCATCACCGGAAGATTGCCATTCTTGATAGGACTGTCTTATGGGAAGGAAGTCTAAATATCCTTTCTCAGACGTGTAGCCGGGAAATTATGCGCCGGATCGACAGCGCTAGTCTATCAAAAGAAATGTTTGAATATTTGAAACTAAACAGGTTTATTTACTAAAAATATGGACAAATTAGACGGAATTCGCGAACTATTGATGAAAAACGGCATTGAGATGAATGATGACGAAATTCAGACGATAATCTCAGAATTGCAGTACTTGATTGATGTTTGGCTCAACAACGTTGAACAGCAAATATTCGAAGGTAAAACACTGGACGAATTACTCGCTGACATGAATCTATGAAACAAATACAAAAAAACGCAATCCTTTATTTACGAGTATCCACTGAAGAGCAAGTAGACAATTACTCTTTAGGAACGCAAGAAGAAGTGTGTAGGCGAGAAATGGATAGACTGGGGTATACCGTTACCGAGGTATTCCGTGAGGAGGGTAAATCCGCGAAATCAATTACAGGTCGTGTGGAGCTGATTAAGTTGCTTGAATATTGCAGGCGACACGCCAAAGACGTTCAAGCGGTAGTGTTTTACAAAACTGATCGATTATCCAGGCAAATGACGGATTATCTCGTTATAAAAGAGAAATTGAGTCTGATGGGAATTAAACTCATTTCAGCAACAGAACCATTTGACGATTCCCCTATGGGTAAATTTATCGGGAATTTCTATGCTGGTATCGCTCAACTTGATAACGAAATGAAAAGTGAACGGGCCAGAAATGGTATGCATGCCCGATTTCAGTCTGGGTTGGTTTGTTCGGGGAAAGCTCAGCTTGGGTATATTCGGCATGAAGGACATGTTTTTAAAGATACAAAAACATGGGATAGAGTCAAAAAAGCTTGGGATCTTATGGCGACAGGTACAAAGTCTTTACGAGAGATGACGAACATCATGAATGACTGGGGACTGTGGATATCTATTAATAGTCAGGTATATACACTGAGGCGCCAGACGGCACATAGAATATTCCGTTCAAAATTCTACGCAGGCATACTTGTGTCCAAAAGATATAATGAAGAAGTTCGTGGCCAGCATGAAGCCATGATATCCAAAGAATTATTTGAGAAAGTTCAAACAATACTCGATGGGCGGAATACTAAGTCATCGCTCGTCATTCGTAACAAATCAAACCCAGACTTTCCACTCCGACGATTAGTGAAGTGTGGATCGTGCGGGTGTGGGTTCACTAGTGGATGGTGCAAGGGTCACTCTAAACGGTTTGCCTATTACTGGTGCTACAAATCTCAGACATGTCGTTCGCGATATGTACAAGCCAAATATATTCATGAGGACTTGGATAAGATTTTAGTCAAGGTAAAGTTATCTAAATTTGGTCGGGAAATTATTCATTTGCTTCTCGAAGCAGAATATGAGAAACGATATTCTAAAATCCGATTACAAAGGGCAAAACGAGAACAGTTGGTTGGCAAACTTATTGCCATGAGGACTAGCCTCGTACAGAAGCATTTATCTGGCCTTTATACTGATGAAATATTTACCGAACAAAGCACTTTATTATCTGCAAATATAGATCGTCTCAAAATATCGACTAACATTACGGCGCTAAAGAAATATACTCTTTCTGCCTGCAAGGTATATGTGGACTCACGACTTGTGAGTCTTTATGAGACATATAACTTTGTAGAAGTTGATAACCGGAAAGCTCTTCTCAGTACTATATTTCCCCATGGTTTTGTCTGGCAGTATCCGGGGTTAACATACCCTAAAATAAATCCGTTGTTTGAGGTATAATTATCCCTATGAACGTAAAAAAAAGCAAATACCAGATCACAGAGAAGGATATTGAGGTGGTTTTACGGTTCCTTAAAGCCACTGATCCAGATCACGCGACGCCAGAAATGGCGATTGAGATACTCGAACATTTACATACTACGTTCCATACCATGAGCCACACCGATCCTGATGCGTTGGCGAAAATTTACGAAGATCTCAAGAAACAAAAAGAACTGAGTCGAAATTAGAATGAGAGCACTTCAGAAGATTTGATCCCTAGCGCACCAAGTATCTTTTTGAGTGTGATTACCGAAGGAATTGCTTCACCACGCTCTACTTTAGAGTAATAATTGCTATTTAGCCTTGCCTTTTCGGCCACTTCCGACTGTTTCATTCCTTTTTGCAGACGATATTTCTTCAATTTTGAGGCAATGTCCAGCCGGGTTTTATCATCTTGGTCGGAACTCATATACTGATAGTATATCAAAATCGATCAGGCAAGTGTTTTTTTGATAAAATATCGAATTTGGAAAATCTGACAAGATTGACAAGTTATCAAAAAATTACAAAAAAGAACAGATATGCGCGGTATTTAACGTGATTCTTGCTAGACTCTGAACAAACTCTATTGAATACTTTAACTTTTTTCTTTACACTAAAATAGTGAATACTTCATATACTGCCATACCAGAAACCGAGTTAATCCCCATTATTAAAAGCGATTTCCTTCTTAAAGTAGTTAATAAAAGAGCTATTCCCAAAGACTACACAATCGGCGAGGAGTTTCGTTCTCAATATGGCATACCAGACTTATTGTTCTATAACTTTGACAACAAAGTGTTAGATAAACGCAGGGAAAAGAAGATTGAGCCTGTACTTTCTAAGGATATTCTTAAAACCCTACTTCTTATTCAAGATAAAAAGAAAATTACCCTTTCCTTTTTACAGGATAATCTTCCGTTGAATAAGGATGTGATAAAAAACAAAGTGATTCGCTACCTTTTGAACAATAACTACCTAAACAAGTCTACTAGTGATTTTGAATCGTTCTGGGTGGGTGACAATACCTATGAATCATGTATGGATAATATGTTTGCAATTGAAGCAAAAATTAGCAACTGGAAAAGAGGATTTTATCAAGCGTATAGATACAAATGGTTCTCAAACTACTCATTCCTAGCACTTCATCAAAAATTTGTAAATCCTGCTTTGGAAAATTTACCTATTTTTATAAAACACAATGTTGGATTAATGTCGGTAGACACTGATAAAAACAAGGTGAAATTACTTTATAGACCTAGAAAAGAAAATCCTTATTCAGGAGAAATTGCCGCACTAACATTTGAGAAGCTGTTTGCAACTTATTGTGAGAAGAAAGCAACTTCCCAATCTGCACAATCCTCTTTCTTGATAATTTGACCAAAAAGAAGGTCTAACTCGAAATTTTTGTAAACTGCCCTCGCATTATCGATTATCTTTTTGTATTCGTCCATTTTTTGTTGAGGAGTTAGAGTATGCATTTTCTCTTTCCATTCACTAACACAACAAAAAAAGTGATTCCCTCTGTCTACTTTGCTCCAGCGGGAAACAAAAGCATTTGGATTCTGTTGAAGTATTGATGCACTATCGGCATGAGCATTTTTACAAACAGAACATTCGCACAGAGCATCTGTTCCTAATATGCCAATTAAGTTAGGCAGGTCACCATCCACTTTTACAAACTGGAAAATCTTAGGCACAAAGAACTTTTCTTTGTAACTTCCGCCTTCTGGTTTATCAACCTGTTTGACTGACATGTCATTTACTCGACGGCTATCAACAAGCGATGTGACACAAGCAGATAATCCCTTTGCTAAGTATCCAAAAACCACAGTACCAGCATCAGCCAACATCACCGGCTTATGATGTTCTAGCTCTTCAATAAGTTTTGTTGTTGCCTGAATGACGCGAACTGAAGTGTTGTGTTCTTTTGCATCAATACGCAAAAAGAAGGCATCAAGGTCTGGCAACTGTGAATAGTAGTCAACCAATTCTTTTCTCGACCTGTCGACAGTAATGACTGCATCAGAAACTGCAATCGGACATAATACAGGCTTATTGAAACCAATTCTTTTGCAGTATTGCAGACACTCATGATAGAAAAGACCATTAAGGTTTCTCCACTCAGAATCAGGATTATGAATGCAAAAATATGGTGGAATTACGTAATCAACATCAAGGTCTACTTGAGGCTGGACAACTTGCGCTACGAGGTCTGTAATTCTGCTTTTATTCTTAAACCTCTCTGGTTTAAGAGGAAAATCATACCAGTCATAATTTGATAAACCACCATGCCAAGAAGTATGAACGTCACTTGTTAGTAGGTGTGTTTCGGGGTCAAAGATAAGTTTGAGACCTTGCTCCTTTACTTCGTTGATGCAGTCTTCACCAGGCATCTGACTAGCACTAACAACAACTCCTTTTATTTCGCCAGCAACCTGCTCGATGTTTTTCTTATAACCATGTGGCCCTTTCCAAACTTGAAAATAAACACCATCTTCAAACTGTGATTGAGAAGTATATTGTCTACCCTCTAATGCGCAAAGCAGGTCTTCGGGGCTTCTATATCTGTATCCTGGGTGAGGATTCAGCATTGTATCTATGACTTTGATTAAACCCGTAGAAATAGATTTATTTAACTCTTTCAGCGGTTGGTATTCACCTTTATATATTCTTTGTAAGTTGAGCTTGGATTGTCCATTATCCTTGAAAGGATTTTTGAGTGTTAAAAGTTCATAGACCATCTGTCCAAGTTGGGAAATATCACTACTAAAGGTAATCAATGGAATCTTGGCCGTATCTACAGACGAATAAGCCTGTTCTGAAGAAGCGTAGTCCTTATTATGTTTGCCAGTTGGTAATTGAAAGTCACGGGAATAATATGCCAGTCCCAAGTCTAATATCACATATCGGTCATTTTGCTTATCATATCGAATGTTTTTCTGCTTTATATCCTGATGAACCCATCCCTTTGCCGAAATAGCTTCAATTCCTTTTGCTACGTCGGTTAACAACTTTTTTGCTTCAACCTCCGTAAAAGGTTGCTTTGACTTTTTCTTATTTTCAAAAATTGTTGCTAAATCATCACCATCTATGTATTTGAAAAGCAGTCCATCATATCGCTGCCCTTGCACCACTCTTGTTTTAACGTCTAACAATTCAATAACATAAGGACTTTTTATTTCCTGCAACGCCTGTTTCTCGACATCTTTCAAAACATCTTCAAGCTGTGTTGAGGGTATCAACTTCAACCAATATTTTTGTGTTCCATCATTAATTAAAAATGGGATTCCGTTGTTACCACCCTTTTGTTGAATAGTTGCTGAGGAAAAATTTGGAAATAATTGTTTTACTACATCAATAAGATTTGGTTTCGTTTGATTCATATTTAATTTGTCTGAAATGATTATTGCATTAAGGCTTGAAATTGATTATCCATTTCTGCGGAGCTAGAATTCCATATAATATTTACCGTCATCAATCTTGTAGAAGGAAATTGAATCGTTGCCGTATAAATCTAACGTGTCCTGGGTTACCGGAGTAAGCGGTAATAGAGCACCTTTTTTTTGAAGTTTACCTTTAATCCATTGTCCGAATAGTTTGAGACTGTCTCGAGAGCGAATGTTTTTAAAATAATCGCCTCCTGTATACATTCTCATTATGTAGCCATCGTCTGTATAAGCAGTAAAATCGCCCCTAGGATAGGATGGATCACTTCTCATCTCTTGGTTAGATATTAGTTCTACTTCGTACCAGTCTCTGGCTTTAATTTTATGAGTAGTCATGTTCTCCCGGCCTTTGCCAAAATAAACATTTAAGTTTGATTTTTCTTTGTCTACAACTCGAGAAAGCGGATATTTTAGGACAGGATATAAAGACTTGTCGATAGTTGAAGGATCGTATTTTGGTAGATCGTCTAATGTTTCAAGAGATATTTTAGTATGGTAGCTCGAGCTACCCGGGACGACTATGTCAGCCTTGAGTATTGAAACTGCATTTTCTGAAGAAAATAAAAAGTCAACAAACCTATCAAGCCTTTCGATTGTGTCTGTATCTTGTATTGATACAGTAGACTCAATATTTTCGGATAAGCCACTTCTTGAAAAATTTGATGAACCAACAAAATAATTTCTTACATCTTCTTTTTCAAAACGGTAGAGTTTTCCATGATACCTTCCGTTGTAACTAACAAAAACTCCACTTCCATTTCCGAAGCTTTCTAACTTAGTACTAAGTGTGTTTAATTTTTGTAGCTTATTTGCTGATAAGCCTTCGTAAAAGGCCATACCAATCATAAGTCTTGCTACACCACCATTTTCTGGAATTCTTTCAAAGTTTTCGTAAAATTTATTTATGACATCTAATGAAACATAGCCGGAAGCAATTGTGACTGTTTTTGCAGATTGAAACTCATTTACTACTGTTTCAAGAAATTTACCACCATGTCCGTCAGTGTTTGTCCAAAGCATATCGAATATATTCTAAACTATTTTGCTGCCAAAGGTAGATAGGCAGGAAGATTGAAATCTTCACCTTTTACATACCTCAGAACATCACCAGATAAAGCTTTCAAATCTGGTATATGATTCTTTACATATTTTCCTTGGAATAGCTTCTTTATTTCTTTAGCAATTACTCTTGACCCTATTGGGGGGACTGAGTTTCCTATCTGTTTTCTAACTTTTGCAATGTTTCCTTCAAACACAAAATCATCAGGATAGCCAAAGAGTCTAGCTCTCTCACGGTTTGTCAAAGGTCTTGGTTCTTCAAAATGATAACCCCAAGTACCACCACCTCCACCAGCGATAATTGTAGTAGATGGTTTATTTCTATCTAAACGCCTGTATACATGGCTAATCATTCCTTTGACATAATATGGGCTGTCTTTCGGAATGCTTGTAAAATTTCCACCCTCTGGAATTAAACTTATTATCTTTCGAGTTCTATCCATGATATTAATTTTTTCATTGTTATAAGGAACTTTTTCCACATCTTTTAAAGCTTGTCCGGAAGTAACGTAATTTCCTGGACCGTTTGTCGGAGCAGGTTTTTCAAATGCGTAGTCTAAGTCTCCTCGTATTCCAACTATAACCACTCTTTCTCGCATCTGAGGGACTCCATATTCCGCAAAATTAAATAAATTAATATATATGCGATATCCATTCTCTCCAACATTACTAAAATCATTCACAATTTGACTTATCGCCTTGCCACTATTCGCCGTTAAAAGACCTTTTACGTTCTCGGCAACAAATACTTTAGGCAATTTATCAGATACAGCTTGAACAAAATATTTATAGAGATTTCCTCTATCTGTGCCCAATCCACCACGTTTCCAAATCATAGAAAAATCCTGACATGGAAACCCACCGGTTATTACATCGCAATCTGGTAATTTCTTGAAATCTAAATCCTCGGTTATATCGCCTTCAAAAATATGATCACCAAAATTGCGTTTATATGTCTGACAGGCTTCATGAAAATTATCATTTGCCCATACAAGTTCAAATCCTTCTTGAACGAATCCTAAATCAAGTCCACCACATCCTGAAAAAAGGGAAAGTATTTTGGGTTTATTTGGTGTCTTCATATTTATACAGTGTAAACGATTACAGATTATCGCGCCATATATCATTAAGCATCAAAATATATCAGACAGTTAGCAAAATTTATAAGAAAAATATTACTATTTAAATTTACAGAAGCATTCCCAAATTTTTACCATTGCCAGAGTGTCTAACCCGCAATATTTTAAGAGAGATTCGGTGGTTTTCTCTTTTTCTACCTGATCAGAGCTATTAATCATCTCCCACCAAGCAATCATGGCCATATCCCCCTTATTGATTGGTAAATCTTTATAACTAAGCTCCGGAACCATTACAGGTAGGACGTTTTTAATTGACCAGCTACCTCTAAAGTCTGGGTGGAGATAGTAGCCCTTAGATACAATTTCCATCAGATCGAACATACGATTGTTTATATCTAATAGAAAGTCTTTGTACTCCGAGAATTGCTCTGCCATTTCTTTGTTTCGACCTCCTTCAAATGCCTTGTTCCAGACAATGACTGACCCAGTACCACTGATTCGACTTTGAAGGTGCTTTACAAGCTCCCTGGCAGGATCGCCGGGTTCGGTTGCCACATATTCCTCATGCTGAATATCTTGACTATTACTGCTAACTATATGGAGCGAATACTGAAATACCATTTTCTGGTATGGTTTTTGCCCTTTGTAGAGTGGCATGGCTTCGTCATATGTTTCGTAGTCCAGGAAATATAACGGGTACGTAAGCCCATGTAATAGGCCTTGGATCGTCAATTTGTCGATAAATGGTGTCTTACTTTGCATGACATCTACGATCTTCTGTTGCTTTGGGGTAAAGGTGAAATTGAGGTCAATATCGTCGATTGCAATCGTTTTAGCTTCTTCAAGCTCCCGGCGCTTTTTCGGAGTGAGATTGGGAATATTGTAGATTGAGTATCGTGGTAAGTCGGGGTGACATAGATTCATACACGTACAGCACTTTGGATTGAGACAGTTGAGTAAGGTGTCAGAGCTGTCCGATTTTACAATTTGTAGTGCCTCCCTCATTTGCGAGAGAACTGTAGGGGCCATTTCGTTGATGTCTTTTGTTACGTCTGGCACTGTAAATAACTGTTCTATGTCGAGAGAATCGCCCCGAACATACTCGTTGTTTAGGAGTATTAAGTAGATCGATCCAATTGTGAGAGTATCTCCGATGACAATAGATTGGAATGTGGCGTCTGGTAAATGATCTTTCTTCTCTGAAGTTGAGCTTTTTATTTCGTAGACATCATAGGTATCAGTGTCTAGGTCATGGATAATTCCATCAGCCCGCGATTGATATTCGCCCGACACATATGTATGTTGCCACAAAAGTTGGGCATGGTTGTATTTGGGGAGAACGTATTGTATGAGGTAGTCATGCGCAACTTTTTCGACCTCATATCCTTGCTTCATGAGATGCTGATCATAGGTAGAAGGCACAGTTATTTGCAACTTTCCATGCTCTTTTGCCCATAAGTGCATTGGTGCCTCAAGAAACAGAAGAAAATCTGACTTCGTCAACATATGCTGTATTATAGCCGATAATTAACGTCGTGAGGATTTTAAATTGATATTATTCAAATTTTTCAAGGTGTATATCAGCACACCGTTGGAGAAAATTTGCTTGGTAATTGGCGTCGTTTCGTAACAGCCGTGCTTTATACTCTTCAAATGCTAGATTCAAATCGTGTATCAAACGAGGGTTATAGATTCTGAGGTGGTGGTTGACTCCAATTAGTACTAGCTCCACTCCACAATCCTTGGTAAGGATATTACTCGTGTATCCAGCTATATCGTCTACGCCATAGATTGTGAAGTTTATGTCAATAGTATGACCTGCTGCAGTGTAAGTCTTTATTAAATATTCATGCGTCATTCCACATCGTAAACTATCATATGCTCCGGTAGTTAGCGTTTGAAGTTGGGTAAATATCGATTGATATGGTGGAGAGAAGAGGTTTTGAAATGCAAAATTAAATCTTCGTGAAGCATGTCCTCGCCTAGTATCCGGAACAAAATAAGATCCAAGTACTTCTATATAATTAAAGATGCCCATAGCCACAAGAAAGTTTGCTTTTGCATCAAGTGTAGATCGTGTCAAATCTGCTATGATCCATCGTTGCATTTTTTCAAATCGCTCAAAGTATCCGTCAAAAGTCATATTTTTACCTCAAGGAGTTCTTTGACCATTCTATCTGCAAATGTAAAAACATCAAACACTGTTTCCCTATCAACAAACTTTTTCGCGAAACCCCAAAGAACGGGGTTTTCTTCAGCGGGAATATCTAACTCTTCCACTTTTTGTGTATTTACATTGATTTTTTTTATTTTGTTGGCCGCTACTTTTTTGACAATCTTTTTTATGTTGTAGTGTAAATAAGGATTTCTTACTTTATTTTTAAAACTTTTAAGTGCCTCCTCTTGCCTGTCGTTGATGATGCTTAATCCTTTAGCCTCAATTATTGTCGGGCCAAGCTCCATGTTTTCAATACGATCCCATTCTTCTTTATCGTAAGCATTGCCGCGTGTTTTTCTCACAATAGCGTGCTTAAGGGAAAATTCTATAAGCACTGCACTTAATGATATGGCTGCCCCGAATTGTCCAAAGAGTATGCATTCTCGGATCTCGTCATATAAAAAACCGATTGTAGGAATAGCTATCTGCGGGGCCCTGGGGAACTTCTTAATTAGAGTTGTTGACGCATTTCTTCGTTCGGCGAAAAGCTCATCTAAGAATTGACCTTCAGTTTTCTTAGGTTTTTCATCAAACTTAACCCCTTTTTTCTGAAGGTCTTCAATTGTTTTTGGACTAGAAATTATATGAGTAGATCCTTTCACGAGTCCTGATAAAAAATCGTCGGCGGTATTCATAGCTTTCATTCGCAATGGTACACCTTTTAGTTTCAAAAACTAATAAGAAGGGGTCTGACCCCTCATTTTGCAAGGGTTTCCGCTTCGCTTCAATAAACTGCACTTCGTTTGCCCTTGCAAAATTTCACCCTGCTTGAGGGTTTCCCTGGTATGGGAAGCATGGGCATGCTTCCCAAAAATAAATTATCAGGGAAGACCCAAAAGAAAGGAGGTGAAAATAATATGAAGCTATTAACAAAGGAGCTACTTGCAAGATTTGCAAAGGTTGGCAGACAAGAAGAGGTAAAAGACCCGCTAGTTATCGCAAAGTTTTTTAATCCAAGCGGAGCCGGTACATGGTATGCGACCGAATATGACCCAGAAGAGAAAATATTCTTCGGCTATGTCTCGATTTTTGGAGACTGGAACGACGAATGGGGTTCTTTTTCTCTGGATGAGCTGGAAAGCTATCGCGGCCAGTTAGGTTTAGGGATAGAGCGAGATCTCTACTTTGGGGAAAAGAGAATTAGTGAGGTTATGCCAAAAGCAAAATTATAAATAGTGTATCCACCGCGGGGCCCCAACCCCGCGGATGGTATCCGGGAAAGGAAAAATATATGATCAGAATTTTACCAGATTTTAAAGGTTATACTGTTGATTTAAGACTGCAAGAGTTTCGAAAAATACCGCTTAACGATTTACACGAGTTTATTCCACTCTTAAGTGATTAGTGCGCCAATCTGTTTTTGTTCGAGGCTTAAATGAGCTTTTTAGGAAATAGAAAAATATACCGACATTGAGAATTACGAGTATCCAGTTTACATAGTAATACATATGACCGTAGTCTAACAACACATGTATGAAGAAATCGTGAGGATTTATTAATTCTCTTGTTTATTTTCTTCGAGAACTAAATCCATACCACATTTGGGACAGCTTCCAGGTTTGTCCGATCTTACTTCGGGATGCATGGGGCATGTATATGTTTGTTGCTTTTCATCCATTATGCATCACCACCTTTATTGTTAGATTTCCAATCAGTTATCAACTGCTTCCAATAAAAGAAGCCGATGAAAGGGTATATTAGCGCTGTAATCATCCCAGGATAATAGCCTCCGGTTAAAAATGCATCGATTGGATGGTGTAGTTCGATAAAAAAAATTGTTCCAAATAAAGCGAGGACAAAATACTTCCATCTGCCTCCGATTACCAACAAATATGAGATAAGTAGGAAAACCCAAAACAACAAGTGTGATATCCAGTAAGTTGCCTGGGGAATTGAGGCGAATAAACTGCTGAAGAAGATCATGTAGCGATCGCTCGGGTAAAATCCGGTGATGATTTCCTCAAGACCATGTGCGTAAATAAGCAAAAGCGATATGCCGAGCAATTTTTTAAGTTTAGTTGAAATCATGTATATTCATTGTACGCAATATTATTTTAAATATCTATCAAAAAAATCAAGGGTACTTTTTGAGATCACATCCCAGCCAAGATTTCTAAAATTATGATCTTGGCCGG
>CAYGCQ010000025.1:0-16437 GCA_964348455.1 uncultured Pseudomonadales bacterium
GCTTTTTTTATATCACCCCCCCCCACCAAACACAATCATGTCATTCCAGTTGTCATTCCCGATCAAAGAGTCGCCTGGGAGACCTTGATCGGGAATCTATTCAAATCTACGTTGTCATCTCCGATTGTTGACCCGGAATCCAGTAACAATCCACATAATTACCCACACCCCATAGCTCTAGTCATCTGATATAATCCACCATAACAACAAGAAGTAAACAAAAAAACTTCTTCCCATGGCTTCCATGGGGTACTCTAAAAAAATGGAGGTCGGAATGAGAATTAATATCCACGCATTTCTCTGGCTTTTCTCGGTCATAGTATTCTTCATCTGCTTAACCGGCACAGGTTGGTTCGGAGCTACACAAAGTGCCTGGATTTCTGTAATTCTGGCTACTTTAGGCTGGGGTCTGCTGATCGCAGTTGCCAAGGTGGTAAACAAAGAACTGATTAAAGTCCAGAAAAAATTGAACAAAAAAGGTTTTTATATCCTGGATTACAGCATCCCCGTAACTCAAACTGAGTCGGGTGGAACACCTGGAATCAACGATGCGGGATACTTTATTCATCTCCAGAACAGAGCTTGTTATTTTTCTGGTGGTGCCAATCACAATATTGGAGACGCAATTGTCAAAGAAATATTTGGCGATGCCGACAGAAAAAGAAAATATTTGCTGGTATTCTACAAAACTGATGCGCCTGACGTTTATGTCAGCACTCGCAAAAACGCTTCCCTCGCCTAACGGCGAGGGTTTTTTATTTGTAAACTATCCTAGAAGATGATAAAATCTCTGGGTAATCAAAACCGCACCTTAAGGAGATAACATGCCAGTATTTATTGAAGACCCCATGTCATTCAAAGTCGAAGAGTTCCTGAACGCCTTTGCCGCCGCCAACGGACATTTCTTTTTCATTCTCAATCCGGATAAATTCAACTGCGGTCCGGCTATCGGCGCTGAGCTTCAAAACATCCCTGTTATCGGGCTATGCACCAAGCCCCGAACCAAAGCTCATCAGCTCGGATTTGTAACTTCAAGTGCCAAAGAAGCAAAGGTAGACGAAGATGCAATTTACGCCGCAGAAGCTCTTCTTCTTCTTGATGTGAATCCTAAAGATCTGCCCAGTGGTTCCAAGGGGATCAACTGGGCGCTTCAGGTTCGGGAAGAAAAAATGATTGATACCTTTCTTCCCATCGCCGAAGCTCTTTCGAAGGAATTTCTGGTAGATATTTACATTACCCCGGCAACATCAACAGACGAAGATATCGATCACTTACCTGCACGCCCTGTAGATCAGAGATATCCTGTCGGACCTCAATTCAACCCCATCATCATCCGTACTGTAAAGTAGGACCAATTCCCTCGCCTAACGGCGAGGATTTTTGTATATCAATCTACCTATTTCCATATCAATTCAAGTCGATTTAACCACAAAAAAAGCCCTGTCGATTGATAGGACTCACTTATTCTTTACTGGGCAGGGTCACAAACCTTTACCTCATGGACCTTCGCACCGGCTGGCACATTGGTAGTAAGAACATACCGGCTGGACATGTCCTTGGTCACCAGATATGTGTCCCCATCTGGGAGCTCAACATAGTCTCCGACATTGACATCGACGTTCACCGTTGGGCTTGCCCCTAGTAGAGTTATCCAAGAACTCACGGGAGGGAAATAAAACATTGTATTTGTCTTCACAAAAATCTCCTTCAGTTATTTTTTATTGTTCCAAGCTACTGCGATGTCATCTTTCCTCATACAAAGATTTTGAATGTCCTATCTATACTTATAGGATTATATCACTTTGTTTTATACTGATCAAAAAAATAGGTGCCCTTATGAGCACCTAAATCATTATTATTTACTGAAAAACCTAAGTAATTCGTGTAAGCGTAGCAAAATCCAGTTTTTAACAACTGCATAAATGTTTTTCATTTCCTGCTCCTTTTAACTTACAGCTCGACACCGTTCCTGGTCACTTTCGTCCTCGATAACATGGCGAAGATGTACGAAAGTATGACAGATACTACTGGACAGAAGCTAAAAGCTGCAGGCAGGTCAAAAAGAACCATTAGTATCGCCAAAATTATGAAGGCTAAGGCAATACCTCGAAGAATTTTACGCATTTCTCCTCCTCGGGAAATTAGAATGTCAATGGACCCATAATATCACAAATACCCCATCTTGTCAACCCTCTAGGCATAAAAACCCCAACCCAGATAACGAAGCTCCTCTCCCCTATTCCGGCCACAAGAATTCGTTGCCGCCTTCAATCAACCCACCAACCAACGCTATCACAAAAGCTAACACGGCGACCCCCATCGGGAGCCAAAAACTTGACTGAAATACAATCAGAAATACTAAAGACAAGACCGACAGGAGCATGGAAAACACAGCAATTCGCTCAGGTAATTTCATTTATTCCTCCATTTTCAAAGTATGCGAACAACTCGAATTATACAATAGCCCATAAAAAACCGTCCATTACGGTGTACAAACAAAAACAAACACCGCTTAACAGCTTAAAAATAAAACAATCTGCTTCACTTTATACTTTCTAAAACAAGCTCCCCAATTCCACAATTAGGTAAAAGCTTTTAATCCAGTTGCTGTTCACAAAGGATCATTTTCGGCATAAAAAGTATTTTGTGCCCGGATTCCCCTACTCAAATCTGTCCTCGCTCTCAATTCCGCGGCTCTGCGAAGCCCGACGAAAGAGAACCTTCGTTAGAGATAATGGTTCGTTTTGATTGGGGGTCACGAAGAAACGAACCTATGACCTATTCTTGGCAGCGGTCATCGGTACATCAGCCAAGTTTAGAATGGCACTGGGTTGACAGGGTTGGGGGCTTTCCCCGTTACTACTATATTGGGTTAACTGGTCACGACTCACGACTTTTGGTCAGAAATCTGACACTACGCTCCCCGTACACGGAGTTTGTGGAGGAAATCCTCCCAACTCCTGTACAACTACCAGAGCCATAATCATTTAATACTTTTTTTGCACCCTCGTCAACTATTTTCACAAATAAAGCCCCGACTTTCATCGAGGCTTAAATAACACACTGCAAACTACTCTAAATTCCCATGACCGTAGCCAATACAGACAGAGCCTTCGAGGTGTGCACCCCCAGCCGGATCAATCCGTACCTGTAAGCGTTCACTCTCTTCACCAAGCTCAACAAACCCTGCATCCTCAACGTAAACATTGTTCAAAAAAAGAATCAAGACCTGACTGTCAGCGTCAACGGGCACATCCTTCCACAGCTCTTCTGCAATCTCGGTCAAAACATCCTCAACTGATACATTCGCCTCGAGTGCACCAATACCGAGTTCCTCAAACAAATGAGCTTCTTTGATTAACTTGCCACTTGTCAGTTTGTCCAACAACGTCATCGTTCTTGTAAGGTGAAACATTTTGTCTCCTCTATTTCCAGTTTAACGTACCTTCCGATTATAACCCTGACTTACATACGAACTCCAGCTTCCGCACCGGCAATAAAAAAACCCGGCTTTCACCGGGGTTAAAGTTATTTTACTTACAGTCCAATTACCCCAGCGGGTGGAATTCTAAAATTCTCAAGATTATCCACCCCATGACCGAGATGTACAGTGTCCAACTCATACCCCTGTCCTAGTCCAATTTGGTAGACAGGCATGCCGTTAATTTCGGGATCTCTCATTCCGACAGTACCTTCAAGACACACCGTCACTGACCTTCCAGTGGCATGTTCATCAAGTTCTTTTTCCAGCTCTTTTACCGCCGGAGTTATATCTTTCAAAAAACTCTCCACCGTCATTGGAACCGTAAATTGAACGGCAATCGATCTCGTAGATATATACATGATCACTCTCCTTCAAAATATTAGATTAACGAGCTCTACAAATTATACAACGACTTCAGCCACAACCTCGTACTCAACACTAATCATCCCTTGCAGTTCTTGAATCCCCAAAGATGCATCAAATCGAATAGGTAAACCCGCAATTGTTGCATCATGAACTTCCTGTAACCCTGATGTGTGCACAATGACAACAAAGTTTTTTGCTCCCACCGGTGCTTCACTGACAGCTAAGTTCACCGTTTTTCTCAAACTTCCTTCTATTATCCATACTGGTCCAATGGTCTGTACCATTTTTGCCTCCAATTAACAGTATATTAAACTACCCGTACATTTTACCATCTTATACATTTATCATGTCATTCCGTGCTTGACACGGAATCCAGAAAAATCCTGGATGCCGGATCAGGTCCGGCATGACAAATCGACAAACATACCAAAAACATTCCAAGCGTGATAAAATAACTCGATGTCTCGACCACTTGAATTTTTACGCTCGGTCAAGCTAGAATTGACCCAAGTAAAATGGCCTTCTCACAAGGAAGCCATAAAGCTGACGGTATTGGTAATTATTACTACCACCATCGTCTCTTTATATGCAGGTGGACTAGATTACGTCTTTACCGCTGCCCTACAAGCAGTATTAAACCGCTAAAACAAAACATGAAACTTAAAGAAGACAAAGTACAAGCAATCGACTCAAACGCCGCCTTAAGGGTTGCGGACCCCAATCACATCGTAATCACCCCCGAAGTCCCTGATTCCGCCAAGTGGTACGTGGTTCACACCCAGTCCGGTCATGAGAATCGTGTCGCTATTACTCTTAAGACCAGAGTCGAGTCCATGGACCTCACCAACAACATCTACGAGATCCTCATCCCTACCCAAGAAAAAATCAAAATCAGCAAAGGCAAGAAAATCACCATCAAAGAAAAGCTTTTCCCGGGCTATATCCTAGTTCGCATGATTGTTTCTGACGATGCCTGGCTTGCCGTCCGTACCACTCAAGGAGTTACCGGTTTCGTCGGCACAGCAGACCAACCCACTCCACTTCCGGAGAACGAAGTTAAAGCTATTACCGCTTTTGGTGAACAAGCCGCTCCTAAGTTCCAGTCTGCCTACACCATGGGGGAAGCAGTCCGAATTATCGAGGGACCATTCACCGACCTTCTAGGGACCATCTCAGCCATCGACGAGGCCAAAGGCAAAGTCATTGTCTTGGTAAGTATCTTTGGCCGTGAGACACCCGTCGAGCTCGACTTCCTCCAAGTCTCCAAGATCTAATCCATTCCATTCTTCAAACGAACCTTGTTCCTTTATCGGATATTTTTGTACAAAAAATATCCGGGGTCAAACCCGGATAAATTACCTACACATCCAAAAAGAGATCAAAAACCAACCCCGCGAATGCGGCCAGTGAACCAAAGAGTGCTACCAGCACCGTCCAAAAACCTGACGAGCCAACGGTCATAGTAAACACTGAACCTACAATAGCCGGCGCACCTCCAAACATCACCCCAAAGACCATTAATCCCAATGCCATCACACCAAAAATGCCTGCCAGTCTATAACAACCTCTGCCCATTCTATCTCCTTTTTCAAAGTATTTTCAGTATTTTAACACAGACCCATAGTCCAGTGGTATAATTCTCCAGATTCAAATATTTTACATTTTTGGAGGTTTCATGTCTTTACACTTTCCAGTTTCAGATATTGCCAAAGACTCAGTAAGAAATTATCCGTCCCAACCATTCATCATTATCACTGACCACAACTTACCCATCAAAATCTTCACTATTGGATATGGGCAATCGTCAGAATTTCATATATACACTACATCCATCGCCGACTGCATGGAGCTTGGCTCATATAGCTGGCCATACCAAAAACCAGAGGGCTACATGTGCCATGGAGAAACCAAGTACCCGGTCAGAGTTCCGTATGTAGGACAACCCATCTGGTTCTGGTCCCCATCTTTACACAAAGCCACTTTTAGCGGTCAATTCGTCAATCGGATTTACTACAGACCAGTGCACGAAGTAATTTTCAAACCTTGGCTTCACCTGAAGTCTCTGCTCAATCAGTTGGGCCAAAGGGGAAATCCTGTTGATTTTTCAAAAATCCTTATCACAACCCTCACGGAAAATTCATATGATGATTTTTTCAAAAAAATACTCATTGAGGCCACAAGAGTGATAAGCAAAGATGACTCGATATACCCCAAAAGCGAGACAGGTGTTATCTACCACTTGATCAAACAAGGCAACCTTAGTGAGTCAGCTATTTTTGAATCAGGTTTCATATTTGAAGAAAATGGCTGTATCCAAATCTCGGATGCCCTCCTCTATCTTTTTATGGAAGCCATTCACCACGCTAAGCCCATGGCTACTATCATCGATGATAATGGCATTCTGCGCTTAGCTAACTAATCGCACTCCACTCAAGTAACTTGTCATAGAAACGAAATTTTCAGCACTCCAAACCCCGTTTATGCGGGGTTTTTTAACGCCGAGAAATATATTGTAACTGACTTATTTCTACATTTTTAGCCACAAATGACGTCCTCCCCGCACAGACTCCGCTTCGCTCAGCATTGTACGGGGTTTCCTGACTGTATTTCATTTCATGCTACCAGCATATCATCGCCTTCGGCGATGACATGCTCTTCCCATTCATCCCCGCACAAGGTTTGAGTACAAACCCTTGTGCGGGGTTTCCTGGGTACAAAAAAAGAGGGGGAAATAAATCCCCCTCTCGTCAAAACACATACTTCGTTACTATCTTCCACACCTCAGAACTTGTAGGTGCGGTCCGCTCCCCATATCATTGAAGTTGTACCCAATATAATTGTGCCTTGGACCCTTTTTGTCCCCGTCTATGTTCCAACTGTACTGTTGGACTTCAGCGTAAGTCGATAGTCCGGATGGAGCACATACCACCACATAAATCACATCTGTGCTAATAACGTTGTCCTCATTTGCAGACCCCCCAACCGTGTCAGAACCATCACGTCCTCGCAAAGACTTGTCCAATATTTGGACAACTTCGTCTTTACCATCTTGCAAATTCCACCCTCCGGTCCCGTTTTCAACATTTGTTACCGGAATCATGTAGACACTGTAAACATCGCTCGGATTCGTCCACGGGCCGGCTACACGGTTGATTACATAACTTCCACCCACACCGTTTCCTGCCCCGACAACCAAAACATGGCTAGAAACGTAGGCAGTGGTAAACGAGTAGCATGCTATCGCCAAAATTGCGGCACAGAAAAATTTCCAAAAATCTTTCATAGTTTCTCCTTTATTTTTTCAGGTACAAACTCGACATTAGAACATCCCATAATACCACACATAGCCTCAAAAGTCAACCTGGCTTGACGCCCGCCCGCATTTCTGCCATATTTAAACTACTTCCTATGAAAAATCTAAGCGGGCAAGAATCACTTTGGGTTGCTCTTCCGATTCTGGTCGTTGTAGTACTTCTTATTGTAGGCTTAATTTTCCTTCCCCGAGCCCAAACCGAAATTAGAAGTAAGGCTTCCGAGCCTGCCGCAGCCCCTGTCACTCCACCACCAACTCCAGCCCAAACAGAAACCCCAGAAATCATTTGTAGTGATCTCTACACTCCTGTCTGTGGAATAAATGGAAAAACATACTTAAACGAGTGTGAAGCCAGCCTAGATGCCGTCTCCAGCTACATTCCTGGCGAGTGCACTGATAGTACGCCCACAATCACCCAGTCTCCGGAACTTCTCTACACTCTCCCAGCCACCAACTAACTTCCACCCCATAATTATCTAGTGTAAAATAGTCAGAGTCGAAGGCACTTTTACAAGGAGAAATCACTATGCCGATATTACCTTTCTCACAAGTTTGCGATATACACATCCAAGGACCTGAAGGGGCTTTAAATTATGAAGGACTTGAATCTGGAAAGCTGAAGTTTACAGTCCCAGAAGTTCCAAACGTAGTTATTTACGACAGTCGCCAAAGATCTATCGATTCCATCACCCTGGCCACAAGTCAAAAGATCATCGATGTCACACACGTCGCCGATGATCTCTGTCATCCTGGACTAGTTACAATCAATGTCAGCATAGATGACCACAACGAAGAAAATGGAAAGTTTTTTACCGTAGAAATTACAGAAGCTGACAGCCCGGAAGACCCCAGATACTTATTTTGGGTAGCTACTCGTTTAAACGATGAAATTCCCTTTTACGACTACCTTATTCTTGAGGCCTTCGAAGTCGAATCTGCGCAGAATAAAGTTTCTTTCTTTTCTCTGAGTAAACGAGAAACTGATTCAGAACAGCACCTTCCCAAGAGTCAGCCGGAGACCGTAGATGCCAGTGATTAAAAGAGTATTTTTTGGAACATCCTTAGTCACCATCAATGACCCTATTAAGAACCTCATTCTCATTCAAGATCCGACTTTGAGTCTTGATGTCTTTCAGTCTGCTATGAATGTCAGTTTTCACTATCTGAGGCCTCAAATAATCTACAGAATCAAAGAGATACAGAACATCGTCATCCTCGATTACCGACAAAATGTTGCTAATCTGGCCAAAGAAGCCTATGAATCGAAAGATCAATCGCTGTGGGTCAAGGCTCTAAGAAAGCCGGCCATTCTAGAGATTAACAGTCTCAATGGACAAACCTACATCTTCATTGGTCACCCAAGGATCGGCGCGAAAAAAAGAGAGGTCGCCCACAAGCTGGAAATTAATGTTAAGGAGACAGGTAAAATTCCTGACAGAAAATTCATCTTCCTCAAGGGAGAGTCTCACTCTCGCAAGACCATCAGCTTTGTCGCTCTCTATGAGTCCTAAAAAGGAGAAAACACGCAGTGCTAAATATTATTTTTCTTTATCGGCCGGTTTTTTTACTCCCGAGCTTCAATATGTAATACTACAGGCTTAATGATCGCATTTTGACACTGAAAGGAAATCACCATGAATTTCAAGAAATTCTTAGACTTTTTCTTCACCTATGTTTTGACGTTTGCGTTAATGTTCTATATTGGTGGTCCAGAAATCATTATGTCCATCAGTTTCGTCCTTGGCTTAGGAATCGTTTTGCTCATCTTTGTCCTTTTCAGTGACCTCAAAGAAGCCAAAGATCCAATATTCGCACTTATTTCAATCATTTGTGTGGCTTTTGCAGTATATAAAGCGACATCACCATTCATTTGTGGACTACTACCTGGGGTTTTTGCCATGTTGCTCTATATCTATTTAATGCGCAAATATGTCTGGTGATGTCAAGAAGCTGGACAAATGATTCTACAGAATAAGCTCAATCCCGCCTCACGGCGGGATTTTTAATAGCAAAAAGGGCTAGGCGTGTTATAATTCCCCTACCTCGTCATAGATGAGGGAGCTTACTCGAAAAGAGATGCGAACTAAGTCACACTACTGATTACCATATCATCGCCATCCGACCGACTAGTCCAAACCCCCTTTTCGTATCAGCTATTAACAAACTCTCGTCATTCCTGCGCAGGCAGGAATCCGTTAAATAAGTGCTTTATTTATATAGATTCCCGGTCAGGTAGGGAATGACAAAAATATATATCAACAAATATGGCAAAAAAAATCAAAGCCATCCTGAAACTAAACCTTCCAGGTGGTACCGCCAATCCGGCTCCTCCCGTAGGTCCGGCTCTAGGTCAACACGGTGTTAATATCATGGAGTTTATCCAGCAGTACAATGCCAAGACATCCGACATGAAGGGTCAAATGGTCCCGGCATTAGTCACTATTTTCGAAGACCGCTCCTTCAAGTTTGAACTAAAAACCCCTCCAGTTAGCGCTCTTGTCAAACAAGTTCTAAACCTAAAACTAGGCTCAGGAGAACCAAACAAGAAAAAGGTTGGCACTATTACCAAAGACCAAGTTCGCGCTATCGCCGAGAAAAAGATGGCCGACATGAACACAAGCAACATCGAATCAGCTATCAAAATGATCGAAGGTACTTGTAAATCAATGGGTGTAACCATTCAATAATAGTCCACTGTCATTCCTGCGAAGGCAGGAATCCAAAAATAACTAAACAAAAATATGAAAAGAACAAACTGGAAAGAAATATACTCGGATCTACCGACCCACGTCGCAGAAGCGCTTCGTGAAGCTCGTCTTAAACCTGAACAACTTGTCCTAAAAGAAGACGGAGAACTCATGGCTATTAATGGCATCACCGAAAAAGACGTTGAGTCCATCCGCCTACTCTACAATGCCGACACTGTAAAAGAAGCAGTCGTCTCTGTTCCTGCCGAAGTCGATGGAGAAATGGTCATCGCCGAAGAACTTAGTGCCCCCAAAAAGGTAATTGCCCCTAAGAAACGTGGTAAGAAGTATAAACTCATGGCCAAAGAGATTAAAAAAGATGAAATGTATCCTATCGACAAAGCCATCGCCAAACTTCAGAAGCTTTCAGCAAACAGCAAGCTCAAAACAGTCGAACTTACCCTCAACACTCGAGAAACTGGACTAAGAGGTGAACTAAAACTTCCTCACAGCACAGGCAAAGAGCTTAAGATCGCGATTTTCTCAGACAAAGTCTCAAAAGAGATTGAGTCCGGAAAGATTAACTTCAGTATTCTTCTGGCAACCCCCTCAGACATGCCAAAACTAGCCAAGCTAGCCAAAGTACTCGGTCCCAAGGGACTTATGCCAAACCCTAAGTCAGGTACCGTTACAGAGAATCCTGAGAAGCGATCAGCTGAGCTGACTGCCGGTGGCACTCTGCCTTACAAAACCGAAGCCAA
Organism: uncultured Pseudomonadales bacterium; assembly: GCA_964348455.1. GTDB lineage: Bacteria > Patescibacteriota > Microgenomatia > UBA1400 > MFAQ01 > UBA10133. The sequence continues at coordinate 10,612 of CAYGCQ010000025.1, forward strand.
GTTCCCTATCATCCACCTTGCTCTAGGCAAGTCTACTCAAGACGCCAAAGCCTTAGCCGAGAACATTGCGGAAGCCATCAGATCCATCGGAGCCACGAAGATCAAGAATGCCTACCTTTCTTGCACTCACACTCCTAGTATCAAAATCCACCTCGGCAGCGAATAACAACTCACAGCTGCGAGTCACAAAAAATCCCCTTCCTGGGGATTTTTTGTATATGAGATATAATATGCCAGAACATTAAAATCTCAGGAGGTGTCCCGTGAACCAAGAAAGAAAATCCCCAAACATCCTTGTCCCCGGACTGATTATTCTTGTACTCGTAGGCATTTTTTACTTCTATGGCTCGGAAATTAAAAGCCTAATCGCTTCATTCACCATTCAAGACTACATCAGCAATCAGGTGTCTACCTCCGAACCACCCCAGATCTCAAATCCAGGTGTCGATGTCCCAACGCTCACCGCGTTCCCTGATGTTGCATATCAAACTCCCGTAGCCGTCGACGCTGTAATATACCCGCCGAATTCCGCTCCGACAGAAGTTCCGATTCTTGCCTTACCAGCTACCGCCACACCTAGTGGAACCGGCAACTTCCCTCCCAACGGAGCCAATATCAGCCTGGATGATCTCCTGTTTTACCTTAATGCAGTTGGTCAAGACACCGCTTTTGTTGCCTGCAGTCCGGACGCCATAAATGGCTCAATCCTAGGCTGGCCGAACGCAGTTCCGGTTCAGATGAATGTCAACATCTACCTTGTTGACTTCACGCCGATTCAAGCTCACATCTATGCCCCAAATCTCTGTCAGTGGAGAACCGAAAACGGAAAAGGCATCAACGGTATGAACCTCTACATGACCTCGGTCGTAGATGTCGCTCCCCGGGATTGGCCGTGGATCACCTACAACGGGTGGCTCTTCACTCCTTTCAACTAGTTTAATATGCTCCGATAATATCGGAGCATTTTTGTCACTATTCGCTTTCAACTCACAAAAGAAGTAGAATGCTTTCAGTTTGAGAACATTATTTGCTCATTGAAATCAACACTATTTTCATCGGGAGGTTCGCATGAAAAACAATCTTAGTATTCTTTTACAGTTTCTTATCTTGGTCGCTGTGGCTTTCGGAGGTTTTTATCTTTACAGCCGCTTCTATCGGTCACCATCCGACACAGAGATCCACAACCCACCACCCAAAGATTCGATGGATGTTCCGGACATATCTGCTACTCAACTTTCCGAAGGTGGAAACACAGTCCCGGAGCCGGAACTCGTCTACATCAAGGTCGGCGATCTAGCCGGCCTCCAAACCTATATGGACAGCCAAGCCAAAAATTGGCTAAACATCTCGACCAATATCCATAGCCAGGACGTCTTCGGAGCCGCTTCTAGCTCCGTAACCATACAAAACAATGCCTGTGACGCTGTCTGGCCACTTAATAAGCTCTGTCGCTATGCTTCCATTGAGTACACCGCTATCTACAAGGGTGTTATGACTGGAGGCACACAAGCCAACTTCGTTCTCCACCCAAGCGTCACTCTAGGTGATGACTGGACCGAGACCAAGCGAGAGCTTGTAAACGGAAAAATGGAAGTAACTTTCATGGCTACGGCAACGGTAACTTTCTCCGGCAACATGTGTGTCACCAGTGTTGAGGAAAATACACCAACTTCGGTCGAAACCGGACAAGCCGCGCCCCAGGACAATAGCTACACGATCAAGACCAAGGATGAACGCTTGCTCCCAGATATTGGACCTTGGGTTTACGACTTGGAAGTCAACGAAGAGGCCCTTCGCATCGATAGTTACAAAAAGGCCAAAACTATCGCTCTTCTTCCCGACAAAGTAAACACTCTTTACTCCTACATCGAAGCAGACATGATGCCTGGCGGTGAGTTCTATGAAGCCGTAAAGGCTTTCTACACTCCTGAACTGGCTCAGATTTACAGAGTCAAGGGCTGGAACATCGTCATGAGTCCTACTCGCGGTGATCCCCTAGTCCGCTGCGATGGAACCAACGTCAACAAATAGTTTTATACTTCAAAGCCCCCTCAATTGAGGGGGCTTTTATATAAGCAACAATCTGTCATTCCGGGTCGCAGAGTCGCCTGGGAGACCTTGACCAGGAATCCAGATCTACAGTAAATACGGTCCCCGTCATTCCTGGCTTGACCAGGAATCCATCCAATAAGTTCCGAATTAAATTAATTCTTCCCAATCAGGATTAGTTGCTTCAATTAATTCAATCTTCCAAAATCTTTTCCATCATAAACCAACTTATCAACACAATATTTCTGAGTGAAACCTTTAATTTTGCCTGAAATGTGTAGATTCATTCTGTTTTGTAAATTTCCTGTTCCTCCGACATACAAAGTACCATATTTAGAGCTAGCCAAAATATATACAAAATACTTTCTCATAGAACAATTATAGGAGTAATTTAATGGATTCCTGGTCAAGCCAGGAATGACAAAAAGCCCCGCCTTTCGGCGGGGCACAAACTAACATTACTCACTTAAAGCAATCCTACCAACCACCACTGCTGGCCAAAAATGACCACGATCAGTAGTAAAATCGCAGTGAAGAGCATAGCGCCATCAAATGGTGAACGAACACTCCATTCAGGAGCCACCCACTGCTTGGCAGGCTGACTTCTCAGAGCTGCTGAACCTGCAACGGTCAACAAAAAAGCTATGAGAAAGCTTACCCAAGGAGCCAGATGAACTGCCAGTAGGAAAATAAAATAAATTAACAATCCAAATCCTCCGGCAGCCAATGATCCCCACCTTGAAGATTTATCCTCACCACTAGGACGAATACTTTCTACGACTGAGAGGATTGACCCAATCAAAAAGTATAGATAAACAATCAAGGGAAATGCCATGGCTGCAAAATTCATGGTCGAAAAGTAGTACCCAAGCTGGACAATGGGGGGAACAGAACTAATTAACATCCCCGGAAACATGCTCTGAATGGCCCCGATTCGAGTAAAAATAAGTCCTCCAAAAACCGCCACCAACAAAAAGTTTGCAGCAAGTGGAGAATAATCTTTACCGGTTGCCAGAGAGACAGCCATCACAAAAGCCAGCTCGAGAAGAAAAATTAACAACCCCACCCAAGCAGGAACCGAGGGTGGTAATAGAACAAAAATTGCCACAACAGCCATGGCCACTGAGACAACTCCATCCAATTTTTGTTCTCGATAGATAATGTCACCTATAAGCGAAACCAGCACGCCGATTCCAAGGACAAAAATCAGGCTCTGAACTCGACCCAAGAAACCTCTTGCATCCAAGCTTCCACGAAAGTTTAATGGATTATCATCTGGTTTTTGAGGTACAAGTTCTTGCACCGATCCAGCAGGTTGAGACTGTGCACTGGGAGCATAAGGATCGCTATTTGGCGTGGAGGACTCACCTGAAAAATCAAATTCACCACCGGGGCTGGCAGGCTGATCGAAGTTGAAATCTGAGCCGTAAGCTGAAGAGGAGTTTGAAGAGTACATATAGTACCCGACAGCACCCAACAGCAGCACGACTACCACGATCCCTGCGTAGAGCATCATCTTCTTGCTTACGGGTTTCTTTCCACCCTGAGGCTCGACGGCATCATCTTTCTTCGCAAAAAGCTTAGAAAAGAAACTGCCCCCTCCACCAGACGCGCTCCTTGGAGCTTTTCCTGCTCTTCGAGCTCTCACTGCTGCAGACCTCCTAGAGCTCGGATCAGGAGTATATGTGGGATCAGGAGCTTGATTTGTAGGCCCGGGCATATCATCAACAGGGCCACCAGGTCCAAAATCAGCCGTACTTGGAGCAGCGGCAGGTGAGGTGAAAAAAGTGCCGGGGGAAGGAGTCACTATGGCGTCTCCGCTACTTGTCGAAAGCAGTGACTCAATTCGACTTACATCCACGCCTTGCCCTCTCATCGCGCTAGCCATTTTCGCCGCATCCCATTTGTACCTAATGGCACCTTTAGCCATCACTTCAACAACAGGCTTTTTATCCTCTTGAGAAAGTGGTGGAACCGTCAGGGCCGCAGAGAAAGCTGCTGCGAGGGAGCCAGTAATTTTCGCTTCCTTTAACCATTCCTTAAATTTATCACTCATTTCCTACCTCCTTCTAACAGATTATTTTCAAAGTTCTCTCCTCTAAAGGATTTAGATTCGATATACCCCATATTTTACACCATAATCGCAAACTTCAACACTATCAGATAATTTTCTAGCTTCTACCAGCTAACTCATAGGATTTGGTATAATCTGATAACAGTTCTTTCAAATCATTCTTAGGAGGCAAAAATGCCAACTGAAGCTATCCGCTGTCACACTTGCGGATCACCAAAATTAACCAAAGAGCACGAACTGTGGCGTTGTGGAAACTGTGATGGACTCACCAAGGTCACCAGCCAGGGTACGATTGCTGTACTGGAAGAGATCGAACCTATTGGTGCTCGAGAAAATCCAAAAGCAGAAATTGAAAACGAAGAGGGAAAAGAAGAAAAACCTGAACTCAGCAATGCAGGCTGTGCCTCTTACGTACTCCCCATTGTCTACATAATGATTCTGCTTATCATAGGAATCTATGGTTTTCCTGCTAAATATCTCCTTTGGGCCACACTCCTTTTTGAGTTCCTTTTGGGCCTCATTATGGACATTGATCCAGATAAGCCTGATGACTTCCCCGGTGGTCAGATAATACTGTCCTCACTTATACCCGGATACTTTGTTATGATCGCGGTAACCAACTTCTTTGGCGTGGCTATTTTTGCCACCTCAATCGCAAGCTGGATCATAAGCCTCTTAGGCTTCTGGATTGGTATGTTCGGCGGCATTTCCTTAGTTGTTATTGGAAATTTGTTTAGACCCACTGTCGACGAACAAGTTCAAGAAAATGCCGAAGAAACAGATACACAATAGTCCCTCATGGGCGCTCTTTACAGAGCGCCTTTTTTTGATGTATAATAGGCAAGTTCCAAGACCGGAGGCGATCACTAAGTCCTCCCGAGAACAGATTGTCTGTTTTGCGCGTCTTGTGTACGCGCCATTTTTTTGGCAAAAACCGTCATTCCGACCGTAGCGGAGGAATCTCACATCATCAAATATAAAAAATAAAAACAAAATGCCAAACCAAAGAAAAATACATCAGTTAGCGGAAATTACCAAGCACTTACAAGATTCCAAGGCTATTATTCTCACCGAATACGCAGGACTTTCCGTCGCTGAACAAAACATGCTCCGAACCGAAGCCGACAACTCAGGTGGCACCTTCGTCGTCACCAAGAACAATCTTATGCGTCTAGCTCTTGAAGAAAAATCAAAAGATCTTGCTAAAGATTTACATGATTTTCTACAAGGACCAACTGCTGTCTACTTCAGTCCAGACCCTGTCTCAGCCGCCAAAGTCATCGCCAAGTTCTCATCCGACCACGAAAAGCTGAAAATTAAAACAGGTGTTATGGATGACAAGGTAATAACCATTGCTGACATTCAAGCCCTTTCTAAATTACCAAGCCGCGAACAGCTCCTATCATCTCTTCTTTCTCAGCTTCAAGCACCAGCACAAGCTTTGGTTCGCCAACTTCAAGCTCCTATGCAAAACTTCGTCTACGGACTCGAAGCTCTACGCGCCAAGCTGACAGCCTAACACTCGCTGTCATGCCGGACCTGATCCGGCATCCAGGTTTTTCTGGATTCCGTGTCAAGCACGGAATGACAAACTTAAAAAGTCTCGTTAATTAATAATCATTAAACAAAATATGACCGAAAAAGTCACAAAACTCGTCGATCAAGTCAGTGAGCTATCCGTTTTGGAAGTAGCTGAACTTGTC
>CAYGCQ010000026.1:0-16041 GCA_964348455.1 uncultured Pseudomonadales bacterium
TTTTAGTAGTGTGTATTCTGAAGAAATAACTAGGGATCTAACCGGAAACTACAGCGCAAAATTACAATTTGAGATAAATAAAAATGCCGGAATCTAAAATTATTGGGTATAAAAAAATATTTGGCTTTGTTTTACCTAACTGGGTTAATGAGGGAATGGTTAAAAATCTAGGGATTGGTTTGTTTGCTGTTGCTGTAATGTTTTCGCTACTGTTTTTTGTAATACGACCGAATTTGGAGGTGCTTAAAGATCGCGAAAAAACACTAATTTCTTCGAGGAATGAACTGGATATCTTGAAGATTTCTAAAGTGGGTTTGGATAAGCTTAGAACTGATCTGAGCGATGAGGATCAGTCTCGGATTCTCTCTTCTATGCCTCAAAGTTATTCACCTGATGCAGCGGTATACGCTCTTCGCCAAATAAGTGCCGACACCGGTGTTTCAATCGTTTCTTACAATTTGCCTTCTGGAGATATATTAAGTTCTGTCTCTCCGGTTTCAGGCCAAATTACGACTGGAGACATGGTAAGCTTCACTTCTTTTCCAATTAAGCTTATAGTATCTGCCCCAGTAGAGAATTTACTTAAGTTTGTTTCCGGAGTTGAGTCTTCTCTTCCCTTTGGTATAGTTTCAGACCTCAATGTCCAGGAAGTGTCTAGGCTTTCGAGGACTGAGATAGATAAATCGGTACAGATAGCTATGGAGATAAAATACTACCAGTCGACTTTAAAATCGGTAAATCTTAATAAGTTACAACCACTAACTCCTGATGATTTGAAACTAGCTTCAGAATTAAGACAGTACAATCTTTTAAGTGTTCCTTTGGCTAAGGAATCTTCTCAAGGTGAACCGCAGGTTGGAAAGGGAAGTATTTTTGGCTTCTAGTTGACATAGGAAATAATCAATATTCTCTCGTTGTTTAGATGTCTTGTGGATATCCGTTGGAGTGAGATTAAGCTGAAACTATATCCTCGTTGGCCGGTAAATCACCGGTAACGACATTTCCCTCCTCAAGAAGGTCTACAATGGCTCTAGTGCCCTTCTGAATGGCTGCTATACGAATTATTTGGCGAATGGCCTTGATGACTTTACCTTGCTTTCCAATGACACGGCCAACATCTTCGGGATCAACTTTAATAAGGTACTTGGTTGTGTCTTTGTCGTCTGTAGCCTCTTCGGTAATGGTAACTGTTTCGGGATGGTTTACGATGTTACTTACGATGTACTCGATTAGTTGTTTCATTTTATTTGACTAACTTTCTAATAGTATCTGTTGGCTGAGCACCCTTACTGAGCCACGAGTCATAGCTTTCTTTGTTGATAGTAATTTTTTTTTCGTCTTCCTCGTGAGGATTGTAAGTGCCTAGAATTTCTAGCACGGTTCCGGTTAATTTTGATTTACCTTCGGCGACGACAATGCGGTATGAGCGTTGGTGTTTTTTGCCTGTGGGTTGTAGTTTGATTTTCAGCATAGCCGTATTATATCAGTTCTAGAGCTTTTTGAGCAGCTTTTTGCTCAGCCTCTTGTTTATTTTTACCTTTGCCTGTGGCTAACTGCTTGTTTTCTACGATCACTTCGACCTCAAAAGTCTTGTTGTGGTCAAGTCCAATCTCTCCAATTGTTCGATAAATGGGAGATGTTAGTCCTTGAGATTGAACCTTCTCCTGAAGAAGGGACTTTGAGTCTTTGAGCTTGTCTAGGGCAATTATGTCAACTGCATTTGGAAGAATGAACTTTTCAAAGAAGTTTTTGGCCGTTTTGAGGCCACCGTCCAGGTATAGTGCTCCTATTAAACTCTCGATAACGTCTTCTAAGATTGATGAATTTTTCCTACCGCCGGTTGATTCCTCCCCCTTACTCATTAGTATAAAATCATTGAAATGGTGTTTTTTGGAAATCTCTGAAAGCGATTCGGTTCTAACTGTGGCAGATCTGGCAGCTGTTAAATAGCCTTCCATCTTGTCTGGGTATTCGTTGTAAAGGTATACAGAGATAAGCATCTCCAGAATAGCATCCCCTAGGAATTCTAACCTCTCGTAAGTGTCGGTAATTCCAGGTTGGTTTAGGCAAGATCGATGTGTTAAAGCCTTTTCAAGTAGACTTTCATCCTTGAAGTCATAACCAATAGCTTCTTGAAGAGTTTTAAGGCTTGGGTTGGTCATTCGTTGTTTCCTGCCTGCCTGTATAGTCAATTGCTGCAGCCAACGCTCCATTGACAAAGCTTGAGCTGGTTTTGCCTCCATACCTTTTGGCTATCTCAACGGCTTCGTCGATAATGACCTTGGTTGGGGTTTGGGTTTTATATAGGAGTTCGTAGACCGCTTGTCTGAGCACAGCAAGATCTACTCTGTTAATTTGAGAAATTGGCCACTCGGGAGCGCATTTTTGGATAATTTCGTCGATTTCGGTGATGTGAGAGTTAATCTTGTCTACACGGCTGGGGTGTTCTGGTTGATCGGTAAAACTGCCGGCGAAGAGGGACTTGAAAACAAGGATTCTTTTGAGGTGTCTAGGATCTAGGGCAGATTTCACAGTTTTTATTTAGTTTTGCAAACAGGGCAAAGATAGTGATTTCTTTTAAGACTTCCACATTTTTTACAAGTGATGAGCTTGGGTTCAATTAAATGAATTTGAGATCTCCTTTTGCCTTGTCTAGCAGTAGATATTTTTCTTTTTGGTGTAGCAGCCATATGTGTGTATTGTACTCTATTTATATAGTTCCCAGCTTTCGCGGAGATGATGAGTATGTCGATTTTACCAAGTAAGTAGCCTTCTGGCAATCTCCAAAGCTTTTTGCTTGTCTGAGCGGACAATTTTGACGGCATCTGACTTTGAGGCTAAGAAGAGTTTTTTAGACCAAAAATATTTTAGTCTGGTTTGTAATGCTCCGTGCTGCTTCTCTCCAAAGATTTCTCCGGCTCCCCTGAGTCGGAGATCTTTTTGAGCTAAAACGAGGCCATTATGGTATTTTTGCAGTAACTGGAGTCTTTCGGTCTCTACATCGTCGTCACTGGAGGGTACTAAGAAGCAGTACCCCTGTTCTCCTCCCCTACCCACACGACCTCTTAATTGATGAAGTTGAGCGAGACCGAATCTTTCTGCAGAGTGAATGATCATTATGTTTGCAGTCGGGATATCAATGCCCACTTCAATTAATGATGTTGATACTAAAACGCTTCCTGGTGTATTTTTGAAGCCTGTAAGAACCTCCTGTTGTTTTTCTGGTGCAACCTTGCCATGGATTGCTGACAATGGGAACTTATCGGGAAAAATTTTCCGGTACTCTAAAGTCTTTTTTTCGACAGAAGAGACGTTTTTGTCATGTTCGGAAATGTTAGGGCAAACGACAAATATCTGATTACCTTTTTCAAGTTCTGTTATTAACCATTTTGGGCTGTTTTTAAACTTGGTGGGTGAAACAACGAAAGTTTTAACAGGTAACCTGTTTGCTGGTTTGTGGTGCAAGTTGCTTATCTCGATATCTCCCAGGAGTCCTAGGGCTACTGTTCTAGGTATTGGTGTGGCCGAAAGATTGAAAAGATGTGGGACGGGGGTTCTTTTTAAAAGAAGCTCTCTCTGATTAACTCCAAATTTGTGTTGTTCGTCTATGGCCACAAAAGCTAAGGGAGGGTTCAAACATATTGGGAGTTGACTGAGTAAGGCATGGGTTCCGATAAAAAGAGTAGGAGTAATATGATCATTAATTACTATCGGTGACTCGGCTGTTACAAGAGTAACTTTATTTTGGGAAAGGGAGTGTAATTTAAAGGTATTGTAGTGTTGAGTAGCCAGTATTTCGGTTGGAGCAAGAATGGCACAACTTGAACCTGAGGCTAAACATTGATTGGTGGCAAAAAATAGTGGTGCTGTTTTGCCGGAACCGGTTTCTCCTTGGATTAGCCGATGAGTAAATTCTGAACTTTTAAGGTCTTTTTCAATTTGTTTTATGGTTTTCATCTGATCTCCAGTCAAATCAAAAGGGATTTTCCTTATTGTTTTAGAATTAATATTAGAGTCTATTTTAATTGCTATTGAGCTTCCAAGATCTTCAAGCTCGAGTCGGTTATTGATATTAATTCTTAGATGTTCATTGTATGAGAGTCTTTTATCTGCCAGCAAGCGTTCTCTGTTCTCAAGCGGAAAATGAATTTTTTGGATAGCTCTGGATAAAGGTAGTAACTCGTTTTTTTGAAGCAACTGGTTGCTTAAGGGGTCTTTGGTGTTTATCTCAGGAATAAGTTCGAATATCTTTTTCCGAAGCCATCGTGAAGTAATGCCTGCCGTTTGCGGATAAATCGGCACCATGCCTTTTGTGTTTATGGTAAAGGAATCCCCTTCTTCGATGATTGGTGAGATTAGGGTTAACCCTTTACCAAAAAAAGTTGGTTTGCCGGCGATACTGTAGTTGGAGTCGGCTTTAATTATCTTTTTTATATACGGATTGTTAAACCAAGTTAAGGTTATTTTTCCAGATGAGTCATTGGCTGTAGCTTGTGTGACTAGTTTTCCGGTGCCGGAATAAAAAGTCTTTGGAGTAGAGATTGTGGCAAGAAATGAACCCGGCTCTTTAGCTCTTAAGTCTTTGATCTTAACTTGTTTGGAAAAATCAAGATAGGTTCTGGGAAAGTGTTTTAGTAGTTCTCCGACTGTGTGAATATTGAGTCGATCCAGCCTTTCTTGCATAGCAGGGCCAATACCCTTTATTGTGGTTATAGAATCTCCGGGAAAGATAGTGTTGCTCATGTGATAAAGAGTGAGGCAAAGGTGGTGAGAATAAGTGCTAAAGATCCCATGAATATTATGGCAGTGAATAGTTTTCTTTTTCTTTTTGTCATATGTTTACTATATTCGATTATAATAAGTTAGATAGCTTATGTACAGAAGACGCAAAATAAAATTACCTTACAACCTTCTCTCTAAGATAAATCTTGGGAAGATAAATCTCGGAAAAGTAATCTTTTTTGGTTTGTTGGGGCTAACACTTTTTGTAGTCTTGGTCTTTGTTTGGTTTGGTAGAGATCTTCCAGATCCAACTAAAGTTCAGCGTAAAAGTGGTTACTCATCTGAAATATTGGACCGAACCGGCAAGGTAATTCTCTATGATGTATTTACAGATCAAGACAGGAAATTTATACTCTTGTCTGATATTCCAGATTATCTACGAAAAGCTACAATCTCAATTGAAGACAAAGAGTTTTACACCCATCATGGATTCGACCCCATGGCTTTTTTGCGTATTTTAAAAAACGTAGTAGTTAGTCAAAGACTAATAGGTGGCTCTACCTTAACTCAACAGTTGGTAAAAATGATTTTACTGACCAATGAGAGATCTGTTTCAAGAAAGGTCCGAGAATTTATGTTGGCGCTTAGAATTGAAAAAACCTTTACTAAAGATGAGATTTTACAAATGTATCTAAATGAAGCTCCTTACGGTGGAACTGCGGTAGGTGTGTCAGCGGCTTCAAGAATTTACTTTGGAAAAGAGCCAAAAGAACTGACTTTGACAGAATGTGTCCTATTGGCAGGTCTTCCACAATCCCCTTCTAGGTACTCACCATATTCAGGTAGCAATAAAAAAGCATATTTACCTCGGGCAAAGGAGGTTTCTCGTAGAATGAAGGAGGATGGGTATATTACGGAGGCGATGGAAACACAGGTTAATTCAGAGCTGGACACTATTCAGTTTAAAGGTTTGGGTAGTAGCAAAATAAAAGCTGCTCATTTTGTAATGTATGTGAAGCAAGAGTTGGAGGATAAATATGGCTCAACCATATTGGATACCGGAGGCCTTAAGGTCACAACTAGTTTAGACTGGGATGCTCAAGAAAAAGCAGAGTTAGCGGTAAAAGAAGAAATAGACAAAGTTACGAAGAGCTTGAATATAAAAAATGGAGCTTCTATTATTCTTGATACTAATTCTGGCGAAATTCTAAGTATGGTCGGATCCAAGGATTTTTTTGACACATCTATTGATGGTGAGGTAAATGTGGTAACTAGATTACGCCAGCCAGGTTCTTCGATTAAGCCACTGGTTTATGCTACAGCTTTTATGAAAAATTTTGGACCAGCAACTGTAATTGCTGATGTTGTGACTGAATTTCCAGGTAAGGATGAAAAAACTCCATATATTCCAAAAAATTATGACGGTAAAGAGCATGGACTATTACACCTGAGAGATGCTTTGGCTAGTTCAATTAATGTGCCCGCTGTGAAGTTGATTGCTCTTACGGGTGTAAGCGATGTGTTGCGACAAGGGTACAAGATGGGGTTCGACTCGCTGGAGCCCACTCAAGAAACGATGTCTCGGGTAGGCCTTTCAATGGCTTTAGGGGGGGCTGAGATAAGACTCCTTGACATGGCTTCGGCGTACAGTTCCTTTGCTAATGATGGGTACAAGGTGTCTCCCGTAGCCATCTTAAAGATTGAAGATGCCACAGGTAAAGTGATTTTTGAGCACAAACAGGTAAAACATGAACAGGTAATGGACAAAAAGGTGGCTTTTTTGATTAACTCAATATTGTCAGATAATAATGCTCGCCTACTTACTTTTGGGCAAAATTCTTACTTGAATCTTGGCCCGAGGGCTGTGGCGGTAAAAACAGGAACTACAAATGATCTCCGTGATAACTGGACAATTGGCTGGACTCGTGATTTTATTGTTGGCGTTTGGGTAGGAAATAATGACAATGAAAAAATGAAAAACGTGGCTTCAGGCGTGTCCGGTGCTGCACCTATTTGGAGAAGAGAAATGTTAGACATGCTAACCAAAAGACCTGATAAACCCTTTAATGTTCCCAGTGGTGTCTCTCAGGTGGAGGTAGATAAAATTTCGGGATATCCGGCTCATGATGGATTTGGGAGTTATAAAGAGTGGTTTATTGATGGAAGTATCCCAACAGGTCCTGATCCGATTCATACTAGAGTTAAGCTTTGTAAAAATGATCCTTCTCGCCTTGCTGATCCCGTATCTGTTTCTCAAGGAAACTATGATGAAAAAGAATTTGTCATCATTAAGGAAAGTGATCCACTTACTAATAAGAATTTATGGCAAAAATCGATTAATGAGTGGGTCATAAAACAAAACAATCCAATTTACAATGTTCCTACCGAGTTGTGTGGAGCAAGCTCATCTATGGATATTCAAATTGTCACCCCGGGAGATCGAAGTCGTACCGATGGTGATGAGATTACTATTCGCTTTTCGGTTGCATCCAGTAAGCCGATTGTAGAATCAAAGATATTTGTCGATGGAGTATTGGAGCATACAATTACCGATGGCGAAAATATTAGAAAGTTGAAAGTCAGCACTGGACAGCACACTCTCCGAATAAGTTCCAGGAACAACGAAGGCAAAGAGGAGTCAAAAACAATTGATTTTGCTATAAATGTAGACTATATGTCCCCTACTCCCAGTCCAACTGCGATTCCCAGCATTTCTCCGTCTGCTACTGTTACAGTGACACCTTAATTTGCTTTTTTCTTCTAGCCTTATGAGTCGCATGGGTCCTAAACGGCTTTTCGCATTAAACCTTAAAACGACTTTGAATGATGTTTTTTATTGAATTTATTTCTGCCTGCTCCAAGTTTCTTTCATTACTTCCAAAATAGACCTTAAAGGTGTGTTTGTCTTTAAAGCTCTCTAGATACTTAATTTTCTTAATTAATGTTGAGGAGTTCCGAATTTTTTCCATTATGTCACCTAGAAGCTTCTCTGAGGCGACGGTAATGTCTTCTAGAACCAAAGGGTACTCAGAAATTGGTTGATATATGTAACCTTTAGAAATTTGCGAAGTAAGGTTTACTAGATTTAGTTCAATAGCTGTAGGATTTGTTGTTATACCTATGTTTCTTAGTATGGTGGATTTAATCACTCCTATTTGACCCAGAAGAATGTTTTCTGAAAATACATCGGCGGTTGCAGTGAGATTGAAAAAAGGTGGGGCCTCTGTGGTTGGTTTGAAGGTGATATCTTTGATTCTAAGTTTTTTTAGGAGAGATTCGAGTGTGCCTTTTGTGCTTAAATAATTTCCGTCTGTTAGAGCCGAGAAGGTGGAGATTTCGCGCGGGAGACTCTTGCCTTCGTCTAATTGGTAGATGTTGGCAATCTCAAAGACATCGATTGTACCCTCTATCTTTCCGCTATTGTGTTTGTAATTCTCCAATCCAGAGGGCGTTAAATAAGTTCTAAGATATTCGTAGTCTGAGGATAATGGGTTATTGAGTTTTATAACTCCGGATGGGTCTACTGAACTATTTTTCAAAAGCTCTAAAGATACCAAGGAGTTGTTGTAAACCTCGTGAAAACCAATGTCAGATAAATAGTATTTGATTTTATTTTCTGTTTCTAATATTGGATTTTTTGGCTCGACTGGAATATTTACACATGGCAGTGTAGATGGAAGTCCGAAGTAACCGTAGATTCGGGCAACTTCTTCTGCTAGATCTTCACGGATATTAATGTCGTGGTATCGCCAACTTGGTACGGAACAGGTGAGGTTGTTTCCATCAATGGTTCCTCCGAAACCTAAACTATCTAAAATCGAAACTACGGCATCTTTCTCCAGGGTTATACCAATAAACCTATTTAACCAGTCTAAGTCAAGTTTAATTAGTTTTGAAGGATAATTTTCAGGATAAAAATCAAATAGTGGTGATGAGGTATCACCACCGGCTCTTTCCTTAAATAGATTTGCTGCTTTGGAAAGTAAAGGTAGGCAGAGTTCAGGGTCTGGTTGTTTTTCGTATATCTGAGCGGCTAAGGTTCTGCTTTGAACTAAGAGAGATGTTTTTCTGATTTTTTTAGAGTTATAAACAGGCACGATTAATAGGATGTTTTTTGTATGCTCATCTACTTCCGCTGCTTGGCCACCCATGACCCCACAGAGATCAACAATCCTCCCGGAACCGTCTTCGATAACAATATCTCCACCTGCTAGCTGATTTTTTTTATTATCTAGGGTTACAATCTCTTCCCCCTTTTTACTTTCTCTTATGGTTAAACTTTGCGCGCCAAGTTTGTCTAAGTCAAAAATATGACTAGGCAATCCATATAGCAAAGTCAACTCGTTTGTAATATCAACACAGTTGTTGACGGGTCTCTGTCCACAGTTTTCAAGTAAAGATTGCGTCTCTTTGCTTGATGCCATAATTTTTACATTTTCAATTGATATAGCGGTAAAACGAATAACAAGATCCTTTTCAATATTAAAATGAAACTGCTTTGATATTCCTTCTTGGAGTTTAACCTTGTCCTTATAAGGGTCGTTAATAAACTTGGATGGAATATTGAATTGACTAAGGATGGCAGCAGCTTCCCTAGCTACTCCCATAGCACTAGCTGTGTCGATTCGATTGGTTATTGCTTCAATTTCGTAAACTATATCACCTTCAATCTTTTTGAGACGATCGAAGGTTGGTCCGCAAAGAGAAATGTCTTTTGCCAAAGTATCAGCATCTGCCTCGGTTTTTAAAAATTTCCTTAAAGCTGAGTCTGTGATTATAAAGTCCATACTAAAATTGATTTAAGAATCTAATGTCGTCGCTGTAAATTAGTCTGAGGTCAGGAATTCCCGTCTTCATCATCAAAACTCTTTCGACCCCCCAGCCGAAAGCAAATCCAGAGCACTGTAATGGGTCGAATCCCCCGTTTTTGATAACGTTGGGATGGACCATTCCTGCTCCTCCAAGTTCTAACCATCCTGACTTGCAGACTTTGCACTGTGCTTTATTTACACGACCTGTTCCCTTGCAAACATCACAGGTAATGTCTATTTCGAAACTTGGTTCTGTAAATTGGAAATGATGAGGTCTAAGTCTAGTGCGACGTTCTTGCCCAAAGTATGACTTGGCAAAGTACTCCGTAACCCCGAGCAAATGAGTAATATTGATGTCTTTGTCGATGACTAGTCCCTCGAATTGGTGAAACATGGGGGTGTGAGTAGTGTCTAGTTGTCTACGATAAGTCTTGCCGATATTAATCATTTTTACCGGAGGATTTTTCTTAAGTTCCATTTCTCGAAGCTGACCATTGCTAGTATGGGCCGTGAGTACGGTGTTCTGACTGACATAAAATGTTTCCTGATCATCCCTGGCTGGGTGATCTTTGGGAATGTTTAGTCCTTCGGCGTAGTACCAATCGGTTTCAACTTCTGGATATCGTCGCCTAACAAATCCCATTCCGGCAAAAATTGATTCAATCTCCATTATGGCTTGGGTTATAAGATGGAGGCTGCCTTCTGCGGTTGGGTTTCCGGGGGTGGTAACGTCGACGCCTTTTTGTTCCGAAGAATTAAGTATCTGGATTAGTTTGTCTGAAATAAGGGTCTCGATCATTTTTTTAAGATCATTGATCTGTTTCCCTACCAGGGGGTTTGTTTTTACAGGTAGAGTTTTGAATAGAAGGTTGACTTTTCCTTGCTTGCCCAAGAATTCACTCTTTAATATGTCTAGAGTTTTTGACGTTGAAACGTCTTTAAGTTTATCTTCAAGCTCTTTTTTTACTGTTTCTATTTCTTTCATGGTTTGATGTCCTGCATCAATGATAACAAAAACTCCCCTTATCGGGGAGCTTTAATTCTCAATAAAGATTACCCGTTATTTTTTGGCACTAAAAGTGACGACATCTTTAAATGCATCGGGGAGGTTGGTGGCTAGAGCGGCTAAGACTTTGCGATTTAAAGAAATTTTCTTTTCAGAAAGAGCTTTGATGAATCTGGAGTACTTGGGTGCGTCGGTTATGTTTGAAAGGGCAGCATTGATTCTCACTATCCAAGTGATTCTCATTTGCTGTTTTCTTTCCTTGCGACCATTAAAGGCGTATTGACCGGCGTGTAGAACTGCTTCTGAAGCCGTTTTGTACAGACGATTTCTGGTCATTCGATAACCCTTAGCAAGCTTTAAGATTTTTTTGTGTCCTTTTCGGCGGACTACTCCGGTTTTAACTCTAGGCATGTGTTTTTTATATTAATTTGTGTTTTACAAGAGCTTGCTTGTCTTCCTCTTATAATTGCTTATAAATTCTTTATAATGCTTGATTATAGGTGAAGCATGGCTTTGATCTTTTTAGCAATCTTGCCGGTTACTTCTTGATAATGTCTATATCGACGAATCATCTTTTTGGTCTTTTTTCGACGTAGGTGACGCATGTAAGGGCTGCGGCGTAAGACCTTGCCGGTTCCAGTGATCTTAAATCGTTTCATGACGATTTTTCTTGTCTTTTGCTTTTGTTTCATTTTCTTTATTTCTTAGGTTTAATTTGGGCAATCAAAAGCTTGCCCATGAACTTGGGAGCTTCCACAAGAGTAGAGACTTCAGATAAACGTTCGATGACAGTAGCCATGAGTTTCTCTCCGAAATCTTTCTTGGTGATTTGCCTTCCCTGGAATTTTACCACCAACTTGACTCTATCGCCACCTTTAAGAAATTTCTCAGCTTGGCGAACTTTGACCATCATATCGTTTTCAGCCATAAATGGCTTCAATCGTATCTCTTTGGTCTCTTGTCCACCCTTTGCACTACCTGAGTGAACCTTCTTTTCTTCTTGGTATTTGAACTTCTGAAAACCAATTATCTTGACAATAGGTGGTTTGGCCTTTTCGGTAATTTCGACTAAATCTAGCCCCAAAGCAACAGCCCTTTCAAGAGCCTCTTTGGTAGGCATGACGCCTAGCTGTTTTCCCTCTTCGTCTATGACACGAACTTCAGGATATCTAATATTTTGATTTATGCGATAGTATTTACCCAATGTTTTGTTTCTTTGATTGATATACTGTGTATTTTACTATACTTTCAGCCACAAATATCACTTCATTTCTTAGACTTTTGTAGAAGATGGTTGTAAAAACTCGTTATGACGCATCCAAAATGGAATGGTAAAATATGGATGTTGGGCTCGTAGCTCAGCTGGCTAGAGCGCTGCATTGACATTGCAGAGGTCACTGGTTCGAGTCCAGTCGGGCCCACAAAGAAAATCACCCTCGCGGTGATTTTTTTGTGGCTAAGAGCCCGTGGACTCGAGTGTCGGAGCCTATCTCGTAACGAGCTAGGCGAGACGGGCACGGAGCAAATTTGAAAAATTTGACGAAGTGCGATTGTCCTGTCGGAATTTATTGGTATAGATTCCCGATCAGGTCGGGAATGACTTTGATGGAGTGTGAGATTCTCCGACTTCGCTCGTAATGACACTATTAGCCAACAGAGGTGGCGACGGAGCGCTCGTTGGCTTGGGTAAATGAGGTGCCGCCTTTCTTGGCCATGCCCCAGTAAGTACCCTTCTTGGCCGAGCGTGAGTTATAGAGAGACAGCCAACTATTGGCTTCTTGGACTTTGAGGCTAAAAATCTGAATCATTTTTTGGATGTGAGAAAGGAAGTTCTCGTGGTAGACGCCGGCTTCGGAAACAGGTGACTCTACTGCCTTAAGGAGATTTGTATCTAATGTTTTTACTTGTTTTGCCAGATTTTTGAGTTGCGCTCTGATTTCGTCTAGTTTTTGCTCATCTTGTTTTTCTTTAGCTGAAAATACCTTGCTCCACTCCTGTTGTCTTGCTTGGAAAAACATTTCTGCGCGTTTTTTTTCAGCCTCTTTCTTTTGTTGGAACTGGGCAAATGGATTTTCTTTACCGTCACGACTACTGCCCTCTGAAGTTCGAGATTGAGAGTTGCGAAGAGCCTCCAGAAAACTCTGGATTTTGGGGTTTGCACCTGTACTTGATGAACTGCCTGAATTGTTATTCATTTAGTGACCCTATAGTATCAGATTTTCATTAGGAGGTCAATAGTTTTCCTTCGGTTCATGATAGATCTAAGTTGGTCCATCTGTTTTTCAGGAATATTTGAGACCTTAGCTAATTCTATCAGCTCCTTATCAGGTGTATCGATATTTTCCTTCTTAGCTATTTCTAGAAGTATAAGGTCTAGTTTGACCGATTTCTCAGCGTTTTCGGCGTATTCTGCTTTGACTTCCTCCATGGTTTTGTTCAGTGCTTTGAGATAGTCTTCGAGAGGTAAGTTTAAAGACTTTGCTTGGGTGCTTAATCTTTCGAGGCTGTAGTTTACTTCCTCTGTGATAACTAGATCTGATATATCTAGTTTTTCGTTGTCGAGTAATAGTTTGTAGGTGTCCTCGGCAGTTCTATCTTTTTTGATATTTTTCTTAAGATATTTAGTGTAGTCTCCCAGCTTTAATTCAGGGTATAACGGAAGTTGTAATTTTATCTTTAATCCTCCATCCTTTTCTGTATCCAGCTTTTCTAAAACGGGTTTACCTAAGAGTCGATATTTATGCTGATCTATGGCGTGTTCTAGAATGTGATTCATTATGTGCCCAAGCATGTGGTCTGTTAACTTGTCGGGGTCAATGGAGTTCTGAGCGATAGCCTTAGGAGCCTTTCCCTGTCTGAAGCCTTTAACCGAGACTGTTTTTATCATCTCGTCTACGACATGATTTCGTTCAAGATCTACTTCTTCGTGGGTAACTGTAGCTTCTAGGTAAGCAGTCCCCTTTTCTATTTTGGTTTGTTTGATGTTCATAGCCCTTTATTTTAACCTATCTTGTGACTCCAGTGGTAAAATTACACTGATTGCCGAGGTGGCGAAATGGTAGACGCACTAGCTTTAGGAGCTAGCGGGAGCAATCCCGTGGAGGTTCAAGTCCTCTCCTCGGCACAAAATATTCTTCCCTTGGGGAAGAATTTTTTGTGATTATTATGAAGAGGACTTGAAGTGTCGGAGCCAAGCTCGTAACGATCTTGGCGAGACGGGTCTTGAGGAAAACTCAGCAGAGTTTTACCGAGAGAAGTCCTCTCCTCGGCACAATAATAAAAATCTCGCCCTTATGGTGAGTTTCCTGCGGAAATGTACAAAGAAGGGTTAGGTTATTCTAAATGACCGAAAAATTGGGAAACTCCGTCTGCCCAGGAGCCATCGGAAGGAGGTGTGTAGGTCTTCATAACTTCATTAGGATCCTTATTGTGGTTACCTTTAAGGAAAATTTTGGTAAATTGGGGAGCGATTCTTCTAAGTGCATCTTCGTATGTATCAAATCGTGTTACCTTTAGGACTTCGGGGTTGCTTGGCTCAGGATATATTCCCCAACCCCAGCAGTTAAATGAGTTTTCCGGAATACGTTTACATAGATTCGATTCTTGTTGTGCGATGGCGACCAGCCATCGATAGTCAAAGTTGTATTGATCAGAAAGAGTTACGATAAGATCGGAATGTGGCTCGAGAGGAGAGCCATATTTGTGTAGGTACTGGCGGATGATCTCTGGTCTGGCATCAGCGGTCTTTATAGAAGTCTTGATCTGTTCATCGAAGGATGGTAGCGCAGAAAATATAAAGGGTTCTTCCGGGCTGGGGACAGTTTGGCTTGTTAGGGTTGTATCGGTTCCTAGGACAAACTTGTTTAGATTGCTGCCCTGTTCGAATAATGACGAATTAATACCAAACGCTAAACGCGACGTTAGAAGAAATAAGGCTAGTAAATACAAGAATTTTTTGGTCATCAGGCTAACTTCACTTTGTCAGAAAACAGGAATCTTGTCAAGAATGTGGGTCAGGCGGGACTCCTTTCAGTCGTTTCGCGCTTCAGGACCGGGCTCGATGGGTTCGTTACGAAACCATCTCCGCCATGTTCGAGTCCCACTATTAACCAAACAAAAAAGTTCGGACTAGCCGAACTTTCTTATTTGTGGGTCAGGCGGGACTCGAACCCGCGACACCCTACTTAAGAGGCAGGTGCTCTAACCAACTGAGCTACTGACCCGAACTTGCATATTTTACCTCATTTCGGAGTAAAATAGGGATATTGCACCAGTAGCTCAACGGATAGAGCCCTTGTCTTCGGAACAAGTGGTTACAGGTTCGATTCCTGTCTGGTGCACAAATTACTTGATTCCGAAGAAAACACGAAGTATTATTAGGTTATGAAGAAATGCTCGAGGTGTGGAATAGATAAGGAGTTTGTGTTGTTAAACTTTAAGAATAAATCGGTTGGTGAGCGTGATGTGGCGTGTAAGGAGTGTACGAGAAAATCAATTAGGGAACATTATATCAAAAACAGAAGTTATTACTTGGTAAAAGTTGGTAAAAGAAATAAAGAGATTAGAATTTCAAATAAGAAATTTTTGCATTCCTTTTTAACAACTCATCCGTGTGTAGATTGCGGTGAATCTGACCCAATTGTTTTGGAGTTTGATCATTTTGAGGATAAGAAGGATAGTGTTGCAAGATTGTGAAGAACTTCCACTATTAATATACTTAGGAATGAAATTAAAAAGTGTGTTGTAAGGTGTGCAAACTGCCACAGGAGAAAAACAGCAAGAGAGTTTAATTGGACGAAATAGTTTTCGAATATTTTAGGATATATTAGATAGTAGTGAAACTCCTGATATTTACATATGCTCCGGCCGGTTTGGGGCACCTTCGAGTAACTGATGCCCTGGCTGATAGCATGCCAAAGAATAGTACTTACTACCTATTAGGTTCTATTGATAGATTTATTACTTGGGCCCATCGATTTACCAGTTTGAATCCTTTTGGCAAATTTCTTTTTTTGAGATCGCAGTATGGAATATTTGAAGATATTTTCACATCTCTTTATCGATTTTTCTTGATTTCTACGGCCGGTAGTTTGTATAAACAGATTAAGGATATAGCTGATAAGCATAAAGAAGTCGATGATATCTGGGTGATAGCTACACATTTTGGTATGGCGCATCAAATTGGCGCTGTTAAAAATCGTTTGATTGGTGAAACGGGCAAGAATATAAAAC
The DNA here is from genome assembly GCA_964348455.1 of uncultured Pseudomonadales bacterium. Taxonomy (GTDB): domain Bacteria; phylum Patescibacteriota; class Microgenomatia; order UBA1400; family MFAQ01; genus UBA10133. The sequence goes on from CAYGCQ010000026.1 coordinate 15,772, forward strand.
TCATTGTGCAAGTCACAGATGACACCTCTCAAAAAATTTGGTGTGTTCGTGGAGCCGACATGACGTTTGTTCCCAGTAAGTATACTCAGGAGTCATTTATTAAATATGCATCGAAAAAACATATTTCGTTTGCTTCTGAAGTTATCCCCTACCCACTTAGTTCTACTTTGTCGACAAGAATAATAAAAAATAAAGGCAAAAGATCAGATGTGTTTGAGAAATCGGGTGAGATTCGAGTGGCTGTGCCCATCTCAGGGGCCATGGTAGGTC
>CAYGCQ010000027.1:0-15667 GCA_964348455.1 uncultured Pseudomonadales bacterium
ACCTTTGATAACGGTGCTATCTCTTCTTGTGCCGAGGAGAGGACTTGAACCTCCACAGGATTGCTCCCGCTACCACCTCAAGGTAGTGCGTCTACCATTTCGCCACCTCGGCATGCTATTTATAAATTAATGTGACTCGACTTTCGATAAAGTGAGCGGGAAAAGGGACTCGAACCCTCGACCTTCTCCTTGGCAAGGAGACGCTCTAGCCAACTGAGCTATTCCCGCAGCATGTCTATTTTAACAAACAGAGTGCCAAGCTGAGGACTCGAACCTCAATTTCGTGTTTTTCAGACACGCGCCGTGACCATCTTGGCTAGCTTGGCATGCCTACCTATTATATCAATAGTTTACATGAAAATGCCCGCAGGTTCGACTCCGACAGTTCAATTCTCCCATCAACAAACTGATATTGGCTCCGTAAAAGGAGCCCTTATACTTGTGGGCGGGGGGGGATTTGCCCTCGGTCGAATTGCATTCGCCTCAGGACCTGTCTCGACGAAACCGTTACGAGTTCGTCTCCGACTGTTCAAATCCCCCGATAAATGAAAAATCGTACCACAAGGGCACGAGTTTTCCATTTGTCAGATAGAGTTTATCACCAAGAACTACCGACCGACTACATCATACCCTCAGAGCTTTACGATACTCGTAGATTAGTCTTCACTTATTACCAGATGGACAAAAACATTGCTAGAATAGGTAAGAATGGACAACAAAGAGAAAAAGGAAGAAGAAAAGCCAAGGCTGATAGATGTATTGGATCGGTTGGTCGTGCCTGGTACAGTTCTGAGTTACCAAGAAGAGGATGTAACCTTTCAAGATACACCTAACGCCATAGTCAAAAGTCTAAAGGTCAATATCTGTTCAACTGAGACTTTGGACCAGTATGCACTCCACAACATCCACAGACAGATACGAGCCAAAACCTAATATCACCATTCAGTACCAACTAGCCTCAAAATAGCCTATTTAAGAGGCCTATAACTTGACTTATTCGTACTTTTGTGTTAAAATACTTGTGTTCTTTAAGTCTACTATATCCACCTATTCCCCAAAGGAGTAATACCGTGAAAATCTCAAAACTGCTCGTGCTTATAGCTTCATGTCTCTTTCTTTTTGCTTGTAGCCCAAAAACAACGGCCACGACCATCTCGTTCGATCAAAAAACCGCCGTTCAAAACCAGCTTTATGTTAGTGATGAAAAGATCGCTGATAACACCGTGATCTACTTACAATCTTCTGACGCTGGCGTCAACCTCTTGCTTCCCAGCTTCACAGTTTATAGCAAGTTTTATACCAATGTCGGCGGGGAGGCAATTAAGCACAATAACAAGATTGCTGTTCCATCCGAAAGTGTCATTCTGATGCTGACAGAACCAGTCACATTGCCCTTTGGCGGAGTAGCGACACCTGAGCCATCGCCTACGCCTATTCCAGCAGGCACTTTTGTGTTTCACGATAGTTATCAGTCGAATGGTCAGACGATTTATGTTGACGACTTTTACGGTCATTGCACAAAATCATTCGGTTACGGCCTCCCCGAACAAGGAGGCAAGTTTAACCAATGGTACACCGTTGAAAACGGCGTGGCCATCAGACACGAGGGTGAAATCTCCCTTCAAGCAGATGGCTATCAATACAGTGAGAACGGGTGGCCATTTACAGTCAAATAGGTTTTTGCTTCCTCGTCCCCCTTGGTTAATTCTGAGGGGGATTTTTTATGACTACGGAATGGCAATCTACCTCAACTACAAAAACATTCAAAATCATGTGTATTATTAAAGTACACATGAGATAGAGAATTGTTACCAGTAACTAGTAAGATATGGCAAAAACGGGTAGAAAAGGATCTATCTCAGAAGATAGTGTTGCGAAACTAGAGGAGGCATTTAAGATGGGAGTGAACGTCCAAGAGGCTTGTTTCTACGCTCTAATATCCACCGACTCCTACTATCGAAAACACAATACAGATGAGGTATTTCGCAACAGAATTGAGTCTGCTAAAAGGTTCCTGTATATCGCCTCAAAGAAAAATATCTCTCAGAAAATACTTGCTGGAAGTATCGGACTCTCAAAATGGTTTTTAGAGAAGAAAGATGGGGAATATCGAAGTATGCCTACAACAGAAGGCACTACGAACAACAATGAAGTCGCTGTAATGAAGGAAACACCACAAGAAACGGCAAGAAGATTCCTAGCTAAATATGGCAAGAGGCTTCTCGCACAGAGTAGACAATCATCATAAAAGATTTACAATCAAAGTAATAGAGATAGATTACCTAGAACTATATTAGAGAAATATGGATAGTGAAGAGAAACCACCGCTGAGAGTAGCCATGTATTTGAGAGTCTCCACAGACGATCAAGCAGAAAAATATGGATTGGAAGCACAAAGATCAGCCATTGAGGGAATGATGAAATCGAGAGGTACAGGAGCAATGGTGCTAGCTGGAAAAAATGATGTTTATGTTTATATTGACGATGGTGAAAGTGGCACAGTCGAAATAAAAGAAAGACCTGCTTTTGCTCAACTCATAGAAGACGTTATCAATGCCCCAGAAGGTCAGAAACCTTTTGACGTTGTGGCTGTGTACAAGATAGATCGCTTTGCTCGAAAATTAAAAATACTTCTTCATGTTCTTGACTTTTTTGAGAAAAATAAAATTGAGTTTATATCAGCATCAGAAAGCATAGATACTTCCACACCATTTGGCAGAGCAATGCTCGGAATTATGGGGGTTATTGCTGAATTGGAACTTGAAACAATCAAGGATAGAACTACCAAAGGCAGAGCCAAAGCAGTTGAACAAGGTAAATACATGGGGACACACGCTCCTTATGGGTATCAAAAAGACGAAGAAGGAAGGCTCAAAATCCTACCAGTTGAAGCTAAAATTGTTACTAGAATCTTTACTCATTTTGTTATTGATAAGTTTTCAGTCCAAAAAATTGCTGATATTCTCACGGAAGAAGGTGTGTTAAGTCCAGAAGCCTCAGCTGTAAAACATAAAAAGAAGAAGGGCGAAGTCAGAAAACTTAATCCAGCCAATTTTTGGAGACAGGAAAGAATCAGAAAAATACTTTCAAACGAAGTATATACAGGGATTTATCTCCATTCAAAAGTTAAGAAGGGAAAGCTACTTCCAAAAGAAAAATGGCAAGAATCACCTTACCGACATGACGGAATAATCACTCGGCATATTTATGAACTTGCTCAGACTGTTTTAGAACAGTACTCAGATCGAAAGATATTGACCAACAAAAAAGGTCAAGACTATTTATATCTACTTTCTAGTCTCCTTAAATGTGATCATTGCAGGAATCTAGGGCTTGACCTTAAACACGAAATGATGGGCTGGACAGGAGTGCAGAAAGAAATTGGTAAAGGCTCAGGGGTATTTACTCACTCGTACCAGTGTAACCGCAAGAACATTAAGAAAAATACTATCATTTGCCCAGTTGTGCCGATACCAGCCGATTCACTTGAAGATTATATTGTCAACTTTATTGAGAGACTTCTCAGTAACCCAAAACAGGTTTTTGACTACCAAAGGCAACTCAGATCAAACAAGCTCGGAGAAGAACATATAAAACGACTGGAAGATTCCAAAAATAGCTATGTCGAGTTAATAAATGGCTTACCTGCCAGGGATGGAAGGCTCAGAGAGCAACATGAACTTCAAATGATTGATACGGAAATGTTGAAAACTATGCGAGAAGGATTGGGCAAAAAGAAAACCGAGTATGAAAAAAGGATTGATGAGATAGATGCACAACTTAGCCGAGCCGTGTTATCCAAAGGCTACGAGGAGAGCTTGGAGCAGTTTGCTAAAAAGTATTACGATACCCTCGAATCAATCCACGAAGACAGAACTAAACTTTACGAACTCATTCACAGTTTAATCTTTCAAATTATTGTTCATTCACGACCTAAAACAGAAAATGATGTTATTGCTGGACGGAAGAAAGAAGGGCAGATGATTCCAGATAGAATTGATATTTACCTGAACCTTCCCCAGAACCTATTGAGAGAGCTTTACACTCAAAGGTTCGAGGTGAAAAATCCTAATTTGTGGGCGGGGGGGGATTTGAACCCCCATGAGTTGCCTCGCAGCGTTCTGAACACTGTGCGTCTACCATTTCGCCACCCGCCCAACAGCTAATTATATCAAGCTCATACACCAAGCTACTCACGCCGGCCTTAGGTCTAATTCTTCTTGGGGCCATCTTCTATTTTGTATACAGGTAGTCGTTCATAATCTCCGGGCATCACCCGGAGTTTTTTTGGGCGTATAATTAATCTTCCATGCCCATCAAGCCCCTAGATTTTGAAAAATTTCTTATATCTGAATATTTTAAGCACGGCTCCATCAATAAAGTCTTTTATTTTCATCACTTCTCTATACCTATCTCCTACGCTGGGTATGACCGTGTTCTAACAAAATACGGAATAATTAAATCGGCCGGGCCTAACAGTAAACTCACAGAGTCTCTGCGTGTCCTGAGTCTAGTCGCAGACTATAAACTATCACTGGAAAAGATTTACGAAAAATATGCACCTCAGACAATTCGTGTGTCAACAAATACTCTTCATCGCATTCTTCATTACACCCGTCTTGGTTTAACTAGAAGACAGGGGACAGCTCTAATTATTACTTGCAAAAATCAGGAAGAAATTTTGGTTGGAAATGATCAAAGTTTATCAAATGGAAATCTTGGTAATAAAGGAGACATCTCTCTCCCGATGGGCCACTCAAAAACAGGAGAATCACCGAGAGAGTCCATAATTCGAGTTCTTCAGCAGGAAGTCTTTACAAATCTGGTATTAAATCAAGCTTTTCCTTACGAAGTAGTCCCGGAGCATCCCAAACCAGTGCTATACATAAACATTGCGGACATTCGAGTTTCTGTCTATCACCTCTCACTTGTTGGTAAGTATTCTTTTTCTAGCTTTAAACTAAATCGCCTAAGATTCCAAAGCATAGAGAAAATTTCGACTAGCCGAATACGTCCAGGAGTAGAAGATATTCTTAAGTTCTACTTAAACATAAATACCCTAGAGTCAGACAAAATTCCGGTTTTCAACTGTAGCCTTAATTTAAACCTCGCCAAAGTTAAAAACCAATAAAAAGGGTCCCCTTGAACTTATGATGTCGAAATTATACACCCACCTAGTCTTTAATCTAGCTACGATGTAAAATATGCAAGTATTGCCGAGTCGTCTAATGGTAGGACGCCTCCCTTTGAAGGAGGATATTCTAGGTTCGAGTCCTAGCTCGGCAACAGATAAGGATTTTTGGGGAGAGGGAGTGGTAGTCGCCCGCGCGCCCGCCCACGCGCGGAGCGATGCGAAGGGCTTTTCCCAATTTACGATAATCTGTTTATCTTTCAAAAAGAAGTTCGAACCGATGTTTTGGACGAAGATCCGCAGATCTTCAGTCCCGGAACCCTTGCGCGCGATTTTTTGCGCCAGTATGGCGCTATTTACGAATTTAGAAAAAGGTTCGAGCCAACTAGCTCCTTCTTCCTCTATTTTGGATATCTGTTGTTCAAGCTTTAGCTTTTCTTGGAACAACTGATTCTTTTTAGCTTTGTAAATGTCGGAGTCAACTGTGCCGTCCAGATATCCATCGAGCAATACATTAAGTTTGGTATCAAAACTTTCGGTCTGAGTGTGTAGTAAGGCGAGAACTTTTTCTTTGGATTCATCTGCCAAGACTCTGTCCTGTGCCAGTTGAGATTTCCACTCACTTGTCCAAGATTTGGGGAGAGCGGAGGATTTAACTTGACTCTTTAATTGACCGAAGAGTTTGGTTTCCTCCAGATACAGCTGAGAACACGCCTTAACTTTCTTAGTACAGCGGTAGTAAATGTATTTGACCGTGCGATTTGTCCGTTTGTAGTTTTTGATATGTTGCTCAGCCGTGATGGTAGCGTCGCACTCCCCACACCGCATTAATCCGGAAAAAGCAAAGTCATGATTTGTTTCTCGCGGTCGAGAAAGCTTTTTGGTTCTTTCTTGTACTTTCTCAAAAAGTTGTTTGCTGATGAAAGTCGGGTGGGAAGCCGGAAACTCCTCGCCATTAAACTCCATCGTGCCGATGTAGAACTTCTTCTTAAACATCTGAGATATTTTGTCGATTTTGAGAGGCTTCCCTTTGCCCGACTGTATGCCGTTATCAAACAAAAAGCGAGTGATACCTGCGTACGAGGTTTTCCCATCAGCAAATAACTCAAAAGCTTTCTTAACTACTTTGGCTTTTTCTGGATCGATGTCAATCGATTTATTCTCCACAATATTTTTGTAGCCAAGAGGGGCTTTGTTTGGCCAAACGCCATTTCTTAACTTTTGACGATTACCTCTCTTTACATTTTCCGAGAGGTTATCGACATAGTATTTAGACTGGCCAAAAGCGATGTTGAGCATAAATTTACCTTGAGGTGTGTTTTCAAACCAGAATGAAGGGAACTTTAGGTCAACTATTTTGCCAGTATCTACGAGGTAGATGATTTGTCCACCATCTACCGAGTTTCTGGCCAGTCTATCTGGGTGCCAACTAAGAATGGCGTTTGCCCTGCCAGACTCCATAAGCTTCATCATTTGCGCAAACACAAGTCTCCCTGGTTCTTTGGCTGTTTTACTTTCTACAAGTGTTTCGACAATGTGAAGCTTCTCCCTCTTGGCGAATTCTTTCAATTCGGCAATCTGAGCATCGATCGACAAAACTTGTCGATCTTTCTCATCTGTGGACTTCCGACAGTACGCAATGTACTTAGTCATACATTCATTTAACCATAAATTACCCAAAACTTCCGCAGAAGTTTTACCGAATTATTTTTGCGTTTTCTGTCGCTTTTTGAAAGATACAGATTATTAAAGCCCTGAGCATCGCTCCGCGCGTGGGCGGGCGCGCGGGCGACTACCACTCCCTCTCCCCAAAAATCCTTATCTGTTGTCTGTTATAACGAAATTCGAACTTATTTTCGGGACCATTACTAATCTATTGGCTCACCGCTCCACACTTCGTGTCTCGCGGTTCGCCACCGCCTGCCGAAAACATCGGTTCGAACGATGGCTACCGCAGTAGCCATGACAGAAAACGCAAAAATTTTTAATATATGGTTCTAACACTTTATTAAACACGATCCTTTATAACAGCAATGATTTTTTAAAATAAGTGTAGATCGGGTATATTAGAGTGGTAAGATTTACACATGGATTTCAGAGGTGAACAATATTTACTTGAAAAGGACAGGACTCTACACCAGAAGAGTGAAGTTGAATTTGTACAAACTCAAAATAAACTAGCAGGAGAAAGTGTCACGACAAAACCAGCAGACAAGGTCTCTGATTGGTTAAAAATTCTTGAACAAACTCACCTAAGCCACCATCAGAGTGATCCACTGGTTTTAGAAAGAATTAAAAGGTACTATCACAAGGAATATATTCATCCATTCCAATCCGAAATTGTACAGGGGGCAGCAAGAGTGGAGGCGAGGGCTGCCCGAGAACTTGGACATGGAGAGATTGTATACGAAGGTAATGCCCTTGCCCAAAGACAAGAGATTGCGCTTGAAGACTTAGAAAAGTCACTAGACCAGTGGGTGGACTATTTATCAAACCCCAGTGAACCTTATCCAATATGGTTTAGATACTATGTATTCACTAACATTGTAAAACTTGGAAGTTATGATCTGGAAAAAAAGAGTTTTAGAAAAAGGGGGAAAGATACTTTTTTCCCGTTCCCGGATATAGACAGAAGTGCCCTTGGTCACATGCAGAACATTATTGAATGCTCTAAAGATGACAAAGCACTTGAGTTATTTAGAAAAGCTCAAGCAAATCCAGAAGGGGCTAATACGCCAGAATCCAAACTATTAACAAAGGAAGATGCTGTTATTTTTGCAAATAAATCGTTTGCCGACCAATACACTGAGGCAATTAATTCCAACGGAGAAATAACGCCAGAGACTAGAACTGAAACTAGAGGAGAATGGAAGGTGTTCGGACAAGGTTCAGAACCAGACGGGTTATGGTCTTCACTGCAAAACAAAGGGGTTCCATGGTGTACAAGAGGATATGCGACAGCAAGAACACAGCTAGAAGGCGGTGATTTTTATGTTTATTACACTCTAGATAATCAGGGAAAAGCAACAATACCGAGAATTGCTATCAGAATGGACTTCGACAGAATAGGTGAGGTAAGAGGCATTGCAGACAATAGTCAGAATCTAGAGGGCAATATGACTGAGATTGCTGAAAAGAAAATAAATGAACTCCCTGGGTCTGAGGACTATCGAAAGGCATCCGCAGACATGAAAAGACTTACTACAATTGAGAATACTCTTAATAAAGGCGGACTCCTTACCAAACCTGATTTGGAGTTTATATACGAAATCAATGAACATATCCAGGGGTTTGGCAATGAACCCGATCCTCGTATAGACCAGATTATTTCTCACCGCAATATGAGGGAAGATTATTCCAACATCTATGAGGTAAAACCAGAAAATATTGCCTTGAGTCTAGACGAGTTAAACGAAAACACGGTTGTTTCGGTCGAAAATTCATTAATACAGCTTTCGTATTTAGCAAAAACAAATAAGGGCATGCTAAAAGTTTTGGCCGGTGATATATGGGGTCCATCGAATCCAGAATTATTATCATCGCTGAATAGCCTGGATAGAATACATGGCAAAAAAGCTATAACATATTACATCGATAAATTAACTTTTTGCTTTAACGGTAGCACAATGTATGGTGAAAATACCCTTAGAGACTTAAGTCAGGCGGATGACCCACTATATCTTGAAAAAGAAAGCTCGCAATGGATTGGTCTGGCTACAGAGAATATTAGGAGAAATAACGATTCAGATAGCCTACGACGTCTTTCGGAGGTTGTGTTTGCTGGAAATTATGATTCAACAAAAGATACCGTAAATTATGACTACTTTTTTCAAAACCTCACACCTGAATCTGTTGATAATATATTAAGACTTATATCAGAGTCTGAAAACACAGAGATATTTTCAAACTTGTTCATATTTATTGCTCATTCTAGCCTAATTACTGAAAATCAATTCTACAGTCTATTCTCGACAATAAAGAATTTACCAAGCGAAGACATCGACAGTATATTGACTATATATATCGAAACGAGTCGCCCAGATATAAAAAATTTCAATAAATTTCCCGAGCTTGTAGAGTTCGCATTAGACAGTAATAACGAAAAAGCGCGTAAATTCATCGAGGCAAATCACAACAAACTCAATGGGAAGGCGTATGATGCCTACAATGAATACGTTTTTAGAGATGTTGACGTTGAAGAAATGTTGCTCGGTAGGAACTCACTAAAATAATTTTTTGAAAGCTTGATTAGGGAATAATTATTATATTTTTCCAAACATCTCATTTCCTTAACGACAAATGGGGTATCTTCCTATTACGCAGACACAATATGATATATTTGACATATGCCTGAAACAATTCAACAAGAGAGAACTTATGCCGAGCGAGTAACTGGTATATATAAAAGAATTCAGAATGATTCTGGAGAAAATAAAGCAAAAGCCTTTAATGAGTTTGTACGAGGCGCCAGTTTATTGGGCGGAGCAGAAAATAAATTTTTGGATCAGATTGAAAACATGGAGACTGAAGAACTAAGAGAAGTGGTCGATAAGTATGAGCAAATTGAAGATGGACTTAAACAGCAATATAAAACCAATACTGTATATGAAGCTTTTGAAAAAGTTCGAGAGGCCGGAAGAACTAAATTGTTTCTGTGGCAAGACGGAAAATATAACGAGGTTGATGTCCCAGATGAAGACAAAGAAGGTTTACCTTGGGCTGGAGAAATAAGATCCGGCGGGCCAAGTCCAGCGGTGACAGGAATTGTGGGAGTTGGTCAAGATTATGATATTAAGCTTTTAAGCGGTTCTATAGAGATAAATGGGCATCGATTTGCTTTAAATAATTAAACTAACAGAGCCTGCAAGGGTGTTATTACCGACCCCATTGTTTATGGTGGTATAATTCCGTCAAATATGAATCCTCAGACATCTAGTCCTATCCTTTCAGACTTTTTATTTCCTGCCCTTGTTGCCGTACTCGCTGCTTATTTCAGTTACAAGGCAACTTATATTCACTCCAGAAAATCCAAAAATGCTGAAACTCTTGAGCAAACAATTACGCTTATAGATAACCTAATCCTACAATTTAACAAACTACTTTCTGTCTTTGATACATTGAATTCAGATATAGGATCATTAAGTTATTTTTCTTTAGTCAATATTTCAAAAGGTCAAAAGATCAATAATATTCTCAATGGATATACTTGGAACACTTACTTAATTTCTGAATCTCAACTTAGAATTCAAGTTCTTGAGGCAGTTGATGGAGTAACAACACTAATTAACGAAATTAACGGACTCGAAAACTACCCACTAAGTGAACAAGACAAAGCTGAAAACCTAAGAAACGAATTAAATAGAGAGTTTAGAAACTTCAGACTTGGATTGCTTTCTCAGGATGTTATTCTAAGCAAAAAACTAAAACCAGAATATGCACAAAAACATATTAAGGGAAACAGTGGGGATAAGAAACTAAAAAGTATTAAGGTCATTGTCGATGAGTTCGTTGGTGAGTTGGGTAAAATAAATGGAAATATCACGGAAATGTCAAAGGGAAATGAAAAGAGACGGCTATTACTCTCAACCCGAATTGTTGATCAAAAAACAAAAATAAGTTCTCTCATTATTGAGCTTAATAGTTTTAAAGAAGATTTATAGATTTTATGTGCCTGCGGAGCAGGCACTTGTCCGACAGGACAATGCTGTCTCAATTCTGGAATATCAGATAGTAAAATATTCTCCTAACTATCTGATATTTTATGGCGAGGAAGTGCAATCTATTTAGATTGCTTCGTCATTTCATTCCTCGCAATGACGAATTATAACGAGCCATATATTGAGAACAGCTTCGCCACAATCACTGGATGTGAAGTTGTGGCGAATAATTTGATGGATTCCCGCCTTCGCGGGAATAACAAAGGATTGCGACAGCAGATACATCCCGACCGCAGTCGGGATACAATATTGGTATCGCGCGCAAGGGGTTCCGCCTCCGCCAAAGGCGGACCGGCAGGGCAGGCGGTGGCGAACCGCGAGACACGAAGTGTGGAGCGGTGAGCCAATAGATTAGTAATGGTCCCGAAAATAAGTTCGAATTTCGTTATAACAGACAACAAAATCTTTCCTTTATGGAAATATATTGTTGAAATTTATGGCTAGAACTCGAATGGCGGAGACAAGCTCGTAACGATCTTGTCGAGCCGGGTCTTAAGAAAAACTCAGCAGAGTTTTATCGAAAGGAGTCCTAGCTCGGCAACAAAATACTCAATCCATCTCCTTATGTCAAAAAAAACTCACTTCAAATACAAATACGGAGAAATTCGCTACCCCGTCTTTTTCCCTGACGCAACCAGGGCTCTGGTGAAATCACTAGACAGTGATGATATTAGAGCTACCAGAACAACGGGGATACTCGTGAACACCTTTCATTTGTGGCACGTACTAGACAAGTCTGTCTTGGAGGCTTTTGGGGGTATAAGGGAGTATATGGGGTGGCGTGGTGCTGTCATATCAGACTCTGGCGGTTTTCAGGTGATGTCGGTTGTAAAAAAGGGAGTAAACTCTGGCAAGATTACTGACGAAGGAGTTGTTTTTCACCCATCACGAAACCGCAAGGTGGTATTTACCCCAGAAGAATCGGTTCGACTTCAAATGTCACTAGGTACTGATATGGTTGTGGTTTTGGATGACTTTACAGACCCAAAAGATGACTACGACCAAGCTCTAGTAACTGTAAACCGTACGCTTCAGTGGGCTCAAAGATCAAAAAATGAATTCCAAAAAATCTGCCAGGAAAAAGGACTTACGGACAAAAAAAGACCATATCTACTAGGTGTTACACAAGGTGGAGAATTTATGGATTTACGCGAAAGCTGTACAAAAGATTTAGTGAAAATTGGATTTGATGGACTCGGCTGGGGAGGATGGCCGTTCGTAGATGGAAAAATTAATTTCAAGAGTGCAGAGGTCATCTCTCATAATGTACCCAAGGATTATCTTCTTTACGGTCTAGGGATAGGAAAACCGGAGGATATTATTAACTGTTTCAAGCTCGGATTCAACATCTTTGACTGTGTTTTGCCAACCAGAGACGGTCGCCATGGCAGGTTGTATGTTTATGACGCCTTAACCATTGATGAAATTGACGTGACTAGGGATAGTTTTTATCACTTCTTTAATACCAAGAAAAATTCAAACATTGCAGATACATCAAAAATTAGTACCGCTTGTGACTGTTCACTTTGTCTAAATTACTCAGTAGGATATCTCGTACATTTATTCAAACTTGGAGACCCAATAGCCGGAAGACTTGCTTCAATCCACAATTTGCGTTTTTTCTCTATTTTGATGGAGAAACTCCAGACAGCTACTTTTTCCGATCTATCTTGATTACCTGATTCAGCAATTCCAACGCTTCTCTAGCCTGTTCATCGTCCATTTCACTTGCAAGTTCGATAAGCGCTAGTTTTTCATCCTCACCAGCTAGCCCACCTAAATATGTTCCCGTTTCTAGTAGCGCTGATGATTCGTCTCCAGACATTTCGACTTCAGCCTCTATGCGCTCGAGAGCTATATCTCTTTGACCTAGTTTATTTTTCCTTTCTCTTAAGTATCTTGCGGCCAACCAGATGGACGCACCAATTGCACCGGCAGTCCCAGCCACGATTAACGCCGTCGGCCAGTACTTTTCAATAAACTTTTTAGTCTGATTCTCCTCAGAAACTTCACTCTCATTTTTTTTCACCATAGATTAGTCTATCAGCCCCTTATTTTCAAATACTTTCATAATGTGTTGTTCGGGTCTATTATCAAGTATTAATGTCATCCAGAAATATCGAAAAAGAATTTCTTTCAAATCGTGAGCTACTAGATGAACTAAAGTACAAACCTTCACCTATTAATCTTCATTTGTATCAGCCTCCTAGAAGGCTAGCTGTCTCACTAGGCAACAAAACCGGTACTGTTTTTGATATCACGGGAGAGACATCAACTTTTCCCGGATTTAATCATCAAATTACTTCAGAGGCGTACGCACCCCTTATAAACAGAGGGGTTCTCTCAAATATAAATTTAAGTTGGAATCTTTATGGTGTCACAGCAGATTGGATGGAAGTTTTTCACCCGCACTTAATTCGAGAACTTAAAATCCAGATTGAAAATGGAGCTAAGCCTCCAGTAGGGGACACCTACCTTCATATAATTTTGCCTTTCCTGGCCACAGAACACATCGACATGCTCCTCCAAATAAGTAAAACAGTTTATCGGGAACGGTGGGGAGTCGAACCTGAAACCATATGGCTTCCGGAATCAGCCGTTGATTCAAACACTTTAACTTCTCTAGCAAAAAATGGATTTAAAGGTGTTCATTTGAGAGAACACCAAATAAATGGTTCTTCAGCTAACCTTTCGGCTTTAAAAACTAATAGTGGGAAAATTCTAAGTGTCACTGGCCATAATCACCTAAGCGGACTTATTGGATTTGATAAACCGTGGGCAGATTCTTTTTTTGATCGTTGGAGCTCAAGTGCTAACCAGCTAGGCTTTTCACCTCGAATTTCCATTGACGGAGAAACTCTAGGACACTGGTGGAAAGAACGAGAAGGTGTACATCAATTCACTGACTACTTACTTAAATACTTAGAGGAAGGTAATCATGGAAATTATTTAAATTTTAACTCAAGCAACATTCCTGATTCAAAACTGATTGAAAACACAAGTTGGAGTTGTATGGATAGCGGACTGGGAAGGTGGAAAGGGGAGCCGGATTGCTACTGTGGTTTACCGGAAAATAAGTGGCAAGCAGACTGCGTAAGAACTTCTAAAAAAGATTTGTTTGACAAACTCTCTGTGTGCAGTACCAGGATTGACAATTTATTGGATAACCGGCTTCCTGGGTGGCGTGAAATTTATAAAGAATGGTTTTTGTCATTCAGGCTTAATTTAGCCAAAGGATTACCAATAACTGCCGAGTTTATTGGTGACAAGGAGTTGGAAAAACTATTTATATCAGCTTACATCAGAGATTTAGGCTGGACAAGTTGCGGCTGGTTTTTTGGAGATGTAGATGGTTTTGAGAGACAAATACCTTCTAATTCACTTCGAGCTATAGCAGAAATAATGGCTTGGCCAGATATAGAACCTAACCAACCATAATATGTTTGTAAACAATATAGTCAAAATAGCTCTGCTAAAAAATTAGCGGACTTTTTAACTGAATAGTCGGAGTTTAATATTAAATAGTCAAAAACAAAATCCTTACTTAGTTTATCCGGTTCGGTAAAGAACAAACTAGTTGCAATTCCATCTGCTGTCATTGTGTCATCAGCCAAGACCCAAGTTGAGAGAATAGAATTAGGAGAGTGTAAGGCAATTGGATCCAAGATGTGATGATATCGGGACCAATGCCTTCGACTCCCAGAAGAACCACAAAGACTCTGATTAAGTACCTCGACAACCCCAAGAACATTCTCAAAATTATTTGGATCTTCGAGACCAATCCTCAGTGATTTAGAATTTGATTTATAACAAATATCTCCTCCGGCATCTATACAGCACTCTACAACCTTCATATCATCTAAAAGTTCTTTCAAAATATCTATTAGGTATCCCTTTCCGGCCGCCCCAAAATCCCACTGATATCTTTTATGTATATTAATCTTTGGAAAGCTATATTTACAAACGTTTTTGAGGTCAGGAATGTGTTGCAAAGATCCCTTTGGCACAAAAGAATAATCTTTATCATACCCGGCTCTATTTAATAAGTCTCCGACTAATGGTGTAAATTTTCCGCCTGTAACTCTATTAAGCTTGAAATAAAAATTCATCAATTTTTCAGCATCTTCTGGTAAGTGGTGTTCACCGATAACCTTAGACATCCTAGATATAAGAGAATTATCCTTAAATCTAGAATAATCATTTTCGAAATCTTCAGCTCTCTCAGTTAGTTTATTTCTAATCTCAGCTAACTTAGTAGGCGACAATGCTTCTGAAAAATCAATCTTCCAGTTAGTTCCTGTAGCAAAAAACTCAATCGATGAACCGCTCACAGTTAAACTTTAGCTTCAGACTTGATTTTATCAATAGCGTCATTAAAACCTTTAGGGGTTAGAGAGGAACCGGAAACCTTATCAAGTTTTACCTCATTAATATTTTTCCCAATAACAAACTCTTTGAATCCACCAACAAACAACCCTTGAAAGTATATAGATTTTTCCAAAGTCGCATTTGGAACTACCTCTGCCTCGGTTACGATATTATCTTTAAGAGTTAGTTTTACTTCAATAGTTTCATCTCCTCCTGGTGATTTGTATCCACCGATTACTTTATAAAAACCATCTTTATATGTAGCGCTCGACATCTTTGGAGTCGTCTGCATTTGTGATTCTGGCAAATTCTCAGACTTCATAACTTCTCCATTTGGTTTATTTATATTAAACACCGCTAATCCAATCAAGACAATTAAGATAAAGGTAATCGGGATGATAACTTTATTTGCGGGGTTGTTAACAGACCTCTCATTTGCATTTTCTTCCAT
>CAYGCQ010000028.1:0-14692 GCA_964348455.1 uncultured Pseudomonadales bacterium
TTATTGAGATAAGATAAATAAGTGAATAAAAAAGAAAAATTATTTCTACTAACTCTTGTTTTGGTGGGGTTATTCTTGTGTGTATTTAGGATCAAGGATACTTATATTCTGGCGCAAGATGTTGCTAGAGACACTCTAAAAGTTCTTACACTTTGGCAAACAAAAGAAACTACTTTGGTAGGACCCCCGGCTTCTTTTAGTTTACAAAATGACAATGTTTTTCATTTTGGATCCTTCTCATACTACCTGGGGCTTTTGGGGTTATTAATTGGGAACTTTGATCCGGTTGGGGCAACAATTCCCACGATAGTATTGTTTATATTTTCAATTTTTTATTTCTACAAGTTTTGCGACAATATTAAAACCGGTAATTTTGTCCAGTATTTAGCAACTCTAATTTATAGTGTTTCGCCACTCGTTATAACTCACATGAGATTTTTCTGGAACCCAAACACTGTAATTCCACTTTCAGTGTTCTTCTGGTACCTGGTAACAAAGGAAAAAAGTAAAAAAGATTTTGAAGTGCATTTTTTAGCTGGCCTTATCATGGCAATTATTTTTAACTTTCACTATTTCACTATTCTCCCCATGCTTGTATGGACCTTTTCATGCATTTTTAAAAAAGACTGGGACAGATTGACGGGAATTGTGGCAGGATTTTTAATTGGGAGCTTACCGCTATTCTTTTATGAACTTAAAAATGATTTTTATCTTTCTAAATCACTGCTTTTAAATTTGAACAATCTCCAGTCCAGCGCTGTTTCAATTTCAACGCATATTGGAAGAACTCTTGAGACTTTTATGGCAATCGTGGGAATAAAACACGGAGAGATTTTTTACCCTACAGCTATTGGTAATAACTCGATTGTTTACTGGAGTATTTTCTCGTTTCTTGCACTGCTAAGCGCGATAACTATAAAACAAAAGGTTAATGGAGGCAAAATATGGTTATTACTGTCACTCTGGATTACGATCCTTATGGCCGCCAAAGCTTCAGATACTGAATTTTATGTGCGATATGTTTTCGGAGCCTTACCGCTTGCAATTTGGTTTTTGTCAGAGATGTTTTCTCTCAAAGCTGCCAGACTCCTGATTGTTCCAGTTGCTGCGCTGATACTGTTTTCGACAGTAGGAGTAATAACTTTCCAAAATAATATTAATAATGGTTATATTCCACTTAAAACTCTTGAAAAAATTTCGAAGTCAATTGTTGATGAGGATTTTAAGGGGCAGTATAACTTGACAGCGAATGTTGACGGAGATGCGTATGCACTCGCCCTAAGATACTTTGTTCAAAGGGATAGTGTAAATAAACCGAACGATGTCGAAACCTATGGATGGCTCGACAGACTTTACGCTATAGCTCCAAACTTTGAAAAGATTAAATCTGAAAATAGATTTGAGTATTATGCCTCCGGTCCATGGAAAGAACCCGTCGTTACCGACTTTGGAGAAGTGAAGCTTTTTAGATTCGAGAAGTAAGGGTTAATTCTCTACAGGCCTCGAAAATACTCGATCGTTTTTACAAGCCCATCTCGAACTGCTACCGTTGGTTCCCAGTCCAGTTTTTCTTTGGCGAGAGAAATATCCGGTTTTCTGAGCTTTGGATCATCCAGAGGGAGTTTTTTATAAACTATTTTACTTTTTGACTCAGGTATTAATTCCAGAATTAACTCTGCGAGCTGGGTCATGGTGAACTCCTCTGGGTTGCCGATGTTTACAGGCCCAACAAATCCTTTTTCATTTTCCATCATGAGAACCATTGCTGTTACCAGATCAGACACATACTGAAAGCTCCTGGTCTGTTTCCCGTCTCCATAAATAGTTATGTCTTGATCTGTTAGCGCCTGATTGATAAAGTTGCTCACGACTCGGCCGTCTTGAGGATCCATATTTGGTCCGTAGGTGTTGAAAATCCTAATAATACGAATTGGTAAGTTTTTCTCACGGTAGAAGTCCATCATGATGGTCTCAGCAGCTCTCTTTCCCTCGTCGTAACAGGAACGAATCCCAATGGGGTTCACATTCCCCCAGTAGGCTTCCGGTTGAGGGTGGATATAGGATCACCGTAAACTTCAGATGTTGAAGCTTGAAGTATTGGGATTCCTCCATTTTCCAGACTCAACTCCAGCATGTTCATAATGCCCATGACAGAAGTTTTAAAGGTATAGATAGGATCTCTTTGGTATGCAGGAGGGGAAGCGGGACAGGCTAGGTTGTATATGCGGTCAAGGCTTGCAATATCAAGGTGGTTCAAAATGTCTTGTTGAACAAAAATGAAATTATCGTTCTTCATTAAGGGCTCGATGTTCTCTCCATCCTACCTGTATAGAGATTGTCCAAACAGACTACTTTGTGCCCATCTGCGATTAATTTTGTACAAAGATGGGAACCAACGAACCCGGCGCCCCCAGTGACAAGTATTTTCATATTATGGACATTTTTGACCTTTGATAGGATTTACTAGCTTAGCACCAATACTGTCCCTAGTAACTAGGTAATAGGCCACTTCGTTGTCCGGGTATTTGATAACATCGATAAGCTTGATCCCTGCTGGAACTCTGTCTTTATCAGCAGACCTGAAATCCATTGGCAAATTATTGTACGAGACCATATACAAAGTATTGGGCTTCAAACTTTCAATCACGCTTTCATAGCACAGAGGAATTTCGGTATGGTATGGCTTTATCTTGTCTAGCGGCAAACCTTTAACTATATCTAAGCTATAGTCGGTGCCATACTGCTGGACTTCTGCAGGCGGAGTATTGGCCCAATAAAAGTAATACAGCATTGGAGGGTCGTTGATGTCAGTTAAGTATATTTGATCGTAATCTTTGGCTACTAAGTTTATTTTCTGAATGGCTTCTTTGTATCCATAACCAAATTCTCTAGAGTTTACTACGGGGAATTCATAAAAATATTTACTAAGAAACTGAGCCACAGCAAATATCCAAACAAAAATCAAGACAACAGATAGCAGTCTCCCCCATTTTTGTTTGGACAGGAACGTAAAAATGGAATAATACCCAAGAGAAACAATAAGTAGAAGTGGACCGGCAAAAGTAATAAGGCGAGAGGCATGATTGGCTCCATCTAAAGTGAGATTGGCTGGGACAGCCCCCAAGAAAAGCAAAATTAAAAGATATGAGTACCGTTTGTCTTTTATTTTTAGAAAGAAAAAATATGCACCAGCGATAAGTGCGATGATGTCGACGAACAAAAGCTCGCCGGTATTTTTGGCCGAGTGCCGACCGTTGGGATCTCCGGTTAAGAATAGAAAGTCGGGAGAAAAATTCCTAAAAGTGTTATTTCTTAAGTTCTCAAAATAACTTAGAGCTTTGTTGTGAAATATTTTAGACTGCAGTGACGCCTTTTGACCAGGAGTTGGGTTGGCAAAGTTACCCGATACTAACTCCCGGCTTCGTTGGATCTCGATAGGAGTCATAGGGTCAGAGAAGATGGAAATCTGAGCAATTCTGGTCTGATCTCTGGAAGCAATAGTGGTGGCGTAAAGAAACGGGAAAATAAAGACAGAAGCCAGAAGAATCCAAGTTAAGAGTTTTTTGACTCCCATCTCCAGGAATTCTTTGCCAAAATATAAGACAGTAAGCACCATTAGTACCGGTGCCAGAAAACTCATGGTACGGTAGGTGTAAATAGAAATTCCAAGAGTCAGAGCAGAAAAATAGAAGGCAATATTTGACTTGGTTTGAAGCCATTGATAGAGAAGAGTAATAAAGATGAGTAAAAATAGAAGTGCGTGCTCAGCCTGGAAAGCCAACCGACTAAAATGAATCCCCCAAGGCGAAAAAGTAAAAACCAATCCAGTGACAATGACCGCCATCTTTGATTTGGTAAGTTGAAATGACAAAATCATAGCAACCAAGACGACTAGAACTCCGACAGTGGCAGCCCCGGATCGTATGTCATACTCGGGAGAAGTAAAAAATAATGAGGTAAAGGCTGTAATCAAGACAGGGAGAGGAGTTCCATCCGCATTAAATGACCGAAAGTAAAAAGGAGAAAAGCTCCCGCGATAATCTTTACCGGTCTCCAAAAAAGTTCTAGCTTGGTAACCGATGTCGAGCTCATCGTAGTAGAGTGAAGATGGTACCCTGTCGAGATTTACAAAACGAATAAAAATAGCCAATATTATTATCAGAATATAAGGCCAGAGATTTATTATTTTTTTCATTTGACTAGGTCATTATATAATTCTTATCTAGACATGAACACCAGAGCAATAGACGCCATCTCCATTGTCATTCCTGCCTTGAATGAAGCCAAGACTATTAGGGAAGTGGCCCTGGACGCCAGAGATGTGGCCAGAAGTATCACCAAGGATTTTGAAATAATTGTGCTGGATGACTGCAGTACAGATGAGACTGTAAAAATTCTTAAAGATCTTAGGATCCCTGAGCTGAGAATCGCAGTCCACAAAGAAAATTTGGGTATAGAACAAAGCCTGAAAGATCTGTACCAAATGGCCAAGAACGATCTAGTATTTTTTAACGGTGCAGACGGTGATATTGATATGAAGGTTCTGAAAGATTTTTATGCCGCAATGCAGAAACACAAAGCAGATATCGTAGTAGGAAACAGGAAGTTTAAAAACTATACGCTTAAGAGAAATATTGTTTCGAATCTTTACAACAATCTTGTCTGGCTACTCACCGGCGTTAGAGTGTATGACGCAGGTACGGTAAAGCTGGTAAAAATATCAAAATATAATGTCGCGGAGACGAAATCAAAGTCTGTCTTTGCCGAGGCGGAAAGACTTGTCCGATCTGTGAAGAAAGGGGCCAAGCTTATTACTGTAGATATTCAGCAGAATAAGAACAAAAGAAATGACAAGGTGAGCATCACGCAACTGCTGGCCTGTCTTGCAGACCTAATTAAACTCAGCTTCGAACTTAAATTTCTCTGATTACTTCAAAACCCTTGAAACTTCCGACTACCGCTAGCCCGATGACCTTTTTAGCCATGCCTGTTTGAATAATCTTAGTCGCAGTTTCGTTTAGTGTTGCGCCGGACCCAACAGCATCATCAATAAGTAGAATCGTTTTATACTTGTTACTTTCATCTTTCAGAAAAATAGAGCCTCTTGCGTTAGTGATTCTATCTTCAAGCTTGGACAGCGATTTTTGAGCTACGGGGATGTCCCCCACATAAGCTTTAACCAATTCAACCTTATGTAGTTTTATCTTCATAATTTTTTCCATTTCCTTTTGAAATTGATACTTTCTTGGAACGGTAGGCGGTATAAAGCCTACAGCATCAACCTTGTACCTTTTAATTAAATCTTCGACAACTCTGTGAAACTGAGGAACAATTTCTTCAATCAAGGAAATCTTTTGGGACTGCTTGGCGTAGAGAACTAGCTGTCCCAGTTTTGTTTTTCCAAATTTTGGAAGACTATAAAAATCAAGGTAATACATTCTGTAAAGTTTTGTATCCGGAAAAACACTCTTTATTCTTTTGGTTGCGTTAATGTATCCAAAACGGTTAATATACGCATTGGCCTCAGTTCTTGTTTTGACATATTCAACAGCAAGATTGACAGCGTGATTTTCTTCTTTTATATCTTTTATCCAGCGCATAAATCCATTGACTCCCGGAATAATTTCCCCCAAAGGAGAAACATATAGATAATCATTTTCTATGATGTCCTTGATTTTCTTGGATATTTCTAGCTCTTGAGGAGGATTAACCAGATCACCATTCATGTAGATATAAAAAACCAGAGGTGGTTTTCCTACTCTAGCAACCTGACCTTGGTGCAGCAGTTTCTTGAGATATCTGTGAATTAGAACCTTACTAATCTTGAATTCACGCCACAAATCTTCTACACGAGTTTGACCTCGTGCCTGAATAAAATTAAGAATTTTCTGGGTGTAGCCCGGGTCAGACATGTGTATATTATAGCTTATTTGTTAAGTGTTAATAGTTCATAGTGAAGTATTAACAGTTTGTGCCTAAATTTAGCCGATTTTGGCCTTTTTTATGCAAAATTGTCTATTTTTGCTCTAGATTGTATATTCTAAGTGCCGGTGTCTGATCAGGATATTTGATGACTGCCGACGGCGTAGCAAACTCTGCATCTATCTCAGTTGGATAGTTTATAAAGTATCGGTCAGGAAGTACGATGTAATCGACAGGTATTACAGTCAAAAATCGCTGAAGGTCATTGAGTGACTTTGGATTTACAAAATACAGATTGGTGAATGTTTGATTGAAGTGAGACTCCCCTATTACTATTTCCGAAATCTTAAAAGAGTTGTACTGATCAAATGGCGTGTTTTGCCAAAAACGAAAATCGTTATTGTGATAATAACCGTCCCAGATAACGAGCATTGGAGCATTATTATTCTTTACTTGGAAGTCTGAGAGTTCCTTGAATCCATACTCATAACTACGGGCAGACAACGAAGGATAGACATGGAAGTAGCCAAAGAAGAAATAATAGGCGGAGTAGAGACCAATAAGTCCTATGAGTATTCCGTAGGGAATTTTCAAGTTCTTTTTTACAAGATTAAACGATTCCACTATGCCTAGGGCACAGAAATATGTCAGGAAAGGGAGCATCGTTACTACACGAAGAAGATAGCCAGCTCCGTCTTTCGTTATAGCTGCGGGGATTGGAGAGGCGAGGATCCAGATGAGAAATATTTGCTTGGTTTTTTTATCTGCAGTTCCGAAGAACACAAAGGCTCCGTAAAGCAGAAAGGGAATCAGGAAGGGATAGAAGGCTCCGACCTGCCCGGTGGAATGCCGGAGAATGGCGTCTCCTTTGAAAAAGAGCCAGTCTAGAGAGAAGAAGGAGAAATAGTTGTGGGCAAAAGTAGATAGATTTGCCATGGCTCGGTTGTAGACCAGTTTGTTGGCCAGCTGCTCCGGGGGTTGACCGAAAGAAAAAATGGTGGGCTCAGAACTCCAGGAAAGGGCTCGGTACTTATCCGTCTGCCAAGGAGTATTCACATCCCGCCAAATGGCCAGGTCTAGACCACGGCCGGCATTATTAAAGACCTGATACTTCCCTATCATAATTCCTAAGACAGCCAAGATAATTACACCGAGCACAGAAAAGAGATATTTTATGTTGAGTGAGTTTTCCAGCAGTAGTTCCTTAAAGAGTAAAAACAAAACAAATGGAGCCATGATAATTAAAGTTGGATAAAAATAGCCTCCGATAAAATATGGAATAAGTGAAATCAGTTTTCCTTGCCAGCTTTTGGCATGGAGATAAATTATCAGATGAATTAGTGACAGCAATACAATAACTGGAATATGCGTATGACCGATGCGGCTA
Organism: uncultured Pseudomonadales bacterium; assembly: GCA_964348455.1. GTDB lineage: Bacteria > Patescibacteriota > Microgenomatia > UBA1400 > MFAQ01 > UBA10133. Next base: position 7,310 of record CAYGCQ010000028.1, read on the forward strand.
ATCATATAGTTCCATGGCATTATGACCAGCAGGACCGAATAGATCAGACCCACTCTCAGATATAGATTGCTACCCATGGACTTGGTAACTCTGCTAGCAAAGTAATACCCAATAAGTATGGCTACAGACCCGTAAAATGCAGATAAAAACCTCACACCAAAAGGAGTCAATCCAAATAACCATGTAGCGGAAAAAATATACTTAAAGGTAGCCATGACCAAGCCACTGGCAAGTGTTACTTGCTCGTAAAAGTAATGCCCCGTCTCATCAGCGTAAAGTGGTGGGATGTTTAGATTTAGTCGGTAAAGACGAAGAAATAGCCCAAGCAAAAAGATGAGTCCCAGAAGGAGTGTGGCTTTGAGGACGTTTTTATTCATTGGGTAGGAATTGCTTTGTGCTTAAATAAACTGGGGTCCAGCCGGCAGGAGTAGCTTCCGGCATATCTTGATAATATACCTTTATATCTCGGTTGTTGTAGTAAACCTTGAAAAAATCCGAACTTGAAAGAGCTTGAGAAATCTGCTTTGATTGACCCCAAATCTCGCCATTGTCGTCAGCATCATTTACAAACTCAAAGTACTGAAGTTCCGGAGGTGTGGGATACTTCTCTCTCATAAACCTGTAAACGCTCTGGGAGACCTCCCCTCTGCTCATAGAGTAGTGCCGGGTATAGGTCAGATAATTCATCGATAAATTCAAAAACACAAAAAAGGTAAAAAAACAAAAACTCAAAATATTGAGTTTCTTTGGCATTAGCCAGGCAATTGCCAGGGAAAATCCAACCAAAGGTAATCCAAGTTCGAGTGCAAACTTATGTGAAGGAAGAAAAAGAACAGGAAGAATAGTAATCAAGAAAAATAATATATATTTAAAAACTTCTGTCATTCCCGACCTGATCGGGAATCCATCCCCTTTCTTAAAAAATAATTCTCTTATTTTTTGAATGAATAGAAGAGCAGTCGCACCTATCGTTCCCAGTAGTAGCGGAATTATCACCCTCCACCAAACCGCATAATCCGTGAATAACTTGGGCACCAACCTCAGTCCACTCCCCATATAGTCGACAAGTAGCTCTGGCGCACCGAAACTCCAAAGGACATACCACATGAGTGTATTCGCTGCTTTGACGGGTGAGAAATTCCAGACATAGCTGTCACCCTCTGGCGAACCAAAAACTACAAAACGGAAATATAGGTACACTAGTAAAATCCCTCCGATAGGTAGAAAAGAAACAAGATTTTTTTTGATCTCTTTAAAATTATAAAGGAGTAATAGGAGTGGAATCACAACAGCCGTTTCCTTCGACATCAGAGCCAGAACAAAGAATACTAAAGCTTTTATTTTTGATATCGGAAAATTTAATAAACAGAGAAGAGAAAAGATAACTAGTGAGATTTCCTGAAACGCAGAAAGAAAATAAAGTCGAGTAAAATTGGATACTGAAAAAGCGTAAATGATGACAGCGATTAGTGCAAGGCTCGTAGTTCTTAGTTCGCGCTGAGCCAGTCGATAAACCAGATAAAGGGAATAGGCAAAGCAGATAAGGACAAACAAATGATAAGGCCAGACCGTGAGGCCAAAGAGACTTTGAAAAACGTAAAAGAAAACCTGAGTTGGAAGTGGCCGCCAAAAAGCGGCAGACTGAGCTGTATGCGAGAAAGTAAAGAAATTTAAAAATTCCCCTATTGAATTTATTTGAGTAATCCGAAGGTGAAACCAATCATCCCCGGAGAAGAAGACAAAAAGTGAAGGTAAAAATATAAGTATTGGGAGGAAATAGAGATATTTTTTAAACCAGTTCACTTTATTATTTTAGTGTATTTTGCTCACCAAAGCGATAATCGAAAGGTAAGCAATTTGAATCTCCTTTGGAAAAAGTCTTAACACACATCTGGCCAGATTTTGTAATTGTAGGGTTTGTACGAACAACAATCTTTTCATTGGTCCACTTCAAGACGTATTCTCCCTGCTCTATGTCATCAATAAAAACTTTTCCAACAAAGGGCCTGTCTTGAAAATTCTTTCCTTTTAGCGTGATATCTACCCACGCCTCGGCAGTAGTTTGAGGTGTGATAGAAAATATTTTTGGAGAGTATTGAAAGGTAGTTAATTGAGAAGAAGTAAAATTAATAGCTTGCTGAAATAAAAAGGTAAAGGTGAGTAAATAAAAAACGTTTGCCAAAAGAATTTTCCTTTTATAGTAGAAAATAAAACAACCAGCCATTACTATCGCTCCGACCAAACTACAGTATCGAATTAGATCTGGTGGAAGTGGAGTATTTGAGTTGAAGGTCAAAAATAACAAATAGCTATAATGTAATCCTAAAACAGTATCGTAAAGGCTTTTAACTATAAGTAACAAAGAAAATATAACTAAGGTCCTCTTTGTTAAAATACTTGACTTTTTAGTTTCGTCTATTTTCAACTTAGAGAAAGTCTTAATAAAATGATTTATGGTCAGAATCGCTTTAGGTTCGTACATGAGTTCGTATATTTGTTGAATTACAGTGATGCAGAGAAACATGTATACCCACATTGCCGTTTTTTCAGCAAAACCTTCCTCGCCAATGACGAGCAACAAGGGCGTAATTGCTAAGAATCCGAGTGCAAAAGACGCAGAAATGCGTGATTCGAATTTATGTCTATATATGACTAGTGACCAGAGAAACAGAATAGAGAAGAGTGGAAAGTAGCCACTGAACTGAAAATAAAAAACCTCTGCAAGGATGGAGGAAAGTGCTATTAAAGTGATAAATTGAAAACTAGTGCCAGCTAGATATAAATATAGCAGGTAGAAAATTAAGGGAGAAAAGTAGACTGTGGCACCTAGAAGATTTTCTGGGCTGCCCACAACATTGACAATTTTTTTAATAAAGAATTCTATTGTCATTGACCCACTTTTAAAAATTTCGTTTTTGTCGAAAAAAGAAGCAGCTGTAAAAACCGGTCGTGTGTTTTCAAGAAAAATACCACTTCCCGTTGCTCCTCTAAGTGATTCCAACTCAAACTGAAAACTCTTACCAACAGAATCTCGAATAATTGGGAAGCCAAAAGGAAACAATTTACCTGGTAAAAATTGGTCCGTTTTGTATTTGGCTTCGTAGTACCAGCCGCTCGCTCCATTTTCTTTAAAACGGAACATAAGTATATCGTCGCTATCTCGATTTTGATTGGAGAACCTCACAGAAACTATGCCAAGGTTAGGATATTTACTCTGGAAGCGTCCAAAAACCTTGTCACCCGCTAAAAGTTCACCTGAACGGGTGGACATTAATTCCTCCGAAGTCCCGTTTACTAATAAATTAAAAACACCAAAACCATTATCAAATAGATATTTATAAAAAAAACACGACCCCAAGACTAAGAGGGCAAAGACAATGAAGAGGGTGATTACTCTACTTTTCATTCTTATTGCTTAGCAAATTATGTTTGAATAGATTGATAAGCCAATTGTGAGAAGACTAAAATTCGTAGCATTCCCCAATACTGGTTCTTTATCGTAGGCACATATCTATTCTACCCTAACTGAGAGCGTATTAATAAAAACAGGAAACATTACTTATAATTTTGACAATAATTGGGCTACAATTTAGGGAGTATGCCGAAAACAAATAATTCAATCAACATAAAGAAATACTTGCACTGTAGTAAGTGTGGTGGTGAAGTAAAGACTAATAATAAAACAGTTGAGTGTGTGCTATGCCATAAATGCTATCCGATGATTGACGGAAGTATTCCTGATATGACTATAGATGTATCATCAGAAACCGAAATTTCATTAAAAAAATGGGACGAGCTTTATAGTAATAAAAAATACCTTGCCGATTTGGAAAAAGACTACAAAATACATTTTTTGGGAAATATTCTTGAACAGCTTATAGAATACATTCCTAAAACAAAAAATGGTGAAACGTTTTTAGAAATAGGATCCGGTTCGGCAATAGTTGGCGAGCAGTTTGCAAAAGAGGGGTATTTTTTTATTGGTATTGATTTTTCGATCAGTGCTTTAAGATATCTTAAGTCTAGGCTGGACAAGAACGGTATAAAAAACTATCTTCTTGTGAGGGGAGATATCCAAAATATGCCAATCAGAAATAATGTAATAAATGCTATATACGGGGGCGGTGTAATCGAACATTTTAAAAACACCCAAGTAGTTATCAATCATCTCTACAGGATTCTAAAAAAAGGAGGGGTTTCATTTAACTCAGTTCCCGTCTTTAACATCGGAAACCTTATCTATAGAAGCCGATGGGGGGGTATCCCAAATGTTCCAATATTGAAACAAATTACAGAGTTCATACACGTTAAATTGCTCAAAAGCAGATACATGGTCTTTGGATATGAGCTTCAGTTTACCCAGGAACAACTTAGGCAACTGCACATAAATGCGGGATTTTTACCTCAAAAAATACATATTTCAAGATTTAGATGCGAAGTTCAGCTGAATGGAATAGTTAACAAGAAACTTAGAAGCTTTTTAATTGGTCTGTGTGACAATAACAAGAACTTCTGGCCGGGAGTAAAAGTTGTTTCGTTTAAATGAGATATGAATAAACGTATTAAAGACAAGGTAAAAAAATATTATTTTCAAAACTACAAAGGCGTAGCCCCTGATATTAATCAGTTTGTCGCCGATATGCTAAGTAGCAGGCAGGCAGATGATGAGGTCGAATGGATAAAAAAATATGTTAATTTGAACAAGACTATTAATATTTTGGACTATGGCTGTGGAATAGGAAATGTAGTAGTAAGTTTAGCATCAAAGGGCTATAAGATTGATGGATTTGAAGTATCCAAACCACTGTTACAAATCGTCCAAGATCGGATAACTTCTCAAAAACTTTCATCTAAAATTTTTAACCCAAAGAGCAATGTCCTAAAAAAATACGATTTAATTACCTCGATCTATGTAGCAGAGCATGTATCGGATCTCAGGGAATATCTTTCTAAGGGTATTTCGCTGTTAAAGCCTGGTGGTGTATTTTTAGTCTTTACATGTAACTACTCAATTTTCTGGGAATTCCATTACCAACTCTTCTTACCTATATTTTCAAAATCATTCTCAAAACTTATCCTTAAAATCCTTGGTCGAAATATTCATTTTTTCGACGAACTCTTGTTTGTTACACCCAAGGTTTTTGATGATACACTAAAATTAATTAGTCGTGGTGGCGAAAAATTTAGATCTGATAATGTTGGTAAATCGGCTTTTATTGAATCTATCTCTCAATCTAAATATCACAGTCCATTATTTTCCATGTTTTTTAGAGTGGCGAAGTTTTTTAAGCTTGATACTTTCTTGATACAAATTGGATTTTATAATCCTTTAATATATATAATTTCAAAAGAGGATTAGCCATCTTCGAGCATCTTCATAGCAGCGGTCTCAGTTTTATCTCATAGCAGGGCAGACAAACTCTTTTATTTATTAATTCCTTTATAAATCGCACTATTGTTTTAGTTCCTTGCTAATCTTTGGTACCAGAATTTATTTTGGTTTATTTTGAAAATCAGCATATTGTTGACAATTTGAATTCTTGTTTTCTATAAAACACAAGTACATACCACCAATGAGAGCTAGTCCGAGACCGAGTAATGAATACGGCACCAGCGACTTAAAGATCTTATTTGGATAAAATTCGACAATATATTCTGATGATGAATTACCGTTATACGGAATTAACCATCCATTAACCATTTGATTTATGAGATATTTATTATTGCTTAATTTCTCACCATTGATATCTTCCAGCTCCCAGCCAGGATGCATTGTCTGATTTAATACTAAAATGTACTCTGACTTGATGTCAGAAACTTTTAAGAGATATTTTTCCTCATCCAGTTTACTAAATTCTATCTTTGGGGGAGTTGTTGGTGTGGATAAAACAGCTGGACAGATTTCAGGCTCACTATCACAATTAATCGATACTATGCGGTGCTTCTGCTTAACCTGTTTAGCAAAGCCTTTGTAGTAATCGGAACTCGATTCGACTACCGTTTCATTTTCTGCTAGGAATAATGGGTATGGATCTGTGATTTCGCACACCTTGTCGACCGACCAATCAGATTCAGCGTTAGGTATACTTTCACACCACGATGCTGACCAGTCAAAATTCGAACTTTGAGGAAAAGTAGAGATTAAGCCGTGACGAACAAAAATATGACTAACTCCTAATATTTGAGCCATTCTCATGAATCCTGTAGTGTTGTTCCTAGAAAGTTCAAAAAATTCAGTGGCAAAATTATTTATAATTGGATTGCTCTTGTCGCTTACATAAATTCCACTACCAAAAGGTGAAAATAGTGAATCGAAATCAGTGATCCACGAGAAGTAAGAGGTGAATCTCCAGTCATGATTGGAAAGTATCGACCCACCAGTTGGAAAGAATATTTTTTTTTCACCTAGATACTTAGCTAGACTGTCTTCGTTTTGTTTTATAGGTAACACTAGATTTCTAACTCTTTGGTCCTTAGCACCAATTACGTATTGTTTAGGCTCTACAAGTCTTCCCAGAAGGTACGGACTAATTAGAATTCCCACCGAGAGTAATAAACAGAGCTTTAGCAAAATTTTCTTTGTTCTCGTCCAGAACACTGATACGACTAAAGCAAATCCAAGATTGGTAAATATGAGGAACCGACTATTATCTCTTATAATATTGCTTAATGGAAGTGAGGCAAGAGGGTGTCTAAAGATATATACAATAGGTGAAACAAGAACCAGAAGAATACACATAATCACCGCAGGATTATCTCTACTTTGTTTTATACTGCGGTTGAAGATTGTTAGAAACAGCAATAACAGAATCGGCGTATAGGCAAATATTTTCAAACTCTGATCAAATGACATCTCAAAATGTTCATTGTATAAACTTCCCCACCCAAGAAGTTGATTTGGCAGAGAGTTTACCTGACTAAACCTATCAACATCAAAATTGGATGTTTCCGAAGTTACATATTTTTCAGAATACAGGGAAACCGGAAAGAGCCAAGAACCATGGACAACAGTGATCATAATGAGCATACTTGCCCCACCTATCATGAGACTACTGGAGGCACGTTTCCAGCCGACAAATGGTAAGTAGGCAATGGTAATGATTAGTGCTAACAAAGGTAACCAAAAGATGCTTTGTGACTGAAAAAAGGCAATTGCGAACAAGACAGATAACAAGATTAGACTGCCCATGCTTTTCTTCTCCAAAAAATTTACCCACAAAAGACTGAATATCGGCATTAGACCCATAAACAAAAGAACGAATATCCATCCCATATTAAAGTAATTGAAGACAATTGGGGAGAAAAGATATAATGTGGCACCAACAGAAGAGGCCGTTAGACTCTTGGTGTACTTAAAAAAAAGAAAAAATCCTGAAGAAAAAA
>CAYGCQ010000029.1:0-13864 GCA_964348455.1 uncultured Pseudomonadales bacterium
CGCACAAGGTTTGAGTACAAACCCTTGTACGGGGTTTCCTGGGTACAAAAAACCCCACCATCCGGCAAGGCTTAACTTACTACTCATACTTCAAAAACTCATAAAAATCTTTCCACCCATCACGGCTATTCCAATCGATGAATTCTTTTCCGCATCCAACGTTGTAAGGTTGTCTCCGAACAATGTGTGTCCACGATGGGTAAAGATTTGCACCAGACACAAATGGTTTATCGTCAATTAAAAAATCAGCCCTAATTAGAGTTTTGTCGCGAGTCATAATCATTCTCTCAACAAATGGCTCTCCAAGCATCTTTCTCACCCACTCATATTTCTCAGTCACACAATACCTTGTATCTCTAAGTGGAGAAGTGCAGATTGCAAGTGTTACGTTTGGCAAAGCCTCGATTTGTCTCAGAGCTTCCACAGCCCCAATTACAGGCTTCAAGCTAAGGAAGAATCCTGGTCTGGCGATAATCTGAGCTACCAAAGGCCGGTGTTCTTCAACAATTTGCTCATCCATATAGAAAGTCTTTCTATCCTCTGGCAATGGGAGTCTAACATTTGGATATTCCAGGTGGAGAAGCTCTCTTACCCTGCCTTCCAAATCTGCGATTACCCCATCCATGTCAGTCAACACTAACCTCTCAGCAGGCATACCAACCTCCTTATCATCAGATATTTTACCAATTTAGGCACGAATTATTTGAAAAGTACCCGCCTATTATATCAGCCCTATAGTATCTTTTCAACCACCCTCAAGACCTTCAAGGAGTCTCCTTGAAGGCAAACTCAAACAAAGAATGTAATATTAAACCAGTGCCATCAAAAAATGTCATAAAGGAATACGAAGCTGGGGCTTATTACCACATTTATAACCGCGGGGTCGAGAAAAGGATCATTTTTTTAGATGAACAAGACTATAAAACATTTCTCTCATATCTTAAGTTCTATCTCACAAGTCAAGACCCACAACTTCAAGCAGACCTTCAAGGAGTCTCCTTGAAGGTCTTAAGGCCAATCTCTCCAAGCAGAAAATCGAAAAATTATTTAAACGAAATCGAGCTTCTTGCATACTGCTTAATGCCAAATCATTTCCATCTTTTAGTTCATCAAAACTCCGAAACTTCTATAAATTATTTCATGAGGTCACTATCTACAAAATATGTCCGCTATTTCAACACCAAGTACAAGAGAGTTGGCCACCTCTTTCAAGATACTTACAAAGCAGTCAAAATTGAAACCGAAAACCAATGGATTCACCTCTCCAAATATATTCACCGCAACCCTCTAGACCTCCCCACCTTCAAGGAGTCTCCTTGTAGCCTTTCGGAATACAAATATTCTTCATACCGAAACTACCTTGGAAACTTCCATCAATCTTGGGTTAATACCTCAGAAATAATTTCAAATTTTGGTCATAATAAAAACAACTCATATCAATCTTTTGTCCAAGAGCCAATAGACATCACCCCCATCTATTTCACAGCCCTAGATTACGATTAAAACGACCCTTCAAAGGCTCTCCTCGTATGCAATTTATGATTATTGTGTCTTTGAGAACAAGTCCCCCACCATTTCTTCCAGTGGCACATGGACGATATCAATGTCATCAATGGGTAGGTCTTCCATCATCTTTGAAATCATTTTTGCCTGATCTTTTTTTGCGATCTCGATTGTGTACGAAAGTGCCTTTTTTTCCACAATTTTTCCAAATTTTTCTACTTCTTTTTTGGAAACTTCGTCAGTCAAAATCAACGTCAAGTATTTTTTGTCTTCATACTTTTTGAGTAACTTGGTCATAGAATCATCAAAAATAATGACACCATGATTAATCACTATTACTCTATCACTAACTTTTTCTACATCATCCATATCGTGACTCGTAAGCAGCAGCGTTACTCCCGATTCTCGCTGAATTTCCCTTAAAAACTTCCTGATTTTTTGTTTGGAAATTATATCCAGGCCGATAGTTGGCTCATCTAGATACAGTACCTCAGGGCTGTGTAGTAGTGATGCCACCAGCTCCATCTTCATCCTTTCCCCTAGTGAAAGTTTTCTCACTTGTTTGTCCAGATATTTTTCTACATCCAGCATCTCCGTTAGTTCTTTAATTCTAGTTGCACAGGCATTTTTTCCGATACCATAAATCTTTTGAGCCAGTTCAAAGTTTTGATTAGGAGTCAAGTCCCACGCCAACCCCGATCTGTTTCCCATCACCAACCCCATCCTTTTTAGATACTCTCTTTTTCGGTCAAAGGGAAAAAATCCCATGACACTTATCTCCCCTTCTGTTGGGTAGAGTAGACCGGATAGCATCTTCATCGTGGTTGTTTTTCCTGCTCCATTAGGACCCAGCAAAGCCACCGATTCACCCTTATTAATAGAAAAAGAAATATCCTTTATTGCCGATACAGTTCGATAATCCGGAAAAAACGCATCCTTCCAAAAACCTTTTTTATTTTTTACTGAATACTCTTTGGTAAGCCCTTCAAGTTTTATTATCATTTTTTTTATTTTTACGACGATGCTGACGTATAGTTTTTAATTGCCAAGTTCCACATTTTTTTTCTAATTCCTAACGCCAACACCGCCATTCCAAAAGTCCAAGACAATAGAGCCAAGGGGCTAGTCTTATTCAAAACTGCTGATGACGCAAAAGCGGTAGTTAAGAGAATCGGCATAATAGAGGAAAAGGTAATCTGTATTTTTCTACTATATCCCTCAAAAGGTATCAACACTCCGTTCCCGGAAGATAGCTGATTTGCCAAATCCAAAACACCTTCACTTTCTCCTAGCCAAAAAACAGGTAAAGCAGCTACCAACTGAAACACATGTAACACCCACAAACCCAAAATCATAATTACACAACCGATCAAAACATTCCAAGGATCCATATGAATCTCTCCCCACTTTATCGCCACAACTATCGCCAATGTTGGCGCCAGTCCCTCTCTAAGTAGAAAGAGAATATTAAAATTCCTAGTGCTCAAGTAAAAGAGAGCTGGTACTGGTTTTACGAGCACCATATCCAGATTCCCCTGATTGACATCTCTTATCAAATTATAAGTATTTGTAAGACTCAAGGTCCAGTTTAAGTAGTAGGATATCTGTGCCATCAAAAAAAAGAAAAGCATTTCCTGATATGAATATCCTGCCAATTCATGAATATTAGAAAAGAGAATTTTTAAAAATATCAAAAGACTCACCGTATAAAAGGTCGTAGATGCCAACCCGGCCCAGTTATTGCCGGCATAAGCCAGTTCGGTTTGAAATGTAAACCACAAATTAGCTCTAAACAAGTTCCATCGCAATCCCAGCTCTTTTTTATATTCCAACAGCTTCATATTTTTTCATTGAATAATTCCACCACCTTCTAACTACAAAGTTCAAAAACACGGCCCAAAATACCGCTATCCCCAAGTCAAACAAAATATTCATACTGGCCAAAGTATTCGTAAGTGCATTAGTCGGCCCATACACCATGGCCGAAAAAGGCAAGAACCCCACTATCTCTTTGAGGGGAGAAGGGAATAAATACAATGGAATCAGTGCTCCGGTAAAAACACGGATAAAATTCTGTAACGAATTTCGAATTCCACTCGCCTCCGTAAAGTGCAAAAACAAAGTCCCCTCAAAAAGATTATAAGCAAAAGAAATAAACCAAGATAAGACAAAAAAAGCAAAGAATAAAAGCACCGACAGAACTCCTTGTGGTGGATAGATGATAACTCCAATCGCGATATTCACAAGCGCGAGCATTAATCTCAGACCGTTTCTACCCAAAGAAAGGGAATAAATAGACCAGACCAAATCAGTCGGTTTAATCATGTAGTTACTTATCTGCCCGGACTTTACCAGAGTGCCAATCGTACTTCCAAAAGCGCCCCATCTTGACATAGTCAGGTCAGCAATTCCCATAGCGATTAAGAAATACGCGCTTATTTGAGGAATAGAAATAGCTTGATTGGTACTCTTGGCATATATAGACCAAAAGATAATCAAAAAAACTACCTCCATTATTCTTTTCACCGTCGAGGCAATTATCTCAAACGGATAGGCAAAGAAGCGCAAAAAACTAAACCTAATAATGTCCCAATAAATCACAACTTATTTTACGCCAAAATTATTCTAATTCAGGGTCGTTTGGTCAAAAATTCTTAACCTGCCGGAACTTCCCCTCCAAAAATTTAAGATAAGCCATTCCACTAGCTTCGATACTCCGCCTGTTCTCAGCTACAGACTCCTTCCTAATTTGATCTATTGTCAAAAAGAACATATCTTTTATGTCACCCATCTTGAGCGACTCCATTCTTTTCTCTGTCTCATCTTTTTCCAAATCAAACAATTGAAACAATTCCTCCGTCACCACGTCCTTAGCCATATTTCTTTTTTCCTGCCCACCTGCTCGGATGGTCGTTCCGATCACGAAATCCCAACCCTTAGAGATAATATTCATGATCTCATTTACATCTCCTGATGTTTTCAATATATTAGCCATCATCCACATCTTTTCCGACATATCTTTCCTTCTCTCATTGAGATACTTTTGAATAGCCTCTCTTCTATACGGACCATCAACAAACGCTTCCCTATATTTTTCAATTAGCACGGAGTAGACTATTGGCAACCCTTCCTGTTTTTCTAAATATTCTTCCATTTCTCGTGCCTTTGCCCTCATACTTTGTTCCAGGGCAAACTTTGCCTCTTGCAGCTCAGAAGCTCTTTCCCCACTTTTTGATCCCCTGCCCTTACTAATATCCAGATTTTGCAACTCACCTCTCTCGGCTATCATTTTTTCATAGTCATCGCACATTAACCCATATTTCAGCCCCACTTTTTCTGCATTCTCACTCCCAAATTCACAAGTCTGCATTGCTAAAAATAAAGGCACTTCAGACAAATTCATCACAGATCGACAAAACGTTCTCACTATTTTTCGAAAATTATCTTTATCAGAATCAATTGTGTCCAACGCCATTTGAATATCTGCACGCACTAAATCATTCTTCAGTACCGGATACATATGTAGAAGAACCTCAGTCTGCATTTTCTCTTCTCCTGCATTCCTTAAGTAGTCTCTAAATTCTTTAACACTCAAAGGCAGATCATCTCCGAGATCTCCCAACATCCATTTTTGAAATTCAGGTAACATTTTGTTAAACTCATCCTGAAAATTCTGCGGCCACTCACTCGGAGCAGAAACTTCAACATTTTTTTGCTCCTCTCCATCCAGCACAATCACTTGTAATTCCATAATCTCAAATATATCACCTCCAATGTTAAACTGAATTGTGCCGAAAAATATTACTAAACTCAAACATCGCTTTCCTCTCCGCCAAATCCGTCAAATACCGAGATTTTTCCGCCGCTACTGGCCGATAATTTCAATCATCACCATCACTACAATTCTTGCTTTTCTAAACTACGAACCTGGTACTTATCTTATTGGCTGGGATAATCTTAACCCCGAATTCGATACTTGGATGAATTTTAAAAGGACTTTATTTTCCGTCTGGCAAGAGTATCGAGGTCTCGGACTTTTAGGGGGACAAGCTCATGCCGCCGATCTTCCCAGAATTTTATTTATTCTACTTTTACAAACTTTTAAAATAGATAATTCTCTTATCCGATATATTACGACTTTCTTACCCCTTGTAGCTGGACCACTTGGAGTCTACTTCCTTTTCTATCATCATCTCTTTAGAGAAAAGCTGGATGCCAAGACTACTCAATTCGCATCTCTCCTTGGAGCCCTCTTTTTTCTACTAAATTTAAACACCTTGCAGACATTTTTTGTTCCATTTGAAACATTTACTTGGTTCTACGGAGCACTTCCTTGGTTACTCTTTTTTACCATTTCTTACATTAGTAAGCCATCAGTCAAGGGGTTATCCACATTATTTTTAATTTCCCTAATCGCCTCTCCAGCATTCTATGTCGAGACTATCTACCTAGTTTTCTTTGTTTCTATCCTTCCATTTATTATTGAATACTTTTATCAGAAAAGAAAAGTTATAACCTCTATAAAAACTATTTCAGCCGGAATATTTGCTCTCATCACTCCCCAACTTTACTGGCTTTTCCCGGTAATTTTATTTGTTATTTCCGGAGGTGGACATGTCGCCGAGTCAGCCAAAATAAACGCCATTTCTTCACCCCAAACTTATTATAGAAATCTACAGTTTGCCAACTTACCTGACATGGCTCTGATGAAAGGTTATCTCTTTAACTATCTGGATATGGGCGCTGGCTATAAATACGACTACCTACTTAGTGTCTGGCGCAATCACTTATCCACTCCTCTTATTAGCCTACTCGGGTACTTAATCTTTATTGTCGTCCTAACCGGACTCTACTACTCAATTAAAAAGAAATTTGCTTGGACTGCTTCTTTCATGAGTATGTTATTTCTCTGTTTATTTTTCCTCATGGGCGGAGGCTTACTCATTAATAGTGCCATTCCTCTGATAGGAGAACTTTTCAGATCCCCCTTCACCAAGTTTTCCATACCTCTTTCTTTAGCTTTCGCTTTCTTTTTCTCCATCGGTAGCATGTTCATCCTTGACCTTTTTACTTTTCTTCACAACCGGCTTACTTACATTTTTACTCTCTTCTCGGTCGCCATTGCCTTGCTTTTATTTATGTCCCCAGCATTTGCCGGCAACCTTGTTTCTTCAAATATGAGACTTACCATACCATCCGAGTACTTTGATCTTTTTACTTACCTAAAATCTCAAGACACCTCCACTCGCATAGCGAACTTCCCTCAATATACTTTTTGGGGTTGGAACTACTACGACTGGGGCTATCGCGGTTCTGGCTTCCTTTGGCATGGGATCAAACAACCACTGCTGGATAGAGCATTTGATGTCTGGGACAAGTCCTCGGAAAAGTACTACGAAGAAATCTCCACTGCTATCTACAGCAACAATCAATCGGACTTCGAAAGAGTTATCGACAAGTACTCTATTAATTGGGTTCTCCTGGATAAGCACATCATTTCTCCTGACGGGAAAACAGATCTAGGCAACGACATCCTTGAAAAATTTATCTCTGATTCCGATAAATTTTCTATAGCGGAAAGCTTCAACAATCAAATTTTTCTTTACAAAACTAAGTTATCACAACCCACTCAAAACTTCCTCTCCTTAACTTCCTCCTCCTATCCTGATGTCATTCCTGCGAAGGCAGGAATCCATTCAATAAACTCCTATCTCCCCTTCTCCACCCTTTCCCTCCGCCCAAACTTAGACTGGACAGAAAAGACAGGTTATCTTTCCACCTCAGCTACTATCCCCATGCCTAGTCCTGTCATCCCGAGCGAAGTCGGGGCCGATGGTACCCGAAGGGGTAGATCTCACCCCACACCCCAAGCAACTCTCACCCTCCCTTCATTAACAGACACAGAAAATCAAATCCCCGTCAGGTTAGAATACCAAAAATTGTCAGATAGCATCAATCTCCGAATTACTCCAATTACTCCAGTTATCTTCGCCGACGATAAACAAATAGACCTTAACCCTGTTTCATCCTTAATTAATATTCCAACTTCACTCGAAGAAAGTTTTATTATTCAAGTAAATGATCAACACTTTCTTCTTCAACTCCCAGCGGAACTATCTTCCACCTCAGACTTCTTTAATATTGCTACCATCTATTTACCTGTTTCAAGTAATTTTCAAGTCGCTCTTTACAGTGTCAACAGCTCAAGTATTTACCCACTAACCAACTCGTTATCTCAAGCAAATCCTGTCCAGTGCTAC
Source organism: uncultured Pseudomonadales bacterium (assembly GCA_964348455.1). Taxonomy (GTDB): domain Bacteria; phylum Patescibacteriota; class Microgenomatia; order UBA1400; family MFAQ01; genus UBA10133. The sequence goes on from CAYGCQ010000029.1 coordinate 7,764, forward strand.
ACCAACAAACCAAACCGTAAAATAGAAAAGATCATTTCCCCGTCAGGTATTTCTCTATTGGGTACAGACGTCAACGGCTGTTTATCTGTACCTTTGCCAAACTTTTCAGAAGGCAGTCTCATTTCATACACCTTTACTTATTCCTCGCCAAATCTAATTACTGGAAACGTCAATATCTCAGGTAAGGATTTCATCTCTTCGGACACCTCTCAACCCTTAGAGCCCAGCACCACCCCCAAAAAAGCTCAACTTTTTACCCATGCTTCAGGTAGTGACCAACAACTAAACTTGGTGTTAAACGCCGAAGACACCAAGTCTATTCAAGATATAACCTATCAAGACATTTTCGTTTCTGTACATCCCAGAATTTTTTACACCACCGATTCACTTTCTTATATCCCTAAAAAAGAAATTGTTCTAGATTCATTCCCAAAAAAGATTCAAGTGTCACTTCCAATCACCTCTTCTCAGTTCGATGTCATTCAAACTCCGGAACAAAACTCACTTCTTCCGGAAGATAGAAACTGCGACCAATTTAATGATGGAAAAACCGTCAAAATCGTCTCGGAAGATAACATTCTTTATCAAAGCCAAAATGCTATTCAGTGCGATTCTCTGAATTTAAAAAACTTCACTCATTCACTCAACTATCTCATCTCAATTAATTCCAGTGTCAGGAATGGTCTATCGCTTACGACTTGTCTAGAAAACTTTTCCACCAGACGCTGTGATATTTTCGAAAGACTAATCAGTAGCAACTCTCCACAATCAATCATCACCTCTATCTCAAATCCTGACGAAGAACCTGGTTATACTCTTCATCTTTTCAATGAATCAATTGGCAACATTACATCTAGCAACTTATTAAAATCTATCACTATCCACCCCATCCCCCTAAACTTCATCAAGGATATTTCCATCACCACAGACTCGTCATTGCGAATTTCGGGTAGTCCCGAACTGAAGCAACCCCCGACATCTGAGAGTTTACCCAAGGTCTCAAGCACCCACCCCTCCGAATTCCTCTACACAGTTTCAATTCCCCTCCAGACCGACCCCGTCAATGCGAGGAGAGAAGGCGACGTGGCAATCTCAAACCATCAAACACTCTCCCTGTACCAAACCCGTTCACCCTTCTGGAAGGCCGTAGAAGTATCTCAAAGTGACATCGAGTTGCACCCGGCACTACTTGCCATTAAGTTGATATTTAACTACCCATATTTAACTAAACTAAGTCACGCCGATGAGGGACTCTGGCACAACTCCTGGAACCTACCTACTCTATCAGTCACACCAAGCAATTCTGTCATTCCCGACCTGATCGGGAATCCATCTGGTAATTCAAACTCTGTTTCATTCGTCATAATCTACCTCCCCCAATACCTCGAATTCATCGGTTTAGCACTAATACCTCTCTCATTTTTACTTATATTTATTTTCCATCTCTTCTCCCACAAAAAGAAATAAAAAAAGACCCCTCATCGAGGGGTCGCATAATCCGACATTACTCCACAATTCTTTGCTTGTGCAGGCTATTTATCACAAGGTCGCTTGAAGAGATGCTCGAACATGTTAGAGATTTTAATCACTTGTACCAGCTCCCAACCTTCGGCACCAATAGAATTTAAACGACTCTGCGACAATCCAGCACTTGATCTTTCAATTTTATATTCCCATTTAGTCATATCAGTCTCCTCATTATCAAAGATCTTTCAGCCATATTTTACCATTAGTACGAAATAGATATTCCCTGAACTGTCCACAAAAAAGCCTCACAGTGAGGGTGACGACCTGCCTGCCCGACTGGTCATCACTCCCCTCTTTGAGGCCTTTTGTTCTAGTTGACAGCAAATTTTTACAATGTTAATCTGTAGATGGTTAAAGACTTCTGTCCAGTCAATAACTAGAAAAAAGAAAAGCAATGTCATTCGAGTTAGGCTACGGTGATATTGCTTTTTTTCTGCCTAAAAAAGATTCCTTATTTAAAAGTTCTCCATTAGACTATTTTCCCAAGATTATCTACTCAAAATCACCAAGTTTTGACCAAGTCGGCCCATTTTGGAGATTTGAGAAGAATTAATGCTAGCGGAAATGATACGCGACATGCGGACAGTTTTTTTACGTCTATTCACAAGCCGGTTGAGCAGATTTTTCATTATTTTAAAGATTTGCTAACGCTCTTTTCCTTATTCGACAGAACAAAGAAAGGATATATCAGAAAATATATCACATCTTGTCAAGTTTCTCAACCTATAAACAAAAACATCATCACCCCATAGATAATTCAGGTTCAAAATACACAAAATATACCCCCCCATACCCCCTTCTTGTGGCTTCGAGTCTTCAGATTTTAAGATTTTCAATTTTTTATTTTTTAGAGTTTTTGTGATTTTGAGTTTTTTAGTTCTATAATCCACTCAACAGAACCTTCACAAAAAAAAGGAGCTTGCATGACAAAAAACTTTCGCCTGGCATACAAGGGCTCTCCCTTTATTCCAATCATCGATGTCTCAGGACTTATCTCCACAATCAAATACGATGTCCTCAAAGGTTTCCCTCCCTCAGCGGCTATTGCTCTGGCCATCACCGACATCATGGAAATTCATTTAACAGCTATTCAGCACGATCAAGACTTGATCCTGGAATATGAACTTGACACCCAAAAACTTCAACTTCTTAACTTGGGCTACAGATACCCACTCGACACCATACTCGCCTCCGCCATCTGTTACAAGGTACCACCGGAAGAACAGCAGCCAATTTACGAGGAGATGGTTAAAACATCTCACAACTTTTTAATTCTTCGAGTCCAAGATCAAATTAGCCAAGACTTAAGAGCCACCGTCAATCTCTTCAAAATGGACCCCTCCAGTGCCCCTATCTTTCAATACCTAAAGGACTACCCTGTTTTTTCCGCCGAAGAATTTCTAAATGGCATGGAGATCGCGGCCACTCTTTTTTTCGGGCTAGCACTTGCTCTAGTTGACTCTACTGGTGACGATTCTTGGCTAAATACACCATACGACCCCACCAATCTCGGCTAGTAATTACACCCGAACCCACATTGTCATTCCAATTGTCATTCCCGACCTGATCGGGAATCTATTCAAATCTACGTAGTCGTCTCCAATAGTTGACCTGGAATCCAGAAACATCTGTCATTCCGACCAAAGTGGAGGAATCTCAAACCACCACCCGTCAATGCGAGTTTCGGTAACCGATCCCAGAGTCGCCTCGGGAGACACCGAAGCAATCTCCCTCCACCTCACCGCACCACTCACCACGCTACAACACGTTGTTATTCCTGTGGAGGCGGGCCGCTGTCCCCGCAGGGGGAAATCCATCAAATCAAGTCCCGTTTTTATAAACGGGATTTTCCATATTTTGTCCTCCAGGCTCAAATTCCTTGACACACGCCGAGGCTTTTTCATGCCATAATAGCCAAAAAAATCCCCTCATTTAAGAGGGAAAATAATTCAAGAATTAATCCATTCCATGATAAAAAGGAATAACCAGATTACAAACACTGCTGCTGCTCCCCACAAATAACTTGAGCTTGCAGTAATAAGCAGAACCACTGCAAGAATGACGCCCATAATTATACCCACCACAGACGGCCAAAAAGCATCAACTTTATCATTTGTAGAGATTATGATTATCGTTACGACCATTGGAGCAAACAAAACTCCAGTGAACGCAATTTTAAGATACAATCCGGCGAATATCGGTAATACATAAGTTAAAACGACGATCAAAGAATTCCTATAATTTATCGGCACTTTATCCTCCAACTTTCAAAGTATGACTTTCTATCAATATTATAAGCTTTAACAACATTTTCTGCAACTCGAAAACAACCCCAATCAGTTCAAAACCTTCTTTTTTTAAGCTATTCTTCGATATAATCACTTAGATGCCAAAATCCAACGTCGTTTTCTTTTGTAATAGCTGTGGGAATGAATTCGTTAAATGGGCAGGCCAATGTCCCGCCTGCCACGAGTGGAACACTCTTGTGGAAGCTACTCTATACTTAAAAACAGCCAAAACTAAAACCGGAGGCAAAGTCACCCTAAAACCGGCAGAAACGTTTTCAGTCAAAACAGCTCTCTCCTCCCAAACCGGCTACACCTTTTCCACTCAAATCGGCGAGTTCGACCGTGTCCTAGGCCCAGGCCTTACCCGTGGCGGTGTCTATCTCCTGGCGGGTCAACCAGGCATCGGCAAGTCAACTCTCCTAACTCAGCTGGCTTTAAGCTCCAAGCAAGATGTAATTTATGTCTGTTCGGAAGAGAACCCGGCCCAGGTTGCCAATCGAATTAAAAGGCTATCCACCAAAAATAACGATCACATCAAGCTTTTAAACACTTCTACTGTCGAGAACATCCTAGACTCCATCAAAGCCAGTCCAAATAGCCTCGTCATAGTCGACTCCATCCAGTCAGTCAGCACAGCTGTTAACCCTACCACACCAGGCTCACCGTCACAGATTCGTGACAGTGCCAGCTTTCTAATCCAAACAGCCAAGGAAAACTCTATCCCCATGATTATCGTAGGGCACGTAACTAAGGACGGAGATATCGCTGGACCAAAAATGCTTGAGCACATGGTAGACACCGTCCTAGAGCTTTCGGGTGACCGACAGCACCTTCTTAGACTTCTTCGGACAGTGAAAAACCGTTTCGGACCTACGGATGAGACAGGTATCTTCCGGATGGATGGCAATGGGCTCGTTGAAGTCAAAGACCCGGGAGCTATTTTGCTTGAAGGTCGGGTAAAAAATGCCCCAGGCTCCTGCCTAACTATGATCATGGAAGGCACCCGCCCCCTCACCGTCGAAATTCAGGCTCTAGTCGTCAGCTCCCCCCTTCCTATACCTAGACGCATCGCCAAGGGCATCTCGGCCAACAGGCTCCAGCTCATCTGTGCCATTCTTACCAAACACCTCAATCTTGCTATAGCTACCAAGGACGTGTTCGTTAACGTCACTGGGGGCATGGATATCAAAGATCCCGGAGCCGACCTAGGCATCGCTTTAGCCATTATTTCCTCAGTCAAAGACAAACCTCTCCCGGAAAACTCTATCTGCTTCGGCGAACTCGGCTTACTGGGAGAAATCCGCAAGGTAAGCTTTAGTGACAAAATGCTCAAAGAAGCCAAATCTCTCGGATATACCACCATTTTTTCCCCCTCCACCCATACCTCCATCAAGTCCATCAAGTTCAGCTAATACCTAGCCACCCCAAGCAGCATGTTTTACTACTATGGGTTGCTTTTTATGCCTTTTGGGTATATAATCAGGCATCGTTAAGTCAGTCGCAACTTTACAATTACAAAAAAATCGCTCAAGGAGTTTGCTATGAGAATGAAGTTCTCGAACGGATCACCTTTGCTGGTGTACTCTGCCGACGAAGTAAGAAGGATTAGAAAAGCTATCTTTCTACATCAAAAATTTGAAGAGGTGGACATAGACGAGCTGACCCTGAAGAAGATGAGTCTAATTGTTGCAAGCTACCCACTCGTATACAAAGAGGATGTTCTGGCTCTAATTTCTGAGGTAACAGACAAGCACCTCAAAGGCAGATACGACTTTGGTATTGGTTGCCGGTACTTCATCGACGTCTACCTTTTCCCCCATATTGGGCTAGATATTAAAAAAAAGCGCCGAAACTTTGTCGAATATGTAGCAGACATGCTCACGGTCCTAGGCTGGAATGTTTCCATCGAGGAAAAAGATGGTTATTTCCACCTGATATTTGCCCCACTTCTAGCCCTCGAGCCAAACGAAGTCTATTTGGAAATCGAAAAACGTGTCAACCGGTATGCCGGGCAGGCTCTTCAAGTAATAAACTCCTCAATGATCGAAAATATAGACGAGTTCACCATACATTCCCTCGGAATTGACCGAGAGAATATGCCGTCACAATTTTTCGAACTGGTAGTCATCCGGCTTCGAGAGCTTCTTGGTCCAAAATGGACGCTCTCTACCTCTGACGATATTCACTTCCAGGTCTCACCATCCACCCCTAGCTAGGGGTGGTTTTTTTATGGCTAGTTTCACAATAAGCCAAGACTGTTATAATCAAAAAAACATATTCTAGGAC
>CAYGCQ010000030.1:0-13577 GCA_964348455.1 uncultured Pseudomonadales bacterium
AAAATAAGTAACACGCCGATAGTTTTTTGGACCATATTCCACATAAACTAAGTATATCAAATGGAGTTTTAATGCCACAAAAAACCCAGGCAATCGCCTGGGGACTTCCTTCATTTCAGTTAAATACTGACCCTTTTAGTTCTTCGTTTGATGCGTTGTAGATTTCTCTCAAACTTTTTACGACTTCTACTACAATATCGTAGATTTTTGTACCCAGGCCAGCTTCAAAGCCACTAGTACAATTTCCCCAGTGAATAGCTACACCCACCCGTGGCACGCGGTGATACCTGTCTACATATCCATCTTGCCACGCACATAAGAAAATAATCTTATTTCCACTTGTATCAATAAAAGATCCACCGTAGCCACGATCAGTTAGTTGGACTCCGACCCAGTTCCGCTCTGAAGAGCGTCTTGAATTTTTCCTACAATATTTTCACGCTCAGCTAGTGTAAGTTCAACCAATGCCGAATTGTCCATTTCCAATATTTTTATTTCTTCATCTCTTGTAAAAGTAGTTTTTATTGACATTTCTACCTCCATAAAGAAAATATTGTCAGAGAGCAAACCATATCCCATATTATACACCTAAGATCATTTAGCTTCAGTTTGCTATACTTATCGAGGCTAAATAAAATGATAAACCTCAAAATAACCAAACTGGAGAAAAGCTACAATCAGCCTTTACTTGACAACGTCACCTTGTCTCACACGGGCAACGGCATCGTGGCCTTGATAGGAGATAACGGCTCAGGCAAATCTACTTTACTTAAGATAATTGCAGGACTAGAAGATCAAGATGGTGGCAAGATCGAGTGGGGAGGAGAACCACGCATCGGTTATCTACAGCAAGAGATAGATTCTCTACCAACTCTCTCCGGTGGTCAGAAAAAACTCGCGTTGCTTGCGGATCTGATTTACTCGAATTTATATGATGTCTTGCTCCTGGATGAACCAGACAATCACCTGGATATAGAAAATAAACAATGGTTAGCGAATGCACTCCAGTCTTTCGATGGTTTGGTAGTCATGATTTCTCACGATCGCCATCTACTTAGAGAAATTACCACTCACACCTGGTTAGTCGAGGACCGTGAAATCCGGACTTATCCCTTTGGCTACGAGAAATTTACAGTTGAGTACCAGAAAGAGAGAGAAGACCTGGAACATCTTTTTCATGTCCAGGACAAGGAACACAAACGACTAAAAGAGTTAGTTGAAAGATTCCGTCAGAAGGCAGCTAGCAGTCTTAAGACTGCTAGATATTATCATGCGTTGGAAAAAAGACTGGCTCGTTTTGAAAAAGAAATGGTCAAAAATCCCAAAAGTCGCGACGCTAGGATTGAGCTAAACACTTCCGTCTCAGGCAAACAAATTAAACACAAACTCGCCATTATGGTCAGAGACCTATTCTTTTCGTATGACGAAGTTTCTGTATTTGAAAAAGCAGAGCTATATATAGAAGTCGGAGAGAAAGTTGCTCTAATTTCAGAAAATGGTTCAGGTAAATCCACTCTAATTAAATTAATTCTCAATCAATTAGAACCATCGACAGGTGTGGCAAAGTCTGGGGAAGGACTTAAAGTGGGGTATTACTCACAGGAACATCTAGAGTCTTTGGAAAAAGAAACAACTCCGATAGATTGTTTTACAAAACGATTCCCGATTGCAGATTATGAGGCCGCAGCCGTTTTAAGAAGATTTTACTTTAGTAAAAATACCATGAAGTCCAAGATATGGACTCTTTCCGGGGGTCAAAAGGCTCGTCTCCAACTAGCACTCTTTCTCTATACAAACCCAGACATCTTAATTCTTGACGAGCCCACAAATCATCTGGATCTAAAGTCGGTCGCAGCCTTAGAAAAGTTTTTAGTTGATTACGAAGGGACTGTTCTCCTAATCTCCCACGATCACGAGTTGCTAAATAATGTTTGTGACGTGGCTTACGAAATAAAGAATAAAAAAATAAAACTTTCTCAAAGCTTTCTAAACGACTAATATTTTTTCACAAAAAAACTCCCGCTCAGGCATAACAATAACAACCCACAAGCTGATAATATTAATAATTGTTTTGAATTAGCGAGGCACATTATTTCCTGATAAAATCAGGAGGTGCACAAAACAATAGTAACAGCCGACGAGGTCAGGAAAATTGCTAAGCTCGCCAACCTTAAGCTTCAATCAGACGAGGTGGAAAAATTTGCCGAGCAGTTCTCGGAAACAGTAGGGGTGATTAATCAATTGAATGAGATTGATACTTCTAGTGTCTCCGCTACTTACCAAGTTACCGGGCTTTCCAATGTTACCCGAGAAGACGTCGTAGACGAAACTCGAATACTTTCTCGGGATGTAGCCCTGAGAGAGGCCAAGATTACCAGTAATGGTTACTTCATTGTACCTCGCATAATAGATACCGATGAAACCGAAACAGTAATATAGCGCAAATCTTGTCATCCTCGCAAATGTGGGGATCCATAAAAATCAAAATGAAACAACTCCATGAACTAACCATCTCCGAAGTCCACGCCGCATATTTGAACAAAGACTTTACCTGTGTAGAACTAGTACAACACTTTCTAAACAGAATCGAAAAATACAATCCCAAATATAATATTTTTCTGGCTCTCAACGAACATGCTTTGGAACAAGCCGCAGATGCCGATAAAGAAATTTCCGAAAAGGGGATTGGTAGGGAATTGCTTGGTATCCCCATGGCGATAAAAGATAATTTCCTAACTGTTGGTCTACCCACCACCGCTAGTTCTAACATTCTTAATGGTTACGTGCCTCAGTACGAGTCCACAGTTACCTCCAAGCTTTTAGCTGCCGGCGCTATCTTCCTTGGAAAGACTAATATGGATTCCTTTGCTCATGGTAGTAGCACTGAGACATCAGACTTTGGCCCAACTCTTAATCCCTGGAACCCAGAAAAACTCCCGGGTGGTTCTTCAGGTGGTTCTGCCGCCGCCATCTCAGCTCAGCTGGTCACTGCGGCTCTAGGAAGTGAAACTGCGGGTTCTATTCGTCAGCCTGCTGCTTGGTGCGGTGTGACGGGTCTCAAGCCTTCATATGGTCGAGTTAGTAGGTATGGTTGTATTGCCATGGCGAGCTCTACTGACCAGCCAGGCCCACTAACTCGTTCTGTTGCCGACGCTGCAATCGTCTTGAAAGTGATTTCAGGCAAGGATTCGTCTGATGCTACTTCTAGTCCGGCTCCAGTCGAAGACTATTCTTCTTTCCTAAACAAAAAAGACCTCAGGGGAGTAAAAATTGGTTTGGTCAAAGAGTATTTAATGCCCAGCATGAGGGATGAAGTAAAAAAATTAATTCTTGATGCTGCCGAGAAGCTACGAGAGCTTGGAGCCTTAGTCGAAGAGGTTTCTCTGATGGATCCCAAATACGCCATTGGTACTTACACTGTCATTTCCCGTTCCGAAATAAGTTCAAATCTCGCCCGCTTTGACGGTATTCGATATGGACACCCGAGAAACACTCTTTGTGCCGAGACCAAGCGTCGAATTCTTTTGGGTACATATACATTGTCTGCGGGTTACTACGACGCTTTTTACAAAAAAGCCGAAGCAGTTAGGACCAAGATGATAGATCAATTCATAGAGATATTTAAAGATTATGATGCTGTAATTGGAGCTGTCTCCCCTGGCCCGGCTCTCTCGGTGGGAGCAACTAAAAACCAACCCATGTTTGGTGAGATGGAAGATGTCTTGGTAGAACAAAGCTCTATAGCTGGGTTAACAAGTATTGGTGTTCCATGTGGATTTGTCGATGATTTACCCATTGGTATGCAAATTACTTGTGACAGACTAAAAGAATCAAAATCTGTAGAGATTGCTGATTGCTTCCAAAGAAACACCGATTTTCAAAAATTCCCTGATATAGACAAAAACCTATGAAAATTACACCCCTAATCGGTCTTGAAGTGCACGTAGAGTTGGAGACAAAATCCAAAATGTTTTGTGGTTGTCCTGCAGATCACTTTAGTAAATCTCCAAACACACAAACTTGTCCGGTTTGTCTTGGTTTACCTGGTGCCTTGCCGGTGCCAAACAAGAAAGCTATCGAGTCCTGCATAAAAATTGGCTTAGCCACAAACTGCTTCGTAAACAGGCTGTCGAAATTTGACCGTAAACAGTACTTTTATCCAGACCTCTCTAAGGGATACCAGATTAGTCAGTATGATGAGCCATTTTGTTCCGAAGGATTTGTATTATTAGATTCAGGTAAAAAAATTGGTGTCGAAAGAGTTCATCAGGAAGAAGATACTGGTAAGCTTCAGCATACTATTTTGAATGGAGAGAAGGTAACTTTGGTAGATTTTAACCGAAGCGGAGTTCCACTTGTGGAAATAGTTTCTAAGCCTGATATGTCTAGTAGTGCCGAAGCCAAAGAATATCTCAAAAAAGTTCATGAAATCATTCGAGCAATAAACGTTTCCAGTGCCGACATGGAAAAAGGGCAAATGAGGCTCGAGCCAACTATCAACGTTTGCATTGAGAACGAATCTGGAATTCACTACACTCCGCTGGTAGAAGTCAAAAATATTAATTCCTTCAACTTTGCCACCCAAGCAATTGATTATGAAATTAAACGACAAGTCGATGAGTTTGAAAAAACTGGAATAGAGAAAACAGCAACCAATAAAACCACCAGGGGATACGATTCCGTTAAAAAAATCACTTTTCTGCAACGTACCAAGGAAGAGGCAAAAGATTATAGATATTTTCCCGAACCCGATATACCACCTTTTATAATAGAAGATGAAGTAATTGAAAAGTTGAGATTGGAGCTGCCACTCCTCCCGGATCAGGAAATAAGTTCCTTGGAGAAACTTGGTGTAGACAACAAGGACGCCAAGATTTTGGTTAGTACGCAAAATAGATTAGCCATCCAAATTATTCACGATTTTTCATCTGACAAAAATATCGAATCTCATAGACTAGCCAGCCTAATTGTTAACGGCAAACTAGATCCTGCAGGGGAAATCTTGGTTCAATATCAAAAGCTAACCAAGGTTGGAAATACCGACACAGGCGAACTATCCAAAATCGTTCAAAAAATAATCGACGCTAATCCCGGAATCGTGGCTGAGTACAAGAACGGCAAAACCAATGTCCTCGGTTTCTTCGTTGGTCAGGCTATGAAGGAGACGCACGGTTCCGCCTCTCCACAAGCCTTGACGATAATTCTAAAAGAAAAGCTAGACAATTAATATGAGTGAAATAAGTGTAGAAAATGCACACTTACTTGCTGGTGCTGCACACAATGGTCAACTGGGTCGGGATAAGGAACCTTATATTAGTCATCCTGAGGCAGTTGCACAACTTCTTCAAGGGGATTTGTCAAAAATCACCGGATATTTACATGATGTAGTTGAAGATACCGATGTTTCTTTCGAGGATCTCAGAAAAATTGGTGTACCAGAACAGGTTATCGAAGCCTTAAGGCTATTAAGCCATCCACCAAAGTTAACTGAGTCAGAATATTTGATTTCAATAAAAGCCATTGCTGACTCTGGGAACCAATTAGCTATAGATGTTAAGTATGCCGATCTTTCCCACAATACAGATCTATCCAGAATTCCAAAACCAAGAAAGAGAGATTTTGATAGAAAAGAAAAATATTTAAAAGCAAAAGACATTCTTCGACCATTCATTAGTGAGTACTTACAATCCCTAGGGTAGCTCAAGGTCAGCACTCTCTTGACATTATGTCCTATAATTAGTAAAATACCCCCGAACCTTAAAATGGACGCTCCTAAGGGTATACATATGATGAGTTTGGCAAAGGTCGGTGCGCTACCGACCAATACGGCTTTCCCCCAAACCCAAAAGGAGCATCAATGTCCAACTTATGTCAGCCTTGTGGTCGTTCGCACATCGCCCCGGAATCCTCACGGATAATCTGGATGGAGAACTTCTATCTAGAGTGGGATAAAGACTGTCCCTGCGGTTGTGGTGATAAGCCAAGTGAGACCCTTACTAATTCGGTGACCGGCGAAGTCCGGATCTGTACGCCGAATGAAGTGTGGGTTCTCTTTGGAGGTGGCGAAGACCAAGTCGGTCTAATGACCGGCTGACAAAAGGTTCAAACTGGTCCCCTTGATGGGGGCCCTTTTTTTTAACGCTAAAAACAATTAAAACTTACGTATAACAAAAATGCAAACTAAGATTTAAGCTATAATATTCAGGTACGATAAGAATGGAGGCTACCTTGAAAAGATTTTTTAATCGCCTATTACGATCTATTGGAATAATTACAGTCAAAGGTGCGGATATGGGTACCACAAAGGACCATTTAAAGGTTACCTGGAGCGGAGAAGTCATAATCGTTTACTATCAGGACAAAAAAAGGCAAGAGTTTCACACCAAACTTTTCCTTTCAGATCTCTTGCAGCTGAAGCCGAACCATGTCCAAGTCTTGGGGGACCTAACAGTAGAAAGGGTGAGACACTCAACAGACGACTTTATGTTTACATTTAAATCTGTAAACGGCAAAACTGACTGGATAAAAGTAAGTCACCGATCTATTATGAAAATCATCTAAACCCCCAATAGGGGGTTTTTTATTTGCTCACTATACCAAAATTTCAAGAAAATTCTCAATTTTTCCATCTTTAACAATCACGCCTTCAGAAGCCAGAAGTTTTATTTTTCTAGTAATTTCTCGACCCTTCTCATTACCCATAAATCCGCCAACCTTACCGTCACTTTTAACTACTCTGTGACATGGTACCTCAGGCGCAAATAGATTGTTTCTCATAGCCTGACCCACGGCCTGATAAGCCTTGCTCCCAATTTTTTCAGCCAAAGACTTATATGTGGTAATTTTTCCCGATGGCACTTTTCTGAGCTCAGAGTAAATTTTCTCACTAAAAGTCATATATCTAGTATACTATAGGAGAAATAATGGAAAAATATATCTATCAGACACCAGAGCTCGAAGTTGAAAGAGAAAAATACAGGATCGAAATCTCAGTTCTAGAGTCTACTGAAGGCTGGATTGAGTTATCCGATGGGCAAAAAGAAATTCTGAGAGTAACTCTCTACCTTCAAACTCGAGCTCAGCGAGACATGGATCCCGACCACAAGAACGACCCCTGGTACTACGATTGGTTTAGGAGAGATAAGCAATACACACCCAAATACCAGGAAAGTCTAAAGAACATAAAGAGATGGTGTTGCCACACTGCCGTCCAAAGCTTGGAGAATGTAGACCTCTCTGGAGAGTATCCTAAAGATCCACCTATCAATTTTTTTGATGCTGACTACACTTCAATAAAAAGCATTGACGGTTTGGTTGAAGCTGTAGAATCTATTGGGTTTCCGGCAGTGGTTCACATTAGTATGAAGCCAAAAAACAAAACAGGAAGGGCTCAACAATGTCACTCTTTTGTTATCATGGGTCATAATAAATCCAATAATTTAATTGTTTGGGAAAAACAGGATTTTCATTTGCCTTACAGAGTAACAACCCTTATCGATGTTTACGAACAGTATCGAGCAATTGAATTCTGGGGAATTCGAAAATTGAGGTGACAAGAGACTCCTTTACCCGTAAGATAAAACAGTAATGCCAAAGTTTGCCCACCTACATGTTCATACTGAGTTCTCACTTCTTGATGGGCTGAGTAAAATTGGAAAATTAATAGCTAAAACTAAAGAATTTGCTCAGACTCACGTGGCAATTACTGATCATGGTTCCATGTACGGCGCCATCGAATTTTATAAGAAAGCTATAAAAGAAGAGATAAAGCCTATTTTTGGTTGTGAGATTTACGTAGCCAAGGGATCTCGATTTGATAAAAATAAATCTGATGCAAACCACATGGTACTACTGGCTGAGGATTTTGAGGGGTATCAAAACTTATTAAAGATTGTCACAATCGGCCAAACCGAAGGTTTTTACTACAAACCTCGAGTAGATAAAGAAACTCTGGCCAAGTACTCAAAAGGCATTATCGCTACCTCCGGATGTCCGGCAGGGAGAGTCCAAAAGCTACTAATCGAGGAGGGTCTTGAGTCTGCAAGGAAAGAACTTCAAGAATATGAACAAATATTCGGAAGTAAAAATATCTTTGTTGAGCTCCAAAGACATCATTACAACAAATACGCTCTGGACCCTAATGTTCCGGCAGAGATTAAACCAAAACTGCTCGACTTCTATGAAAATGAAAGAAAAGCTGAGGACGGCTTGATCAAACTTTCAAGAGAACTAGGGCTTCCCCTCATAGCAACCAACGACTCTCACTATATTAATCAAGAAGATGCGGCCGCTCAAGACGCTCTTGTTTGTGTCCAAACCGGAAAAACAATCGAAGATGTTAATCGAATGCGCTATATCGACACTCCTGACTTTTATTTAAAAAGTCCTGAGGAAATGTCAGAAGAATTTTCTGATTTGCCGGAAGCCATAGAAAATACCCAAAAAATTGCAGACCGATGTGACGTATCTATAAAGCTTGGTGAGTGGTATTTCCCCAAGATGGATTTACCTGCCAATAAGACAGCCGGTGAGGTTCTAAGGGAACAGTCTTATGCTGGATGTAAAGAAATATTTGGTTCTGTTACCCCTATACAAGAAGAGCGATTAGACTACGAACTGGCTATTATTGAAAAAAAAGGTTATTCACCATACTTCTTGCTTTACTCCGGAATTGTGAACTATGCCAATGAGGTGGGCATCTACACCAATACCAGAGGATCAGCCGCCGGTTCTTTTGTTTCCTACTGCATGGGAATCACAACAGTAGATCCACTTTACTTCCGCCTTCCTTTTGAGCGATTCTTGAATCCATTTCGCCCATCTCCACCAGACATTGACTTAGACGTCGCAGATATTCACCGCGACGATCTAATTCGTTACCTCGCAGATACTTATGGTCACGAAAAAGTCGGTCAAATATGTACTTTTGGGACCATGAAGGCAAGAGCCGCAGTAAGAGATATCGGCAGAGTTATGGGCATGGCTTACTCCAAAGTAGATAAAATTGCCAAAACTATTCCGGAAGGCAGTCAAGGGTCAGCAATGACTTTAAAAAAGGCCTTAGACAACACACCTGAACTAGTCAAGATGAGAGACGAGGATCCAGAAATAAAAAAACTGTTACTGCTAGCTCAAAAAGTTGAGGGGAATGCTAGGCATATCTCGGTTCACGCTGCAGCCGTAATTGTTGGTCCGGACGATCTTGTAAAATTTACTCCTCTTCAGAACGAAACCGGTGGGGGAGATAGGATAATTACTCAGTACGAAATGCACGCTGCTGAAGACGTCGGCATGATTAAGCTTGATATCTTGGGCATCGCGAATCTCTCTATTTTGGCAAATGCAGTTAAACTAGTCGAACGTTTAAATCCCGGAGTCAAGATAAATATCAAAAAAGTTCCTCTGGACGACAAGGAAACTTTTGAAATGCTTGCTCGGGGAGAGACCTTTGGAGTTTTTCAGTTATCGGGTGGTGGAATGACAAAACATTTGATGGATCTGCGACCTGAAAGGATTGAGGACGTAATGGCAATGGTGGCTCTGTATCGCCCAGGCCCAATGGGCAGTATTCCTGAATATATTATCAGGAAAAGAGATCCGGAAAAGATATCTTATTTTGTTCCGGGACTAGAAAAGATTTTAGATCAGTCTTATGGGATCATCACCTATCAAGATGATGTTCTGTTTATGGCTATTCAGCTGGCAGGATATAACTGGGAAGAAGCCGATAAGTTTCGAAAAGCAATTGGAAAAAAAATCATTTCCGAAATGGAAGCACAGCACTCCACGTTTGTAGAGGGTTGTGTCAGTAAATCCAATATTCCCAGGGACAAGGCTGAAGAGTTATTCAAGCAGATTGAAACTTTTGCCGCTTATGGTTTTAATAAGGCCCACGCAGCCTCTTACGGTATAGTCGCATACTGGACAGCCTATGTAAAAGCTCATTACCCAGTGGAATACATGACCTCATTGATGTCAGTGGAGGCTCTCGATACTGATAAGGTTGTTATGGCCATTTCAGAGTGTGAGAAGCTGGGGATAAAGGTGTTGGCACCAGACGTTAACGAATCATTAACTGACTTCACGGTTGTTGATATACCGGAATCGGAATTTCTTCCGGAAGGTAGAGCCAGGGACACTGGCAAGGCAATTCGCTTTGGTCTTTCAGCTATTAAAAATGTCGGAGCATCTGCAATTACCGCAATTCTTAGTGCTAGGGAAGAAAAGCCATTTGAAACCTTTACTGATTTTATGCATCGAGTTGATCTATCAAAAGTAAACAAGAGGGTGGCAGAATCACTTATCAAAGTTGGAGCCCTGGATCGTTTTGGAAATAGAGCCCAGCTATTGGCTGCACTGCCCATAATTAGAGATAATTTTGTCAAAATTCAAAAAAGTAAAGGGCAAAATCAAGTTGGTCTATTTACTTCTGTCGGTCATGAAGATGATGTAACTGATCATTTGCCAAACATTCCGGAAATGATACTTGAAGATAAGCTCAAGTTGGAAAAGCAGCTTTTAGGTTTTTATCTTTCAGACAATCCTGTTAAAAAAATAGTCAGAATAGTATCGGATCTAATCTCTCATAAAATTGCCAATTTGGATCCTTCACTTCATATTAATCAAACGATTACAATTGCAGGAGTCATAAGTAGAGAGAAACTGGTAAATACGAAGAAAAGCAATTCAAAAATGGCCTTTGTTACGTTGGCAGATGATACTGGGCAAATCGACTGTATTGTGTTTCCTAGGCTTTACGCGGAGAATCCAGAACTGTGGCACGAAGACTCTCCTCTTATCATTAAGGGCAAGGTTGATAACCGGGAGGATAAACTCCAAATTATTGTAGATTCCGGAATCTTGATCGATATAAAAAAAACTCCGAGAGACATGATTCATGAAGTTTTCATCAAGTCAGGCACACCTAAAGAAGTGATGCAAGAAGTGAGCCAATTGCTAAAAACCCACCCAGGAGACCACGAAATTATTGTTGCCATAGAGTCAGGCAACAATCTGAAGAAAATAACCTTACCCTATAAGGTGGATTTTACACCTAAGCTTGAGAAGCAGGTGGATAAAATCCTTCACGCCTGGTAAAATCAACGTATTCGTAATCCACACGAGCTGAGGCGCTGCTCTCTTGTGCGAGGCGAACTATAAAAAAATAACTACATATAAAAATGGCAAATCAAATAAAATGGCAGGATAAAATCCAATTCGGTGTCGGAGACACGATCAAGGTTTCATTGGCCGTCAAAGAGGGTGATAAATCAAGGAATCAGATCTTTCAAGGCATCGTAATTGCAATCCGTGGTACTGGAGAAGGTAAGAATTTCATTGTTCGCAAGATCGCCACTGGTGCAGTAGGGGTAGAAAAAATACTTCCAATCAACACCCCAACCATCACAGGCATCGAGATTGTCAAAAAAGGTAAGGTCCGTCGAGCTAAGCTTTACTACCTTAGGAACCTAGCTGGTAAGAAAGCTACTAAGATTAAGGATGTTTTTGTCAAAAAAGGCCAAAAGGCTGTTGTAGACGTTCCTTTCGAAGATGTAGTTACAGATTCGGAAACCGCTGTTAAAGAAGAAAGGGTTAGGCCCGAAACTGCTACCAAGGTTAAAAATGCTCCTACTGCTGAAATTGTAAAAGTTAAAAAAGTTAAAAAAGGTCCCAAGAAGATCGTCCGCAGAGAAAGACAGTTTACTCGCTAAATACCTTACTATTTCGGGTTCACCTTTTTGGGAGAGGCCATCAACAATCTAGCAATACAACCCTCAATTTTCGTGTATACAATCGCAAAGATCTGTAGAATTTCTTCAAGTCTATAAGACCTCTAATCAGTTTAAGTGTGAGATCACTTACATCTTAACTATACATCTAATCTGTCACCACTACTTTCTTATTCTTAAAAGAATATAGCATTGCCGGGCGATGAGCAATCCCTTCAAGTTTCCTACCAGAAGATACTATTAATCCTGTTGACAGTATCTTTTTTCTAAAGTTTCTCTTGTCGACACTTGTTTTAAGAATAATTTCGTAAACTTTTTGCAACTCGGTAAGTGTAAAAGATCCAGGAAGTAAACCCATTACAATGTTTGTATAGCCCAATTTAGCCCGAAGCCTCTTCAGCCCATATTTAACAATTTCACTGTGATCAAAAGCAAGAGTAGGAAGAGAGTCAACCTTAAAGAAATTTGCTTCTGAGGCATCTCCACTTGATGTTAAATTCCAATTACTTTTTGAAGTGAGTGCCATGTACGTAACAGTAATTACTCTTGTCCTGGGGTCTCTTTTTGGTTCCCCAAATGTAAAAAGCTGTTCAAGGTAAACATCCTTCACACCACTTTCCTCTTGTAACTCTCTTTTTGCAGCCTCATCAAGAGATTCATCCATCCTCACAAACCCCCCTGGTAGTGCCCACGAACCCGCAAAGGGGTCTTCGTTTCTCTTTACAAGTAAGATTTTTAGTTCACCTTCATCAATGGTAAATAATAGTACATCTACTGAGACAGACGGTCTCTCATACTTTGATACATCATATTTATTGCTCATGTGTTAATTATACACTTACGAAGGAACTGGTTGCACCCAGTGGTCTATATGATATAAAACAGCCCTCACGATGAGGGCTGTTTTAAACTTAAGCTCTAATTACTATTTACAAACAACGTAAGGTGTCCAGTAGTAGTCCATCCCAGCAGAGCAATTAACAGGCTCAATTAAATTGTGATTCTTGTCGACAACGTTCAGCCCTAAATGTGTCTCAACCGTCATGTTTTTAGTTGGGTCTGCACCTGGCCAGTCAGTATAAAGGGTATAAGTTTTCCCAGCTTCTATAAGTTGTGTCTCGGTATAGTGGTGCTGAGGTTCTTCTGGTCCTCGGGGTGAGGCAATATACCAATCTGTCTGCATGTAAAACGGTCCTCCATTACTAGGTAGAGAGTGGACAGTGTATTTGGTCGGAAAATTCTTAATAGGATCAAACCAGCAAACTGCCGTATCAGGGAGGCTAAAAGAAACTCTACACTTGGAGCTCCTTGGGGTTGGGGTCTTGGTGGGTGTTGGTGTTGGGGATTTAGGTGGAGTAATTGTAGTCTTGGGTGTTAAATTAATAGCTAACTCGCAAACAGGCGCCGCCTTTGTTCTTGACTCAGTTGATTCTCGGCTCGTCATTGCGTAAGCAATTCCTCCGAGTAAAGATAACGTGGCTACGATTCCAACAAGCTTTAAGATTCCTGTGTTTTTTTTCATTATTTGTTGATAGATATAATTTTGACAGAATGATTACCAAGCTTAGTGAAGTGATAGGTGTAAGCAGCCTGCCAAGTATTACCTACTAAACTCACTGGTACAACGCTTCTAAGCACCTCTTTTCCATCAAGAGTTGCCACAAAAGTCATTGATACCGCCTTCTGAGTATTGTCAGCATAACCCCGGAAGGTGACTTTGTCTCCCATCTTAATGGTGCTAAGTTTGGCTGTAATGTCGAGATTGTTCCTGTCGAATGCTCTCATGGCTCGACAAACTAAAACTGGCGTGAGGCTAGGAGTAGGAGTCTTAGTGGGAATGGGGGGGGT
>CAYGCQ010000031.1:0-12832 GCA_964348455.1 uncultured Pseudomonadales bacterium
CTATCAATCCAACAAAAACCCCCGCAATAGATAAAATAAAAAACAAAAATACCAATCTAGATTTCATAACCACATATTTAGTATCCCACAAACACCATGACAAACCAAGATTAATTTGTTTTTACTTGACAATTACTGCTGATCCGTAAGGACCATTTATCCCGGAAATCGAGACTGCCAAGCCAGTCTTACTATTCCAATAATAAGCCGGTACCCCTCTCGCCGAGACAGGAACCCTTGACCCCGAAGGCACTTTATTTGTATACCACACCTCAATTACATCTCCAGCTTTAACCACCCTACGCACATCTATAGAATCCAACAGCTTACCGTCAGCGTCACTCAGATTTACGACGGCAAAGTGGTAATCTATACCGGAAAACGGTTCATTCGAATATATTTGAGGGTCGGAATTAAAAGGATACCCGCCTCCAATACTCACCACATGGTTTGGATCGGCACTATCCACAATTCCCAAGTACTGATTACCCATCTCCAATTGCTCTAGAAATTGTTGTTCTTCAACATTAAATACCAAAGCTGGATACTCCCCAACTATTGGCAACTCACTCGAATTTCCCGAGCCGATTCCTGTTCGTCCAGCCAAGATTAACGTCGTCATTATAGCCACGGCTGTCACCGGCACAATCAGTCTACCGGGTAGTCCTACTTGCCATTTTTTTTGCACTTGCTTCTGGACCTGAAGCAAAGATTTTTCAGTATCACCCCTTTCACTTATTATTTCCTTCTTCATTTCTTCAAGATATTTTAAACGGGTTTGTATTTCGCCATCCAAAGTCGGAAAAACCTCAGATGCCATTTCTGAAACAATCTCCAATTTTGCCAAAGCCAATCCAACACTCAGTAATTTACTTGATCTGGAACAATTTTCCGACAGGTCTTTGGCGGGTTTTGTTATCCCGGGAACAATTTTTGTCTTTTTCTTACCATCTTCTATTTCCACTATCCCGCATACACCGGACATTTTTTCGATATCCTCTTCAATTAGTCCCATCCAAGCATCGATATTTATTGAAAAATCCAAACCCTGTGACTCTAGATAGGCAATTTTGGGACTCGTCATATCAAAGTTCAGTATCATGGCGGATTTTAAATCGTTCACAAAACCTCTATACCCGGAAATATCCTCTCGTCTTTCTTTTTCGATCATTTTTTATAAAAAAATAACTTAATTGCTGCTAATGGTTTATGGTCAAAAACACAGAGAAAAATCGGCCTTAAAAGCCCAATAAATACTCCAACAGAATCTAATATTTTTGAAAATTTCCCGATAAAATCACTCTCGCCTTCTACCTGGCGACCAAAACTAACCTTAATTGTCCAGGCAAGTTTCATAACCAATCTAGGTAGATAGTATCAATTACCAAGCTCAGAGTCAAATAAAATGTAAACCATTAGTTTTCTTATATTAAAAAAGACCCTCTCTCGAAGGTCTTTTCTTCTGCCACTTGTCAATCTCCAGCGGTCACCGTGACCACCAGGCCTGTGACCGGGTTCCAATAATTCGCCGGTTGCCCGGAAGGCGAAACGGGGGTTCCCGAAACAGTGGCCGGATTGACGTACCATGCTTTCACGGTATCGCCAGCTACCACGACGTCTCGCAGGTCCACCTCATCCAGCGTTTTAAAATGAGAGTCCCGGAGGAATACCACCGCGTAGTGGAACTCGGTTCCGGCGAAGCCAGTCTCCGAGTAGAGTTCGGGGTCAGTGGTCATCGGGTAACCACCACCGATACTAACCACCCGATCAGCATCCGAGCTCTCTACGATGCCGATGAACTGGTTGTTCTCGACCAAACTCTGAGCATTAGGCATCGTCGCTTCAGCAAACTGCATGTTCGCCGCAAACAAGACGCTTGCCACTAGTAGGATCACAAACATCGTTCTTTTCATTAGATTCTCCTTTTCCTTGCCCCCTAGTTGAGGACTCAGATATATTTCACATATTGGTTTAAAGAACTTAGGATCAAATCATATCACATTTCACCCAGAATGTCAATCTATAGGCCCGAATGATGCCTCTCAACTCAAAATAAAATGACGTCCTCCCCGCACAGACTCCGCTTCGCTTCGCATTGTACGGGGTTTCCTGACTGTATTTCATTTCATGCTACCAGCATATCATCGCCTTCGGCGACGACATGCTCTTCCCATTCATCCCCGCACAAGGTTTGAGTACAAACCCTTGTACGGGGTTTCCTGGGTACAAAAAAGGGCTCCCTTGCGAGAGCCCTTAACCATCACGAACATTTCAAACTCAACTACGGCACAGCTTGATAGCTGTGCTCACCGAACCACCCCCCCGAGTACCTCGAGTCCAGATACACCGGACTCAAAGGAGATCCAATAAGCTCGGCGTTGACCATCTGGATCATCACCTTGACTGTTACCAGCTCCTCCTCGGCCAAGACTGTGTAACAGCCTCCAATTTTCTCGGAGAGCTGGTCCTCGGTCGGATCGACCAAGACCCAATAGGTCACCACCCTCCCCTTCTTTTCTTGCACGGTCTGTCTCAGGAGACAGACACGGGAGTGGTTTTCAGGCACTGCGGGTAGGTTCCCAAGGTTTTCTTGGTAGTACTGCCCTGTCAGCTCAGGATCAGCCTCGGGTAGACTGTCACCCTTCGGCAGCACCGCCATCACCGGCGGGATCTCCGTCACCTTAGTCAAGTCGGGATCTCCGACTTGCCAGGCACAGGTCTTAAATTTCCCCGTTTTGGTGAGAACATCCCATCTCTGAGGGTTCCGGTAACATTCTCCGGCAATTTCAATTGCCGGAACGTTGTGTGTCCAGAACCATTTGGACTCATCCACAATGGCCGGATTCACTGTATCCACAACTTCGGTCAAAACAGCCGTTTCCGGGGACAGGGACTCTGGCGTCGACCCCAAAGGAGTCTCCGCAACCACCGCTGTGTTAGTCATCTGAACCTGCATAGGTTCATCTGCCATCTGCGACTGAAAGGTGGGCGTAATTACTATCACCACTTTATTTTCACTCACAGGCGCGGTGTTGAAATACAGCCACCCCAACCCCCCAGCGAGAACTGCCAGGAGGGTAAAAAGAAATGTTCGAATAATCTGCCGAGCACTCGGCTTCGCTCTCTGAATCGAGCTTAATTTATTTGCCATTTTATCCTCCTCAGGATCTGAATATGAATTTTTAAGGAATTATTAGCCTCCGAACAAAGAAACATGAAGCTAACTTATGTCCTGTAATATATCACAAAATGCCCATTTTGTCAAGTCTATCGTGCCTGCAAAGCTTGAAGGGCTTCGACTGATACAGCACCGCAAGTATCATAAAAGCTCTCCTGCTCATCCAGCATCCCAGCAATGGTCAGAAGCTGCATACCCTCAAAGCAGTCCAGCACGTCTTCACCATTATCCATATTTCTTATTTGCTCCAGAACATTAGCTACCAAAAGGCAGTTGGAAAGCAGATGTTCAGGAGTGCTCACATGTCTTTCTACCCTTCTTGCCTCAGTCATCATGCTCAGCACTCTATTTGCATTCAGAGTCATTTTTTCCTCATCAATCTTCACCCCCCGACCAAGCACCATAGCTACCCTCAAAATTGACGGCTTCATCACTTCAGGAACAGACATCCGAAACTTATCCAATCTTGGGGCCGTCAAACGAACTCTGTCGTTATATATAACTGATAATTTTTTTCCCACCCACGCTTCTATCGTGGCTTTTGCTACTGCAAATCGAGACTCTTCCTTCGCTGGAGCTTGGGCCGAAACAAAAGCAGAAACTCTAGCCAGTACGTCTCCCTTAAAATCTCTTCTCTCTCCCAAACCATTGTCTGAGTTTTGAGCCTCAGCCAAAGATGCCTTATAAAGCTCCTTGTTACCAATGAAAGCTATTACCTCTGATAATCTTCGTATCGGTGCATTAGACTGTTTAATAGCAGTTAAGACAGACGTAAACAGCCAAGTTTGTCCAAAAACTTCTTTGATAAGTTTGTAAGATGACTTAACTTCATCCACCAGATTCTTTGGTTTAGTTTCAAATACTTTTACATTTGTATTCTTCCTTTTTCTTTCCGAATAAGTTCGAATATCAAGCTGCTGGTCCTCATCAAAGGCTTTAAACATCAAAAGCTCCAATCTGGACTCCTTATCTCTAGGCACCTTACATGCAGTTGAAGGACCGTAGAATTGACGAGTCATCAAGCTAAAAAATTTCTTATCAGTCATTTTTGAGTTCGCTAGTTGATACAGAATGTACCCCACCGCCTTATCATCCAGTTCCGGATCTTTTCCTGACTCTTGATCTCTCTTTATCATTGCCCTAAGCTCAGCATCCAATGGCTTCCACCATTTTTCATTCATGGAATTCACCAGGTTCATCACTTTTTCATGGACTTCTGGGTTAAGCTCATTTCCAATATTAATATCGGAAAGCTTAAGCGAGTTCACCATCTTAAACAAATCATCGTCATCCACATACTTCTCTCTACTTTTAGACCTGCGAATCTTTTTCTGAATTATAGACAGGTTAATGTCCTTCAAATAAGCAGTTAATGTCGGCGGGTTCCACTCTATTTCCAGTCCTCTTTCTTTGTGTTTTGTTGCTCCCACAGCTTCCGCGATACTTAATGCCCAGTCCATTCCGGGATCTCCGTCTATCGATGCATGCCCAAACCCTACTAACATTTGATCGTTCAAATTATTGTAATGAATATGCATCATTGTCTGCCCGGATCTACTATGCAAAAACAATGGAGAGTCGGGGTTGGGAAATCCTCCAAGAGAAATTCCAATTAGAGGACCGTTCTCATTCAGATCAGGTATCTCACCTGGAGTAATCCAGTTTCTGGGGACTTCACCGGCTACAAGCTCCGATGATATTGAAAGTTTTTGCAGTTCTTCTGAGCTCATCGAAAGTAGTTCTGTAGCCGAAATGTCTGTATATTCCACACCTAAACCCTCTTCAGTTTCTCGAAAAACCCTTATAGGCATCTTCTCAAGAGATTCGTAATCTTTGTAAATGCACTTGCCTTCCATAAATTTAAAAAGCGGAGAAAACACAAATCTACCTTCTGACTTTGGAGTAGCCAATCCCCCATAAGGATCGTTTCCGTATTCTCCTTGCCATGGTAGCGTTCCCATTCTTGATTTCTTATCAAATTCAGCCGCATCAATCTCATACCGCATCCTTATCGAAGCATCGGGAGGATTAGCCATTTTCGGAAGTGTTTTTGTAGCATATTTTTTCTGCACTTCGGCAATCTCGATTATTGCCTGAAAAACCGCTCTCTGAACTTCCAGTGCTCCTCCGGATACGGTTTTTACATCAGGATCAATTTTCACTTCCCAAAACCCACCCACACTCACCAAACTACTCAATCTATCAAAAAACTCCAACTTACTCTGATCAGACATGTCATTATTCCAACCTTCTCTCGGATCACGCTCTCCTTTTAAGTAAAGCATCGCATCAATCAACTCAAAAATAATTTTGGCTCTTTTAGACTCAGGATCAACACCGTTTAACTCACAATAAGTATTACCCAATGCATTCACCACAGTCGTGTGTCTTTCTCCGCTTACGTCCAAATTACTATCAACCAAATCCAATATCCCCCCAATTCCAGTAGCACCGGTAGGATCCAATTTTTCTATTTCAGACAAGTGCCTCCGAAAAAATCTCACAGCTGCTCTCTGGCTCTTTTTATCTACCTCGATTTTTTCAGCCTCCAAAGCCTTAACTTCTTCTATTTTTTTATTGTATGTCACTACTTCCATAACTTCTTTTTAGTTTATCAGTTACCCATAATTAAGACTACAAAAACATCCCAATAAATAAGCCTTTTGAGGTAGAATTAGCCCATTCGCACCCTAAAAAATTGAAGTTAGCTCTCACGGAGGACAAAAGTGAAGAAGTGTGCCCTTCATCTACTCTGTTTCTGTTTTATCTTATTTGCTTGTTTGCCGACGACATCTACTCCGACCCAAATCTCTAATCAATCAACACCGACCCTGACCCCAACAGCTATTCCAACCAGAACACAAACCCCAACGAAGACGCTCACGGCCACACCGACTCCCCTTAAATACATTTCACATCTAGACATTTTCTTTGCCAACCAGAAAATCTTCGAAGAGCTTTACTTGGCCCACGGCCTTCACGGTGTCTATATCCACGAGATTGGCAGCCCAGACTTTATTGAGTTTGGTCGGGATCTTCAGCTTCATGGTGCTTCCACCATCAAGATACCTATCGCTGTTGCGGTGCTCATAGTCGCAGAAAAAAACGGTTGGAACCTCGACACCTACATCCCTCCCGATCAAAGCTTAACCCTAGCCGAATTGATAGAGAAAATGATTGTTATGCACGATGGGTGGTCTACCAACCACCTAATAAACTTTATCAATGACCAAGGTTACAGGTTCGATGATGAGCTCGAAAAAATGGGTTTCGTTGGTTTTAACATCAACCACAGACTCACTACAGCCTCAGCTCTTGGCAACCTTTTGGAACGTTTAAGTGCAGACACTTTAGGTCTACAACACAATCAATTTATCCTTGACTTGATGGCTATGGACTCGGCTCTTGACACTCGGACATTTCCCTGGGCTATAAACGACACTCTCCCCGGATCCTACGCGAACATGTTGGGTGCCATCTACAACTACGATATACAGGTCACAGATATGGGCCTTATCAAGTATGTAGCCGCCGACTGCGGTCTCTGGACCACTCCGGATGGACATCGATTTGTAGTGGTTCTTATCGGCAACTACGGCTCAGAGTCGGACTTCCTGCTTAGCAACGGCTTTATTCACCAAATAGTAACCATCCTCTCCGATTTGGTTTCCAACTAAATTCAAACTCCCCGCTCAGGCGGGGTTTTTCCTTGCTTATGCCCAAACCAAACCCTCACCAAAACACCCCATATACTTGCAATTTGTACTTTTATGTGTTACACTACCCGATATGAAATCATTATTGCCCATAATCCTAATCATCTTGGTTCTTACCGGAGCTATTACTTATGCTCTAGCTAAACGTAGCGTCCCGACCAGGCCTCTTAACCTTTTTGGTATTTCTGCCAATCAGCTAGAGGATGGAACTATTGACTCTGGATCAGCCTCCAAAAAGTCTTACATAGGCTTCAATCAGCCAACTCTTTCCCCTACCGAAGCTGTTCTAACACCTAGTCCTAAGGCTACTCCAACTCCAGAAAACAAAATTACTCCTTTACCTACTGTAACTGAAAAAGAAGAAATAATTGTTACTACTAAAGGTGGCGAGGTTATAGCTTCGGTTACTCCCAAAGCTGTCACCAAGTTTACCAAGACATTAGTTTGTACTCCTGTTTATGGATCAGCTAACACTTGTACCGAGCACATCGTAGTCGACACTGGTGCCGAAGACGCTATCTTCTTCAACTTTGCCGGACTTTCCTATCTCGCCGGCTTAGCTTCATTCATCTTCGCCAAACGCGCTTAAAATATTACTACCAGCAACCTTCAAGGAGTCTCCTTGAAGGCTGCTCTCTGTGCTTATACATAATTGAGCCTAGAGAGCAGAGAATCAAATCTGCACGAACATTAAAAAATTTGGAAGTCAACCCTCGCAAAACGGGGGAAATTCATCTCTAGAAGGAGAAAACATGAACCTTTTACTTATTGGAACAATTCTGGTCGGATTGGGAATTTTAGCCCTTCTGGGCTACTGGATCAAACGGAATCACGATAACGGCGAAAGCACTACACTTCCCATTATCTTCTTCGTGATCGCCCTGATTCTCGGCTGCGTATTAATTTCAGGAATTGTTTGGGTCAAAAACAACCCGGTCACCCCTGGAACAGTTCAAGAGGAAACTCCTGCGAGCCAGGATTTGGGACCAAGCATTGTATATGTGACGGTTATCGCCACATTCCCCCCCTTCGAGGCTACAGCGACCCCTATCGTCGCTAGCCCAACCGCCGCCCCAGCCTTGATTCCGGAAGTTGTAATACCGACCGAAACCCCCTTCACCGGCCTGACCATCAACGATTGTCCTTCAGCCAGCCTCGGGTACCATCCGGATAGCGGCAAGCCATTGGAATTTAAGATGTATCCGTACGTAAATGCGGACGGCACCGGTGATACCAATGTGCTCTGCGTCTACGAAGTATTAGACTTGACCCAAGAGGTCAAGATTCACTTCACAGGCACAAATACTGCCATTATGGCTGATTGGTCTCACGGGACCTACAACGACGATGGCACCCTCAAAGATGCCTGTCCAACCGGATGGGAATGCGAAGGCGTCTCAGTTTTAACTGATGATGCCATCATTCCTGTTGGCACGCTCGCCAAGCTTTATGTCTACATCCGCGAGCAGCCCGCTATGGTACGTTTCACCGAGATGATCTCCTGGACAGTTCCGACACCCGGATCGATGTTGCCGTTCGCTTGTGAATACATCGCCACCCAGGGCCACAACATGTGGAACATTCGTGTTCCCGCTTGGGCTCAGGATCAGGGCAATGTTGGCACCATCTACGGCTTCGGCCTTCCTGTTGGTGACACCAACCGCCTGACCTGCCCAGGTTTCCCGATTGATTGGGAACCCCTACCCGGCCAGCTGACTACACTCAAATAAACTTCCAAATTTCGTTCGTTGAGCCCCGACATCTGTCGGGGCTTTTTTGTACCCAGGAAACCCCGTACAAGGGTTTGTACTCAAACCTTGTGCGGGGATGAATGGGATGAGCATGTCGTCGCCGAAGGCGATGATATGCTGGTAGCATGAAATGAAATACAGTCAGGAAACCCCGTACAATGCGGAGCGAAGCGGAGTCTGTGCGGGGAGGACGTCATTTCTTTGGCCAAAAGCTACCCCATCCCGAACCAAACAGACAAGAGCATCGGTTTTGTCATGCTGGACCTGCTAGAGCAAAAAGTCCCGATCAGATGAGGGACATCCAGTCTCCACGCCCGCTAGTCTCGAAGGGGGAAATCACCATCCATCCTGTCACTCCAATCGAACCAAAACAATCTCCATCCATCCACCGCCACATTGTCACTCCGACAGTGTGAAGCAAGTGGAGGAGTCTCATTCCAACCACCACATTGTCATTCCAGGCTTGACCCGGAATCTATACAAAATACTCCAAAATCTGTCATTTCCAAGCTACAACCAACCGTAGCAATCTAGGTTACACACCAATTTCACATCATTGTGTCATCCTCGCGAAAGCGGGGATCCACAACCACCACACCACCCGTCATTGCGAGGTACTCCGCGGCAATCTACCTAACCAGCCACCATTTACTTGACATTTGAGCTCAAATGTGATATTATAGGACCTCATGAAACAAGCTCTTCGCGAACCATTAGTTTCAGTCATTATCCCCGTGTTTAACGGCAACGGTTACCTCGACAAGGCAATAAACAGTATCCTAAACCAAACCTACAAGAACCTGGAAATAATCGCTATCGACGATGGATCTATCGACGACTCTTACTTAACCCTCAAGAAGCTAGCACAGCAAGACTCTAGACTTCACATCTATCGTAATCCCAAAAATCTAAACATCTCCCGAACCCTAAACCGTGCTATCAAACTAGCCAAGGGTAAGTTTATCGCCCGTATGGATGCTGACGACATCGCTCTACCCAATCGTATCCAAAAACAGATGAACTTCCTCTTAAAACACCCTCAGGTGGTCATTTTGGGTGGTCAAGTTAAAACCATGGATACAAACGGAAAAATCATTGGTCGCAAGCTCTTTCCAGTCTTAGACAAAGACATTCGCGAAGCTCTCTACACCACCAATCCCATTCAGCACCCTACCGCTATATTTAATCTTGAATTAATCCCCAAGAGCTTCTCTTGGTATAATCCGGCCTTACCTCCAGCTGAGGACTACGACCTTTTCTTCCGCCTTGCGAAGTTCGGCAAGCTCCACAATCTACCTATTTTCGTGCTCAAATATCGTCAGTACATAGGCTCTTCTACCTTCAAAAATCCTGTTAAGACATTCAATGTCACCAAGAAAGTCCGACGTTTAGCTATCACAAAATATGACTACACTCCTAGTTTCAAGTCCAAAATAACTCACCTTCTGCAAGTCGCGGTTGTCTTTATGGTTCCTGATTTCATGGTTTACCCCATCTATGTTCTGGTCAGAGGAATTAGATCACCACTTCAACTCCTGGCCGACTATCTTGCCAGTCTAAACTTCACTCCAAGTCTTAGACCAGGAGCCGATACGCCTTCTGCTTAAACGCGTAAATTACCTCTCGAATCGACCCTTTTTTCTCTGCTAGAATTTTCCACCCCATATTTACAAAGATATTTTTCCACTCACTGTCACTCCTATTATTGTGCGGATGTCCAAAAAACTCTAAGTTAAGCACCGAATCCCAAAGTCGGATATTAAACTTATCCCAGGCGTTCTCGTAGACATCTTCAACGATTATTACTTCTCTACTTACCCGAGCCACCTCCCGAAGAAGGTCTTGGTACTCAGGCACATGATGAAGCACCGTTATTAGCAGTGTTTGCCCAAACTCCTTATCTTTAAAAGGTAGATTCTTTCCATCATAAACAGTCACCTTCACCCCTGAAACTTTCACCTTATCCACCACATCCACAGGTGTCACAGCAAATCCTTCTTCCAGCAGTTTTTTGGCCAATTCACCACTTCCGGTCCCCAAGTCCAAAATTTTACCTTTTTTGGTTAAAAATGGCTCAATTAGTCCAAAGAGATACTTCACCTTCTTTTGATGCAGTCTAACTATCCAGTTTGAGATCATTTTGTTCATCCTCTCCAGTATACAATCACATATCTCCACTTTCACCGTCCCCGCTGACAATTCCCAAGACCTCCAGGAACCCTTCAAGGACTGTCCTTGAAGACCCATAATCATTGACTTTAAGCCTAATTTAGGCTATAATACCCCATCGAATGTCTCCCGCACCAGCGGGCATCAAATCTCACCTTAAAAAATTTGGAGGATATTTTGGAAACAACAATCAATCCCCGCTTTTCCAGCTTGAAGCCCTGGTTCCTTGCTTTACCGACCAAGGCGCTTGCATTGACAAACTTTCAGTTCCGGCTCTTGGTAGCCTGTTTGCTGGCCCCCTTTCTTCTCATGGCCACTTTCACACTCGGCGGAATAAACATCATCCCGGTGTTGGTTGTTGCCTCTGTCCTTACCATCTTGGCCCCCAAGATGAGAGCTAAAGCCGAGAAATTACCAAAGATACAGAACATCATGAATATAACCATGGCGTTCATATCATTGCTGGTAATGGTTTCATTTGCTCCCGGCATTATTTGGCCATTACAGGTTGCAATGAACCGTGGAATCATCTTAGCTCTCGTCAGCATTTCAAGGCTTTTGACCTCAAAGGTTGATCCTCAGATGGCCAAGATGGCGAAACAAATGGCAGCAATAAAGTCTATCGATCTGAAAGCAGCCAAGCAAGCAGCTATCAAAGCCGCCCCATCGACCAAACCAATGACCAATACCCGCAAAAAGCATTTGGCCAAGCTCGCCAAAAAAGCCAAAAAGTAATAATCCATCAAGCCTTCAAGGAGTCTCCTTGAAGGCTGATAACCCTCTCTAGTCAAATCCCGATTTTCATCGGGATTTTTTCTTGACCAAACTACCCTATATGTTATACAATCCCCCATCACGCACATTTCCAGGAGGACTAATGTTTAAATTTCAAAACACGGTCGAGAAAGCAAAAAGACGAGATGCACTTAATCAGGAAAGTCAAAGACAAATGAAGGCCTGGATTGGTAACAAAAATATCCCCACATCAATTCTCAAGGCTTATGATGACAATCTCATTATTTCATTCATTAAAGATCTTAAGCTCGCCGGCTACAGAGTATCAGACACGATTAATAACAACACTGGCCCGCTCCCAGAGCGAAAAATTGTTGTAACTGGCTTATTACAAGACCAGACCATAGAGCTCATTAAGTTAAACATTGAGGTCAAACCTCGAATACGGGGGAACAGTGTCTTGCCTTACTTCTTTGGCATATGTGACTATGTCTGGGGAACAGATGACTCGACTTATTATCATCATGCAAATTTAAATGAAATGAGTCGGATTATAGAAAGTGTCAAAAGATCTGTCCTTGAGGCAATTACTAACAGGGGCATACTTCCAATCAATGAACCTACCCCCATCGAAGATAAAGGCGCGATCTTAGGATTTATCCAAAGAATCTTATTCCGGGAAAACTAATTACTCACCCGCCGATTTCGGCGGGTTTTTCTTTTACAGGGATAGCTCAAACTTACTCTTCTCTATTTGGGCATCAGGCCCATCATCGACCCATTCTTTTTCATATTCAACGAACCCTCGTTCAATCACAAATTTATACATTGCAGGGAACTTCTCTTCTATTGTGTGAAGAGTAATTTTCTTGATTCCATCTTGCTTGCACTTCACTGCCAACTCTTCAAACATATTAGAGAATATCCCCAAGTCATCAAACTTGGGAAGTACCCCGGCTCCCCACATATGCATCACACCATCGCTGGTTCTGTAAGCCACAATATAACCCCCTATCTCTCCATCCACTTTAGCTATTACCAGTAGCCCACCACTCTCAATTTTTTCCCTCCAGTCTTCTTTGTTGTGGAAATTTTTCTCTTCTTCCTCTGTAGGCCGAAACACTTCTTTTGATACAGCCAAAGCACTATCCAGATTTTCTACGCCACCGATCTCAACTTCAACTTTTACTTTTCTATCCTCTTTTGTACTTATTGAACTTTTAGCTTTTTTTATATCCATGGTTTTAACTTTTTATTAATCTTTTTTTGTATCTCTCTAATAT
>CAYGCQ010000032.1:0-10622 GCA_964348455.1 uncultured Pseudomonadales bacterium
TTAGATATTGTATTAAAAGAAAGAATTACTAACGAGACTCAGGTTGTTTATATACTAACGAGAATTGGAAAAGTCCTTGAGCTGGAAAGTGATGTTAAATATCCAGTCCTGAAATTCTATCGCGATTGGTCAGTTCACACCAAGCTAGACAGAATAAAGAATAAAGAGGTAATTGATATTTTGAAAGAGTTTGTTAGAGAAAAGGATACAAGACATCATTTTATTCTCCATGACAAATTTTGCTCGGAACTTAATGAGTTTTTTAAAAACCATAATATTAAACTGTTGAATAAAGCAAATTTAGATATGTTTATCTTCTATCTTGGTAAAGTCATATCAGATACGCCAATTGAGGTTACATTTGACGAACAAAAGTACAAAATCTCTGTAAGTGAGCCAGACAAGATGGACCGGAGCGGACTATACACAATAAGTCCATCGCCCTAACTGACTACTTGTGTCTGCTTAGCAGGAACAATGACGATAGTCTTACAGCCATCAAATAGCTTCTTTTTACTGGCCTGAAAGCTTGTGTTCTAAGTCGAAAAAACATACCTGAAGAACATTACTCTTTACAGATTCAAAATACCCAATTAATCTTTCTGCTTGTCTTTGACTACCTAGTTGATAGAGCTTTGACTTTGATAAAGCTACCAAATCCCCCAAAGAGAATCTCCTTATCTGGTCATCGGGTATTGAATGAAATTGTTTCCTTGCAGGTAAGGTGGTTCTTGTGTACCCTGAGTGTTTTTTGAGATTTTCAAATACTATAAGAAGTTTCGCGCCATCTCCAGTCCCGCACTCAAATGAAGATCTGCCTGTATCTAAATACTTAAAACTAAATAGGATCTCTTCTTCAAATGCGACTCTGGGATTAATTTGATTCGTTTGTTGAGGTGATGATTTTGCTCTTGAAGCATCTTTCTCCATCTGATTCCGCCAGTCTCTATTGTTCATCTGTTTACGCGGCAGTTTCGGAAGATGCCCTTTCTTCCTTTGCTTTGTAAAACTCGATTATCAGTTCATCTGGAATCTGTTTTTCTTTGCCTTGCTCGAATGTTTCCTGCCATGGGCGCTCTGAATGTGTTAGATTTGCCAACTCCAACCCTCCAAGCTTTCCATAAATAGTAAACACATCATCGATAATATTTTTTGCTTCTGCAGTTATATTACTTGAGTCTCCAGAAGGAGCATCACTAATAATGTCTGCGCCGTACTTACTGTATTCGTTATATAACGACACCACAACAGGGCCATATTTCCAGGCAACGATTGGTTCTTCAAATAACTTATTGCCAAACCTAACTAAAAACCACACATAGGAATAATAAACGAGTTTTTGAAGCTTTATGTTTGTAAGTGGCTCACCAGTCTCTTTAGATAAATCTAGAAGATAACTTGCAATGTCTTGTGCTGTCATATACTTTTCTCTATATTAACGCTTCACCTTAATAATACATCTTTTGTAAACCGCCATTCAAGAGTATGGATTTTAATACATAATTGATCTAGTTGCTTGGATATATAATTATCCCTACCTGTTTGTGCCTGCGGAGCAGGCACTTTGGCCGATAGGCCAATGCTGTCTCAAGTCTTTAACATCAGATAGTAAAATTTTCTCCCAACTATCTGATATTTTTATGGCGAAATTGAAATTTGAGCCATATTGAGAGAGCTTCGCCACAATCGCCGAATGCGAAGTTGTGGCGAACATAAAGATGCGACAGCGATAGCTGGCGCTTGCTCGCAAGAGCAATTATCCCGACCGCAGTCGGGATACAATATTAATCGCGCGCAAGGTGTTCCGCCGTCAGGCGGTGGCGAACCGCGAGACACGACAGTGTTGAGCGGTGAGCCAATAGATTAATAATTTTGTTGGAACCAAGTTCGAATTTCGTTATAACAGACAACACATTTGGATAAATCGGGAGAGTCGGGGTCAGTCGCCCGCGCGCCCGCCCACCAGATCTTAAAGGGTAGAGATTTGGCTTTTTACACCTCAGTCTATCCTTGCCAATTTTCTTATAAATATTTTTCAGGAGTAAAACCGGGCTTCCTGGTAGCTAAAGCCTTGTGGTAAATAATGTAACCTTCTGACGCTTTGCGAAACAAGCTCCCGAATTTTTCTGTATCTACAAAATGAGCATTGACGGGAAGTCGCTCTCTGTTGGCCGGTGTATCTAAAACCACTGTCTTATCTGAACCAAAGACTTTCTTCAATAAATCAGTAAAACCGGAAGGGTCTTCGTCAGCAAAATTGATTTCATCAACAAATAACCAAGGAGTACTGCCATCTGTGGTTTCAAACCAACTCCAAAGTCTACCTCCACCAGAGGTTTCACCATGGAAGAATATATTCTTTCCTTCAAAGTTACAGCTTAAAATTCTTTTTTCTTGGGGTTCAAAAGTTTCAAAGGATCTTCTTAGTTGATTTTGAGTAAATCCAATTTGCTGAGCCACTATTTTCCCAACAGTAAATAGTTCAGCTGTTCTTAATGTGGGTGGCATAAACGGACTTTGGATCGAACTGGTTTCGACATCAAAACCCGTCCAGCCAAAAGGCATGGGTTCATGAAGTTCTGCCAAGACTCGGTTGTTTAAAAACCCCAAGGAACCATTTGGGCGAATATTGATTTTCGATCTGAAAATATCGTTTTTATCATTAAACGACCCAGGGTTAATGTGTGTGTCGTAAATATTGGTTAGAAAAGCAATGTTGGGCGGAAGTAACTCTGATAGTTTGGCAACATGGTCATGTAAATATGCGCTATATTCCATGACAACTACCGGGGTTTCTTGATCAACCCGATTAATATAGTGGCACATGACACCAAGAGGAGTTAGCCTTTTGGTGAAAAATCTTTTTGCATCGATCCCTGATGAAGAAATAAGATGTTCCTAAATTACCGGCAATTTCTTTGATTTGGTCTGTTTCAAGAATCATTTAGATAAAAAATCAATAATAGCTGACGAGACTAGTTCAGGATGAGTACCACCAATGTTATGATCTCCACCGGCAATTGTTATACAGTTTAGGTCATTTTTTTTCACGACTTCCGAAATATATTCGGCAGGTGTAGAAGTATCTGAATCTCCGTAAACAAGAAGAATATCCTGTGGATCCACCTCATCTAGTAATGGCCGGATATCTCTTCTGGCAATTTTGTCGTAGCTCGCCCGCAAAAATGGAGTACCTTCGCGATAATATCTACTAAACAGCGATTGGTAAAGAGACTTTAGCGTATCAAAGTATTTTTGTGGGACAAATGTTTTTCCTAAAGCCCCCATTTGAGATTTGACAGTTACTTTTCTTTTCAGGGCAGGTGCAATTAATACCACGGGAATATCTGATTTGTATCTAACCTTGAAGTCCAAGGCAATAACACCACCAAAAGAATAACCCACAATAGCCGAAGGCTTAACTTTTTGATCTTTTAGCCATTTAGCAAAGTAATCAGAAAAATCTTCAACATCAAACGATTCTGTCTTTGACTCTTCGACACAGCAGAAGCCAGGAAGGTTGAAAAATCTTAAGGTGAATTTTTCCTCCAATAAATCTACAAACTCCCTTCTATTGCTCCAGGCGACATCCTCACCTACATTTTCACAGTTTAAATTGGAATTGTAGCTTCCTGTTCCCCAACCGTGTACCATAACAATTTCTTTATTCATCTCAACAATATTATATCAATTTAGCCTTGAAACTAACCCAGGTATGTTATCTTGCCTCTTCTTCTGCCTCAGGACGAATCAGGTGGTCGTATTCACCATTACAAATTCTGTGGGTTCGGCAGGTTGAAGCAATAACTGGGTAGTCTGGGTGATTGTCTCTGGGATCGATCTGAAAACCAGATTCGACACTATTGAGGACAGATCATAATTGGCATTGGCTCACCCTCTCGATGTATATGTTTTTCTGTATTCATAAAGCTTTTTTGTGATATGTGCATATTTTACACCTCATTTGTGCCTGCGAAGCAGGCACTTTGGCCGATAGGCCAATGCTGTCTCAAGTCTTAAATACCCACTGATAAGAGCTTGCTCGTCACCTTTTCAATAACTTCTCTGAAGTTATTGAAATATTGTTCCTGCGCTTCCTCTTATAATCGCTCATAACTTCGTTATGATGCTTGATTATAAAAATTTCTCCTAATCAGTGGGTATTTTATGGCGGGGAAGTGATTTGTATAGATTCCGGGTCAAGCCCGGAATGACAATGTGTCCGAAGGACATTCATCCCGACGTGCCGTGCCCCCCCAGGTACAATATTTACTGTAATTACTTTTCGACTACATTATAATAACACTGGAGTTATAAATTTGATTTAGTATGATCTATTTATGAAAAGAAAAATTATTTTGTTACCCATAGTATTTATCGCAGTTCTCCTCTTGGGGCTTTTTCTTATTACACAGCAAGGCCGATCTGAAGAAAAAGTTTTGGAGTCTACATATAATCTTTCAAAAGAGTATCTCTTACTTCGATATCGTACAGATAATATTTTGATAAACGCAGAAAGTTATGCCGATTATTCGTCTTGGGACAAAGATATGACTATTTTAGTCGAGAATTGGAACAATCTAGATAAACAGGTAAGTGTTTTAGAGAAATTAGCTTCCGAAGAAACTGAAAAAACATCGGTAAATATTAGAATGGTTCAAACAGCCCATGCTTACAATTCCCAAGAGATAAATTCTATCTATGATAAAGCTCCAAAATTTAAAGGAATAGCAGCTTTAGCCAAACATTTGGGAGTCGATGCCAAAAGGGCGCAAATCATTTTGGATCAAGCACAAGCCCAGACAAGCTCCGAAACGTTTATTGAAGAAGGAGACGCCTTTGAGACATTAGAAAACACGGCGATTGTCGTTAAAGACGGCTGTAAAGTTGCGGGATTTGTGGGTGGTATAGCATTAACTGGTGGTGCTGCTGGACTTGCTACCGCAGGAACGCTGACTCAAGCAAGTGTTGTTATTGTAGGTGCCGATCTTACACTTGAAGTAACCGAAGATAGCGCCAAAATAGCTTTGGGTGATAAAAACAAAATTTCTTCCTTTGTAGGAGACGTTAGAACCGTCACTGAACCCATAGCTACCATTTTGACCATAACGAATATTCCCAGCACTATAAATAACGCGTATGGTAAATTTGATGCTGTAATGATTGGTTTGGAACAATTTAGAGATACTGTTCAAGAAGGTAAAGTTGTTGGAGTTGATCTTACTAATTTTGAATATCACTCACCTTTTAAACGATTAAAACAAGCAAAATACCCAGGCACATTAACGGTAGCGCAAATCGAGAAGGCTGAAGTTGAAGCTTGGCTACAAAGCCTTAATAAAAAATATGAACCAATGAGTAAAGAAGATTTGGAAAAATATTTAGCAAGTTCAATTAAGGAAACTAAACAAGATAAAGAAATTGCTGAGAAAGAAAAAGAGGATAAAACTGAACCATCTAAAAAGAACGAAGAAAACAACACCATAATTAATTCAGCTTGGAAAGGTACTTTAGAAAGTATATCGGGTGGGAGTGGAGAAGAACAAAGCACAAAATTAGATTTTGTTTTGAATAAAGATGGTACGGTTGGTGGCGCCAACTTTAAAAAATGGAAACAGGAAGGTGATCATATAAAACTGTTTGGGGAGGATGAATCTAAAGGTTATTACGAATTCAAAGTGGGTGATAATTACATAGTCTTAACAAAAATACTCATCGGTGGTGAGCTAATAGAACCAGGACAAGAATATATGGGAGGAACTGCCCCTTCAGGTATTTTATACAAAAAATCTAGTTCAATAGGCGGGGACGCTCAATCCTCTGGAGATGCAATGCCGATAAGTGAGTTTAATAGAATGAGCGACAAAGGTTTATTTAAAAATATTTCAAAGGTTATAGAAAACTTGGGAGAACCTGATGTCAAGACCACTGATGACAACGGTAGAATTATTTATGTCTACTATGATTTAGTCAAATATGAGAGCGGTGGTATGGGAAGCGTAAAAATGGCTTTCTACAATGAGGAAGATTATAAATCTTACATTAAGGGATCAGGTGCCAGCTGGGATTCTAACAGAGAAAATTGGGATGAATCCGGCGGTGGTATAAGAGCTACTGAAGAAATTAATCCAAGAGAAACTTATAAACAAATATACGGAGAATAATTAGACGGGTAATCCAAAGACACACCAGGATATAAGACTGTTTTATTGTCCCAATTATTCCAGATGAAAATATTCATTAAAACTCTTGACGCCCAAGTTCTTACGAAAGTGAAAATCTATCGAGGATATAACTAGGAAGTGCTTCTGATAAAATGTTTGAATGTTGAAAATTGAAACAAAAATTAATGGGCTAAATTATTGGGTATCAGGAGAGAATCCTAGGCTTATCATCCACTCCGGAACTCATGGTGATGAGTATGAGGTCACAAAATTTGTATCAAAATACGTAAATAAGTACGAAAAAATCTTACCGCCATTTATATTCGTTCCGGAAGTTTCCCCAACTGCTATCTCTCAAAAAACGAGAGAGAACGGATTAGGCCACGACATGAACAGAAGCTTCTTTTCCGATTCAACTGATCCAGAGATAATTGCAAACCTGGAAATTATTAAGAATAATCAAGTTGAATTATTTGTATCATTTCATGAAGATCCACCCATCGACGAGTATTATGTTTATGACATTGGATATGAAGAAGTCGAAAATAGAATTGTGCAGGATCACAACCAATTACTAAAAAGGATAGGGATTAAACTCTTAACTGGCATTGACGATATCGAAGATCCTGGTTTGGGGTATGAATTTAGAGATGGATACAATATCACTGTTTATCCCAAAGATATGCCAGAAAATGGATCAATTTCTTCTTGGCTTTTTAAGCGTAATATTACTAAGGAGTATCTTCTTCCCGAGATTCCTGGGTTAGCAGACAAAAAAACCAAAGATATTATTGTTGACACTTTCTTTTCCGAAGTAATTCTGAAAATGTTTTAATACTCAATTGTAGCCGGGACAGTACCAACTAACCTAAAAGATCCAGACTTAAAATCGGCTACTTTAATATCTGCACCCCCGATTTGGTCTATTCTCCTCTTTACCATGTCTGATACTGCAGAGGCGGCAGGTGTGGTGATGGAATTCGGCACTGTAACTCTACCGAGCTGAAAAGTTGAAGGCTCAATGGATAAAACATTACTGTTCATTCCCCCTTTACCTTTAACGTAAAACGGTAGATCTCCAGCCACGTATTGTACATATTTTTTTCCCTTTTCAATATCGGTATCGGAATAACCAAGATTTTTAGCTAAAGAAATTGCTGTTGAAATTTTTAGAAAACCTGACGCCTCACCTGTTCCGTCGGGATTGAATCGGACCTGGACACTATGCAATGGAAAGAACTTATCTCTTTTTTCCCAGGTGGCGAAAATTGAAGTAATGTCTTGACTGGACAAATCCACATCAAGATACACATTCCCTGAGGCGCTGGGCGAACCGTATTTTGCCTCGAATTCTTCGACAAATGATGGGTCTACTTTTATACCAAGATCTACTTGCTTAGCAATAAAACCAGAGAGATAAGGCATAAACCCGATGTAGCTCAATGATGCTACGACTAAAACTACTAAAATAATAATTCCTACCAATAGTTTTTTCATAACTTGATTATCTCACTTTTTAAATTATTTTAGACTTACAGCCCAAAGCAGTATCCGCCTCCGAGATTGAGGCAGAGGGAAAATGAGACCACCCCAAGCTGAGTAAGAAGATAGAAGATGTAAGCGGCGATAAGAAGTACTCCAGCATACCTCCCGATTTCCCACTTCTTGGCAATGAGAAGAAAAAGTAGGGCGACAACTGTAGCAAATAATAGAATTATCGAGGAAGATAAATTTTCGGTAACAACAGCAATGTTTTTGCCAGTAAACAGAGTTAAGAATAACCAGGGTAGGCCTAAACCAACTGCAATATCAAAAATGTTTGAACCTACAGCATTTGAAATTGCCATGTCTCCCTTGCCTTTTTTGGCAACATTGATGGAAGAAAGAAGATCTGGAATTGATGTCCCAGCGGCGAGGATGGTCAAACCGATAATGACACTAGGGATGTTAAAAAAGATAGCAATTGAAACTGCGGACTCAACCATAAAATGACTTAATATTGCCAAGAAAGCTATAGAGATTAGAAAGTTAATGAGGTAAAGCTTGGGATATTTTTCCAGATTGAAGAAAAAAAAGGAAAAAACTTTGTCTAGAATATTTTTAATTTCCCACTTCTCTTTTCGAATATTCCTCGCTTCTGCAACACTTGCCTCTGCAGCTATGTCTAAGATATCGTCTTTTGAGGTGTAGGGAAAAAGCTTTTTCCAAAAACTTAATGAGTATATATAGAGGGCGTATAGAGCGACAAAAGCCAAGGAATCATAAA
This sequence comes from uncultured Pseudomonadales bacterium, assembly GCA_964348455.1. Lineage (GTDB taxonomy): Bacteria > Patescibacteriota > Microgenomatia > UBA1400 > MFAQ01 > UBA10133. The sequence goes on from CAYGCQ010000032.1 coordinate 8,431, forward strand.
GGGTAATTTTCCCGTCAATAAAGGTAAAGAGTAAAAGAAGAATTGTAAGGACGTAAAAAGTCATGTCCCTGATGACCGGCTGCCAAGTGAGTAGAGCCCTCTTGAATAGTGCGGAGGCTCCGATAATCACTAAAATGTTGAAGATGGCAGAACCGACGATAGTACCGGCACCCAAAGACTGCTGCTCGCTGGCCTTGGTTAGTGCAAGTATAGACACAAATAGTTCGGGAGCACTGCTACCAATAGCCATAAAGGTGGCTCCGGCAACGTCGGAAGATAATTTCAGTTTTTTTGAAATTATTTCTAGAGTTTCGACGAAGAAGACATCAATCAATCTAGCTAAGGCATAAAAGGTAAAGATTAAGAGCAAAAAATCGAGAAAAATCATAAGACAAAAATGTCAAGTAATAAGGAATGGTAGAGTTTTTGAGATTAGATGTCAATAACATTGAAGTTCTACGATAAGATTAGATCGGTAGTAGAATCAGGGATGATAAAAATTGCAGCTGTTTTATCCATAGTGTTATTTTTTGGTTTGTCGATCGGGTATCTTGTGATAATCCACAAAGCCAAAAAAATCGACTTAGTGAGCCCTGTGGTGACTGTAGCGCCTACCCTCAACCTGATTAAAGAAGCATCTACCTCAGCCTTGATGAATGCATCACCGAGTGGAACTCCAGAATCTTCGCCTAGCGCGACCCCTTCCCCTGAAAAGCTGGTTGTCACACAGTTAAAGACTGTAAAAAATGAAGTTACAGCGACTCCAACTCCAACCTATTCTGCTGAGACAGCACAAGCTGTAAATGAATATATAGATAAGTTCTCGGCAGAGCATGGTGTTGATCCAAATGTGATTAGGCATCTGGCAATTTGCGAGTCCGGATTTAGAACTAACGCGATTAACCTTGGTTATGCTGGACTTTTTCAATTTGATTCTGCGACATGGAAAAGATTGCGATTGGAAATTGGAGAAGATCCCAATCCTGATCTTCGGTTCTCGGGCAAAGATGCAGTTCAGACTGTCACTTATGCAATCTCAAAAAATAAGTCTGGCCTTTGGCCTAGTTGCTTTCCGAACTAAATATCTCACCTCTTAAGCTAAATTTCAGGTTAGGCTTATACAAATTACCTCAGAAAGGAGAGGTATTTAAAAAAATATGAGTAAGAAAAAATATATAATGCCGACAATCGGCGCTATGGTATTAGTAGCTTCTATAACAGTTGGTCAAGTACGGGCTCAAGGGAACTCCTCCGGGGCACTGGCTCAAACAATTGCCCAGAAGTTTGGCCTAGACAAAACACAAGTTCAGTCAGCCATTGATGAATTTCGGCAAACAAAATTCATTACAAGGCAGCAGAGAATGGAGGAATCCAAGATGAAGCGACTTGACATTCTAGTCTCTACCGGGAAGATAACAACAGAACAGAAAGAGGCGATATTAACCGAGCAAGCAAAGCTTGAAAAAGAACACCCTGCCGATTCTTTCAAAAACATGACCCCTGAAGAAAGAAAAAAGATTTTTGACATTGAAAGATCTGAGATTGGAGTGTGGGCTAAGGCTTTGGGAATCGATCAAAGATATATAAAAATGGGACTGGGGTTAGAAAGGGGTAAGTTTGGACCTAGAGCAGCGGACCGTAAATTTGACTGGAAATAGAATCTCGAGTGCTAGAATATTGACAGATACTGCAACCATGAACTTTACTGTCTACATACTAAGAACGTCATCTAATACTTTATACGTAGGCCAAACCAATAATCTGGAAAGAAGAATCATGGAGCATAAGGGTAAGACTGTTAAGTCGTCCAGGTATGTTCGGTGCTTTGATTATGTCGAGCTGGTCTATTCCGAAACTCAACCTACAAGAAGAGATGCTTTGAGACGAGAAAGAGAGATCCGGACCTGGACAAAAAAGAAGAAGGAGAAAATGATTGAAAAAAATAATGTATTTATTTAAATAGATTTACCCCTTCGAGCACCAGCGGCTCACTCAGGTCGGGAGTGAGAGATCGGTGGACTGCGCGGGGATGGTTGTGGATCCCCGCATTCGCGAGGATGACATTGGATAGAGGGAGATTTTTCGACTCACTGCGTTCGCTCGGAAGGACGATAGTTTATGATTCCCCGCATTCGCTAGGATGACATTGGATAGAGGGAGATTTTTCGACTCACTGCGTTCGCTCGGAAGGA
>CAYGCQ010000032.1:10722-12198 GCA_964348455.1 uncultured Pseudomonadales bacterium
CGATAGTTTATGATTCCCCGCATTCGCGAGGATGTTTTCTGGATTCTGAATCAAGTTCAGAATGACAAGACAGGGAGGCAGGTAGATTGCCACACAATGATTACATGGTTCCCATTGACGTCTATTTGAGGGTTGTTTTTTTGTTACATCAGACATAGTATTTCCCTATGACTGAAAGATTAAATTCCCCTGAGAAAATCAAAATTGAAAAAAGAATTGTAACCCTTATTGGACCAGAAGGATCGGGAAAAACCACCCAAGCAATCAAGCTCGCCGAAGAAACTGGACTTCCTTATGTGACTACTGGAGATACTTTGAGAGATTTGGCGGCAAATGATCCTGGTGAACTCGGTGAAGAGTGTCGAATGATGTTTGCGGAAGGTAGTTACCTTTCAGGAGAAACACTCTTAAGAATTCTGGTAGAAAGATTTGGTCGATCTGACGTTAGTAACGGCTTGATCTTAGACGGCGGACTTCGAACCCTTAATGAAACTATAGATTTTCAAGCTATGCTTGATCGGGCTGGCTTGAACCTGCCAATGACTGTGATCTATTTACAGATTCCTGAAGCCGATACGTTCGAAAGATTGGTAAGAGGAAAAAACGCCAGAAAGAGAGCTGATGACACTGAAGAGCTGGTTACCATGAGGTTAGCTAAGTTTAATTTGAACCTGGATGAGCGTCTGGAAGTTATAAATAAAGAATCAGGCTGGGACATTGTTTGTTGCGATGCATCCGAAGAAACAGAATCTGTTTATAACCAAATTTGCAGGAGCTTGACAGGCATGAAAATATAGGTGTATAATATACACTATCTATGACTGAGCCAACACTATCGAAAACAGCCGTGTTTTTGGGCCGATTCTCCCCTTTTCAGAAAGGTCATGCTTCAATCGTAAATATGATGATTGAAAAATACGGATATGGTGGCTGCCTTGTCCTGATAGGTTCTTCAAATACATTAAATAAGCGGACGCCTTACACCTTTGAACAGCGAGAAGAAATGATTCGCAAGGTATATCCAGAGATTAAAATAATGGCATTACCCGATGGTAAGCCCGGGCTGGTGTGTTTTGATGGGACCACAAACAATCAATGGCTCGACAGCATAGAAAAAATTCAGGAGGGACTAAATACTAAATTTGTATTTTTCGGAGGCTCAGAGGAAGATCTGAAGATATTAGCAGAGAGATTTCAAACTGAGATCGCGGTAGATCGGAATAAAACCCCAGGATTGTCAGCAACAAGAGTAAGGGAAGCCCTCCTTCATGATGACTCAAGAACAGTAAATGAGTTGCTAGATTCCAAGATAATCCCCTTAGCAAAAAAATATTATAAAGAGTTTATAAAAAAAGATGAAAAATAATCCTGGATTGCCACGACCCAAAGTGGCAGGTATTGCAATGACGGATGGAGTGAGATTGCCACAGCTCGAGTACGAGATTCGCAATGACGGAGGCGGAGTGAAGATTGCGA
>CAYGCQ010000033.1:0-11084 GCA_964348455.1 uncultured Pseudomonadales bacterium
GTTACTTATTTTTCCTTTCGCTGTATTTTTCTTAGTTTTAGGACTGATAAATAGTTTCTCTGATTCGTCTGCAGGATTAGCCGGTATATTTTTAATTTTTAATATTTTGTTTTATGTTTTTGCATTAATATTGTTCTTACTGGGAAAGTGGTTGATTAAAAAATCCAATCAAAACGTAAAAAAATAAAAGTTTTTGTTATCCAGATGGATTCCCGATCAGGTCGGGGATGACAAGGTTTGTCGTGAAATTTATTTGATGACGAGTTTTGAGTCGGCAAAGGAAACTGTAATTTGAGTATGAGGCTTGAGCTTGCCTTCAATGATTTGAAGAGCCAGTTCATCCTCAATTTTGTTTTGAATTACTCTCTTAATGGGTCGGGCTCCATAAATCTTGTCAAATCCAAATAAAGAGACCATTTCTGAAACAGATTTATCGAAGCTAATATCAAAACCTCTGAAAAATAGTCTTTCTGACAACTCTTTCAATTGAACCTCAACAATTTTGGAGACTTCCTCTTTACCTAGTCTCTTAAAAGTTATTATTTGATCAATGCGATTTAGAAATTCTGGACGGAAATGAGTCCTTAATAGTTCATAAGTTTTTGCTTCAATATCAGCTTCGTTCAGCTTATCGTCGACCGCAAACGATCCTCCGAGATTACTTGTCATGATAATAACAGTATTTTTAAAATTCACTGTGTGACCTTGACCATCTGTCAGACGACCGTCGTCTAGAATCTGAAGGAATGCACTGAAAATCTGGGGGTGGGCCTTTTCTATTTCATCAAAAAGGATTACAGAGTAGGGCTTACGCCTCACGGCTTCGGTTAATTGCCCACCTTCCTCGTAACCCACGTAACCAGGAGGTGCACCGATAAGACGTGCGATTGAATGACTTTCTGTGTACTCGGTCATGTCGATACGAATAAGAGACCTTTCATCATTAAAAAGCTCTTCAGCCAATGCCTTGGCTGTTTCGGTCTTCCCGACACCGGTAGGTCCCAAAAAAAGGAATGAGGCAATGGGTCTGTCTTCTTCGGAGATGCCTGCTCTGGACCTCCTAATAGCATTGGCAGCGGCTTTAAGAGCTTTGTCTTGACCGACTACTCTCTTGGTGAGTTCCGACTCCAGGTTAATTAATTTTGAGGTCTCGGAATCTAGCAGTCTTGTGACCGGGATACCCGCCCACCTTGAAATAACTTTCGCAACATCTTCAGTGTCTACCTCTAACTGAAGAACTCGGTCTTCCGGCTTTATTGCCTCCCATTCTTTTTGTTTACTATCCAATTTTTCATGAAGTTTCGGCAGGATGCCGTATTTTAGTTGAGCCGCTTCTTCTAGTCTAACTTCCCTTTCGGCCGTATCAAACTTAATCTTTGTCTGATCGATCTCCGCTTGAAGGTGATTAATTTCTTCAATTAATCCTTTTTGCTGTCGCCAAGCAACTTCAATTTTGGATGCAAGCAACTCTTTTTCTTCGCGATCTTTTTCCAGATGCTCTCGACGAACCTTGGCAGAGTCCGACTTTTCTTTTTTAAGAGCAGCCAGCTCGATGTCTATCTGAGTTATTTTTCTTTTTAAAATATCTAACTCTGCGGGCATAGATTCTATTTCTATCTTTAGTGATGAGGCTGCTTCGTCTATTAGGTCGATAGCCTTATCTGGTAGAAAGCGATCAGGAAGATATCGAACTGATAAATTAACAGCGGAGATTAGAGCATCGTCACTGATTCTTAACTTATGGTGAATTTCGTATTTTTCCTTAATTCCTCTTAGAATTGCAATTGTGTCTTCTTGACTGGGCTCTTCGACTAGTACCGGCTGGAAACGTCTTTCCAGAGCAGCATCTTTTTCGATATGTTTGCGATATTCATCAATAGTAGTTGCCCCAATTAAGTGTAGCTCTCCCCTAGCTAACGCTGGTTTGAGAATATTGGCAGCGTCGACGGCCCCCTCTCCGGCGCCGGCGCCAACAAGAGTATGAAGCTCATCGAAAAATAATATGTACTGCCCTTCACCTTTTTTAACTTCGTCTACGATTCCTTTCATTCGTTTTTCAAATTCGCCCCGGTAAGAAGCTCCGGCCAATACACTGGCCATGTCAAGAACCAAGATGTCTTTATTTTTAATTGAGTCAGGTACGTCTCCATCAGCTATGCGATTAGCCAAGCCCTCAACTAAAGCAGTTTTGCCCACTCCGGGGTCTCCAATCAAAACCGGATTGTTTTTAGTGCGACGAGAAAGTACTTGCATCACTCGGCGTATTTCCATGTCTCGACCTATGACTGGATCTAGCTGATGTGCTTTCGCCTTAGTAGTTAAGTTGACGGTATATTTTTCGAGGAGTTTTCCCTCCTGTTGTTCAAAAGGATTTTCCATATTTCTACAATACTACGACTCTGGCACTCCGTCAAGTTGATTGCTAAACTAGTTAAAAATTCTAATGTAGGTCTCTTGAATTATGGACAAAGCTTTGCGGTTGGACTTTATTTTCTGATAAGCGTTTTTGGCTCTTTCAATTGTGTCTGCATCAAAATTATGTAAGTTTTGAGAAAATGCAACGATCGTTTGTATAGTAGGAGGTTCAGAGAAGTATTTTTTTAATAGAATATGCCACTTCTTTACTATATCTACTGACACCAGAGTAGTTTCATCTGTCACAATTTCGTCTAGATATTTAACATATTTTGACCAATCATGAATCAAGCCATAGGAAAACTCATCTTCCACAAACTTGATAACAGATACATTGATACCATTTTCTTCAACGTAGTTATAGATACCTAATTTTTTTAGAGTTTTCTCTCTTTCGACGTCTACTAAAGAGTGAACGTAGGAACCCTTATTAAAACTACCCCTCATCTGGACAAGCTTATCGATTGTAGGTTCTAAATCATGAGTTTCTTCACGTTTTAGATTTCCCAGGTAACGTATATCCGGAAAAAGCGTGCCCAGATAATATTTGTTGTCTTCGATGAGCTGATCACTGAGGAACAGATTTTTAATTTTTCTAGCATATGGAATATGGGTAATCTGTGAAGCCATTCTCTTAATTATAGAGAAATTTTAAAATTTAGTTTGACTTTATACTAAGCTTATATTTGATAAACTAGGGGTGATGGAAAAACTGGTTTTAATTAAACTTGGGGGAAGCTTGATCACGGATAAAAGTAAAGAGAGGACTCCCAGACCGGAGATGATGGCGAAGCTGGCGGATGAAATGATTAGTATATCTGGCAAGCTTGACGGAAAAATGATTGTGGCACATGGAGCAGGGTCTTTTGCTCACAGGCCTGCTGACCAGTACAAAGTGAATAATGGAATCAAGGGTCCACTTCAGTTCAAAGGTTTTCCAATAGTAGCCGATCGGGCGGTAGAGCTAAATCGTATCGTGATTAAAACTTTTATAGAGATGGGTATTCCCGCGGTTTCATTTTCTCCGGAAAGTATGATTATGTCCGATGACCGAAAACCGGAGTCTGTCTTTACTGATTCACTTGAACACGCACTGACTTTGGGGTTTTTGCCCGTGCTGTACGGAGATATAGTTTTTGATAAAAAAATAGGTGCTTGTATTTACTCTACAGAAATGGTGCTAGGTGCCTTGGCGGATAAGCTGGCCCAGAAATACGAAATCAGCTTTGTTTATTGCACTGATACCGATGGTGTCTATGACCTACGCAGAAGAACTATCCCAGAAATTAATTCGAAAAATATTAAGGAGGTGGAGAAGTTTATAACTGGTTCAAAAAGTACCGATGTTACAGGAGGAATGATCCACAAGGTGTATGCGAGTTTAGAGATGGCTAAGTTAGGGATGAAAACAATTATTGTAAATGGGAATAAATTGAACGAACTTAAGAGTGCTGTGCTGGGAAAAGAGCATCACGGAACGGAAATTTCGGATTAAAACAAGTCAGTCTCTACATAAATTAATTGGCACCATAGAATTTCAAGTGAGCTCATCTCCTCTTGAGTTTTGGCTTTTTCAAGCACACTCGTCCGAAGCTCAGTCACTATTTTTGGAGGTGTTTCTCCCCAGACGAACTCCCAAGCGATACCTTACAGAAGTGCAAAGTCCGGAGAATCTCCAAAATCCGTAGACGGATTGATATCTACAATCGCATCGGTGAGACTAAAGTCGAGTTTGTTATTTGTCGAAAATGGGAACTCTATGCAAGCTACGTTCCAAAACTCCATTTTTTTACTCAGTTTTTCCACTTCAGATCTGACCACTGTGGCAAGATTAATTTCTTTGTGGCTAATTTCCTTCATCCCACAGATTTTATCAGTTTTTGGGAAGCATAAAACCTTTTGAAAGACCGTACTGAATGAACCCTTCTAGATCAAGAATGGTTTGATTTATTTTACAGTTTTGAAAAGAAACACCGGTCGTATTTGAATCTGTAAAGTCGGCATTTTTAAGTTTGCAGTAATCAAAGACAGACTTCTCGAAATCAATATTTGTGAGCTGCAATCCAGAAAGATCGCAGTTCGAAAAATAAACGGACTTTAACTCTGACTGTGGAAAGGTACAGCCCGTGAGCTTTTGCTCTTCGAATGAACATCCCTCAAGTCGGCAATGTTGAAAGGTACAGCCCGTCAAAGAAGTGTCCTTGAAATTTATCCAGTTCAACTTACAGTCTTCGAAGCGACATTTTTCAAATGATACCGAGTCTAAAAGGGAATTGGAAAGATCGCAGTTGATAAAAACAGAGTTCTCAAAGCCTGTGAATTTGAACTGTGCCTTGGAAAACTTACAGTCAATAAACTTTGTGACTTCGAAGTCTACACCCTTTAGATCTTCGTCTGAGAAGCACTTTTCTTTGATATTTACCATTTTAATTCCAACCACTTTCAAAGAAAGGAACTTTGTACTGATAATTTTTAATTGCATCTGATACATGAGGTAAAAGATTAGAGGGTAAACTGTTTATAGGGAACCAAGATAGATCGTCGCACTTGTCTTTTTCTTTGATAGTTGCCTCTCCAGCCCACTTTTTGGAAACGAAGAAAAAATCCATATATTCCTGATCTGGTGAGCGACGATGGGTGACCGTTGCGGGGTGTAAATCGTCCTTAGAGATTTTAATTCCGGCCTCCTCTTCAGCCTCACGGATCATAGAATCGCTAACCGACTCGTTGCCATCTAGATGCCCTGAAATAAGACTATAGCTACCATCCTTCCAACCGGTATTAAATCTCCTAGATAAAAGAATGTGGTCTCCTTTTAAAAGAATTAGATAAACTGCAGCTCTTATTGAAAAACGCTCTTTTTGCATTGGAAAAATTATATACCCCTGAGAGCTTTTATTCTCTCTTTGACTGGAGGGTGAGTGTTGAATAAGCCGGCGAACCAACCAATTGAGTCATGATGGTTTTTGAGAGGATTGGCAATATATAGATGAGCAGTGGCTTTGTTGGCAGCCTCGAGAGGTTCTTTGTCTGCAGAGATCTTTTCTAGTGCTTTGGCGAGACCTTCGGGGTATTTGGTAAGAGATGCACCTGACGCATCGGCCAAAAATTCACGACGGCGTGAGATAGCTAGCTGGATTAGCCGAGCAATGATAGGTGATAAGAGAGCCAATATCATACCGACTACAAAAAGGATGGCTCCCAAGTTTCCATCATTACTATCCCTACTCCTGCCTCGAATATGTGACCTTAAAAGAATGTCAGCAAGTAGTGTTATTGAGCCGACGAGTATGGTGACTATTCCCATAAGTCGTATATCGTAGTTTTTAACATGGCTGAGTTCGTGGGCAATTACCCCCTCAATCTCAGTACGATTAAGTCTGGAAAGTAGTCCAGTGGTTACACAAACCACAGCGTGTTCGGGGTCTCTACCTGTAGCAAAGGCATTCATAGCAGTATCCTCAATCACGTAGAGCTTGGGCATCGGAACTTTGGCAACTCCGACTAGATTTTCGGTAACTGTATAGAAATCAAAATGATCTTTCTTGGTGGCTGGAACGGCGCCTGATATGGAAAGAATAATACTATCCGAGAAGTAGAAACTAGCAAAGCTCATAATTCCGGAAATTATGAGTGCAATGCCAATAAGGCTATAATCGAACCCCATTGAATAAGTGATTGCATATGATGCTATCGCAATGAAGGCAATAAAGAATGTGATTACTAACCCGCTGCGGAGTTTATTGTCGTCGACTTGCTCGTAAAAGTTTTTCATATTGGTTTTAGTTGTCATCCTCGCGGATGCGGGGATCCATGTATTCGGAACTTATTTTTATAGATTCCCGATCAGGTCGGGAATGACAAGATTATAAAACAATCCTACAGTGAGACTTTGGGATCTTTTGACTCTTCGTCGGATACAGATAAATGAGACCCCTCCATGGGAGTGGACAAACCCTTCTGCTTCGTAAAACCAAAAATCATGGCTACAAAGTTGCTGGGGATAGTGACGATTTTTACATTGTAGTCAGCTGAAAGATCTATAACGACACGCCTAGCATACATAAGCTTGTCGGAAGTATCTCGAAGCTCGTCCATAAGTTTATTAACAACTTCTACGCCCTTCATCTCAGGATTACTCTCAACTAAGATTTGAAGTTTGGGAACCAGGTTATTAATAGCATCTGAGGCCTTCTCAATCTTTGCCATGTCATTGCTGCCAGCTGCCTTTTCAACTGCTTTTCTGGCAGAAGTGATTGCTTCATAAATTCCCTTTTCATGTTTCAAATAACCCTTAACAGAGTTTTCAAGATTGGGAATAAGGCTCGCCTGCCTCTTAAGTTGATTGCCAATATCTTGAATGGACGCGGTGATTCTGGTGAGAGCCGTCTGGAACCAGTTATAAAGTGAAATTACATAAAGACCGAGAACTACGACTGCAATAATGACTAATAGTGTTGGGTTCATAAAATTTTGAAAAATTTAATAACTGTAATTATTCTATCACTGTGTGAATAGTTTGTAATCTATTGACAAAAATCTTCAAAATATCTCTGCTTATGTCTTTATTAAATTTGATAACTTACATGAACTATTTACTTGTTCTATATTTTCACAGCGGATTTGTAAGTTCAAAATTATTTTCTTTCCACGAAAAACCACCCTTGCGGGTGGCTTTCCGGTTCTTGGTCCTGAGACCAATGTTCTTGAATAGCTAATTTAGCGGTCTCCGCCGAATGATCGCGCAGGGCGGTCTTCCTTAGGTCGAGCTTCGTTAACAATTATGTTGCGACCATCGAGGTCAGCACCATTCATTTTTTCGATAGCGCTCTTAGCAGCTTCAGCATCCTCGAATTCAACGAATCCGAATCCCTTACTCCTGCCGGAGAACTTATCTGATATTACTGTTATCTCACCCAAAGCGCCGAAGGGAGAAAAGATCTCCTGGAGTCTTGATTGAGTAACATTGTAGGGTAGGTTCCCTACGTACAAACGAACAGCCATTTCTGGCTCCTTTCTACTTTCCCTGTGGTAATCATCACCACAAGACAAACTGTAAAGGTTAAGATGATTTAACTAGGATATTATAACAAGTCTATAATGGAATTGCCATTATAGGCGTAGATAAATGAGGAAGCACAGGACGACATATCAATATCCGTGCCTGTTATTGATAAAATGACGAACAATCTCTTATACCAAAAATCCTCGAAATAAAACTGGAGTGGAGATATTTGCCTTTAGGCATTAAAATATACGTTGTTGGGGTTGTAGCTCAGTTGGTTAGAGCGCCCGCCTGTCACGCGGGAGGTCAAGGGTTCGAGTCCCTCCAGCCCCGCAAATACAAAAAGTTCTCCTTTATGGAGAATTTTTTGTATTTCCTGAATAGGGACTCGAAATGCCTGAGCCGAACCCGTAACGGTTTCGGCGAGGCGGGTCCGAGAGAATCCCAAAGGGATTACTCGAGGGAGTCCCGTTCCCCTCCAGCCTGAGATGTTGACATTATAGGGTTTAATTGGTACAATTTCGCACAAGAACTTTAAGTATTCAAATTCAATTTCGGAGGAAATCACATGAATAATATAACCGTACCTACACCCCTGTACAAAGTCGATGGGCCGCCTAATAGGGGTCTTTGGTACAACTCTGATGGGAAGTACGTAGGCGAAATACACCAAGGACTAGCCTATTTGCAGGCAAGTGCGTTTGAAATGCCCTTTGACCTCAGCTTGGTAGGTTGGCGTTCTGCTACGCTAACTCCCCAAGAACTCCTTCAATGGATTACTCTTGCTGAGCTTAAGATTTTAGAGAGTGAAGGTTTCTTCGCTTCTGTCTATGAAGCTGAAGAAATACGTGAATACATTCATACGGACCCCGCGACAGGAAAACAAATCCCGCACTTAATATTCCGGGATGAGACAGCAAAGCTCATCGAACATCTATCGGTGAGTCAATTTTCTGCTCTCCTGGCGGTGCCGGTCTAACAAAGGTTCTCGAAGCCCTTCAGTAATTACTGAAGGGCTTTTTTTGTTCCTTAAAGTAAAACCTTCACCTCTCGTGGTGAGGTTTCTAGTTTGCTGAACACAGGCCTAAAGGTAGGGGACGCATCTCGATATTAGACCTATAATTGAAATTTGGACCTGAATTTGATAGAATATCTAGGTTGAGAACTTTCGCACAATAACATTTTTAAGGAGAATCGAATGACTTTACTGCAAAGAACTCAGGCAATATCCCAGAAATCACAGGACGCGGAATTGGACGTTCTAAGTAATCGAGTAGCTGCGGCGCTAGAGAGTGATCGCGGACTGGCAAGGGAGATCATTGCAAATTTACCCCTAGAGCTGGCAAACGCGGCCACTAAAGGCAATATTCTCAATGTAATGCAGCTGGATGAAGATCTTCACATAAAGAGTTCCTACATGGTCGAAACAAAGATTGCGAGACTTGCAGAACTTCATGGTGTCCTCAGTGTTCTAATGGGAGCCGGCTTGACAGTTGCAAAGTTTTTGATTGACGAGGGGTTCACTGTCACTATTGATGTTGTGTCTCACGATGATCCTGGTCAAGGTCGTGCGTGGAGCACGATTCAGCTTTTTGCGAGCTGGTAACAAAGTATTTAAGTTATTTAGCCGCCGACATTGTCGGTGGCTTTTTTGTATAGTTTCTATGATGATTGGTAAAAAATACAACTCAACAGTCACAGAATTTCCAGAAGGTTTAAATTGTATATTACTTGTGCAATAAGTAATATATATTAGACTATGGACAAATTAATCCCCACTATTAGAGAAAAAGAGTTTACAAGCACCCCAAGGTGGCGAAGAACTCTGAGTGGACCATTTATTTGGGCACCATTTCTTCCCATGCTTCTACTTGATTTTTTCTCAGAGATTTATCACCACGTATGCTTTCCCCTTTATGGGCTTAAACTGATACCTAGAAAAAATTATTTTTTCTACAACAGAACCAATTTAAATCTCACCTGGTCAGAAAAAATGAGTTGTCGATATTGTTCATACGCAAACGGTTTGTCTGCATACCTAGTTGCGATTTCATCTGAAACTGAGGCTTATTGGTGCGCAATAAAATATAAAGAGAAAATTAGCTTAGAAACTCAGCCACACACAATAGACTTTTTAGATCAAGATAAATTTAAATAGACATTCGCCGGAGAGAAGAGAAGGTTTGTTTTTTTCCACTTGACATTGATAAAAGATTATATAAGATTGAATTATGAAAAAAGGACAGAGTACGGAAAAACGTATTAAAAATATCCTAAAATTCTTCAAAATGAACGAAAATACCATAAGCACCCTGATGGGTGGAGTGGTGATTGTGGTTATTGCCGGGTTAATTTTTAACTATTTTCGAACCGCAAACCTGAAAACATGGCAAGGAACTTTACTTAACGAGCAAGAAGCGTCACAAACCGAAAATAAGGATGTATCCGCAAATGATAAGCTAATTGCTACCTATAAAGTTGTTAAAGGAGATGACCTTTGGCACATCTCAGAAAAATACTACAAGTCTGGATATAACTATGTGGATATCATGAAAGAAAATGAAATTACCGGAGCCGGAATAATTACTCCAGGCATGGAGATCAGAATTCCAAAAGTAGACGCGAAAAAAATTACTGTTGCCGAGGCTAAAAAAGAGATCGTTATTTCTGACAAAGGTGACGTTGTTCAAAAAGATGTAACCCCCGATGATGCAAAATCCATCGAAGCTGGAGAATACACCACACAAAAAGGTGACTCATATTGGAAGCTGGCTGTCAGAGCGTATGGTGATGGGTACAAGTGGACCAAGATTTATTGGGAAAATCGCACCCTGTTCCCCAACCCGGACCACATCTTCGCTGGAACAAAAATCACGATTCCCGCTTTGGAGAAGTAGGGATAATAAAAAGAGCGCCAGTTAGTTCCCTCACAGCTTACTCCCCCATCATGCCCCCAACAATTCTTTCATAGTGTAACTTGCCTGAATAACTAACATTGTCTTCTGAAACAAAAGTGACCTCCCCGTAAACTGGAGCTTCTCCGTTTCGTCTGATCTTAGTCTTGAGCACATGCTTAAAACCATTTTGACTATAAGTATCGTGATCCTGAACTCCGGACAAAAACACTACCTCTCCATTATCTGTTGTGACTTTAATTTCCTCAAAATCCACCAAAAGTGATTTTAACTATTCAGCAGAAATAGGTAGTAACTCCAGATCTACTTTTATAAAGGCCATTTTTTTCTCCTCATGTCAAAGAATGGTTTATTTTACACCGCGTCCGGGGATAATTTCGGTTAAAATAAGCATGTCGCCGGGGTAGCTCAGCTGGTAGAGCGGCGGTATCGTAAACCGCAGGTAGTGGGTCCGAGTCCCACCCCCGGCTCAAGTAGTAAAATAAGCCATGATTGATTTAAAAGGAAAATTTGAAAAAGAACTTTTATTGGTTGAAAAACGAATTAAACAAGCCGCTGCCGAGCGGGATGAAAGTGCTACGCCCACGGAGTCTACTCATGACCAGACAAGGCAGATTGCAAACCAGCTTTACAACTCCCTTCTGGAAGAAAGAAAGAAGCTTCAAGGGTTGTTATTTGAAGCGGATAAATTTAATACTGTTGTAGAGATAAAGAATATAACAAAAGGAACTAATCAAAAATATTTGGTC
>CAYGCQ010000034.1:0-10863 GCA_964348455.1 uncultured Pseudomonadales bacterium
AAACCCCGTACAATGCGGAGCGAAGCGGAGTCTGTGCGGGGAGGACGTCATTTTTGTGGCAGATAGAGGTCAGGGTGGTTGGTTAAGTTTAATATTTTTGATATAAAAAAGCCCCGATAATGTCGGGGCTTGAGTTATCAGTCGGGGTTAATCCGGCTGTGAGCAAAAAGAAACATTTTTGAGGCGATGGTGCGGAGTCTGTTCAGGTTTTCCCTGGTGGGTTCGCTGAACTCTTTCTTGTTCTCCACAGGCTCCATAAAAAATCCTGGAGATTTTGAACCATCTGCCGGGACAAAGAAGAGGTCGGTAATCATGTTTTTCATCGTGGTTTTAGCCTGTTCTTTGTTTACCGGTTCGTAGAACCATCCTAGCAAGCCCTTTGGTCCCTGACTCGCTATGACCTTTTCAGCTTCATCTTCGGCTTCGAGGTAGCCCTTTTTGTAACCAGCAGGCTGACGTCGATCGTTATTGATCAGCTTTTTGATGATGTCTGAGGCAAAGATAATCGTATCGATGATGTTGCCTAGATTGTCATTTGTTGGCTTCAGAAGAAGAAGCAGGTCCGGTCGATCTTCGATGGTATCGCCATTGCCTTGAGTACCTTGAAGAAAGAGACTATAGATCTCGACAGCCTCTTGCCTGTCAACAGTGTCAAAGATTGTTCCCAGACGCTGAAATGTGATGACGCAGTCAGCAATCATCTTGAGGATTTCAAGCTCTCCCAGGGTGATGTCGTAAGACGATCCACTGGAATCTGTCACGGTGACCTTGATTGTGTCCTGCGCGAGATTTTTTCTGGAAGTGTCTTTGATGTCTTGAACTGATCCAGCGATAGTAGCGACTGCAACATCTAGATGACTTCCTCGCAGTGAAAGCTTTGGGATAACAAGTCCGGACTTTTTGAAGGTTCGAAGATCTTCCCTGGCACTTTCTGAGAGGTCGTTGTCTGAAGATGTGAGGATTGGTAGCCCTCGGCTGGTCCAACCGGCATAGAGGGGTCGGGAGCCTACTTTGGCGACAAGGCTTAGTTCCTCGATCACATCATTAGTTCGAGATGCCATTTCGGCCTCCTTCTTTTATCGGGCGGATTTTTTCGTGGGTTTGCCGATCTGGAAACCATAGAACTTTCCGAGATCAACGACCTTGGATTGAAATTCCAAGCCAGCCATCATGCAGTCCTGGTACATCTTGTAATCTTTTTCGATGAAAGCAAGGATCTTTGCGCTTTGCTCGAGCTGAGCATTGCACTGTGCATAAAGGCGAGCAAACAGGTCCTGAAGAGTGTCTCGAGTCACACCATATGAAGCTTCAATAGCCAAGATGAAGGCATCTGGTTCGAGCTTCATGGCGTCAGGGTAGATCATTTCGAACATTGTGACATCTTCAGAGTTTGGATCAAAAATCGGAGGAGTGCGCCAGCCAAATTCTTGGTCAGGAACAACGATCTCGGCTCCTTTAGCAGGTTTGACCGGCTCAGAAAACAGCCTTAAAAAGAGGCCTGGCGCCTTTGTTTTGGCGGTCTTTTGTGTTTTTGCGGGAGCAGGGGCTCCGACGTATGAGATTTTGATTCTGTCGGCGACCGTGACGAGCCTGGTGCGAAAATCGGTGGCACCAGAGACATTGCCGTTGTGTTCTTTAACCTCATCATCTCGACGAGTTTCAAACATTTTGACCGGATTGGTCTCCGCAATTGTGTCTTGGCCAACATTTGCCAAAAAGTGCTGTAACTCGGCACCAAAATATTCATTGAAAGCGGTGGTTACAGCGGTAGCAGCGTCAGTTATCTCCTGGTCACTTTGGATGACATTGAAGCCAATAAGCGCAGCGAGCGCATCTTCAGGGTCTTCCTTGGCCATGGGGTTTCCGTTTCCGGGAAGAAGCATCCAAATACGGTTGAGAAGCTCCATTTGAGCTTGAACAGCCTGATATGTTGGGTGCGTGCCGGCTTTGGGATTCTGGACATCGATGAGACGCTTGAGATAGGTATTAACTTGAGCAGCAGCGGGATTGATTGCCATTGATATTTCTCCTTTTTAATGTACAAAGATTGTCGTAAGACCTGTATATTTTAACCCATACTAGGGCTAAAATGCAATACTATAAGGCTTTTAGTTGCTTGGAGAGGAGTTTTCTGTTAAAAAACCACCCCAGAAAGGGTGGTTTGGTAAATTTAGGGGGTAGTCAGACTGCCGGCGTAGGTACAGTCAAATGGAGTGGCTGAGAACACGTTGTGTTCGTCGACATTTACCCAGATAAGAATGTCATAACTTCGACCTAGGGCGTCTGTAATTGTAAATGTCTCTTCTGTGGGATGGTTGACTGCTACAGGCACATATAGCTCTAAGCCTGTGTATTTGAGATTGTCGCCCAACTTAATTTTGTTGTCTTCACACACGGCTACGATTGCATCGTATGAGATGATTACATCCTGTCCTTCATGGATAAATATGTGACTTTTGTGAATCATATCGAGCTGGTGTTGCAGGTCTCTGTTTACAAATAACTGAAAGATAAAAGCTGAAAATAGAAGTATAGTGAGAATCGCTAAAGATACTAAATAACCAGGGTGATAATGATTGTTATCCACTATTTGTCTCCTTTGTCCGGTGCCGTATTGGGGGTTTGTGTAAAAGTTCTTGGCGAATTTAGTTCTGTGACAGGGAGTATTTTACTACTTTTGAATAAAAAATCTAGTTTCGAGCCTGGTGGAGTAAGTTTTTCCAAAAAGGTCGATTGTTTGAGGTGAGGATTGCATACCGTTTTGTTTGAGAATGGCTAAGGAGTAATTACAGGGGATAGTGTTATTTAATTGATTCCAGGCCGAGACTACTCGGCATCTTCGACCTACGCAGGAATGACAAGGAGGAAGGGGGAGGTCATAGGAAAGGCTGATGCTACTTTCGCCACCCGCCGGGGTGGTGTGCCAGAAACCGATTTCGGTAAAGCCGTATTTGGGGGATGTTAGCGATAAGTTGTTGGTGTTTGGTTCTGAGTTGTCAATGTTTTTGTCTAGGATTTGGTCAGTGGTGATGATTGGGGATTGTTGGTTTCCTATTAATAGTGAGGGGGACTGAGTAATTTTTCTGGATTCCAGGTCGGTGCCCGGAATGACAGTATTGTATTTTGTTTGTAATGACGGCGTGGATGAAGGAAGTGGTGGTAGACCGAGTGGATTGCGAGTTAAGATGACGTTTTGGGCGATAGTTGGTATGTAAATTCGAAGATATGTGATGTAGTCACCTCCATAGTAGAGAGGAGGGTTTGGATTGGCTTCCGGGGAGGAGTTGATAAATTTGACTGTGACTTGGTGGTGCACGTATTTATTTAGGTAGATTGAAGTGCTATCCCCCGTATCCAGGTCCGGGGCTAAAGGCGAGTCCGGAATAACTGGTGGTGTGGGACTGGATTCCGGGTCGCTGCCCGGAATGACGGGTGAGGTGATGGTGGTTTGAGATTTACCCCTTCGGGTACCATCGGCCTCGACTTCGGTCGGAATGACGGGTGGTGTTGGATTGGCTTCCGGGTCGGTGCCTTGGATGACGGTGATTTTGTGGGTGGTGGAGCGGGTGACGAACTGGTTGGCTTTGTTGGCTCCGAGATTGGTTTCTATGAGAGCGTAGTTGTCAAAAGCTGCGGGTGAGAATGCTCCGGCAAATTTTTGCTCTATTAGGAGATTTTGAAAAGAGGGATTGAGAGAGTTTGCGACGATGTTTTGGTTTGACAAATCTTCATATAGAATCTTGGCTATTTTAATTTTCTTTGATATTGGAAGAATTTTTAATTTTTTTATCATGGCGGTGCCAACAGCAGTAAGCGTGTCTTTTTTCTGAGTTGATCCAGGGAAGAAACCGACTTCGGTTTTGCCTTGGAGAAAGA
Source organism: uncultured Pseudomonadales bacterium (assembly GCA_964348455.1). Classification (GTDB taxonomy): domain Bacteria; phylum Patescibacteriota; class Microgenomatia; order UBA1400; family MFAQ01; genus UBA10133. The sequence goes on from CAYGCQ010000034.1 coordinate 3,877, forward strand.
GATAGAGATTGTCGGGAGTAATCTGAGCTTTGTATTCAGGAACCGAAAAGTCTCCGACAACATCAAGAACTTTTTTGATGGTAGTCAGATTTACAATACCGAGAATGTCAGGATTGATTTCTTTTCCTTTTTCTAAGAACCATCGGATGTCTTTGGCCGCTGTGGGAAAGTCTGGTTCCCAGTCGGCATTTGCGAGTTCCCAAGTGCCATGACCGAAGGCTTGTTGAATGGGATCAGGTGGTGTGACATGACCTTGGAGCTGACCGTTGGGGACGTATATGTCTTGGAAAGAGACGTTGAGAGAAGGATTAGATTTTGAAAATTTATTTAGATTCCCGATCAGGTCGGGAATGACGGGTGGTGTAGGATTGGATTCCGGGTCGGTTCCTGAAATGACGGATTTGATAGAGGGAGACTCCTCCGCTCGCGAAGGCTCGGTCGGAATGACAGGCGGGGAGAGGGTGATTTTGGTGTAAGAACCTGCGAAACCTCCATTGGCACGTATCTCAGTATCGTTTCCTAAAAGAATTAAATAGGTGATGGGCTTGTCAATGCCAAGAAGATAGTTGGTGAAGGGAATAAAGGGTTTAAAAAAACCAAAAACTCGAAAACTCAAGTAAAAAAATATGGAAAGAATTAGGAGAAAAGAATAAAAGAGTGGTAAAAAACGCTTCACCTAGTTATTTTACATGTCCCTGATAAACTATTGGTATGGATTGGAAGCAGCTACTGATGATGACACCTCTATATGATTGGTTTGGGAAGCGAAGTTATGCCCAGAGCGGGGAAGATATTATCGCGTGGGGGGAGCTGCAAGGATCAATAGCTCAAGGAATCGAGAGCTCAAGTAATCGAGAACTCAAGGAATCGAGGGGTGGGGTTGTGGGATTGTTAGAATGGATTACAAGCCAAGGTCGGAATGATAATGGTAATGTGGGAATTTATGTAGACATTGGAGCTTATCACCCAAAATTATTTTCGAATACATATTTATTTTATAAAAAAGGGTGGAGTGGAATTTGTGTGGATCCGAATCCTGAGATAGGAAAGATGTTTGCGATGACAAGACCAAGGGATATTTTTTTGAATGTGGGGGTGGGAGAAAAAAAACAAAAAAACAAAAAATCAAAAAATCCAAAAAAGGAGTTATCTGGATGGATTCCTGGTCAAGCCAGGAATGACATGGGGAAATATATGGAGTATTTTATGTTTGACGATGGGGCGGCCAATACTTTTTCTGTGGAGCAAGTCGAGAAAAATCAAGCGGTAGGGAGAAAGCTGCTGGGAACGAAGAAAGTTAAGACAGAGTCGCTAGAAAATATACTGGATAAGTACCTACCAAAAGGAGAAAAAATTGATCTTCTGTCGGTAGATGTGGAAGGAATGGATTTGGAGGTATTGAAAAGTAATGACTGGAAAAAATATAGACCGAGGGTAATTATTTGTGAAGATTTGAATTTTGATTTGGATGGATGTATGGGTGGAGTGAGATTGTCACGCTCTGCTCGCAATGACGTAAGCCTTCAAGGAGACTCCTTGAAGGGGGTGACTGATAAACTAGATTGCCGCCCGTCACGACGGGTAAACTCTGGCCTCGCAATGACAGGTGGGGTGGTGGGGTATTTAAGTGGATTGGGTTATAAACTAAAAGCGATGACACCGTATTCGTTAATTTTTAAAGATACGTCTATATGATTGTTCCAGAAGAGTATCCTTTTGTAGATGGTATGGTTGAAAAAAAGGATACTGAGCCTGGTCGATTTACTAAAATATTTGAATTTAAAAATAATCCCGGCTGGATTGTTAAAAGAGTTCATAGACTAAAAAAAATTGGGATTTATGGAAGAATGAAGTTTGAAGACTTCAATAATGAAGTTGGTCAGGCCGATAGAGATTTAAAAAAATTTGGAAATAAGTTAATGAGGTTTGTGCCAGATCATAGTTTGATCTTTGAAAAAGATTTGCATGGTCATGGGGAAGGATTCATCGCTATGAAAAAAGTAGATGGAGTCGATATTTCAAGAGAGGGAGAATTACCATTAGAGTTTGCTAGTGAGCTAGAAGATTTGATTGAATCGGTGGTAGATTTTTATGAAAATATGACAAGAGAAGATGGGAAAATAGGGAAATTTCCAGACTTGTTTCCGCCACAAGATGATGGGGAAAGAAGATTTGGAAATATAATGTGGGGAACTGTAGATGGAAAGAAGGGTTTGTTTTTGGTAGATATTTACCCCTTGATGGAGTATTCGGTAGGTGCATTCAGCTTTAAACTGAGAGAAGCTGAGAAAAGATTGTATGAGGAAAAGAATATTTATTTAGAACATAGCTTTATTGAAAAAATGATTACTAGACTTGAAAATATAAGAAGAGAGCAATCTAAGAAGAATCCAGCTGATTAGGTGGATAGAGAGCTGGATTTGTGATAAAAAACCCCGACATGGTCGGGGTTAGTTGATTATAATTCGAGGGTAACCCAAAGGCTGTTTCGAGATTGGGAATCAAACTTCAAGGTGGCCAAAGTGTTTTTGCCCTGGGAATTTACACAGGGGATCTGTATCCAGCCAATCTCTAAGATCTTGATTGAATATTGATGCCCTGATCTCATAAATATGAAACGGGGGAGCTTTCTTTCGATGGATATAGTTGTGAAAAGGACTGGTGAGTGTCCAGTGGACTCGAAAATAACATAATCACCCTCGGTTTTAACCAGCACTGCCACTTGATCGTGGAGCATATCTGCAAGCTGAATGTAGCCTTTGCCAGTGAGCCCAAGCATGTTGGTAAGAGTGTAAACTCCACTTCCGAGTCGAAGTTCATCACCATCTCTTCTAGTTTCCTTTTTTGGTAATAACGTGGTCATTTGACCTCCTTCTCTGTTGTGTAAAGTGCTAGGGTGATTATACCCTATAAAATATAAAAAGTCAATATAAGTTATCATGATTATTGTTAGTAGTAGGTATAAAAAGTGGAACATTCATGGTGTGGAGATCAAGAAATGAGTGATAAAATGGGTTTTGCCCAATGAGAGTGTGACTCTCGAAATATGAATAGCCTAAAACTTTTTATCAGGGAATGGATAGGAGATTTTTTCAAATATTTGAAGGTGTTGTCGACGTATTTCGTAATTAATTACCTGAAGCCAAAGTTTGCCGCATTCGAAGTGGTCAAGGGGGCTTTGGTGGGAAAAATGTATCAGCAGCGGGGTAAGTACTCTCAACTAATTGTCAATTCTTCCATGGTGCTCGTGATGGTGCTTTCGGTGACTCTAGGACCATCTATCGTCGTTAATGATTCTCAGACTCAAGCGATGATGTCAATCGGTCTTGGGAGTAAATTCGCTTTTGCTCAAGAAAGTAGTGCTTCGGCGGACACGGGGAGAGTTTTGGGGCTTTCTTCCGATACATCGGTGCAAATAGATCCGTTGACCCAAGTGTCAGATAAGCCTAGGGCTGATGTCTTAGACTACACCATTGAGGATGGTGATACATTGGCTTCAATCGCAAAGAAGTTTGGGGTAGATACAGATTCTATTACTTGGATGAACTCCGGCTTGAATGCGAAGAAGTTAAAACCAGGAGGAACACTAAAGATCCCTCCGGTGACCGGAGTGGTGATTACGGTAAAAGGTGGGGAGACGATTTATTCGATTGCCAAAAAGTACGGTGTGTCCGCACAGGCAGTGGTTGACTTTCCCTTTAACGAATTTACAAACGATGAGACTTTTGCTCTGGCGATTGGTCAACAGCTTATTGTTCCTGATGGTGTAAAGCCTGATGAACCAGTATATTCTCCAAGGTCTAACTTCGCTTCAACCTTGACACCAAATGCTGGGGCAGTGTCAGCAACCGGAAATTGGATCTGGCCGGGTGCAGGTACGATTTCTCAAGGATTCAAAGCTTGGCATAAAGGGGTGGATATCGCGAGTCGCAGTGGGGGTTCAATCCTTGCAGCTGATTCAGGGGTAGTGGTTCATGCCAGTTGGGATAATACAGGTTACGGAAATATGGTGTTGGTAGATCACGGAAATGGTTTCAAGACCCTCTACGGACATTTATCTAAGTTCTCGGTAGTAGTCGGCCAGTCTGTAAAAAGAGGCGATAAGCTGGGTGATATGGGCAATACAGGTAGGTCTACAGGCACACATCTTCATTTCGAGATTCGAACATCTTCCGGAAATGGAAATCCGCTTTCGTACTTAAAGTAGACTGTCATTTCATTTAATTTGTTTTTATGTCATTCCTGCGAAGGCAGGAATCCATACAGTCGGTATGTCAATTGCGAGATAAAATAAGACTACACGCGCCTGGTGTTTCTGGATTCCGGATCAAGCCCGGAATGACGTGTGGGCAGGTGGGATTCCCCAACTTCGCACGATGACTATGCTGGGCAGGCTGGTAAGCAATTAAGAGGTTTGGCCTTTTAGGCTCAATCAATGGTAAAATGGGTGCATGGTAGACCATGCAAAAATATTGATAAGAGCGGGAAAAGGCGGAAACGGCTCTATCAGCTTTCGTCGCGAAAAATACATTCCTAAGGGTGGTCCTGATGGTGGAGATGGTGGAAAAGGCGGAAGTGTGTACATGGAAACTGATTTTAATCAGAATACCTTAGACGATTTTGCACATCAACAGAAGTTTGAGGCTCAAGATGGGGGTAAAGGGTCAAGTAAAAAAATGTCAGGATCTAAGGGTGAAGACTTGACAATAAAAGTGCCTTTGGGGACGATAGTAACATTAATCCCAATTGTTAACGATGCTTTGGAAGTTGAAAATGTTGCAGTGAGAGGTATGCCACAAGGTCAGACTGGGAGGCTAGTTTTGAAACCCGTTCCTAAGTTGGTTGCAAGTCAGCAGGTGATTGATTTTGATAAAGTAGGGATGAGCGTCTTGATTGCCAAGGGTGGAGTTGGGGGAAAGGGAAATGTTCGTTATATGAGCGCAAGATTAACGACTCCTCTCATAGCTGAACAAGGTCAGTTGGGTCATAGATTTCGAGCAATCTTAACACTTAAACTATTGGCTGATGTGGGTTTGGTGGGGTTGCCGAACGCCGGAAAATCAACCTTGCTTTCGGTGTTGTCTAATGCCAGACCAAAAGTAGCCGACTATGAATTTACGACACTGGAACCTAATTTGGGAGTTTTTAAACATGGTACAAGAAGACTCGTGATAGCTGATATTCCGGGACTAATAGAAGGGGCCAGTGAGGGCAAGGGCTTGGGTATTCGATTTTTGAAACACGTAGAAAGAACAAGATTACTTGTTCATTTGGTGCCGGCCGGTAATAGCGCAGAAGAAGCTTTTGAAAATTATACAAAAATAAGAAAAGAGTTAGCAGAGTATGGTGGAGATATTGATAAGAAAGAGGAGATTGTAGTTCTTAGTAAAATTGATTTGGTAAGTGATGAAATCGTAAAAGATACAGTGAAGTATTTTAAGAAAAATAAAGTTGAGATTTTACCTATTTCCTCAGCAACTCAAAAAGGTATTCCAGAACTGATAACGAAGTTTAGAGACATTCATTAACGAATGATCCGTTTGGTCTTTGGGTAGCGCAGTTATTGCCGTCACAGTCAGAGGTGCAGTAGTTGGGTCCACAGGTGGCAATTTCGTCTACGGCTACGACGGTGCAAGCTCCATTTCGACAACCATAAACGTTGGTACAGGCCTGGGCAACATAAGCACATCCACGAGCTAGATCTAGTGTCCCCATACTAGAAGAGTAAACAGCAAAAGTGTTTGGACAGCTAGAAATTGCATCTGTGGTGAATAGAGAGGTTATAGATGCGTAAACTGCAAACTGTTGGGGGCATGAACTTCCTTCCGGAAGGACACTGATTTTGTATGGTTTTTGTGTATTTGGGTCACATGGAACCGAAACTAGATATGGTTGAAGTGCCCCAGAGCCGCATTGACTTAGGACAGATTCGTCAGGGTAGCAGTCATGATCGGAGTAGTAGGCTTCAAAGGCAATTTTAATTTTATTAAGATCGGAACGACGACGAGCATCAAAACCTTTTAGGATTTGAGTAAGAGGGTTAATTCCTATTAAAAGAATTAAAGCTAAGACAACTATCAGAGTGGAAACTACGAGGATTTCCATGAGAGTAAAGCCTGAGTGTTTTTTGGAAATCCTGAACATAGATTCATTGTATTACAAATAGGTAATCAATAAATCTATAACTCTAGAAATCAAGGAATCAAGAAGTTGATGATTTTTTTATTCAAATTTAACCCCTTCGAATTTAAAGAAGCCGGTATTTAGATTGCTGGCGGCTGTGACACAGAAATTTGAGTAGTAAGTGCTTGCTCCGTCGTAGATAAAGTTTCTGACTAAATACGAATAACTGTGGCCGGAAATCACGTCTGTGTCGAGCAATGTGACAGTGTTTATTGCTAGATTTGATCCGAGTTGGGCGGCTAAACCACCATCAACTGTCTTCCAGACTTGATATCCCTCTTCATTGGTGGCGTTATCGGTCCAGTTAATAGTGAGCTCGGTATTTTCGACATTCTTGGTAACAAAGCAAGCAGATGGTTGAGCTGGTTTTGGAATAGTGCTGAATGAATAAGGGCTGGATTGAGTGGCGCTGAAAACGTTCGAACCTCCAGGGTCGATCGAGTAACTTTTCCAATAATAGGTGGCGTTTACAGATAGTGGCGTCTGGATAGTGTAAGTGGCTTGGGTGCCTGATGTGTATGCAGTGCTGGTTTGGGTGTTCTGTCCGGACCACCCTGTTTGAGAAACTGTTTGATCGAAAGTTTGGCAACCGGTAGTCATGATAACGTTGGTGCAAATAATAATTTTGTAACGAAGATAGTTTGATTCGGAATCAGTGGAAGTGGTTTGTAAAATAGTATAGGTAGTAAGTCCCGTAGTGGTATCTGCCGGAGAATTTAGACTTGGGGTGGCTGAAGAGAGGTTCATGGTAAAACTTTGGGTAGCACTCCAAGCCCCTATTACGCCATATATATCCGTAAATCT
>CAYGCQ010000035.1:0-10290 GCA_964348455.1 uncultured Pseudomonadales bacterium
AAGATGTGTAATCCGTTCTCCAAGATCTTGCAGCTTCAAGATCCATTCTTGAGGCGTCATGGTCGGCAGGGTAGCGCTTCCAGGACTTTCGTGCAGCATAATATCCATTACTGAATTGGTTTTCATTGTCAGATATGGCTGTTGTTAAACCGATGACTTCCCAACCCTCACCTTCACCTTCGCCAGATTGTCTTTCAGCGTTTACAGTGGTGGTTAGGGATGTAGAGTTCCCTACATTAGCCCAACAATTTGTGACTGAACCCGTTACCCAATATTCAGTTTCAGCGATTGCACAAGATGCGCTGGTAGTGGACTGAATGTAGGTGTCATTTGCGCATGGATTTATGAAATAGTGTTTTGTACTTGTATGGGCTCCTACACCGATTGTGGATTTACCACTTGTGTAGTTTAGGATTAAAAGTCCATTAAGACCCCAGATACCTGCATTGTTCGTGCTGCAATACGACTGTATTTCGTAAGAGTTTTTACCTCTAGCTAGGGTGGTGAAGCTTACTCCGTTTTGACCGCCAGAGTCAATTCTATGCATCAAGCTATATTGCCCTAGCTGTATTTGTCCTGGTGTGAGGGTGTAAGTTTGAAATCCTTGGGCACCAACCTTTAAAGATAGGTTAGCTCCGGCGTTTGAATTTGAACAGATAAACACACCACTTTCTTTTAGAGTAATTGTTGTTGGTTCTTCAATAAATATGTCTCTACCCCAGCTATCTGCATCTGCTGAAGTCGTGCCACCTGACCAACCAGCGGTGTCAATTGCACCCAACAAGAGTGAATTATATATGGTAGAGCTTGAGCTTGGGGAAAATTCATAAGTGACTGTTAGCCAGCCGCCAAAGTTGTCGACTCTTGTTGCTGTGCTACATACAGCTTCTAAGGAATAAGCACTTGAAGCGCTTACTAAGCCCGTAATATCTGCACATCCATACATCCAACAAGATTGTCCTGACAATGCTTGTTCCGATCTCCAAAAGGTTATTGTACTGGCTCCATTTATTCTAATTGTAGTAGTATGATCTACGGTAGAGGTTGGTGTAGCCTCGTTTCCCGCAAGTTCCAGAAATGCTTGTCTAAGTACTGTGCTAGCTTCGGGTAAATACGCACCACTAGTTGCGACAGCGGGGATGGCGGTTGCACCACCGATAGTTTGGTATGCGGCTGTAAGTGTACTTCTGGTGCTTTCAATTGGAATTCGGATGGTTTTGATATGGGTAGCGCTGGTATCATCATAGTCATAAGTGATTATGAGCTTGAATGAGTGATTTGTCGTAGCGCAAGTTGCACCGTTATACCTTACCCACCAAGTATTTGAAGTTCCAGACCAGTTTGAAGTGAAATATGATGTAACATCCCCGGCGTAAGACCAAGTTTCGCTTTCCCCTGTGTTAGCTTTTGGTGTACCAAGTGATAGGTTTGTTGCTCCTACAAAATCTGAAGCGTCATCGATGTACAAATTGACGGCACCCAATGAAGCGGCTGCAGTATTATCACCTCGAAAATATGTCATCAAGGTGACGGATCTAAATGCTGAAATTGTTTCGGGGATGTAGATAGCAATTGAACTGTCTCTATTTGCACCACCTGCAAGGGTGGTGGTATCAACTGTGGTTGCAAATTCGATTGTTTTTGTTCTGGTCGCCATTTTGAAATGATTCTCTCAATATTTCTAAAGATACTAGAAGCTCCATAAAGCTTATTAATATGAATTATAAAGGAAAGTTACTTTGAAAAACCTAGTAATCTTCTAACGTTGTCCCACCCGGGAATTGTATCTATATTTGCTTCTGTCCAGTTGGTTGGTTTCCGCCTGAACTTATCCTGTGTCCATCTTTTTTGAGTGACATTTTTACTGTGAGCAATATCGATGTTTGGGGCGGAAGATGCTCGGAGTTCGAAGTTGTACCAGTTTTTCCACTTGATGCGACCATGTGTCATAGGTTCAAAGCCGATACGATAACTGAAACCTTCTTTCTCTACCATTTCGATTCGCTCTTTGTAGTGAGTGATTAGGATGTTTCTGTAAGCGCACAGTGAAGAAAGAGGGCTAACATCATAGTGAAGTGCAAAACCATCCGTCATTCTTAGGAACCAATAATTATTGTTGTAGTAGTAGACATCATTTTTTGGTGGGATAAAGTCGAAATGTGAAGGGTGGTAGAGCACGTCGTGTTCGCAGAAATAAACAATATCGGTGTTGAGAGCTTCTAGACCAGCTAAAATTTGTTTGAACATTGTTAGGTAACCTCTCTCCAGTGGTAGGACTATGTTTTCTCCGAAGTCGATTGGTTCTAATGAAACACTGACAAGCTTTTTTCCAGCTAAGGCCTTTTTTAACTGTTTTTGACAAACTTTCATAATTTTTTCATCCATGAGGTTGTCGGTATAGTAGATTGCGCCGATGGTTGGGGGTGTTGAAACTTCTGGGTTTGAGACGGTGGGTTGAGTAGGGGAAAGAGTTGTACTGACTGTGGTTGAAGGAGTTTCTACTGGCGGTTCAACTTCTTCAGGTTTTTCTGATTGTACCGGTATCGGGGTCGGTGTTTCATGAGCAGTAGGTGGAGCACTGACCTCTTTTAGTTTTGCAAGAGCTTCCGGAGTCCACCCGGGAACTGGCATAAATTTTTCAACCAACCATGATAGTGGTCTGATTTGTTTTTCCCAGGTTCCATCAAAGAATAGCTGCTTAGCTGTTTTTTTTGCATGACTGACGGCACTACCCGAAAGTGAATAGGGGAAACCAAAATCTCCACCTTGAGTTCGAAACATGTGAGCGTACCAAGTTTTTTGATTGACCATGACCTTACCTCCTGATAACCAAGTCTTAACAGCGACTTCAATTCCCTGACTACCCCAACTGCCAAAATTTTCATCGCAAATATTTAATTCCCAGTATTTATCTCTAGTGAGCATAAAGCATGATCCTTGCAGTGACATGGTTTCTGTTACATCTCCACGGCCTTCAGGCCTTTTTTTAAATTCATTAAAGTATTGAAAATGTGGCTCAGGGTCAAAACAGTACGAGGTGCTTTGGGGATTAGTTTTTGGAATCCAGACAATATCTTTTTTGGTTTCTTTGCCGCATTGTGCACAGACTCCACTTGGACCCTGGTACCTAGTGTGACCGTCGGGACAAACCCAGTTAAATGCGTGGAGATTTCTCATTACCGGGACCATTGTCCAGTCATCATGCATTTCGTTAATCATTTTTACATCGAAACCTTTGTCAAAAGCACAGTGAGCATCGGCTTTCATAATGTACTTGGCCTTACTAAGTCTACAAAGTTGATTGGTCATAGCTCTTTGTCCGATGGACTCAGAGACATGAAAGATGGTTACTCGAGGATGATCTTTGATGACTGGTTCAGCCCAGAGTCCATCGAGTCCGATAATCACCTCGGTATTTCCCTCGATATTTTCTAGAATATCCTGAACTGTTCGAGCTAGAAATTGCTCGTTTCTGGCAGGAATTAGTATGCTTAAGTCGTAGGTCATGGTTTGTTTGGTTGTGGAACTTGGGCTTGACTTAGGTTATTGAATAGTCCAAGTGGGTTTGTATTTCCGTCTATATGATAACGGGCAACAGGGAACATGTAAATCTTTGAGCCTACGGCGAGCTTAATACCATTTGCAGCAGCGTGATGATTCCACCTTCGATTCATGACGCTATCCTCACCTTCACGACTGCCGGCGTGGCGACCCAAGGTACAGTTTTTTTCACTATTGCCTCCTAATAACCAAAAGGTGGAGCGTTTCATGCAGTAAGTGTTGCCATGGACACTAGCGTATAAACCTCGTTTGGTCTTTAGTCTGGTCATATCAAGTCCATATATTTCAAGATCCTTTGGTTCTTGTGAGAGAGTGCCGTCTTCAAGAAGTACTCCGAAATAGCGGGGGAAGATCATTTTGTCTCCCGTAAAGTTGTATGAGTCCATGATGGCTTCTTTGGAAAGAATATGGTCTATGTCAGTGCACAGAACGTACTCTCCGGTAGCCAGTTTGCAGCCGGCATTTCGTGCCAACCCTTGTGTCCAGGGTCGTTTGTCATTGGTGTAATGAATCTTCAAATTTTTGAGATGATAGCCCTTGAGTGGTGGACTACTACCGTCATCTACGAGAATAATTTCAATATCATCAGGAAGATTCATGTCAGCAAAATGTTTCATCTGCCTTTCAACGGCTCCATGACTATTGTAAACAGCGATAACGATGGAGAGTTTCATTAAAAATTATTTATGATTTGAATTTTGCTAACGAGTGGAAATTGCTTAAAACGCTTGTCCAAGGTTCTACCTTTTTGTAATCATAACGATACTTGAAGAGCTTGTAGATTCGTGGGTAGTCATAAATTGCCTCTGACCTTGGCTCTGTGTCGTGTATCACGATGTAATCAGCAACATCTTTTAATCTTTCTATCTCGACAGCTCTTCTTTTGTGAGGGTGGTGGTCAATGAAGGCTAGTCCCCAACGCTTTTTGTCGAGAGGGACATCATCCCAATTTTCGACAAAAATAATGTCATGATAGTCAGATTGATGTCTTTTGGCTTTCTCAAACCACTTCTGATCGGTTTCGTAAGAAACGAGTTTTCGTCCGGTAATAGCGCAGAGCCAGTCGAGTACGGTAGAGGAGAAGTAGCCGGTACCAATTTCCAAGACATCACCTTCAGAAAGATCAAAGGCTCTGACTAAAAGTGGAACGTGAGTGGCGTGACGTGCTAATCGGTTCATGTTTTTTGTTTTTTTAGATAATAATTATGGTTTTACCCAAAGCCAGCAAGTATCATTTTTACTCATCGGGCTTTTGAGAATAAACCAAGGGTTTATTTGGTGCTTTTTTGTCCAGTCATTTACAGCTTCGGTAACTTGAACGAATTCGCCTTTGACTCCGTAGTCATGTCCGCAAACTATACCACCACTACGAACTTTTTTACTCCACTCAGTAATATCCTCAATCACTTTTTCGTATCGATGATCGGCGTCGATGAAGACAAAGTCCAGCGAGTTATCATCAAATTCTTTTACCGCATCCATGCTCCATTTTTTGATGATAGTACTGTTTGGAAACCTACTTAGTCTTTTTTTGGCTTCCAAATATATTGGTGGATAATGATGTGCTTTACGAAAATTTCGCCAAAGAGGGTAGAACTCCCAAGCATCAACTGAGTATAGTTCTAAGTCCGGATTCGAGCCACAAAGTATTTCCGAGAAGACACCTCCGAGGACACCAATTTCAGCTCCTTTTTTAAAGCCAAGTTCCTTAAAGAGTATTGGAAGGTCTACTGGTCGATTGTTTTGAAATTTAATTGGTGACGTTTGATTTTTGTCTAAACCGTATCTTTTAAATATGTATTGAAGTGTGTCCATGTTGGTGTGAGGTATTTTATACCACGTCAGTGATCGTGGGAACAAAAAGATTCTTTCTTAATTCTCTTGCTTCCCCCCAGTAAGGTAATGCACTTTGGGGTAGGACGGATCTATCAAGCTGGGTATAACGACTCACACCCTTTGTTGTTTTAATAGTGATGACCGGATTTTCTGATGACCACTGGTAATTTGGATCTGTTGGTATGGCAAAGCTATTATGAGGGGCATCTGATGCTGATGACCATCTTTTTCTACCTACAAGGGCTTTGGTTATGATTTTTAACCACAGTTCTCTGTCTAAAGCCTGGGCACCATCTGAAAACTTTTTAAAATAAAATTTAGGATTTCTTTTTACGGGATCAAGATAGTAGTGCACCCAAACATTGGCGTATCTGTACGTTTTTCCTTGTTCCTCTGGATTAAACCTAAAATATTCAGGTGGATATAGACAGTCTGCTTCTGCTGTGAGGACGTATGGAGTTTTTATTTCTTTTAGTCCGATTTGAATTTGTCTGAATTCGTTGGAGTAGCAACTATCGTGTCGACCAATGCATATATTTTTCCCAAAATTTGGTAGGGGTATCTGTGTAACCGAAACTAAGGGCACATCACCGATATTGGAAAGCAGTTTTTGTCTAATGTTTTCTTCAAATATTGGATCTTCGACATTTGCCGAGTAGTACAGTACAGTCGTGTCTAACTTCATGATAAGTTTTTCAAATCTTTGAAATTGCTTACTACTGTAGTGTGGGGGATAATCTTGTCATAGTGGTAGACATATTTGAACTCTGGGTAGATTTTGGAAAATCTGAACTTCCAGTCTAGTTTTGGCTGGGTATCGTGAATAACAATATAATCTGCGTGATCTTTGAGTCGAAGAATGTCTGTTTTTCGGCGAGGCGATGGGCTGTGATCTATGAGTACAAGTCCCCAGTGGCGATCTGTAAGATCTATCGAGTCTAAGTCGTCTACATACTCTATGTGGTGAGTCGGTTTTTCATATTTCTCGATGTTCATTTTGGCCCATTTTTCATCCGTGTCGTATGAAGTTAGTTTTCGATTGTACATTTCGCACATCCAGTCCAGAAGAGTGGTGCTGTAGAATCCTGTTCCAATCTCTAGAACCTCACCTTCTGACAAATCAAAACATTTGATGAGGGGAACGATGTGGGTGGCGCACAGAACAATGTCTTTTTTATACATAGAGGTTTTTGATGATATCTTCTGCTTTGCCCCAGTTAGGAATATCGTAGGCTAGGAAGCCACCAACCTTTTTGCGATTACCAAGATAGTCATAGCCAATGGCTTCAGGGTGAGAAAAGATGATGCAAGGGGATTTAGACATGAATTTGACGATATTTCTGGGAGTGACATGTAGTCCTTTTTCGTATTTTCCTATTTCACTAAAGTAATGCAAGGGGATTTTAGATTCATCGGGAAACTTGGCAAATCTTTCCTCAAGTGCCTCTATTAGAAGCTTTCTGGGAGCAATACAAGTACAGTTACTAATTCGATCTTTGATGGAATAGACAGGTGGCTGGCTCCAGGTATAGAGTGACCATTTAGACATGTCATAAGCAACTTCATCCATGGCAGGTCTGAAACCTTTGAAGTGTTCTTTGCTGTATAGACAGTCGTCTTCCGCCAGAGCAACGTAGTCGGTGGTAGCTGCTTTAGCCCCTACCAAGATTTGCTTGTAGATACTTAGATATTCTCTGGGAAAATCTACGACAATATTTTTGCCAAAGTCCATTGGTTTTCGGGAAACGGAAATAAGAGGATAGTCTCCCTTGGCTTTCCAAAGTATTTCTCTTACTTTGCTTGCAAAAGGCTCTTTAAGTGTGTTCGCGGTGTAATAGAGGATGGTCAGATCGTTCATTTGATGTACATCCAACTTGGGTGTTTATCGTTTTTTATTACGAACCAAGGTGCTATTTGATAGGCGTTGCACCACCCGGTAACTGCAGGAATGACTCCCATATCAAATCGTCTCCAGTTGCGCGACCAGTCTTCGAAGTCGTGGCCATAAACGACACCTCCTTTTTTTACTTTTTTTGACCAAAGAGAAATGTCTTGTACTGTATATTCAAAGGCATGATTACCATCAATGTATACAAAATCTAGAGATTCGTCTGGGAACTGTTTAGTAACTTCATGACTCCAACCCTTGATAAGTTCACATCCGTATTCTTCGGTTCTCTCTCTTGCTTCTGTCTGAGCGTCTCTGATGTCATCTCTGCTATAGTCACGATAGCCAGGATAAAGATCCCAGAGATCGATGCCGGTGAGCTTTAGTCCGGGAATGGCTTTTAAAAGAGTTTCTGAGTAACCACCACGATAGACACCGATTTCAGCTCCGACTGTAAAACCTAGATCCAGAAACATCTGAGGAATATCTGTTTCCCTGCTCATGGGAAGTTTAATGGGGGAAGGTTGAGATGCGTCGAATTTATACTTGTCGATTAGATAGGTAAGAGTTTCCATGGAGTTTTAAGCTCCCATTTTCTTTTTTAATTCCGAAGCAAGGCCCCAGTAAGGCAAACCTTTTTTGGGATAGCTATTTCTAGTAACAGGCGGGAATCTTCTGAGCCCACTCGTTGATTTGAAATTTACAACACCGTTCTCTGATGGCCAGGCGCTTCGGTTGATTTCGCCTTGATTTAAGGAGACTTCTACATCTTCCCAGTCTTTTTGATTTTTCAGTGCGTTTTTGATTAATCCTATCCAGTATTTTCGGTTACCGGCTTGAGCAAATTCCGCGTGACTGGTTTTCCAATATTTATCCCCCAGAACCCAAACGTTTGGATATTGATAGAGGCAGTCGTTGGTTGGTGGAACAAATGTAAAGTACTCGGGTGGATAAACACAATCATCCTTGGCCAATAATATGTAGTCTGTTTTTGCTTCTTGTAGTCCGACTAAAATTTGTTTTAGTAAAGATGAATCAGTTAAGGGGACTTCTCCAACAGAGATATTCTTTTCAAATTTAGTTGGTTTTCTGGAGACTGAAATAATTGGTAGATCTCCACTGGCATTTTTAAGCTCTTTGCGAATCTTGTGTTCAAATTTGACGTCTTCGGTGTTTGTAGTGATGTAGACAATGGTAGTGTTTTTCTTGTTTGCGGTTATCTTTGGCATACTATGTTCTATTATAGTTGATTTGTTTCTTTGAATTTCATTTACCTTCTCGTTTCTTGAAAATAGTGTTGTGGCTGAGGGCCACAGTCTCTGTTTCCAGTCATTTGGCCAACCAGGAAGGGGAGCAAACTTTTCTATGAGGCCGGCAAAAAACTCTTTATTTTCTACAATCCATTTGTTATACGAGTATGCATAACTGCGACGATTTTCATCCCTACTTAGATGATACATACGGCCGTAAACAGGGCCTTTGTGAAGATGAGCATACCAAGTATTTTTGTTTGTGATTACTCTGCCACCATTTTTCCAGGTGGTCATAGATATTTCTTCAGCCTCTTGACCCCAGCCAGTGTAGCCATCGACCTGCATAAATCCCATCTTGTCGAACCACTTTTTGGTCATAAACCAACATGATCCCTGAAACTGAATTGTGTCGTCTAAGGGTGTGTCCCAGTTGGACAAGGTCCTACCATCCCACTTGAATCCGTGTATGGCTTTGTCGTTAATAAGTGGTGGAAACATAATATATTCGTAATCAATCGGTGGACGAGTGTCGCTTTGTGGCTGCAGTGCCCACTTGATTGGATCTAGTCTGTGGCGTCGAGGAATTTGGACCCAGTTTGGTTTGTGGTCCTTGGCAAGCTGCTCATCAAAACCTTTTGCCATCATGCAATGGGCATCCAGTGACATGACATATTCACCTTTGGCCTGAGATACTGCGAGATTTATTCCGTGGCGTTTTTGTGAATATGGTTGAGCCGGTAGTCGTATGTAACGAACTCTAGGGTCGGTTACGATTTCCTTTTTGGGGGGATCGTAACCATCTAGTATAGGGAGCACTTCAATGTCCCCTGTAGCCTTATCCAGAACATCAAGAATAGTCTTCTGCAAGAAGATCTCGGTTTTTGAAGGAATGACCACGGTAAGCATTGGTCATATTTATATCATATAGCGCTCAAGAACTCGAGAACTAAACTATCAGGGGATAATTGGGTGGTTGCTGGCTAAGAGAATACGTTGTTGTAGTAGTCGAAGTGGATTTTGGCTCTGATATCCCAGTTAGATGAGTAGTTTGAAGAGCCCTTTGCATATCTAAAAGTCCCTGAGGTGTTTTGCATGATGTACCAAGCTCCACTGTTCTTGATAAAACCGTAGTAAGCAGGAACACGAACATCATCAATGTCGGCGATACTGTAGCCATCGGTAGGATGTTTCTCGGATGGGTCAATTTGGGCTCCTTTTGAGTCCTTAATGCCCACGATTTCTGCTGTGGGGCTACCACCACCACCCAAGAAAGTGTCGCGAGCTTTTCGACTAAAAAGAGACAGTAAAAGCAGAGAAATACCGGTAGTACCGATAAGCTGAAGGAATAGGCGTTTGTTTTGGTCTGCTACTCCTGGAATAGAGCTTAAGTCTTCCAAGGTGCTCGGGCTTGGGATCTCTTCTGTTTTTGAGACAGATTTTTTTGACAGAGTGGGCTTAATAGAGATTGAGCGGTTGCTGAGTAGGGTATAGATTTTGGTTCCAAAGAAAAATACCAAAGGGAGATATATAAAACTGGTAATTAGTTGATTTGTTGTTCTTGCGGAAAAGATCCCAATTACCATTAGAAAAAGACAGGCAATAAAACTATAAACGATTAAGACTTTTTCGGATTTCATTTTAGCAGTTGTAAACTAATCCGAAATAATATGAGGGCGATGGCAAAGAAAAGCAGGACGATATTTACTAGGAAAGTGGGTTCTGACTGATTAATAAATGTGGATAGTGAAAAGT
>CAYGCQ010000036.1:0-8359 GCA_964348455.1 uncultured Pseudomonadales bacterium
GGTTAAATATAATCATAATAACTTTATTAGAGTCAACTTTAGTTTTAGTTTTACCGAATGCCTGAACTTCTGTAAGGTAGTCTGACGGCAAATTTAGCACTAAGTCCAGATGTCCAAGTTTGAAAGCGGTAATGGCTTGTTTGGCTGTTGGTAAAACGTTAAAAACTAGAGACCTATCCTTCGTATCCACAGTGATTTGAGATATTATGCCCGATGTTTTCTGTTTTAAATGAATGTCATAATCCCCAATTATTTTTCCATCAACATTAAGGAGAGGAATATTTAATAAGGCAAGAAAAGGTGAAAAAAGTGTTGGAATCTTAAACCTAATAACATTGGGATCTTCTGTCTCTATGTCTATGTTTGGAATAGAAATTTTGATATCTGAGGCTTTTACACTTTCACCTGTGTACCACTTAAGATCTTGTTTTAGGTAAAAAGTATATGTTTTACCGTCATCACTGATATCCCACTTTTCAGCTAGGCCGGGCTGAGGTGCATGCTTATCGTCTAAGGTTACTAGTCCCGCGCTTAGAAAATTTATGATATATGGTGGTAGTTGCCCGGAACCAAATTGGCCGACGATGCCAATCCGATACATAATTTTGGATCTTGGTGTTTTAGTGAGGATGAAATTTCCGAGAAGAGCAATAACAACAGTCACTCCAAGGCTGATTAATATCTGGAGGCTGTACTTTTTCAGGAATCCTTTTACAAACCAGATGTTCTCTCTCAAGGGGTTGCTCATTTCCAGACTGCGATATTAAGGAATGAGAGAACCAAGAATATAATCGAAAAAACTATAGTGGCGAGGTAAATAATTTTTTCTGGTCCTCTTTTGGTATGGAAGCCGGATTGAGTAGCCGAGGCAAAACCTGCACCCAAGGAAGCCTCTTTGGACTGAAGAGTAACCAAGATAATTAAGATAAGGGAAACAACTATTTGAGCTATTAGGTTTATTTGCATAGTCTTATTATAGCCTTTAATTACCATCCTTTCTGATTAGCCACATCACGAAGCCATGGAATGCGTTTAAGAGCGTGGATGTAATCAAGTAGGACAGGAAAATCCCCATGTTCATAGCAGGTATAACAAAACCTTCGAAATTGGCTCCCGGGAAACTGTAAAGGGAGATGCTTATTCCATCGACCAGGACTTGAAGGAGGAAAAGGGTTAGCAGTGAAATTGCCCAGGAAAATAGATTTAAGGTGATTAGATTTATGGGTAAAAATAGAAGCTTGATGATTGGCTTAACAATCTTGTTTAGCATTAGCCAGATGATGGCAGCGGTTAGAAGTGTCTTCAGGTCATGTGGAATACTGAACCCAGGATAGACTAGGTCAGCAAGATAGAGAACCAACAGATTAATTAGAATATGACGCAGTAACACTTTCATTCTGATTTAAGTATAGTATGGTTGTTCACGAAATTAAACTTTTTCCGCGCTGCTTTTTGTGGAATGAATTTGCGAAGCGATGAGCCTCATCCCTAAGGCTTCTAAAAAGATTTAACACGGGATCTTCCAGAGGCAAGCTAATGGTGACTGTCTTATGATTTTCATCATAGAAATAGATAGTCTCTCTTTTCTTGGCCAAGGCAATCACCGGTATATTGTCAGGAATAATTAGTGAGACTATCGAAAGTTGAGGAATCCCTCCATCCAAAACTATTAAGTCCGGAGTCCCCCACTCACGGTGTCGAAGGCGACGATCGATGATTTGCTTCATAGCAGCGGCATCCGACCTGTCCGGAAACTTGACGTTGAAATGTCTGTAATCCGAAGTGCTCGGAGAACCTTTAATATACACAGCCATTGATCCTACGTAGTTGTCTCCTTGGAGATGGGCCAGGTCGTAACACTCTATTCTATATGGTGGCTTCTTGAGTCTTGGGTGCTTCAGTTTTTTTACTATTCGGTACTGAAGTGCATCAGTGGCATCAGAGAGTTTTAAGAGCAAACTGGAGTTTCTGGTGCTTAAAATATTATGAAGTCCTTCAATTTGAATTTTTATTGAGTTGGCTTTTTCAAAATCCGTTTTTTTAATAGCCGCTTTTATCTCTCGGTGCAAACTTTTGTCTAGTAACGCAAACTGACCTGAGAGAAATTTCTTTAACCTTCCAAGATGTCGATTGTATTTTTCTGCAGTGATTTCGCCTGTGCAGGCTCCGGGGCAGTGGCCAATGTGATAATTGAAACAAGCTCTTTTTTGGGGATTAAAGGGGTGTAAGCAGAAACCAAAAATGTTTCTCATTTGTTTGTATAGAGTTTGAGAGACAGCACCTGAGGTGTATGGACCGAAAACCTGTTTTTTGTAGTTATCTAGATTTAAATTGAGAATATCGGTAGCATGTACAATGTTCACCTTGGCATTAGGATCATTCCCAAAGATAATATACTGATTAGACTTATCATCTTTAACAATGGAGTTGTATCTGGGGAGATAGGACTTTATAAAGTTTGCCTCAGTAATGACAGCTTCGATATCATTTCTTACCGGCCTGAAGTACATGAATTTGGTCTTGGGAATAAACTGAAGCGCTTTGGTTGTACCCTCGGTAAAACCTTCATAGTGTTGCTTGAATCTGGTTTTAAGATTTATCGACTTACCGATATAAAGAGGTTTTTTGTTTTTGTCTTCGAATATGTAGATACCTGGCCCCGAAGGCAGTGACTGCCAAAAATCCTCCGATTCCGGAGAGAATGAGAGTCTGAGAGGTGGCTGTACCGATGGAAATTCCGGTGTCATATCTTGTGCCATTAAAGTAAATTATAGCTTGTGTATTATTTTCGCTGACGAACGGTGATTTTTTGACCCTTAATTGAATGACTGTCGAGGCAAATGGTGGAATATTTACCCAAGTTTGATTTTTTTCCAAGTACTCACTTTCATCACTGGTGAGGGTTCCGTTAATAGATGACCCTTGAGTGTTGCTGACTTGAATTAAAATGTCTTTTCCTTCTTGCTTGATGAATTTAAGAGATATATTGGGAACAGGAAAATTTACTACTTCTGTCGGCTCAAACGCGATATCTTTTGATTTCTGTCCATTTTTGTACGCTCCGGCAGGAATTGGATACTCAGAATTTTCTCCGTGGATTACAAACACAATATGATTAAAATCAAGCTTATTAAAGTAATCTATCCCCCTGGTAGTGTTTGCCCATGTGGGGTCTACTTGAATCCAGGTTCCGCGAGTGCTATCAAAATATTCTGGCCAGGCATGTAAAATATCTTGCGTAAGCGATAGTGGTTTTAGATCCGGATTCTCGGTTAATGCAAATCCTTCAAGCTCCCGAGCAGGGATACCGGCCCTCCTAGCTAAAGCAACAAAGACATCGGTAAAGTCGGTGCAGATTGCACTTTGGCTATTTATTAAGGCTTCTGCCGCCGGAGATCGGGTCGGGCGCTCACGACTTAATTTTTCGTAATCATATTTCAACTTATCCGATACAAAGTCGTAGATTGATTTTGGGGTTTTGATATTTCTTAATTCTGACGAGTTAAAAACTCCATTATCATAGTTCCAAATCGAGGTTTTGGAAATTAGACTGGACGAAGGCTGAGTATTTGTTGGCTTTGGAGTAAATTCCAGCCTAACTATTAAATCAACAGTGATGTCCATGTTTTCGCCAGCAGATAATTCATAGACTGCTAGAAAATTTCCATCCTTGTCTGTTTTTATTTCAATCGGGAATGGGTCGATATTTTTATATAGCACAGTTTGATATGAGGTATCAGGCGGAAGAGCTATTTCAGTTTTATTTTGAAAATTATTTGGATTTGTAATGTGATAAATTAGCTTCCCTTTGTAAAATTGGGTCTTACCAAAAACAGCACTAATCGACTTGTTGCTAATTTTGTTCCCACTAAAATAATAAATATTATCTTTGACGATATCGGGCTTTGGATCTATGTAAGCAGGGTCAGAAAAACCGCTAGGAACTGTTAGGATTACAGATTGACTTGTCACGTTTTCATCTTGTTCCAACCTGGGAATGTCGATTTGCCAAGTATTACCTGACTTTGTAGTGATATCAGAGGTGTCGTATTCAATGGTAAAAGTATGCACTTTGTCTTTACCCACGATCTTACTTGAAAATGGAAAGGATATTGATGTCTGATTTAAACTCTTAATAACATCAGCCTTTACAGCTACCCCCTCATCAAGAATTTTGATATTTTCAAGCTTTGTTTCGTTAATGCTTAGGCCAAAATCAGTAGCATAAACAACGGATAGATTATTTTTTTGATTTACCACGAATTTAACGTGAGTTTTACCCGTTTCGTTTACTTGATAGTAGATCTGATAAGAGGTGTTGAACTTAGCTATAGCATTAGCTTTGGGTGCAAAAAGCTTCAGGGTAAATCCTGCCAAAAACAGGAGAAAGATATAAATATTTTTTTGCAACTTTAAAAAACTAACTTTTTTAACTCTTGAGCTGTAGGAGTGTCATGTTTGGAAGCGACCTTAGCTGGTGTACCACTCGCTATTACTTCCCCACCAGAGTCTCCCCCTTCAGGCCCAATGTCAATAATATAGTCGGCATTTTTGATTACGTCTAGATTGTGTTCTATGACGATGACTGTATTGTTTTGATTTACGAGGTCAACAAGAGTCTGAACTAATTTGCTGAGGTCTTCAAAATGCAACCCTGTGGTTGGCTCGTCAAGTATGTATACAGTGTGACCACTGCCTGTCTTAGCGAGTTCGGTAGCCAGCTTAACTCTTTGGGCTTCTCCGCCAGATAATGTAGGGGCTGATTGACCAAGCTTTATGTAACCAAGACCAACTTTTTTAATTGTTTCAATTTTCTTACTTATTGCTGGCACATTTCTAAAGAAGTCACTGGCTTCATCAACAGTCATAGCCAAAACTTGAGCGATATTTTTACCTTTATATTCAACTTCGAGAGTTGGATCGTTAAATCTGGTACCACGGCAAGTCTCACATGTTATATAGATATCTCCCAAAAACTGCATTTCGATTTTTAACTGACCGTCTCCTTCACAGGTTTCACAACGGCCCCCCTTGACGTTAAAACTAAACCTTCCAGGTCCATAACCTCGATATCTAGCCTCTTGAGTGTTAGAAAATAGCTGTCGCACATAATCAAACACTTTGGTGTAGGTGGCCGGATTACTTCTGGGAGTTTTTCCGATAGGACTTTGGTCTATCAAAGAGACTCTTTTGACTACATCGGGGATGGTTATGGTGCCAAATTTGATATCTTCTTTGTGATGGAGTGGATTCAAGTTCTGCGACATGGCCTCGTACAGAGTATCCACCACCAGTGATGACTTTCCGGAACCGGAGACACCGGTGACAGCAACAAATCGATTAAGCGGGAACTCAACATCAATATCTTTAAGGTTGTGGTGGGTACAGCCAGTCAGCCTAATAGACGCTGGGCTTTCTTGCTGATTTTTCGGCTTAACTGCTGTAACACTTTTTCTTCCGGACAGATATTGTCCAGTAATACACGACGAAGCCTTCATTTCATCGATACTACCCTCGAAAGTTACTTCTCCGCCTAAATATCCAGCTAATGGTCCAAACTCTACGATGTGTTCGGCATTTTCCATTGTTTGCTGGTCATGTTCTACCACCACAAGAGAATTTCCAAGGGTCACCAACTCTTTTAGAGTGTTGATAAGTTTGGCATTGTCCCGCTGGTGCAGCCCGATGGTGGGTTCGTCCAAAACATAAAGAATACCTGTCAACCTGGAACCAATCTGACTGGCTAAGCGAATTCGTTGAAGCTCACCACCTGAAAGAGTGCCGGATTCACGAGCGAGAGTGATGTACTCGAGACCGACTGACATAAGGAAACTGAGCCGGTCCCCTATCTCTTTAACAATGGGCTCACTAATCTGTTGTTCGGTCGAGGTTAATTTTTTGAATAGTGCTTTAAAAAATTCGTTAGCTTTGGCGGTGGACCAAGATGTGACTTCACTGATGGAATGGTTATCGACATGAACAGCCAGGACTTCCGATTTTAGACGAGCACCTTTGCAAACTGGACAGGTTTTTCGAATCAGATACTTGGCCACCTCTTCTTTAAACGATGCAGAGCTTGATTCCTCGTAACGTCTTTCAAACTCTTTAGAAAGACCTAAAAAGGTCATTTTTCGAACCACTTTTTTTCCGTGTCGATTAACGCCTTTGATAAGGAATACTTTAGCTCCCGTGCCAGTAAATAAAGCTGCCTTTTGATCCTGTGTTAAATCTAAAAGTGGCTGACTTCCCGTAAATCCGACCGACTCCATGGCCTCTAGGACTAGTTTTGCTAGCCAAGTTCTTGATTCAAATTGAGAAGCAAGAGGAATAATGGCGCCTTCGAGTAAGCTAAGTGATGGTGAAACTACGGAATCAATATCAAGAACCATCTTGGTTCCTAAACCAGTACACTCGGAGCAAGCACCTTCAGGAGCATTAAAAGAGAAATATCTTGGTTCAATTTCCGGGATGGAGATGTTATCAATAGGACAAGCTAGTTTTTGAGAAAAAAGGTGATCTTCCATTTCCTCTGAATTTTCAGGGAAGGATAGTGAGGGGTCGGTCACAATACTCACAAAGACTTCTCCGTCAGAAATTTTTAACGCTTGTTCTAAGGAGTCGATGAGTCTTTGTTTCTCATACTCAGGGTTGCCGTTTACTTGGCCGACAACTAGTTTATCGATGACAGCTTCTACGCTGTGACGGTTATTTTTGAATAGCGAAAGGGTTGACTGCGTCGATAGAATTTTATTGTCGACACGGACCTGCTGAATGCCTTGCTTTAGAAGTCCAGGGAACAGTTCCTTGAACTCACCCTTTTGACCTTTGACGATGGGAGCGAGAATAAGGAGGCGAACACCTTTTTGCTTCTGATAGCTGGGGTGGTTGACAGCGAGATCAACTACGGCTTTATAAATTTGATTGATATCCTGAGGCATGATCTCGCGACCACACTGGGGGCAGTGTGGGTGGCCTATACGGGCAAAGAGGAGACGGAGATAGTCATAAATCTCGGTAACGGTACCGACGGTACTACGTGGATTGTGACTCCCCTGCTTCTGGTCGATGAGTATGGCCGGTGAAAGTCCTTCGATTTGGTCTACATCGGGCTTGTCCATGACGCCTAAAAATTGTCTGGCGTAAGAAGAAAGGGACTCTACATAGCGGCGCTGGCCTTCGGCATAAATGGTGTCGTGAGCCATGCTGGACTTTCCCGAACCTGAGACACCGGTGAAGACGACGAGTTTGTTTTTTGGTAAGGTCAGATTGACGTTCTTGAGATTGTGCTGACGAGCTCCTTTGATGATTAGATGGGTGGATGGTGAGGTGCTAGACATGACTGTATATTTTACACCAAATCACCCTAAAATACCCGAATATTTAAACGTTGTATTGTTTAAACTTAAATGCATGCGAATCCTCCGGTTTTGAGTCAGGGGACATTTTCAATAGATCAGAGTTACCAAAGTGAAAGTCCATTAAGACATCCTGCCACCGAAGGTTGTAGTACTTACAATAAATCATTTTCCCGAAGTCACCGTGACTAACCAAAAGAATATTGCCGTCATGGTCCCTTTCTTTTAATAGCTTGAGCAGTTTGTGCGCTCTATCCAGTAAATCGGGAAAAGTCTCGCCATCTTTTGGTTTTAAAAAGTAGGTTACCGTGGCGGTTTCCAGAATATCCGGGGAGCAAAGTTCTTTGATCCTTGATTGGATCTGCCCAGTCATGTCACCATAGTCTCGTTCTATTAATAAAGGTAATATTTCGAATGACATTCCTAAGGATTTAGAAATGTATTCTGCAGTTTTTATGGCCCTTTTAAGTGGAGAGCAATAAATTTTCTTAAAAACCAAACCTGAGTTTTTAATATTTTTAGCAAGTTCTGTAGCTTGTTTTTCTCCTATTGACGAAAGAGGCATGTCTCTTTGTCCGTTTAAAATGCCATTTGAATTATCTAAATCTTGCCCATGTCTAGCTAAAAAGATTGAAAGCATTATTTTTTTAATAAGAATAATTGCCAACCAATATGAATTAACTCTGTTGTCTCTCTGTGTGTAGACATAAAAGCTTCTATCGCTATGCCAGGTCTATCGTTCGGTGTGTCCGGGAGCATCCAGGTATAGTCGTCAAATGCCAAGATACCGCCTCGTTTCAGTAAACGAAAGCTTAAAACGGCATCTTCCAAAACATCTATAGAGTGATGTGAACCATCAATATAGATCAGGTCGAATTGTTCTCTGGTATCATATTTTCTTAATATATCTTGCGAGTAACCTTGTTCAATTTTTACTTTATTACGATATTCAGAAATATTATCTATAAAAATATCTTTAAGATTAGAAAGATCCAAACCATTTT
>CAYGCQ010000037.1:0-7756 GCA_964348455.1 uncultured Pseudomonadales bacterium
GCATGGAGGTTAATGGCTCTTTTGTGGAATGTGAATGAAAATAGAATTAGCGTTTAAAAATGAAAAGGACACCTTGCGGTGTCTTTTCACGATCGACTATTGCTAGTTTCTCTAACCAAAAACTTGCGTTCTTGGCTAAGGTTATTTATATGCTTTTATTGGATGGCTGTCAAGGGGTAATTTTGACTGTACTTTCTTCATCTAATTCCTTTTTTTCTAATTCAAGAATCCCTTTTACTTGATCAATCATCTTTTTGCAGTCTTCGTATTGGAATTTGAATGATTCAAGTTTATCTATTAGTATTTGCGCGGACTTGTAATTGTTTAGCCTTACTTGTTTTGCGCGTTTCAATCTTTCCTGCTCTTCTTCTATTGATTTATCATTCTCGGCTTGGTTGGCGTCTGGGTTTTCTTTTAATCCAGAAAGCATCCTAATTTTCCAATTTGAAGCATTTACTACCGTCCTGTCAGTGTTTAACTGTTGGTCTATTGCGTGCAGAAAAGGTTCAATATCGCTACTTCTGTAAATTAAGATAGGTTTTATTAGTTTTTTTATATCTATGACGGTAGCGTTGATGTGTTTTTCAACTTGAATTGATTCTCCATATTTTTCTCTAGTTTCATTTGTAACTTTGTAAACTGTTGAGGCGTCTCCGGCGAGTATTTTCGGGGCGTTTTCCTGAAGATCCAGGGTGTGGCCCGAGTGAAAATAAAAAGTTCCTGCCTCAATGGGGATATCTGCTATTTTTTGTACCTCAATAGGTTTTTTGATGTTTTCGTCATACTCATGTATGGTTTCATTTGGAGCTTCACTGTAAATTCCTTCAGTCATTAAAAGAATATTACCATGGAATATATCTTATTAACTTAAAATTTTTAACATTTTTTGAATATTTATACAAAGAAAAGGACTCCTTGCGGAGCCCCATTTCGAGTACACACTTAATGAAAAGTGCCTCTAACCTAGTATTAAGAATACAAGGCTATATTATTTGTAACAAATGCTACAAAGCTTGTCAATAGGGAATTTCAGAGTAAGATGAATATATAGCAATTAAATCCTTAAAAAAGAGAGGGGGTGAGCGTTATGAGTATGCATAAAACTGCATATGCCTTGGTGATTATCGGAGCTTTAAACTGGGGATTGATAGGTCTATTTAATTTTAATTTGGTTTCGATGATTTTTGGTGCTTGGCCATCTTTTGAGAAGTTGGTTTATATTTTGGTGGGTCTTTCTGCCTTGTATGAAGCAACCACTCACATGTCCTACTGTAAAATTTGTATGATGGACATGGGAATGGAAAAGCAAATGCCAGTTGCAAAGAAAAAGAAAAAAAGATAGAGCAGTAGTTAGTGGAAGAAGGGCGGTGAAGACTGTCCTTCTTTTGCTATTTTTTAATAGAATTTTTTTAGCGGACATAAAAAAGCCCCGACCGAAGTCGGGGGTAAAAGTGAGTTATTTGAGTGGAGAAATAATCTCGGCGGAGTCCAAAATTTCTTTAAGCGTTTTTTCATTTGGTCTGCCGGAGACACCCCAAGGATTTGGTGGAAACAGGCGGGGGAGGCAAAGGGGCATAGGGTCACTTTGATATGTAAAGTTTTGATCCATTCCTCGAGTCCAGCCGCCGTAAGCATATTTAAAACCAAGGTCATTTAGGATTTTTGGATAGGGCGAGCAAGCTTCCAAAGGCCAAGTGATGCCATAAACCTGAAGGCCAAGGTTTTCCTTAATTTTCTGGATGTTGGTAGATAAGTCCCAGATGGTTTCACTCTCTGTAAAGGTGCTGAAGTCGGCATGGCGTTGAGAGTGGGAGCCAAATGTAAAGTAGCCTGATTCAACATATTTCCTAAATTCTTTCCAACACAAATCATCTATACATCTGGATGATTCTTCTTCTGCCATACCCATGGTCCAGATGAAGCTCTGCATGTGTGGAGTGTAACCATACTTGGCCTCGAGGGCTTGAAAATCGGCGATAATTCGAGGCATGGAGTGTATGGAACCACTACCTGAGTCTGTGGTTAAGATGACACATTTCTTGGGGAGATCGAGCCAACCCTCAAGAAAACCTACCAGTTCCGGTCCTGTTACAAAGTGATAGTTGTTGGACATGAGATAGTCCATCTGTGAGATGAAAGACTCCGGTGTCATAGAGTAGGCGCCACCGTAAAAGCTGTAGTTGTCACCGTGAAACTCAAAAGCCGTACATCTATTTGCTGGACCTTCCGTGGCAATGTCGTTCGCCATTTTTATCCAGTAACTTTCATTCAGATATTTTTCATCGACATGGCCATACGTTTCCATAATTGCCCGGATCTTTTGTTGAGATTCCGGTATTTTAGTCGCTGGTATCGAGGTGTCAATCGCGGCTGCAGTTTCGGAGGGGATAGCCCGAGTGGTTTGTATCGGTTCCGGAGACGGGTTGAAGGCCTGAGCTGATGCCGGTTGAAAAATCTCCGTAGAGGTGGGTCCTTTTTTAGTAACTGAACCACGCCAAACGAAAAGTAAAAGTATAACTAATGAAATTGTGAAAAAAGTTATTCTCTTAGAACTTTTGTTCATTTTTCTCCTACTCGTCAAGATAGGTTAGGCGATAGTCGCGACGATCTAATCCGTCACATTTATCGTTGTCAACAGGACACCACTTATTGAACTCTCCTCCTGTGAAGGCAGATTTAAAAAGATCATTGGTGGGTAATAGATTTTGGTCGAAATTTGGATAACTAAAGATGACGCCGACACGATGGCCAGCATCCAGTCGATTTTGGAGATAGGTTTGGATGACTGCCCAAGTAGTTTCATCGAAGTTGATGCAACCGGAAGAAAGATAAAGTGTCGGAACCGGGATGGGCCCAAAGTTCGAACTACCCGGTGTATTAGACGCTTTTAATAAGTCTACCCGAAGAAGCATGTCTTGATTTACAACATCAGGAATACGGTGAAAGGTAAAAGAGGAGTAGTCCCAGTTGTCTTTTAGCCCGCCGGATTTGTCATACATTTGGGGAATCATGAGAGAGGTAAGGGTATCTCCATTTAGTCCTCCAAAGTTTTTGAGGTTCTCAAAGCCGGTCAAACGGGCAATCATTTGGGGAGTCCAAGTGTTTTGAAAAACACCATACTCAGAATAGTAAACCCCAAAGTCACCATCATAAATTTCGCTCTTTCTGTTTTTCAGGAAAGATTGGGCTATCGTGTTGTTGGCCGGAAGTAACCTGCCGATAACAGAATAAAACTCGTTTCTTCCTTCTAGAGTGACGGGTGACCAAACTCCACCAGCTTGTTCCCAGATTACAGCAGTACCATCGTAAATATTGATGGTGATTAAGTCGTCGAAGTTGGAACTAACCAGATTGCTGTTGGGAGCTACGGGTCCAGGTTGTTGCCAGAGATGACCTTTGTTGATAATTGCTAGCGGATCAAACCAGGTAACCAGTAGTGGTGTGGAGGCAATGGAGGGATCTTTTTGGACAGGATCTACCTTCCATTGATTATTGGCATCGCGGGCATAGAAAGCTGTCATTTGCTCAAAAGTTCTGACGGTGGAAACGTTCCACATTCCTTCAGCTAGCTCGGCAAAGAGCGGGCTACCGTCGGGCTGATAGCTAACAAGAATTACAGTGTGATAGTAAGTGTTATAACCGTTGTGGCCAACAGCTGTTTGGAAAGTTATAACATCACCTGGCATGAGACGGTCCCAAAGGCGCCCTTCCAGAAAATCTATGACAGGAGCGTCGTAAATGTACTCTGGGTAATTTCTGCGAACCCAGTTTACTTGCTCAACAGTACCTGACCAAGGAAATGGGTCGGGGTAGTTTGCATATTGATCTTCGATACCGTTAACGGGAAAAGATAGTTGTCTTAAGTAGGCAGAGACAAAAGTAGAGCAAGTGCGAAACTGTTCCCAACTATAATCTCCCGGCATGGTATCGGCGGCAAGTTCGGCCGCCCTGGTAGCAATCAGCGACCTGGTATTTCTTGCCTTGTCCGGATCTGCAACCAGTGGGCCTGGATTGAGTACTGTGGGAATAGAAGGTTGGGTAGCTTCCGTTGGAATAGCAGGTGTGATTGGTGCGATTTCTGTTTGAGTAGGAACCTGGGTTGTTTGGGGTAATGGGGTGGTCCCAGTAAAAGTGGGTGCCGGCGAAGTATTTTTGGTACAAGCCGCTGAAAAATATAAGACAATGAATATGAAAACAAATTTCTTTAATTTCATTCTTCCTCCTAAATTTATTTTCCCAACTAAGGGTCAAAATTACCTGTGGCTATATTTTTAAAGAACTGTGAAAGTATAAAACACTACAGGGTTAACATTCAAGACTTATATATAAATATTATGAAAGATTGACAACCTTATTTATTTTTTTTATTTCACAAAAAAAACAAAAGAACTCCGAAGAGTTCTTTTGTGCTTTTACAACCTGCATTGTAGAGCTAAGGTTAATGTAATATATGATACTAATTATGTCAACATGGGGGGTTACTGGTGCGAGGTGGCTAGTGCGTGGTGCGGGGAGGAGTTGGTGATTGTACTTTTGTGGGCTATACTGTCTGATGCATGCTGTCGTTTGGAGTTGTGATTTCTGCGACTCGGACTTGGACTGGACTGTTACTGGTAAAGATTGCTCCACCTGTGGCAATTTGACTTCGATTTGGTGATGTTCTTGTAAGGCATAGGTGACCAGCACCGAAATAGGTTTCACCAAATTTTGGCTTGGTCACCACTTGATAGTCGATTTTTCTGCCCTCAATTATGTCATCTAGGTTAAAACCAGCAATCTCTGCGCCGAACATACTAATAAAGGCAATTCCAAGCTGGGGGTCTGCGACGATTCCTCTTTGCGGCGTGACTAGACCATAACCACAGGCTTCACTTAAACCTTGATTGTTGCATAAGACTCTGTCATAGAGTTTTCCGTCGATAAGAATTCTGAAGAATGGAAGCTCTTCACCCGAGTATCGTTGACCGGATCCGTTACCTTCTCCGCCAATAAGGACCAGGTCATGTCCTTTGTAGTTGAGGCAGGTAATGGTATTAATGGACATAAGTCCGTTTGGATCTTTCATTTGATCGTGTAATGAGTGTTCGGAAAAACTCTTTCCGCCGTCTTTGCTGATATATAGACCGGTTCCTGACCACAACCTACCGGTCTCTTCATCTTTTGGAGAAAGGCAACCTCCGGCGTAAATAAGGCGGTTTTTTTGATCGTAAGCAATCGATCTGATCATGTGGAAGGATAAATTTTCAAATGGGATTGGCTTGCCCCAGTCAAAAATACCGTTTGTGTGGTTCATGAGTCTACTTAAACTGGTTTTGTATGCTCCACCAAAGCCAGCGATAATTAAATCACTACCCACCACACAGCCTGTTTGCGGACCACCTGACATTTTGTTTTCGGAGATACTGGCATCAATCTTGACCTGTTCATCGCCAAATTTGTAAACAGAAATACTATAATCCGCTAGCAGTAATACACAATTGTCTCTTAAAGGGACCATGTCGCGTGCAGTGTTTGTATTTGATGAAATATCTGCCGGGTGAGGGACGGCTAATGTGTTCCAAGTTGAACCACCATCATTTGAAATTTGGGTGCCTTTATCGTAGGTGCTGGCAAGAATTTGTTCCGGATCCCGAGGGTTAATGATTAGTGACCTGACCCCATCATTGTTTTTCAATGAAGGTCCAATTTCTTTCCATTTTAGACTTAGTGCCTCCTTTTCCGGAAGAGCATCGAGTAGCCGATCTGGCAAAAATAAACTCCCTCCTGCAGATAGGAGTATTTTCCCAAATTCTCTTCTGGTAAGTTCAGTCATTGATATATCTTTAGGTATCAGAAGAGCTAAGTCAAGCCCTAAAAGAAACACCCCTTGCGGGGCGTTCTTTAGTAATCTTGCGACTACTAGGGTTTATTAAACAGTATTAATTAATACTTGTCAAGAGGTAATTTGTCCACATTTCCGGGGTCATGGTTTTTGGCATGAAAAAAGCCCCGCGATGTCGCGGGGCTTTTTGAACCTTCGAGCTAGGCGATGGTCACACGAGTGACTTCGATTTGCCTGCCCTTGCCGGCAGCCCTTTCGATCTGGGCGCGTCGGTTAATGGGATTCATGGCGGCGAAGTCGATGCTGCCCGGATTTTCGTAACGTTTCACCGTCCAGCCGCTATCCTCGGTCATGGCGATGAAGATCGCAGCCAGCTGGCTATCATCGACATCGGAGATTGCGGCAACAAACGAAACCTTGCCGTATTTCCGGTGTGCCGCTACGAGCTTGTAGCCGAGGCTGTGAAGCTGCTGAATCGTCGTGTCGAACATGAGCGGTCCCGCTCCATCCTTCATAAGGCTGACGCCTTCTGACGGGACGAAACCTGCCGGAATTTTCGGAGCTCCGTATTTGACCTGGCGTGAGATCTTTTTTAGGGACTCGCAAAAACGCCGCTGGGTCGGGTCTGAAGCCAAAAGGAATGAAATTATAATTTTTTTCATGGGGGGTAAACCATCCTTTTTTGAAATATGGAAAGGTACGATTAGCCTGGGTCACTTACTCCAGGCACAAAAGGGAACAGCTAACTGGCCTATAATAGCATACTTGTGCGTGGATGTCAAGTGTGTGAGCCTAAAAACCCCACCTAAGAGGTGGGGTGGGGAAGGCGGGAAGGAGAAACTTGACTTGAGTATTCTGTGAACAGTCTCTCGCTGGCCTCTAGGCCAACCAGATACCAGGGGTCATTGTTTAATGGATGAACCCGGCAAAATGAGTAGATTGGGGCGGCGGTAATCATGGGATCTGAAATAAAGGGCTCAAAATATCTGACGATTTGAGGAAGTGACCTGGTTTTGTACCGATTGTACAGAATGATGGATGGCTCCGGGGAAGGGACGCAGACTACTTCGATGGATTTTTCAAGACTGTGGTGCTGTGCGTACCAGGCGCCAAAAATTAGGTGAGGAACTGTTGAGAATCCGAGAAAATAATAATCAATGTCTCTTTCTGAGGCTTGGAATGTTTCGCAAATCCAAGGGATCTCATCTGCTAACAAAGCCCGGTTTGAAATGTTTATTTCGCCCAAGTAAAACGCTATAACATTAGCCGGATGGATGCCTTTAGCAATATTTTTGGAAATTTTTCTTGCAATTTCATCATCTAGATTTGGTAGAAATGGTGAATTTTTATAAAGAACCTGATTTGTATCGGCATACATCATAATCTCCTTGAGAGCTCTTGATACACCTGAATTCCAACCTCAAGTCCGGTAAAGAACCAGAAATCGTCGTAGAGGACGTCTAGTTTGCAAAAATCAAATAGAGGCTTGACGGCCTCGAAAGGGTCCTGAGTTAAAGGGTTGATGAGGGTGGATGCTTTATCTAGATTTCGAAACATGTAATCACGAATTAATTGAATGTTTTTATCATCTGCGTCAGGAAAGAGAAAGTCGATAATTTCTTGAGGAGGAAGATTTTCCAACATATCCGCGGCAATTATGAATGTACTGGGGATGATGGTGCCAAAAAAGAAAAGGTCGGCGGTGTACTCAAAATGTTCGAAAATCCAGTCTGAATGTTCGTTCATAAAACCGCTGTGTTCATTGCAAACTGATCTGGTTTCTTGGGCCAAGGCAGTAACCGGGTGAAATCCTTCGTCGTGAATTAATATGTTGAGGGTTGCGAGAGACTCTTGAACTATTTTCGGAATAAACGGAGAGTCTATGAAAAGTACGCTTGATGGATCTTTGAAGTACATGTGACCTCCTTAGAATTT
>CAYGCQ010000038.1:0-6937 GCA_964348455.1 uncultured Pseudomonadales bacterium
GAAAATGATTACGCCACCAGTTTTAGTAAAAAACTAAAAATCCCGAAAGAGGAGCTCAAGGTACTGCATTTACTCTCAATGGAAAAAACCGAGGAGGTTATCATTGCGGGGACAACTCCAGGAAGTTCAGATCATTGGCGATGGGCTAAGAAAAAACTTGAGGAAGAAAGGCCTGCCCTCCTGTTCGTGATCAAGACTGGTGTTCGCAATAAAGAGTTGCGAGGTCTTAGAGGTTGCGATCTGAATCTGGATGACCAAACTCCTAGGGCAAGAATTATTGACGCTAAAAGTGGCAGGCCAGAATTCATTCCGCTACCTGTAGATATGATCGAATTCTTGCGGGCACGACTCCATAGAAAATTTATATTTAATGTCAATGAAGAAGTATTGAGGGTTGCACTGGCTCGAGGATGTAAACAACTTGGGGTCCACAAGATAGGTGTTCATGACTTACGGCATACTTTCGCCACTAACTACCTCCGCAGGCGTACGCCGTTGCAGATCGTCTCCAGATTACTCAGGCATAGTAGTATCGCTATTACCGACAAATACTATAGTCACTACATCATTGAAGACTTGGCTATCGAGATGAACACAAAAAATGTACTAATCCAATCAGGTATTAGCGATGATGTCCAGGCAGACTATATTAGGAGGCAGCTACTAGACGCTGGAGTCAAAATTGACAATATCCACATTGATATTAAAAATAAGACATTCAGTGGAACCTGGTAATATAGCTGGCGTTTTTCGATAACGAACTATAAAACCAGAGTATAATCGTGGCATGAATCTGAAAAGTCGAATATATCAGACAAATAAAGAAATGTTTAGTCTAAGTATAGATTTGCGTGATTTAGCGAAAATGTTTATAGACAAAAAAGTCTCAATAAATTCGCCCAAGGAAACAATCGCATGCTACATGCTAGCCAAGGCATATAAAACCCACGGCGTGATTCTAAGATTAGCAAAATCGGGGTATTCTGAAGACGCTGATATGCTCGCCCGCACTCTTTTTGATAGTGCTCTGATTATGTCTGCATGCGTCAACGACAAAACTGATGAGACAGTAATGAAATATATCAAGTTTGACGACTCAATGCGGACTAGGATGTTTAATAAACTCAAGGACAATGACAAATTCAAAGAATATTTTCTCGAAAGGGAGAAAAATCCAAAAAAAGACGACGACAAAATCGAAGAGATTGAACAAAGAACCCAAGAATGGATAACAAAATATGGCAAAGACTTTCGGCGTAAATGGCACAGTGGTCAGACAACGGGGGAACTTGCCGAATCGGTAAAACTAAAATCATATTTTGATACGGCATACGATTTACAGAGTCAACTAGTCCACAGTCTACCAAGAGTTATTAATCAGTATCTCAATGAGGTAGATGATCAGATACGGATGGATGTTGAGCCAAAACTAAAAGGGGTAGATCTATCCCTTGTCTCATCATTCAATATGCTGTTCAGCATAGTCGAGAGTTTTAACAATTTATACTCGTTAGTGTCGGATGAAAAGTTTAAAGTCTTGGCGAATCGCTTAGTCAAAATTGCAAAATTAGATGTGGAGATTGTATAAAAATGACATGCATGACAATCTGGCCTACAATGACTTTTATAGCCACTACTAAATCTAATATGTACAGGCCTGCTCCATATCCCTATAGGACAATACTTTAAAAGTACATCAAATTGATACAATTTCCCACCATTGTTGGTGAATATAGGCCGCGTTATTACTCTTTTCAGGCTTATTGCGTCGTGGAACAGCCATTTTACGACGTGAGAATTTATTACCAGATGTGCGTAGGGAAAAGTATGTGTCGTAAATGTTTTTAAACAATTACGGCGTGAGATAGACTAGGAGTTGTCAATGGTTTTTTGATTTGGTGTTTTCCAAAGTGAAATCTTGGGGAATCACATGTCCCAAACCCTCTTCTAGGAGGCTGCGTAGGCTTCTTTTAGTCTGCTTTCCATACAACTGCGTGATAGTATGCCACTGGCGATCTATGCGTACTTGTACTGTTGGATTCTTGTCACTTTTATGTCCCATCTCTAGGGTAGTTTTGAGTTTGTTCATTTTGGCCCTTTCCCTTAAATAGAGATTTCTAATGTCTCAGGGTTAAATGTCATGCACAGTGGTCCCGTTCGTCCAAAGTCTCTATTCTTAGCCACAATAATGTATCCTTCATTGCCATAGTAAGAATTTCCAGATTTTAATGTATCAGAACCAGCCATAGTATCTCTATGGACAAATATTACAGTTGATGGGTCCTGAGATAGTGATGATGTATCCTTCAAATCGTTTAGTGTTGGCATAGTTTCACCAAATCCTAGTTTTCTGACATGAGCTACTAATACAATCGGGATATTAAAGTTTTTCGCTAAAAGTTGTATGTCTCTTACTAGATTGCCAATTGCGACTGATTGAGCTTCTCCAGACTTGGTTCCAAAGTAATGTATGTGATCAATAAAGCAGATGTCACATAGGTCTGCCTTGGTAGATAGATCATCTCTTAGGTCCTCGAGAGTATATTTTGACTCAGGCACAATTAACTTGATATTTTTAATATCCTCTGAGCTTACTGATAATCTACTTTCAATATTAGAAATTGATATGGCAATGTTGTGACCACTCTCCAAAGAGATGAAAAGCACTTTCTTTTTCTGAAGGTAACCGATATTTGCTGCCATGTTGGCCAATAAAGTAGTTTTGCCCATAGAGGTAAGTCCACTAACAACAGTCAGGCTCCCAGGCAAAAATGCGGGTAAATAGGCATTTAACTTTGCATATCCAGAGTTAGGACACTTATCTATCTGACCTCTATTTTTATCTACAATAAATTTTGATTGTTCAACATCATAAGTTCTTGTCATATTAAACTTCTCCTTTTAGCTTCTCGTAAAACAGGCATTGATCCAAGTCTATTTCCCAAGTGAGGTAATAGACTTTTTATCTCTGAGTCTGTCATCGAATTAATATTTTCTTTCGTATAAGTATCTGTTTCATTTAATTGTTTTGTACCGCTGTACCGTTCACTTGAGAGGTGATTTTCGTTCACCTCGGATGATTTAGTGAACGACTGTCGTTCACCTAGTCTATATACATTAGTCTCTCCACCAGGCACGGTTCGCGTTCCCATTGCACGAATTAAACCTTTTGCAATTAGTGTTGGGATTCTTCTGGCCACCGTATCCTGTGAACAATGTGCTCTATTAGCAATAGCTCGCTGACTTGCCCAACATTCACCTTTGCCGTTATCAAGGTGGCTGTAGATGGAGACATAAACTGCAACTTCGGCCATATCATCGAGGCTTTGTAAATCAGGGAGGGGAATCCTAAGGATAAAGTCACCTTTCTTGTCTGTCATACGACTCTCCTCTATCTTCATCTTCTTGTTCTTCTAGAGGTATAGCCACATACCCGTTACCCTTGCAGGTTTGACACATCTTTGTGCCATAGCTGACAGTCGTGAACCCATTGCAAGTTGGACACCTCTGTGCAAAATATTTTGGTCTTGAAACTGGGGAAATTATTTTGTCTTCCATGTTTCTCCTTTCTCTTATTGTGACCATGTTATAGCTCTTTGAGATTTGGTCACAAAATAGTCCCAAAGATAGAAAACTTATCAATCTGAATCTGTATATCTATCTCTGGGATAAGGAAAAACTTATACCATCCATTCAATTATGAAGTAGACCCATAGTGTGTGTCAAGGCCCAATATGTCTGTTTGCGAATCTTAGTCTTTGATTAATGAATATTACCTAACTATTGTGAGTTATCGTAATTTGTATCTGGATAAAATATCTTCGATTTCGTTACTGATACTTGCAAATAATTTTTGGTTTGGATATTTGGCCACAATTTTACTTTCAACTGCTTCCACAATCTCCAGTAGTGTCAGTTTGTTGGCGTCCTTGGCTAGGATATAACCTCCTCCTCGACCCTCTTTTGCAGCAATAAGTTTTGCTTTAAGTAGATCTTTGGCAATTTTCACTAAGTATGATCTGGGTATATCTTTTTGCATCATTACTTGTACTGATACAACCTCACCAACTTTTGCATCTGCTAATAGTGACATCATTGCAATTGCGTACTCGGTCCTTTTGCGTAATCTAAAATAGGTCATAACTCTTACTGTACTTTGCTTATTTTATAGTTTAATAGTAACCCACCTAGGGGTGGTGGGTTACTATTTTTCTTTACCAGTTTCCAAGTCCTGACCTTAGCTTACTCTTGTAGTTCAAGAGACCTAGGTCATTGCCACATGGATTATCGCTAATTTCTTGAATGATGGCGAAATCTCCCCAGATTACAGGGCCAATCTCTACCCCATCTGCAGTAGTCCACTTGTCATCCACCATTAATGATGAGGATGGTACTGCAACGATCTTAACGAAATCAGACCATGTGCAGGCTGTAATTTCCGAAGATCCTGTAGTTGTTGACCAAGATCCATGATCTGCTGATATATTTGCATCTACCCATGTTCCTGTGATACTACCGTCTGGACTAATTGTCCCTGTCATAGATCTATCATACGGACGATCATTATAATCAACCGTAAGAGTCACTGTGTTGTCTGTTACTGTACCTACGACTGTTCCTATTACGAGATATGGATCGGCGGCACTTGGCCAACCTATCGTTCCTGTAATATTGGATCCACTTTGATTTAGAACGACATCATTGGGATAATGACCGCCATTCCATTCATAATCAAAGACCTGAGTACCTGCGATATTATAACTATCATAGCTTCCTTGGGCATGGTTTGTGAGCCAAGCTCCTGAATCCTTGTAAGTTGGATAACCAAAATGTCTATCTAGTTTATTATCACCGTCACAATCTTTACTGCTTAACCACGCGTCGTTCCATTTCATCATGAGACGATCACCGCTAGTTGCAAGTTCGGCTGGACGAGTGTAATTGTCATAAAACCCATTAAACATATTGGCTTGGTAGTTATAGCCCCATTTGTCATACCCAAGAGATACTAACTGACCTACTGAGTCGGTAATAGTGCCATCTTTTATTGTGCTACAACTTGCGGGTTTTTCCGCCATTACATGACGAGTAGGCACTACCATAACAAATGCAATAACGAATAACATTAGAAGTTTTTTCATTTGTTTTTCACCCCCTTTCTAAAATTTCATTTTTTGATAACAAAAATCCCGCTTACGCGGGACAATATTAGAGATATCTAGCCCTACCCCATGTTCGGACAATAAATCTCATATAGGGTTTACTATACTAGTATGACTTCATAGTACAAGATAGGCAGAATAGCTCAAACTATCTCTATTTTCTTAAAGCTAAATTATTGACCTTAATATAAACTATATCGTAAATGACTTGATAATGTCGTCAAATTTGTCACCAATATTCTTCCTTGAGAGTGTCACATTTTGACTACTATGTAGGCTGAGTAGTCTTTCATAACCGCTTAGCTCTGGGACATGCTCTATCCACTTTGACTTCATGCGAGTTGCGATTATCCAGACATTTCTTTTAATCATTTCCCGAAGAAGTGCAAATGTGTACTCCTGGGAAGGTGGTAACTTCTTTGGATAGAAAAGACTAATGCTTCGGTATGGAAAAAACTCAAGATATATTAGTTTTTTAGATATTTGTTCCCATCCACCTACCTCCCTGAGTTCCCTAGTTCGTTTCCAGTACCAACATTTGCCTAGTGTGCCGTCCTTGTACTGCCATGATCTGAAATGAGGGCTCATACTGTAGAGAGGCCTAGAGTTTTTATGAAGAAGATTCTCGCGATTATATTCTAGATATTCATCAACTAAGGGGTTAATTTGTTCTTTTGGATCGTGACCTGGATTCGCTTGAAGGATGGCAACAGTGGCTAGGTTAGGATCCCCGTAGTATGGGATAGGCATTTCTTCTAGATGTAGTTTGTATCTTGATAAGAAATTCTTTTGCCTCTCTGGGTCGTACTTACTCGCTCTTTTCTCAAGTATCCGTGAGTAGTCTTGTTCCCAGTCTTGATCAATGTCGAGAAGATATGGTTTGGCAGTGGGCAGATTGATCCATGGATTTTGCATAGTGGTTATGGTAGAGTTTCGCACGCATCCCCATCGTGATCTCTGTCAAGTCCGTGCGGGTCGCTGCCTGGTCCACCACATGACAAGAAAAATGCCTGTGCCTGGGCATGGGTCGCAAAATCTCCACAATCCTTGTCGGGTCCACTACAGCTACCTGTGGATGGTCCCGTGCTCTGGTGAGGAGTAGGTTTTGGGGTTAGTGTTGGCTTTGGTGTTGTAGTCGGCGTTGGTTTGGGAGTTGGGATAGGTGATGGTGCAATAGTTGGGATAGATGTCGGACTAGGGAGTGCTGATTCAGTGACTATTGGACTTGGAGTTGGACTAGTGATAGATGAAGCTGTGGTGGAGGCGGGAGTGTTTCCCATGCTGCCTAGAATCACGAGGCCAATAAAGCCATAGATTATGTATGACAATAACCTTACAAAAAAATTGCTAGAGTTGATACCTGGGATTTTTGACAGTAGTTTCTTCATATTAGTTACATGACTAGTTTTTTATATTCATTTACTAGGAATTCATTAATTGCATTTTCATTTCCAGCTTTTTTCAGATCTAATAATTTATTAATGTCAGTGTCATCTAAGACAATCATATATCCTCTATCGTCATTTGCCGTATCCCTACATCTTCGAGTCATTAATGGTTTATCGAGAATATTCCTACATACAAGTATTCCAAACTTTCCTCGTCTAGGAGAGAATCTGCCAGATAATTGATCTATCTCTGGATTTTCAGGGTCGCCTGAATAATTTTTACATTCGATAATAATAAAAGTACTGATTTTGTTCTTTTTAATAAATCCTGTTCCGCTATTTTTCTATCGGAAATATGCCGCTCATCGCCGTCTATTATTCTGTCAG
>CAYGCQ010000039.1:0-6217 GCA_964348455.1 uncultured Pseudomonadales bacterium
CCAAAGCGTTCGAAGCCATTGTAAAGGGTGAAACCATTCCGATGTCTTCAATTCCTGAATCCTTTAAAGTTCTAGTTAAGGAGCTCAACTCTCTCTGCTTGGCAGTCGTTCCCACAGGACAAGTAATTGCCGCCGTCGAAGAACCCATGCCCGTCAAGCCTGAGATTGCAGCCGAAATTGACGCCGCCACTACAATGTCCGACGAACTAAAAGCTTCAACTTTCGAAGAAGAAGATGAAAACGGCGAAGAAATAGTCGAAGAAATCAGTGAAGAGTCGGCAGAAGCAGGAGATTTAGAACCCGATTTAAAAAATCAGTAATTAATTTTAAGTAAACCTAACCAAAATATGAACAACATCGTCGATTTCTCAGGTTTGCAGATCAGACTAGCCAGTCCAGAAGATATTCGTAGCTGGTCATATGGTCTTGTAACCAAACCGGAAACTATTAACTATCGTACTCAGAAACCTGAAAAAGATGGTTTGTTCTGCGAGCGCATTTTTGGACCCACCAAGGACTGGGAATGTTACTGTGGAAAATACAAAAGAGTTCGCTTTAAAGGTATTGTTTGTGATAAATGTGGTGTCGAAGTAACTCTAAGTCGAGTCAGACGTGAGCGCATGGCCCACATCGAACTTTCAGCTCCAGTAGCCCACGTTTGGTTTTTTAAAGGTGCTCCTAGTAAACTATCTCTTCTGTTAGACATTTCCCCCAAAGCTCTTACATCTGTTATTTACTTCAGTAAATACTTAGTTATGGGTGTCAATAAAGAAGGTCGTGAAGAAGCCTTAGCTAACGTTGGGGAACAGAAAGAGACCAAGTTAAACGACGTTCGTGATAGCTTCGATAAACAAATTGAAGAGGTCAAGTCTCAGGGTGAGAAAGAGGTGTCTGAATTAAAAAAGAAAATTAAAGTTAAAGATGAACTTGAGTTAAAGACAGAAGATCTCAAGATGGAGTACAAGCAGAAAGTTGCTTCTCTCCGCGAACAAATGGTAATCGAGCTGGCTTTCACCGAAGAAATTTACAGTAAGTTAGGATCTCTAGTAGAAAAAATTCAAGTGAACTCACTTGTTTCAGATTCTGAATTCGCCAAGCTGGAAGAATACAGGCTTACTGACTGGATTGAAGCAGGTATGGGTTCTGAGGCACTACTTGAGGCTTTGGGAAAAGTTAACCTGGAAGAACTGGCTGCTAAGCTAAAGGCTGATTTAAACAGTCCTTCCGAAGCCAAGAAGCTACGAGCTACCAAACGACTTCAGGTAGTTCGAGGTCTAGCTGACGCAAAAATAAAACCTGAATGGATGATAGTCAAGACTCTTCCTGTTATTCCTCCTGATCTTCGACCTATGGTTCAGCTTTCCGGTGGCCGATTCGCCGCTTCCGATCTTAATGATCTTTATCGCCGAGTAATAAATCGAAACAACCGACTTAAACACCTCATAGATCTTGGAGCTCCTGAGATAATTTTGAGAAATGAAAAACGCATGCTTCAAGAATCTGTTGACTCCCTAATCGACTCTTCGCAGGCTCGCTCCACTCGTCGATCAAGAACAGGTAAAACACTAAAGTCTTTGTCTGACATGCTTAGAGGTAAGCAAGGCCGATTCCGTCAAAATCTTCTGGGAAAACGAGTAGACTATTCCGGCCGTTCAGTCATCGTAGTTGGACCTGAACTTAAGCTTAATCAGTGCGGTCTTCCAAAGGACATGGCACTTGAGATGTTTAAACCTTTTGTTCTTCACGAGTTAATCAAGCAAGACATGGCTCCAAACGTCAAGGCTGCGAAGGCTCTAATCGAAAAAAGACAGCCAGAGGTTTTTGATATTCTTGAAAAAATCACGAAAAAACACCCGGTTCTTCTAAACCGTGCTCCGACACTTCACAAGCTTTCTATTCAAGCCTTTTGGCCAGTCCTAGTCGATGGAGCCGCCATTAGACTGCACCCGGTTGTTTGTGGAGGTTTCAATGCCGACTTTGATGGAGATCAAATGGCTGTTCACGTCCCGCTAACCAAAAAAGCCATTATGGAAGCCAAGAAACACATGCTTCCTCAATTCAACTTGGTCAAGCCTTCGGCCGGTAACCCTGTTACCATTCCGGACTCCAAAGAAATGGCTATTGGTGTTTACTACCTCACTTCCATCGACACCAAATTACCCATGTACCCAAGCCCCTTCTCTTCACCTACCGAAGCAATTACTGCTCACGGGACTGGTGCCTTGAATGCACGCCAACCTATCATGGTCCGTATGAACCCAACTGATAAAACTCTTTTCGAAACAACAGTCGGCAGAATAATCTTCAACCAGATTCTTCCTAAGAAGTGGGACTTTGTGAATCACAATCTACCTCGCAAGGAAATCTCTGCTATGTTCCACCGAGCAATAAAAGAGCTTGATATTCGCAGAGTTGTCAGATTAATTGATGCTGTCAAAGACATTGGTTTCGATTACTCCACCACCTCTGGTTTGTCATTTGCCATCTCAGACAATGAAATGTACTCAGGTAAAGACGCTTTTATTGAAGAAGGTAATAAGAAAGCTAAAGAAATCGAAGGAAACTACAATTCCGGTTTAATCACAAACGAAGAAAGACGCAAACTTACTATCCAAATGTGGATGGACACAGCTGAGGAATTGGCAGAACTAACTTGGGAAGAATTTTCCGAGGATAATCCTGTCCGCCTAATTATTGACACTGGTATGGGACGTATTACCAAAAACACCATCAAACAGCTCTCTGCCATGAGAGGTATTGGTGTAGATCCTCTTGGAAACATGGTGGAGCTACCTACCAAAGGTAACTTCCGTCAAGGTCTCTCTATCTTCGAATATGTAAACTCAATTAGAGGTTCCAGAAAAGGTCTTACTGATACTGCTCTTCGTACTGCCGATGCAGGATACCTTACCCGCCGCTTGGTTGATGTCAGTCATGACGCAATTTTAAGAGCCGAGGACTGTGGTACGGATGAATTTGTCACCATTGATGTCGATGACAGTCGAGGTAAAATATTCGAGAAGAGAATAAATTCACGTTACGCCGCCAAGAAAGTTGTTTCTCCTAAAACTCGCAAAACTATAGTTGCTGCCGGTGAAATTATAACCGAAGAAATCGCAGCTGAAATTGTCAAAGACGGCGTCAAAGAGGTTGAGGTTCGATCACCACTTACTTGTAAGATGAGATTTGGTCTTTGTGTCAAGTGTTATGGAAACAGTATGGCTTCAAACGCCCCCGCTGTAATCGGTGACCCTGTTGGAGTTACTGCCGCACAATCTATTGGTGAGCCTGGAACTCAGCTTACTATGCGTACGAAGCACTCTGGAGGTGTAGCTGGTGTTGACGTTACCCAGGGTCTTCCTCGTGTAACTGAACTTTTTGAGGTCCGTCAGCCGAAACTTGTTGCTCCAATTGCAGAGGTTTCCGGAAAAGTCAAAGTTGTCGAAACCGACAACGGAAACCTGATCACTATTACTCCTGCGGGCAAGAAAGACGATCGCAAGGAGTACCTCGTTGCTCTTGCTATGCCTCTCAAAGTTGAAGACGGTGACATCGTTGCTGTCGGAACTCAGCTTTCTGCCGGAGGAGTCGATATCAAGGAGCTCTTGAAAATCAAGGGGCTTAGGGCTGCTCAAAACTACCTTATTGGAGAAATTCAAGCTATTTACGAATCGCAAGGTATCGGAATTCACGACAAGCATTTTGAGGTTATCGTTCGCAAAATGTGTGACTATGTCCGCATCGACTCTCTCGGCGATACCAGCTTAGTTGCTGGGGACGTCATTAGTCGAGGTAGTTACGAAATGGCCAACGAGGCAGTCATTGCCCAAGGGGGAGAACCTGCTACCGCTACAAACCTTATCCTCGGCACTATTCGATCCGCTCTTCACACCGACTCATGGCTCTCAGCTGCGTCCTTCCAGGACACCACCAGTGTCCTTACAGACGCCGCCACCCAGGGCAAGATCGATCACCTGATCGGCATGAAAGAAAACGTTATTATTGGTCGCTTGGTTCCAACTAGTAAGTTGCGTGCCAGAATTGAGAATATCTGATAAAATACACGAGCTAACTATGCCTACAACCAATCAACTAATCAAAAAAGGTCGTCACAACACT
This sequence comes from uncultured Pseudomonadales bacterium, assembly GCA_964348455.1. Classification (GTDB taxonomy): domain Bacteria; phylum Patescibacteriota; class Microgenomatia; order UBA1400; family MFAQ01; genus UBA10133. The sequence continues at coordinate 4,120 of CAYGCQ010000039.1, forward strand.
ACCCGAAAAATCAAAACCACTGCTTTGCGCAAAAGTTTTAACTCGGTAAAACGTCATATGGTCGCCACTATCAGTCCGCAAAAAGCCGGTGTCTGTCTTCAGGTCAAGACAATGACTCCCAAAAAGCCTAACTCTGCTTTGCGCAAAATCGCTCGTGTGCGACTTTCCAATAAACAAGAAGTTACTGCCTACATCATGGGAGAAGGTCACAATTTGGCCGAGCACAGTATCGTCATGATTCGCGGTGGTCGCGTTCGAGATCTTCCTGGTGTCAAATATCACATTGTCAGAGGCAAACTTGATACCGGTGGTATCGAAAAGCGTCGCTCGTCCAGAAGCAAATACGGTACTAAACGTCCTTCAGAAGCTAAAAAATGATGAGGTTGTCCTCGCGAAGGCGGGGATCCATAAAAAGTAAAAAACAAACAATATGAGATCAAAGAAACCACCAACAAAAAAAATTCAATACGACGCCGTTTACGGTGATGCCTTAGTTCACAAAATGATCACGGGTGTAATGCAAGATGGCCGCAAATCAGTTGCAGCTAAACAAGTGTACAAAGCCATTGATATTGTCGCTGAGCAAACTAAAGCAGACGGAATCGAGTTCTTGAACGAAGCACTCAACAACATCAAGCCCACCATCGAGGTCCGTTCCCGCCGAGTTGGAGGAGCTTCTTACCAAGTTCCTACCCCTATTCGCCCGGAGCGCCGCGACTCACTTGCCATCCGCTGGCTAATCAATGCTGCCAAGGCTCGTGGATCTAACCCATATAGAACTCTTGCTGACAAATTGGCTGCCGAAATTGTAGAAGCTCACGAAAATGCAGGTAATGCCATCAAAAAGAAGCTTGACACTCACAAAATGGCCGAAGCCAACAAGGCTTTTGCTCACTTCCGCTGGTAGTCATTTGAATTACGATTCACCAAAGTCCCGCTTCAGGCGGGTTTTTTGGTATAATATCCCATAACGTCCTCTAACAACATTGTCTAAGGAGTTTTCAATGAAATTTTTAGGAGTACAGCTTTGGGGTCCTGATATGGACACGTCCGTAGAAATTTGGTTAATCGAAGAGATACCAATGCCTCTTAGCGACCCCACTTACCACAAGGTTTGTCTGTTTAACACTACCTGGGAGAAAGTCTACAAATGGGCGGAGATACCCCAAGGAGAATATTCTCAATCAAATCCAATTGTAGTTGTTAAGGCCGAATTCAAGGGAAGAATCGGTTATTTGTATCTTACAAAACAAGTTTTTGAGGAAAAATTTAAATCTATACCAACGGTCAGTGCAGGGGGTAGAATCCGCAATCTTGAAGATGCACTAGAGCTTTTTGGGCATGCAAAAGACATCTTTAGTGCCTAGTTTTCATCTCAGCCTTCTTTCGGGAAGGCTTTTTTGTGCCTAAAATTCAAATCTGGTATAATACCCTATAAAATTTTTTGCTCTTTCTCATTCTAAATAAAAGGAGGTCCTTGTGGGCGTTTTTCAAGGTCATCAAGTCTCTTCAATTCTTTTTGAAATAATACTTGCTGTTTTTTGGCTCATCCTGATACTCCTTTATGGATACCCCAAAGTCGCTAAAGGTATGAGATTTCGAGATTGGTTTTATTTGTATGTATTCATTCTGGTGATGCCAAACTCCACCTATGCTTTTTTCGAACTAAAACATCTGCTGGTGGTTGGGCTGATGGCAGAGCCATTAAATGGGTTATCTGTTTTGGTATTTGGCTCGGTGGCGCTTCTAGGGTTTTTAATGTCCATACTTCAAAGCCAGCTATTCGCCAAACATTACACCCTCGGAAAGAAGAGGAACTGGATACATCTTGCCGTCTCTTTAATCCTAGGCTTCGGTGCAGTAGCCGGAGAAATGAATTACGCCAGTATCGTAGCCGTCATTTTTCCATTTTCACTTATCGACATGGCCTTCCACCTTTTAGCCAGTCCGGGGCTAATAGGGATCGCCTTGGCCACAGCAACTTTACTGTTTTTCTACAACCTCTTGGTCGACCATCTTCACAAACCTTCCCCTTAAGGGGAAGGTTTTTTGTACCCAGGAAACCCCGTACAAGGGTTTGTACTCAAACCTTGTGCGG
>CAYGCQ010000040.1:0-5849 GCA_964348455.1 uncultured Pseudomonadales bacterium
GTATATAAACTTGTAACTTTTTTCATTATAACAATAAACCTTAAATCTGTCTGAATAAATATAATATATTTACAAATTCATATATTTTTCCTTGCACAAACTCATAAAAAGTAGTTATAGTATTCTCATGCCTCAATTTGCAATGGAGCAAGAAATAATTTTTTTTGACTCTCAGACTAAAAATGATATTTTATTAAAATCGTATCCTAAGATCAAATCTGACTTAGCTGAAATATTATCAAACGGAATATATGAAAACAAAAAAGAAGCACGTGCGTTTGGTGCTGTGTTTGAAGACATCGCCATTACAGAAAGAATCGAGTCTGGTGTAGAAACTGAAACTCAAAAAGGTGTGCGAAAAATACTTGAAGAAGCATTCAAAAAGGCCAATCAGGTTACAGGAAGAAAAACTCCCCCCAGTACGCCAGATTATGTAAGTGTTTCTTTTGATAATAAAGGGGAATTAATAATAGATGAAATTATTGACATGAAAACCTCCAAAAAAGCACTAGAGCGTGGCCAAGAGAAAGGGCAGCCGCAAAAGACAATTGATACCATGCAAGAAATCATCAGCATCTTCAACGACATAATAGCTGGAAAAAGTATAGACGATATGAAGTCGCATGATATTCTAAAACCGCACGAGATCGATCGAAGAACCAAACTACTCTCGTCAATTAAGAAGCAATTAACCTCACTAGACATTAATGAAAAAATTAGTTTTTCTGACAATTTAACCTACATTTTGATGCTTCCATCAGGAGAATGGGAAAAAAACAAAATATTCACTCCAAAAGTACAGCTTTCTATTAACGGAATCAAGGTGGAAAGTAAAATTATTACAAGTGAATTTTCCAAAAAAAATATACATGCCATTATTGACCATTACTCAGAAACACCATAGAATAATTAAATCATGGACAACACAAACAACACCCAAACCCCATTACCCGAAGGCACTAATCAATCCGTAACCAGCTTGTTTCAGATTGAAAACCTCATAAAGACTCACATCTCCCACATTGAGTCAGTTAAAACCGAACTCCAAAAACAAGCAGAAATGTTTAATGATGTTCTTGCCAACGACGAAAAGTTTAAGAAGGCAAATGATGAGGGCAAAGAAGTAACCAAGAAGAAGGCCGAAGCCAAGCAGGACATTCTAAAGTCTCCATCTAACGCTTCGCTTAATCAGAAAATCAAAGACATGCGTCAAGAAATAAAGGAATTAAAAGCTGCTCTCAGCAACTATCTCCAGCAATATCAGAAAATCGCTGACACAGACCAGATCGAAACTGAAGACGGTGAAGTCAGGCAAATTCTCTACGCAGCACGACTCGTCAAGCTCACAGGCAAATTCTCAAAATAGGGGACTATTTAGAGCGTATTTCTTATGATAAGATAAGTCTACCGCTCTTTCTTTTTATGCTTTTTGTGAAACACGCTCATTTGCTATTCCCAGATTAGACATTTTAGCCTTATATCAAGACTATAATACATTATAGGCGTAGATATAAAAGGAAGCGCAGGACGATATTTCAATAACAAAACGTTATTGTAAAGATGACGAGCAAGCTTTTATAGGGTATAATTACAGCTTACCGCTTCCAAAGAGCGTTTTTTAATTGCCCAAAATGTGTCATTCCTGCGTAGGTCGCAGATGCCGAGTAGACTCGGCCAGGAATCCATAAATAAATACAAAATATGTTAAACATCCGAAATATTGCCGTTATCGCTCACGTTGACCATGGCAAAACTACCCTTATCGATGCTTTCATCAAGCAATCACATATTTTTCGCGATAACCAGGATGAAATGAGCCAAACCACACTTCTGGATAGTAATGTTCTTGAGCGTGAAAGAGGCATCACCATATTGGCTAAAAACATCTCCGTTAACTACAAAGGAACTAAAATAAATATTATCGACACACCAGGCCACTCAGACTTTTCCGGAGAAGTAGAACGAACCTTAGGTATGGCAGATGGAGCCCTGCTAATTGTAGACGCCCAAGAGGGTCCCATGCCTCAGACCAAGTTCGTTCTTAAAAGAGCTTTTGAGCTCAATCTGAAGGTCATTGTCGTCATAAATAAAATTGATAAACCCAATGCTGATATTTCCAAGACAGTCCATAAAATCGGCAATCTCTTTCTAGAGTTAGCTACCCAGGACGATCAGTTGGAATACCCGACCCTATACTCAGTTAGTCGCACAGGTAAGGTTTTTGCCACTCCACCAACAGACTTTAATCAAGAAGGCAACGTCACTCCACTCTTAGACGAAATCATTAAGTACATTCCTGCACCTACAAACAGCCAGGAAGGTCCTTTCAAGATGCTAGCTTCTTCTCTGGACTATGACTCACACCTGGGTCGAATTGTGATTGGAAAAATTTTTCAGGGTACAGTTAAACCTGGTCAAAAAGTAATAGTGCTGGACGATACCCCTAAGCCTGCTCAGGTTGACAAAGTTTTTCTTTCTCAAGGATTAACTCGGGAAGAAGTAAAGGAAGCCTTCGCCGGCGACATCGTAGCCATAACCGGAATTCAAAAAATTAAGATCGGTCAAACGGTTTCCACCCTTGGAGACACCGAGCCTCTAGCTTCAGCCAAAATTACCGAACCCACCCTACACGTGACTGTGGGACCAAACACTTCGCCTCTCTCAGGCAGAGAAGGGGAATTCACCACAGCTAGACAAATTGAAGAAAGACTAGCCAGGGAACTAGAGACTAATCTCTCCCTCAAACTTAGAAAACTCGAAAATGGAAAATACGAAGTTTCCGGTAAAGGTGAACTCCATCTTTCCGTACTGCTCGAAACACTAAGACGTGAAGGTTATGAAGTTGAAGTTGGTAAGCCTGAAGTTATTTACAAAGAGGTTGACGGAAAAAAGTGTGAACCTTACGAAGAGGTAAACATAGTAGTTCCAAATGAATACATGGGCACCATTTCTCAGGAAATAGGCAAACGCTTTGGCCACTTGGATAGCATGGAGCCTATATCCGAACAAGAGACTGAATTTGTCTACCGTATGCCCACCAGAGCTATTCTTGGACTAAGATCTCTCCTTTTAACAGCCACCAAAGGCACAGTAATCTTTAATAGTCAATTTGTTGACTTCGAACCCGTAGGCCCTAACTTGCCAAAAATGCGTAGGGGAGTACTTATAGCCACAAACTCAGGCGAAGCCCTTTCTTATGGCCTTCAGTCAGCTCAGGAACGTGGAATTACGTTTGTCGACCCTGGTGACACACTGTATGAAGGTCAAATTGTCGGCATGAACGCCAAACAAGAAGATATTGAGATTAACGCCTGCAAGGGTAAACAGCTTACCAACATGCGTTCAAAGTCCTCAGATGGTGTTATTCAGCTTGTACCGGCTACCCACTATTCACTAGAGCAGTGTCTCGACTTCCTAGAATCAGACGAGCTACTGGAGATCACTCCCAAGAACTTAAGACTTCGAAAGAAATACCTTACTCAGGTTGAACGTAGACGTCACCGAGAAGAACTCAAAAACACCTATTAAGAAACTACCCGCTTTAGGCGGGTTTTTCTTATAAGTTATTAAAATGATATAATTACGCGTAAGTTAAACACGTTGTACGTTAAAAGGAGTCTCAATGAAAATTCTGACTGTTGAACAGGCTAGAAAGATCGATGACATGGCAGTTTTTGAACTCCAAATACATCAAGGACAATAAACTCAGAAATATTGTACTAGGGATCTCAGGTGGGCTGGACTCTGCTGTCATGGCGGTGATTGGTCTGAAAGCTATCAACTTACTTAGAACCTGGAAGTATCAATGCGGCTATAGCTACACCTTCATTGATGTCGAAAGTAAAGATGACGACTTGGTAAAAGCAACAGCCCTTGCAACTAGATTTCATTTTGCTCTTAACAAAGTGAATCTTACAAAATGGTATCAAGACTGTCCCTTTCGTATTCCAAATCCAAAAGATCGCGATGAGCGAGTTTCGAATGGGAACATAAAGTGCCGTACTCGCATGGTTTATCTTTTTGATATGGCCGGAAAGAGTGGCGGGCTTGTGCTTGACACAGACGATCTTTCTGAAATGATGATGGGGTTTTGGACGATTAATGGGGATGTTGGTAATGTAAAAGTAATTCAAGAATTAACCAAAGATGAGGTCAGAGACCTTGGTGAATATTACGGAGTTCCTGAGATAATTCTAAATTCTGCACCTGGAGACGGGCTTGGAGTGACAGACTCAAATGCGGCTTCAGATCAACTAGGTATGAACTATATAAAAACTGATTATTTAATGAGTGTCCTGATTCGCTACGGCTTTGACATAAATGGCCCCAAAGATCAGCTTGCAAATGACAATTTTGGTTGGCTAATAAACAAAGTTGCACTAGAGATTGAAGAGCCGGTCGAAAAAGTTTTAAGGGTAGTGCATCAAGCACTCAATACAAGCTTTAAAAGAAAATATGGTGACAATGTTGCCATACTGCTACCCTCCAGAACTGCAATGGGACTTCCTGAACTTAGATTCGCTAATTTCAGCGACCTATATTTCGCAGCCATCAAAAAAGATTCATAAGAAAAGCCACCCGAAAGGGTGGCTATTTATTATTAAGCAGTGATCCAGAAGAACAATCCTTTTATCACCGCTAAGCCTCCTCCATAAATTGGGAGGAACCAGGTCAGTACTTCTAAAACTGAACCTGCGGTTATCCAAAATATTCCTATCCAGATTCTATCTCTGGCAAAAGCAAATCTTACCAATGGAACTCCTGTAAGAGGACTTTCAATGACGAACACCGCCATGATCAAAGCGGGAGATATTGAGGGCTGTTCACCATTATGAAAAAATGTTTTCTTTAACCAGACGAACATTTTACCCTTTTTGTCCTCTAACAATCGTTCCAGAGTAGCCTTAAAGTGCTCAAATGAGTCTGACTCTAATAAGATTAAATAAAAGATAACTCCCCAAACCCAATAAAGGAAAATCATTACCAGTGAAGCAGTTAAGACATTAAACATGAGCATCAAGCTAACAAACGCCCACGCTCCAAAACCTCTAAACAAGATGACATACAGAGCAGACCAAGAAGGAGCCACGACTCGTAAAAACAATTTCTTCATCGAGCACCTCCTTAAATAAACGAATATTGAAAAGTTCTGTTGAAATATTATAACCTATAGGTAGCTTCTTCTATCGTTTGTGACCCGGGGCGGACTCCTCTCGATAAAATTCTGCTGAATTTTTCTCGAGACCAGTCTCGGCAAGCTCGTTAGGAGCTTGCCTCCGACAATTCGAGATCCTGCGTTATGACAATAAAAAATACGCACACAAGGCGCGTATTTTCATATTGTGACCCGGGGCGGACTCGAACCGCCGACAACCTGCTTAGAAGGCAGGTGCTCTATCCAGCTGAGCTACCGAGTCAATCATGTCTATTTTAACTCAAAATGTGGCCCATGGCGGCCTACCTCAAAAATAATCAATAGAAATCAGTCTCGCTAGTCCTCAAAATTACTATCTATAGCCGGGAGAGGGGGTCGCCTTCGGTAACTTTCAGTTCCTCAGGACCAGCCTCGCTGAAAACGTTACGTGTTCAGCTCCGGCATGTTCGCCCCCCTAATGACAATAAAAAATACGCACACTAGGCGCGTATTTTTCATTGTGCCGGGAGAGGGGGTCGAACCCTCATGGGATTTCTCCCACAAGTTTTTAAGACTTGCGTGTAAACCATTCCACCATCTCGGCACGCACCTCTATTTTAACTCAAAAAACTACCCTGTCATTCCGGACTTGAATCAGCCGCTGGTACCCGAAGGGGTAAATCCATACAAAATTACAGATTTGTTATGATTAGAT
>CAYGCQ010000041.1:0-709 GCA_964348455.1 uncultured Pseudomonadales bacterium
GGGAAGAGCATGTCATCGCCGAAGGCGATGATATGCTGGTAGCATGAAATGAAATACAGTCAGGAAACCCCGTACAATGCGGAGCGAAGCGGAGTCTGTGCGGGGAGGACGTCATTTTGTGGGTAAAAGATGTGCGTGGAGTGAGACTGCTTCGGTTCAGATTACCGTAACTCGCAATGACCGTGAGTGGTCGGGAGGTGGCGGAAAGGGATTTGATTCGCTAGTTAGTAGAATGATATAGTGGGAAGTACCTATAGCGTGGTATTGACAAACTATAGCCTTGAGTGTTATACTTGGCGTTAGTTTGATATATTCTTGAGTCAATCAAAGGTGAAATGGGTTTGGTTTGCAGTGCCACCTTAAAAACGGCGCTGCGGCTAAAGCCTTACGCGTTTCACCCTTCATTGACTTAGGTTTCAAACAAACCTCCGTTCCGTTGATTCTAAAAAATCTCGAAAGAACTGGATTCCGGGTCAAGCCCGGAATGACAATAATCTCGAGACATACGTTCCGTATTTATCCAGAAGTGTAGGTTTGACTAAGCACCCTGCCAAAAGGCAAGACAGCGTAGTTGCAATATAAGAAAAAGCCCCGAATTATCGGGGCTTTTTGGTGCTTGAGGTGGCAACTGGTGAAAGTTGATTTGTTCGCGGTGTGCTTGGGTGATGCATTCTTGTGATTGAACTTGAAAAACGACTTGACATGTGGG
>CAYGCQ010000041.1:719-5541 GCA_964348455.1 uncultured Pseudomonadales bacterium
ATTAGACTGTAAGTAGGTAACTCCCAAAACCCTGATGACATCTCACTTCTTAAGTATCTTTTTTTAATCAATTACCCCAAATTATCCTTATGGCAGTAAAAGCCAAAACACCTGTTAGTAATGCCAAATCCGAGGCTATAACCCCAATTAAAAAGGTCAAAAGTCCAATTCTAGAAGAAATAAATACTGCTCCTGTAACCAAGGAGGAAGTTTCTGCGCCAGAAGAGATGGCTGAGCCTTCTCAGCCTGAAGTAAGGCAAAGTAAAAATGAGGAACCTGCTATACAGATGGATCCCCCCGCCCAGGTGGGTAAACTCTTTCGTGAAGATGACATCGTTAAGGATGTAAAAGTTGAATCTGAACCTAAAGAGTTGAGTGTTGCAAAAAAGAGGCCTGGTTTAAAACCAAAGTTGGAGATTGCTTCGGTTCAGAGTACTGATCCTCGCAATGACGACATGAGTAAAAGTTCCGAGCCTGGCAATGATGTTTTGGGTAAGAGTGGCGGCGCAGCTTCTGCTACGGTGGATAAACCCCATGACGGAAGTAATAAAAAGAATGAAGATAAGAAGCCGTACGTGGTGCCTCCTTCTAAAATCTCAGGGGCTCCAGTAAGACCTTTTGTAAGGCAACCTATTGCCCCCAGAGTTCCTTTCCAGTCAAGGTACACCTCAGTGAGGCCAGGTTTCCAACCAAGAGTTCCTCAGGAGCCTGTAATAACTGAGGAAGTTTCTGGAATTCTTGAGATGACGAGTGTGGATGGTCGTGGCATATTGAGATCGGGCTTTCGACCAGGAGAAGATGGTGTGGCGATTGCTTCCCAGTTGAGCCGATCGGCTAAACTTAGAGCCGGAGACGTAGTAACTGGGCTGGCTCGAAGGCCTAAAGAAACAGAGCCTTACTGGACAATGATTCAGATTACCAAAGTGAATGGTGAAGAACCTGAGAAAATGTATGACCGATCGAGGTTTGAAAAAGGTACTCCAATTTACCCATTTGAGAAACTGAAGCTGGAAACAGGTAAAGAGATACTTTCGACCAGGTTAATTGACTTGTGTGCTCCTATCGGACGAGGTCAAAGAGGGTTGATTGTTTCACCTCCAAAAGCAGGAAAAACGACAATAATAAAAGAAATCGCAAGTGGAATAGCCACAAATTATCCTGAAATTCATCTGATGGCTGTACTCGTAGGAGAACGCCCCGAAGAAGTGACCGATATTTCCAGACATATTTTGGCTGTAACAAAGGATTCGGCAATGCCAGGAGAGACAGCGGCCAGTAACTTTGATGAAAAAGCTGAAGAGCAGACTCGTGTAGCCGAGATGGCGCTAGAGAGAGCCAAACGTTTGGTTGAAATGGGGAAAGACGTGGTGATACTATTGGACTCGATTACCCGCTTGGCTCGAGCATACAACTTGGCAATTCCGACGTCGGGGCGTACTCTTTCGGGAGGTTTTGACCCGGCAGCTCTCTATCCACCCAAAAAATTCTTTGGGGCGGCTCGAAAGATTGAAGGTGGTGGAAGCCTGACGATAATAGGCACAGCACTGACCGATACCGGCTCGCGAATGGATGACCTGGTTTACGAAGAATTCAAGGGAACCGGAAACATGGAGTTGCACCTGGACCGTAGACTGGCTGAACGCAGAATTTACCCGGCTATCGATGTAAATCGATCTGGAACACGTCGAGATGATCTTCTTTTTGACTCCGTAGAGTATCAAAGCATAATCCTGATGCGACGTATGCTGGATATGCTAGGGGACAATGAGAGAACCGAAGTTTTGATAGGCAGACTGGCCAGATCGAAGTCGAATAAGGACTTCTTGGCGACTCTGAAGGATGGGGGGTAAGGGGATCGTTGGTAATTAGCTATGGTGATGAGAAGTGTAGTAAATCCTGGATTCCGGGTCAAGGTCTCCCAGGCGACTCTACGACCCGGAATGACACCTTTGGGGTTGGGATTGTCAAATGATTATGTGGCCAGCTTAATGGATAATTTTTCATAATGATTTAAATGTTATTGGCCTATCACTTCAAACGACTCTAGGCCAGCCCGTGGTAAAAAAAAGAAGATAAGGCTTGACAAAGGACCTATATTTCGATTAAAATACTCTCTGAATGTTCAGGAATCTAAAAACACCTGAGCGGACTTTGAAAATCTGTTTTAAGGAGAAATAAATGGCTTCTACTATTAAATCACTTGCGAACGTATTGGGACCGAAAGCAACTGTTGGTTTGGTGGCGTTCTTCTTTGGTGAAGAAGGTGCTCTTGATATTGCTCAGGACCTGGACAAACAAGATCTGCTCGAGCTCGTTATGAACGAGAAGAATGCAAAACTTGGTCTCCAACAATCTGCAGTACTTCTCGGCACTTTGAAGACCGCTCGAGATAAGATGATGGCCGATGGTGCAAAGCTTGCAAAAAAGTATGGCCCAACCAGTGCTGAGTTTTTGACATCTGTGGCAGCTGTTACTGACATCAACAAGTCGATCGCAAAGCTTGAATTATCTGTGGCTGCTATCACAAAGGGCTCCGAAGCTGCCAGTCGTTGGGTCGACAAGGCTCAACTCCAGGTCAGCATTAACTTGGTTGACGATCAGGTTACCCTGTCAACGAGTGCGATCAATGACATTGTGAACAATCAGATCCAGTTTACGCAGGACATGATCGCCGAACTTCCAAAAACTAAGATTGGCTCCAAACTGCGCGACTCTGTGAAGAAGAAGGTTGCTGACGAAAGTGCCTCCAACGCAATTGAATTGGACATCATGACTCGCATGGCAACCAACTCTCTAGGCGCCGATGGCCCTACCGAAGCAACTGAAACAACCGAATATGCGGAAATGCTCAAGCTCGCCGGTATTGAACCGGAAGTTAAGCAGGACTAGTATTTCTAGTTAAGAATAATGAGGGGGTCAGTGACCCCCTCAATTTATAGCATCTCTAGTGACCTATAGGAGGCTCGAAAAATGCAAACGCAATATCGATTTTCAGTCAGGAAATTCATAATTTTTATTGTTTCACTTCTTGTTATTGGTGGACTTGCCTATATGGCATTTCGCCCGAAGAATCAACAGGTTCCAACCGGTCAGTCGCTTGATCAGTTCGCGACTGCTGCACCCCAGCAACCCGGAAATGTGATCTCAACTGCTGTGCCGCTGCAACAGGCAGGCGACCCCTCTCAGCCACAAGCAGTGGCTGCTGGAAAGTATCCTGTACTTTGTCAAGCCGGTGATGGGAAGACTCCGCTGAATGTGTCCATGGATGCTTATGGTGGTTTCTACCCTGTCGTCTACCGCATCGTAGCCATGCCGGCTTCCGATCACTACTGTATCAACTTCTTCCCGAAGTGGTACGGACCTAACTATGACATTAATGGTTGGGATGAAAATGTGGTTGAAAACAAGTTGAAGTCTAGTGAACTCGATGTCTACTTCGCTTCCAATGGTGCTCTGTCTTTGTACGATCAGAACAGCGCTCTAGTGGTCTGGAGTACAGATCAGTCAGCCGGTGCGGATAAAATCGTGGCACAGAACTATGTCGCGACCGGTCCGAAACCAAGCTTTAACGATGCACTTGGTCGTTCCATCATGGTTTCCCCTGGAAATGCGGATCACTTCTTGGTCTTGAAGATGATGCAGTCAATTGGACTTACTCCAAGCGACACTTACATCATCTATCCTCAGGACGGCAGAGGTCCAGTAGATAATTTCAATTCCGGAAACGGTGACTTTGTTGCTTACTGGGAACCTCTGGTAAATGATGCGATAGGTCCGAATTCAACAGTTCTGGTTTCTACCAAGTGGTGGAGAACTTTGACGGACTACGTGGTAATCAGTCACCAGGCAGATGAGCAAAAAACTGAGGCCGTGGCCTACTTCTTGTCCGACATCAACGTGGCGACTCAGTACTTTACCAAGGACAACCTTGCGCAGACGGCTCAGGTGATGGCAAGCTTCGAATTTGATGGCTATAACATGGCTGACTGGATGTTCATTAATCCTGCTACCGCGTTTACCGATCTTAGCTTCCAGATGGAGAATGTAGCATTGGCCACATTGAACGATAATGCGGTAATGTTCCAGACTGATCCGACTGGTTCAAACTTGGTCATCGATCAGCTGGTGAAGAGTAACCGGACCTGGACATATGGAGAAGTTTTCAGTAATGGAAATTCAGGTTCTCTCTTTAACGGTTCGAAAATGGTGTCCAGTAAGTATGTGGCAATGCTCTTGAATGGCAACGCTTTACAAGTCAGAGGAGAGTTCAACAACGCATATGACACTACCGAACAAACCAAGCCGCCGCAAGTGAACAGTAATACACTGATTACTTTACCGGAGCTTTTGACCTTGCCTTACAAGAACATTCAGTTTGTTCAGAACCAGGCGAATATGCTGGTACCTGGTGAAGAGGAGAAGCTTCTGAAGATGACTGAAGCGATTGCGAACTTGATGTCCGAGTCAGATGATACCGTCCTGGTTATTCGAGGTGGGGCAGGCGGTTTTTCAACTAACGCTGCTGAAATGGACTTCATCCGGAAGTTTGCATTCAGACGTTCTCAGTACATTCAGCAGTTGTTGGCCAACGAGCTGGGGATTCCGATCCAACGTATCATCGTGGACCCCAATGTGCTCGTACCTGATCACCAACCATCCCTCGATGAGCTTGACAGCTACGTGGTCGTGATCATCAAGGTGGTTAACTCTCAGGATGCGCTTAATAAGTAAAACAGAAAAATCTCTATACCGGTCGCCCAGGCGACCGGTTTTTTGTACCCAGGAAACCCCGTACAAGGGTTTGTACTCAAACCTTGTGCGG
>CAYGCQ010000042.1:0-5462 GCA_964348455.1 uncultured Pseudomonadales bacterium
CCCCAGACCCCTCCATCCGCCACGCCAAAAAGTGAAAAACTGGATGAAAATTAGCATCCAATGAGATATGATGTTTTTATGTCACCAGAAGATGGATTTAATAGTAGTGAAGTTTTCAGAAAAGCAGAAGCTTTATTTGATGAGTGTCTAACCACTGGAGAACTTCCAACAGAGATTACTCCAACAAAATTTACTGAAATGGTCATTAATCCTAAACATATCCCCGTATCTTTTGAGTTACTTAAAATGTTTGGAAAAAGCGAAAAAACAACCTATGAAACTGAAAGAGAAGCGAAACATGTCGCTCCAGTAAAAAAAGATAACATTCGGAAGAGATATCATGATGAATTAGATAATTTGCGGAAAAGTGGAGGTGTAGCGATTAGGGACATCTCGCCTTTTACTCGCAAAATTCAGAGTGAACATAGCGGAAGAGTACAAGCGCTAGCTGTTGCACATGCGAGTCAATGGAAAGATGATGGGAAGTTTTTGTACCACATGATGACAGAGCGAGTTGGACCTGCTTTAGGATATAAGTATAAAGTAGGAGTAGTCGGGGGACTACCAGATTATAGTAATACTGGAGATTTTCACTTGATTGTTAGTTGGATGGCTAATCATGTAAATGAGTTAAAACCATTGTTTATTAATACGAATTCGCTTCAAAGAGCTACTGCTTTGATAGCACTAAACGAAAGCGCAGTTACGATCAATCATGGAACAACAAAATATCTTATCGATTCGTGGGCTTCAATAATTGGGGGAGTTGATCTTATTTCGTCAGAAGCAAAAAAATCTAAGTTAGATCCTACAGAAAGTAGAGCACCAAGATCAGGAGCGACTAGTATAACCAAGAGGTTTGAAAAATTCTTTGTAGATTTAGAGTACAAGGATAAAAACGCGGTGGCAGAAGCATTTGGTATTGAACCTGATGAGATAAGCGACGATGGACTATTAAGGATTGCGAATCGAAGTCAATTTCTTCAAATGGTTATGCTAGGATTGTTTCAAGAAAATAGACCTACAGAATTAAAACCTCTTCAATTTATATCGAAGCAGATAGGAGTGGACGTAAAAGTAGTTACTAAGCTACTGATAGAGTCGGTAACTACTCCAAACACTCCTCGAAGAAATTCGGGGTTCAAAAAAGAGATACTACCAAATTTGAGCAACTTTAACATGCGCGATGCTATGACTAGACTTATGCAAGTCGCTAGCAAAGCCGAATCGCCTGGACTCGGAACTGCTTATGGGTTACTAAACAGATACACGGAGTATCGAGTATTAGGACAAATGGCAGAAGCAGATCAATTGCGACAACTAATGGAGATGTTTAACTTACTATTGACTGATACTAAAACTATGCAAACTCTAGCTTTACACGAGCTTATGGATTGAGACAAATGAATGGTTTCAAAGCTGATGCTGATCAAATGCGATCGAGTCCTGAACATGGAAGAAATTTTGACAACTGGTCTTCTCTGCTAAACGTGATCGAGATGACAGATAATCCAGAGAAGACGACTATTGATGAGTGTAAAAAACAGCGAAGATTAGCGGCAGAAAAACTAGTTGATAGGACAGGGTTGGTGGAGGGTGCACTATGGCTAGGAGAAAGACTCAACTCTCCTCCACTCGATTGTCCACCATCTTATGTAGTCCAGCTATCAGCAGATGATCTCAATAAGTTGCATGTGCAGGACAGAGCAGCGAGCGACACTTTAAGACCTGGCGCAGAGAATATTGCTTTGGTTCCGTATGCACCACCGACCGAGTATTTCAGGAAACTACCCAAGAATCGATTCAAACCAGAAAACCAATTAGACGAAAAGGCCATGAGGATATTACAAACCCATGGATTAGACGAACTACATCAATTGGGAGCTAGTGACAAAGAATACGCTGAAGCACTAAAAACATGTGGTGGTTGGGAGCAATTAACTGAAGTCTATGCCACTTGGTGTACTGATTCAAAGATAGATGGAGCTGATTGGTCTAGGTCATATACGCATTCATCGAAAATACAGTCAATTGTCGAAAGTGGAGAAATCGAAAGTAATCGCGGAGCGATAACTGATAATGTAGCAAAATCAGTTATGCTACCAATGCCAATGAATTTAGATTTAGCTGCAAGAAAGGCTAATTCTGAACTCTGTGACTTACAGTTACGGATGCGCACATGCATAGCCACAAATTCGCATGATTTTTTTGAAAGCAAGGAATATCGTGGTACTGTTGGACACCTGTTTACCACATATCATAATGTAATTGATGTTTGTCGCTGGCATTTAGAACATGGTAATGGAAAAGATCAAGTTACGCGAAAGATCTTATTCGATTCAATGAATAAAGCATATCTCGGAGTCAATACAATACTTGAAACGTGTAATCGCTATTATGATAAAGGTGGTGAGCAAGTAACTAACTTTCAAGATATATCTATATTAATTGCGGGCGCAAAAACTACTACATTGGGTGGCGGTAGATATGGGCAAGATGCTACCTTCTCTGGAACTGCTGATTATCTTGATGCATTTATGGCAGTCGCTCAGCACGGCGATGTATCATACAGTCATAGTAAGTTTACCATAGTTGACGGTAAAAATGCCTGGAATTTCTCACATAATGGCAGATCTTTATTTGGTAAGTTTGATAACTTCTCGCTTACTGTTAGACAGCAACTAAATACCATGGCTGTACTATATCTAAGAATGCCTAGATGGCAACAAGAAACCTATGCAGATTTACTTTCAAGTCAATTTCAAAGAACAGAACAGTTGATAGATGATACTAAAGATTATCAACCCGAACCTCTGCTTTCTGTTCCATGTGCTGATGTAACATACGTAAAATATCCTGACTTGTTAGATTTTGACCCATACAAAAAAGGTGAATTGTGGCAAGCTAGGTTTCGTGAACCACTCCGCATATTTACAAATCTTCGTGGGAATGCGACATTTTATGGAAAGAAACCAGATGGCAGAATAGATATCCAGTTTAATCCCAATGCTACAGATCTCAAGATCGCTGGTCTTGGTGCATGGGGAGCATATATCGATTCGCTAGGCTTCCTACACCCAGGAGGAGAACCCAGACCAAATTATGATATTACTACTCTAGAAACACGTGAGCTCAGTCTGCTAGAGAAAGTAACTGAGCAAGTATCACTGCTCATAGAAAGCAGGTTACCTACAGAAATAGCGGTAAAGATACATGAGCTATTAATAAGAAATTCAGAGGTTGCTAGTGTAGGTAGTGTGTCTAAATTCGCAGCAATGCTTGAAAAATTACTCGGTAGGAAACCTAATGAAGGTGATGATGATTTTGTTTCGTTAGTCAAGACCCTAGGAATGGTCAACATTGAAGGAGCTGGAATTGCTGAATGTACCAGTGAACAGATTCAACAAAGACTCGAGAAAATGCGAAATGGAAAAGCGGAATTAGGTGATCTAGATGAGGGGAGCATCCTCTTACTAATTATGGCTAGCACAGGCTCAATTCCCAGAGAGTTTTTGGCTGAATTACTCCTCAAAACTTATGAATCGCTTGGAACTACGCTAACTTTAGAGGCTGTATCAACTTTGGAAAATCTTGACAATAAGCGACTTGGAGTACTTCTGGGGCTACAAAAAAAATCACATAAACTTCTAGATCGACGAGAAAATCTCAAAGAATACTTGATTGAGCAAGGAAATGATTTTGATTCAAAGACAGATTTAAAGTGGAAAAAAATGGTAGGGGAAACAGTCCATAGTGTGACCAAAATGCTACATGTTAACAGGCATTATGATGCCACAATGAAATCACCGCTTATTGCTGTTCTAACTGCCAAAGAGACAGATCAATTTGTAGCAAGATGTGCAGTAGATGGCGAGTTACTAGCTACTTTACTTGAGTTTGTCATACCTCAAAATGTAAAACCATATTACGCCCAGACTTACGGACCCGAGGAATTATTGACGTGGGAAGATTGGTATCAATGGCTAGGTACTCACAAAGAATCAGGTGCTGAGAGTCATGGATTTGCACAGGTTAATATGGCAAACAGTAAAGACAATGCTTTTGACATTTTAGTTGCAGATGCCACTGCCGGAGTTAGCTTTAATGTGCCACCAGAAAAAATTACCTTCCTTGAAGCAGCGAATGCAATCATGACACATGGAGAAGCAACCCATCAACGTTCTCCCCATATTTGGATGAATGATCGAAAGGTAGTGGGGGCTACAGCTAAGATGGGATCGCATTTGCATGCCAACTTAGCACTCCAAGCTCACCAAGTAGATATTGCTGAACTGGCATCACCTGATTCTCCAGAGATATTACAATTAATAGTTACGAACAGTACTTTTGATTTAGAAAGAAGAGCGCGAGCACTTGATAAATTGTTAATCATACAACCTCATAGATTGGCAATGTCGCTCAAAGTGGACGGGAATCGAGGTGGAACGGTACACAGTTTGGTTGAGATAGTAGAGCTCGGATTAAAAACAGGTAGATGGGGTGGTGCCATACATGCAGTAAACATTCTGATGAGAGCACAATTTTTTGGGAATGAGGTTCGCGGTGAATCAATGAATTACTTTGAAAAAATTGTAAAGCGAATTAGCTTGCTAGACGAAGATGTTTTTCAAGAAACTTTGGATAGTCAAAAGCATTTATTCACTAGGGAAGATATGGCTATGATAATGAATCGTCGCGAACAGGCGAAAGAAGAAATGAGGTTGCGTATGCATGAATCACGGACGAATCATAACGACACAACGATCGAAAGAGAAATAGTGGATAGTGAGATAGGTGAGATCACAAATAAGCTACGTGCCATGGGTAGTGAAATGTTGATAAATGATGACAGAGATATTACCCAACAAGAAAGTAGCCAACCAACGATAGGTCGTCAGGCAACAAAACATTATGGATCCCAAATTGATGACAGAGCTACAGATATCGTTCAGGCAACTGTAGCTGACTCACCACAAGACGATATTCTCGCATCGGATATGTTTGAAAGGGTAAGTAGCAGTACTAGTGCAAAAGCACTTGAACAATTGATAGTAGGAGGTGATGGATTGAGATTGGAAGGCACACATCTAGAACAGAGACTATTGCAAGTTCAGGCAACTAGCGCTAACGTGGTGGCACAATTGTGTGCAAAAAAGTACGGTTCAAGTTTGAGTTCAGATCAATTAGAGATAAAAATGCTAGAAATGGTTCAAAAGGCGAATGATGATCTTGATTTATCTGCTAGAAGTGTTGGTTTGCAACTACCAATTGGTGAAATAACACGCCTTTTTAATTCGGGGATGATTGATGTACCTAGATTGGTATCGGGAGATTGAAAGCCAAATAGCTAATTTTCATCCAGTTTTTCACTTTTTGGCGTGGCGGATGGAGGGGTGGGGGGTCTCCCAGACAACTTCGTGTCTGGAGGCATTTCTCATGTTGCTATGCAACTTGATGTGCAA
>CAYGCQ010000043.1:0-5338 GCA_964348455.1 uncultured Pseudomonadales bacterium
GAAACCCCGTACAATGCGAAGCGAAGCGGAGTCTGTGCGGGGAGGACGTCATTTTTATACGAGCCAGGGATATCTGAAGGAGAAGTGAACCCACGAAACCAAACTGAGTATGGCTGTCATACCGCAGTATGTTGAATATAAGTACCTCATCATGCCCATTTGGTTAACGAATTCAACATTTGACCAACCGAAAATGTAGGTCAAAATGGCCGATACAATCAGCCAGAAAAAGCTGGCTTGAATTGTCCGATAAAGCTCGGGCCGTTCGATCTTCGCATCAGTCCAGGGCTTAATGACTGTGATGATCACGGCGACCCCTAAGATTACCAGGATGATTGCTAGGAAGGTTATCACTTTTTCTCCTGTAATTTGAATTTGCTCCGGCTGGGCCGGGTGAAATTACTTACTGTAGACTGTGGGTATTGTACCCTATAATACTTGATTTGTCAAGTGTGTTAGGCTCGGGGGTGAAAATATAGACATAAAAAAACCCTGCTTCTAATAGCAGGGTTTGGCAGTTAAGGGAGGACTAGAACGTCTGTGCCTATTGGTCCCCAGTCGAAGAGCCAATTGGCGTCTTCAACCAGCATGTTCACACATCCGTGGCTAGTTTGGTAGAGATCTGGGTTCCAGGGGGCACCGTGGAAGCCGTAACTATTGTGAAAGTACATTACCCACGGAACGTCCTTAATGTGGTAATCGGGCCCGGTCATGTCGGCTTTTTCAAATTTAAGTTCAATTTTAAATTGCCCTGTGACTGTGGGAGTGCTTTTTTTGCCAGTGCCAACCTCGAACCTCTTGACCAAAACGCCATTTTCGTAGGCATAGACCATCTGGTCCGATAGGACAACGATAATCTGTTTGCCTTCGCTGATTGTGGCTTCTGGAGCGGTGATGGGAGCAGTGTCTATAAGTAGCTTCTGGCCAATGAAGATCAAGTCAAGGTTGGTGATGTGGTTAGCACGTGCGAGCCCAGCGAGATCGATATTGAATTGCTTGGCGATGTCGGCCAGGCTGTCTCCCGACTGAACTGTGTAGAAAACTGGATCTGATGACGTCGGGATAAAGAGGGTTGGTGTGGCGGTAATAACATTCGGCGTTTGGGTATTTAGGGGAGTCGGACCACTAAAATTTAACAATGAAGTTGGGGTTATGGACGGAGTTGGCGATTGGGTGGGTGAAGGGGTAACGGAAGAGATGTCTTGGCGAGTTACTGTCCAACCAAGTAACCCAAGACCAGCGATAACAATAATAAAAATTAGGATTAAGATCCGCTTTTTCAATTTATGCCTCCTGAAAATATAAAAGAACTGTCCTATATTGTAACAGAGCCCATCGACTTGTGAGAGATGATTGTATGTTGTCGAAATATGTGAAATACTGAAATAAGTTAACATTCAATGAATGATATGAATCCTAATGTTTCGAGTGAATACAGCCCTGGTTTAGCAGCTCAAGCTAAAGAGAGGTTTATGTCAACACCAGTTACTTCTGAAATTACCGACAGAGCTCGAGAAAGAGTTGCTGCTGTTAATGAGGGAAAGCAGTTAATTAGTGTTGTAAGAGAAAATTGGACATCTGAGAAAAGTGCCGCTGCTGAGGCAGACGCTTTAAAAGAACTATCTAGGGGTAAGAAGTCTGAGGGACTTGAGGCGCAAGTTAAGTTGAAAAAAGCTATTGATGAGAAGAAACTCCAAGAAAAACGTGTGAGGACGCTACAAGCGAAGTATCTCAAAGATAAAATTTCAGCTACTGAATTCAGCGAAGCTGAAGCTGCTCTCGTTGCTAATACTCCGGAAGTTACCGAGGAAGATATTAAGGCCATAGTAAAAGAAGCGGTAGATTTTGAAAATGCTGCAGCTGCAAAGGAAGCCTTGATTGCAGAAGCTAGAGGAGAGCTCCCTGAAGTAGATCTCGAGGAAGACGAAAAACTCGCTGCTGAAGCAGAGGCGGCAGAGGAAAAAATGTTTGTTGCCGGAGTTAGAGTGCTGGAGGCGCTTAAAAATCCGCCTGATGGTGCTGGTAGTTTGGACAACTTGAAAAATGCAAACTTGGCGGCTGGGACGCTCGCAAGGGCGGAGAAGGATAGAGCCTCAAAATTGGATGACTTGACCGATAGATTAATTAAAAGATATCCGGATAATGAGGACCTTTTGGTAAATGAGAGGGATGCTATAGATAAAAAACTTGAAGATAGTAGAGTGTTGGATTTTCCTTACTTAGATATTCAGGAGGGTGACAGAGCGGATAGGTTAGAAAATGGAGTTAGGGGTGAAGCTAATATCGAAGCACTTTACAAGGAGCTTGGGTTTGAGGGTGGAGAGTATGTTGAAGGTGGATTACTGGATCGCCAAATGAAGGCGGAAGCTCAACTTACGATGCTTACGAGTGTACTCGAAGAGACTATGGAGGAGGCTGAGAATGATCCTAGATTGGCGGGCAAGGCACTCACTGTGGCCATACTCCGACACCAGGCGGTATCTGCTTTGGATGGTATAAATTCAGATGTCCAGAGTGTAAAAATAATAGCTGAGGAAATGGAGATGGCAACTTTGATGGCTGAAGCTGCCAAAAAGGAACAAGTAATGAAAGATATAGCAGAACACCAAAAATATGTGGATGGAGTTGCTGAAGTTAAAAAGAAAATGATTGCAGCTAAGGCATTGCCCCGTAAAATCTGGGGAAAGGCTCTGGGGAGTATCGGTGAGGTGGTACGAAAGGTAGGGGCCAGAATAGAGAGGGTTGGAAATGTAAACAAAGCTAATGCTGAAGCCGCTGAATTAATTCAAACCGGAATCCTTACAGAGTCTGAGCAAGCAGACAGAGAAGCTCGAATTGCAACTAGAGATCGATTACAAAAAGAATTAGATGATTTGAATGCTTTAATTGGCCAAGAATAGAAATTACCAGTCAATAAAAATATATGGATGATACAACAAAAAAATCAGCGCCGATAACAAAATCAGTGGTTGATGAATCGACAGTAAATGATTTACTTTTCGAACAAGCTAAGATATTGGCTGATACAGCCTCTCTAAAAAAGGAACAACTGGAGGAAACAAAACAGAGCTTGGCTGAGTTGAGGGAAAAATATAGTAAGCCGATATCAGATAAACCTGAAGTTTCGGGGGTTGTTGTCCAACCTTCCCAAAATCAAAACCCCCAAGCGGTGGTTCCACCCATGCCGACCATGATAAATTCAATGGAAGATGTGACACCTAAGACTCCTAGTGCGACTCAGCCGGCGGCATTTCCAAATGCTCCAGTTGGTACTCCAACTTTTTAATTAAATTTCGAATTGATACAAAAACACCCCGCAGAGACGGGGTGTGTTGGTTTTTAGAATCGTAAATTTCTTCGAGACCACATTTCCCAGCGACGAGATTGAGCTCGTTGCCATTCGGAAAATTTGGTTCGATATTTGCTGGCATCCCACCACTTAAGAGTTTCCAGCACAGCAAGGATAAGGCTGGGTCCCAGCAAGCCGAGAGTGTATGCGATCCAGAAGACTCCAACTGCTGAGGGAGTGGCGATGAAGAAAAAAGCGTGGGCACAAATGATCGCGAGTTCTACAAAAACGAGAAGCCAGGCTAAGCCTGGATATGTTCTTAATTTAGACACTTTAGGCCTCCTTTTTAATGTGATACTAAATATTAACCTATAAAAGGTAAAATGTCAAGCTTTTTGTGCCTATAAATGTAACATGTTGAGGTAAATCGCTGGGGACAATTGATAAACTAAATTACTCTTTTCGCATAAACAAAGAATCTCACTGGGGAGTTCCAAAGTTGGCAGGTATAGAGAATGAGATCGGCATCGTAGTCGGTGATGGCTGTGCCTGTGTCGGTGGCGTAGACGCTGTATTCGTAGGGACGCTGTTCCCAGACAATTCGAATGGTATCACCAGCCTTGAGCTTTGGAAGGTTGTAAAAAGAGTTTAGTTTGCGGAAGGCGGCGCTCCACTCAAGATAGCCCCAGCGGTGGGCGGCGATGATGATAGGTTGGCTAGAATCTGAGGGTGTGCCAAAGTCGGGAACTCGCCAGATGCCCTGTCTGAGAAGGTTCTGCCAGTCGGTACCTTCGTGGATTTCACCTCGGACGCCGATGGAGTCGATTATGAGGCCGTTCTCGGCAGGTAGGGATGGGTCGACTTCCGGAATGATAGGTGTGGGGATTGGTGATGGCTCCGGGGTGGGTATTGGTGCGATAGATGGCTCATTAATGGTCTCTTGAGCTATCACGGCCGTAGAAGCGATTGTGGAGGCTAAGGCGCCGGAGGCTTGGGGAAATAGGCGATAGTAGATGTGGGTCCAGGAGGGCAGAAGGGCGAAAACGGCGGTAAGAATCCAAAAAGTGACGCCTAGGGAAACGAAGAAGTTTTTCTTAATAGCCATGATTAAGTGTATCAAAAATAAAAACCCCGCTTGAAAGCGGGGTTTGAAAAGATTGACTTTGGAGTCTTAAAATGGTAAACTATGGGGTAAGAATCTAATAGCATTTTAACAAAAGGAAAAGGAGAGCAGATGAGTTCCTCTGAAAGAAATCCATATATTTGGGGCGCAATTGGTGGAGTAGTGGTAGGGGTGTTTGTCGCATATGTATCGGGGCCGACTATTTGGACTGTTTTGTTGTGTGCAGTCTTGTTTGCCGCGCTGTGTTCGTGGCTTTGGGGCTACTGTATTGCTCCGTTTCTCCAATAAGTTCCTCCATAGAGCATAGTTGGAGTTCTGAGTGTTAATGAAAAGGAGTTTTTGTGAATAAAATTAATCTTAAGAATCTTTTCTTGATTGCCTCATTTGCGGCGCTTGTGTTCTTGATCCCTGAGATGCCAATTCTGGCCAAGCTGCTCATCTGGGCAGGTACAACAGCTATTTCCTATTTTATTTCCCTCTTCCAATTTGCGGAAGGTGGGGATGCTGGTCAAGCTCAAGATCAGTAGTTTTGGTTCCCCCCTGGATAAGGGGGGATTTTTTGTGCCTAATCAAGGAAATAGAACTTGACAAATAGGCATAGAGGTGGTATATTATGGGTCTGGCTAAAGAACATTAATTTAGACACAAGCCCAAGAGGCTTGCGAAGAGGAGAAGATAATGGAGTTTAATCTCTGGCTCTTGGGTTTCTTATTTTTATTGTTGTGGATTGTTTACCTCACGGTAACCTTCTCAATGACAGTAACGGCTGTCTGGTGGGTGGTGGGGTGCACAGTCATTTTGATAATCTGGCTTTGGTTGATATCAAGGATGTAACCAAAGCCTATGCCCCGTCACTTTTCAGTGACGGGGCTTTTTTTGTACCCAGGAAACCCCGTACAAGGGTTTGTACTCAAACCTTGTGCGGG
>CAYGCQ010000044.1:0-5309 GCA_964348455.1 uncultured Pseudomonadales bacterium
GTCTTGTCTTCTGTCTTTAGTACATCATTAAGTTCTTTTGACCACTCCGGATTGACCTCGGTATCAGATAGTCCCTGATGTAAGCTTATTGGAGCAGTTATATAGCCGATATCGTTATTCGAGTAGGCACTTTCAGTTTCTTGACTGGGTGAGGGCGAAGTGCGCCTGCCTCCGCCATAAAACGCAGCGTTTTTTGAAGTATTTGTACTGGTGGGTGCCCATAAAACTACGGCTTTCACCTTATCTGTTACCTCAGCTGTTCGGATAGAGACTTCGCCACCCATGCTGTGTCCCCACATGCCAATTCTCGTCGCATCAGCCCTATCCAGGGTGCCTACAGAAGCAATGAGATTGAGGATATCAATGGCGTAATTGGGATTGTGACCGCGCGATCCCTGACTGTCGTTCTCTGATTTTCCAAATCCACGGTAGTCTGAAGCCAAAGTCAGATACCCGTTTCTTGCCAAAATATCAGCCATCGTTTGGGTACCATCACCGCTTGTAAAAGCAGACGCGTTGAAATACCCGTGGTTGAGGATAATTACAGGAAATTTTCCGTCACCGGTAGGAACATTCATCCGACCATAAATTTTGATATCATCCGATAGATAAGAAAAAAAGTAGCTCTTGTATGAATTATTGCTAGAAAGAGAACTCTCGATTGTTATCTGACTTTGCGTATATTCTCTTTTTCGCAGAGTTTCGATAAACGACAGGTTGCCGTTATTTTCCTGAGTTATGGTTGGTGTAATGGTTTGATTATCTGAGACCTGACTTGGGTTATTTCGTTGATACCCTATAACTACAGCAAGTACAACCAAAATACATATAAACAAAAATACTTTAGCGTATTTATTCATCTGTAAAAACCTTACGGAACGTTTACTGTAAAATCTTTACTCTCCGTACTTCCATCGGGCATTTTGACAGTTGTCTTTACTAGCCAAGGACCGCGCATAGACATGTTGCCCACGGCTGCATACCTTCCATTTCCCTGTGATGTAGCATTACCCTGCTGGGTTCCCATGTTCATCGCGGTCATATTCAAGTCAAATGAAACTGTCGCATTATCAATCGGTTTGCCGCTTTTATCCTTCACATCTATCATGAAGGTCGCTTTCCCTGGTCGTAATGGGTTAGGGTCGGTTGAGAGGGTAATCCCTCCACCTGTACCGGAACTAGGACCTGACGATGCTTTCCAACCAAAATACGCAACAGCGCTGACCATTATCGCTAGTATTATCAAGAGTGTTTTATTGTTCATATTTTTTATCTCCTTTCTATTTTTTATTACAAGACGTTAATCACCATCATAAGTCCACCAGGCTCCTGGTGATCGTTGGTTGTATGGTGTGGAATATGGCAATGTAACATCCATTTACCTGGTCTATCCGGTGTAAATTCAATGTCGTATCGTTCGCCCGGAGCGACGGACACCACATCTTTCGTCCACTGGGCACTTTGCGGAACATCGTTCCCGTCGGTAGCGACTATGTTGAAGGGAAAACCATGCAAGTGCATGGGGTGGATCATTTGGCCTGACCCGACAAAGCGAAGTCTTATTTTCTGTCCCACTTTGGCATTGATGTTTTCCGTCTCGGGAAAAGCCTTACCGTTTATCGTAAAGAAATTACCATCCATACCTGTGGCTGGCATGGCCGCATACGTTTGGCCGTCAATGACTCTCCATTCATTTAGCATAAATACTTTATCTAAGTCTGGTTTTGATGCCAGTCCGCCAACGGGATCGATGATAAATGCTCCGGAAAGTCCGACAGAGATTTGCTTATCGGAATCAAAGTGAGAGTGATACCAATAGGTACCGGCTGGTTTGGCTACGAATTCATATGTAAACGATTCGCCTGGCGCAATAGGATCTTGGGTTTCCTCAGGAATACCATCCATGTTGTTGGGAACCTGTATTCCATGCCAATGGATAGTGGTAGACTCCGGCAGGTTGTTTTTCACAATAATCCTGACGTTCTCACCATTTGTTGCGCGAATGAGAGGTCCCGGCACCATCCCGTTGTACGCCCAAGCAGTCACTGTGGTGTCTTTCAGAATAGGCCATCGCACTGGTGCTGCCGTTAAGTTAAATACTTTTGTGCCTTTATCCATCGTATAGGTAAGTTCTTGTAAACCAGATGTCTCTGTGGCTTGGGGAACTCCATCAGAAGAAATTGCCTCCATTGCTTTTTCGCCTGCGAGATTTTCACCCGTCGTTGTGAGTTGTGCGGGAGCATTTTTGGATTTCGAGAACGATTTTTGTAGAAGGCCAAACAATACGACGGAAATTATAGCTATCAGACCAACAAGAATTTTTTTATTTATTTTTTCCATATAATTATTTAGATCTCATCGCCTACTACATAGTGTAGGACTAACACGCATCTTTTTCAACCTATTTGTGATGGTCAATTCCCTTAAAGGCTTTGATAAATTTTTGAATTCTTTCTTGATCAAAATCATTAAACTTTTCTATTCTTGTCCAAGCAGTGAGCGCAATTTTGGTATCTAATTTAGGATACGGAGCCATAAATACTTTGTCGGGATATCTATTAGCTACCTCAGTTAATCGTTCTACAAGTCGTTTACACTCGCCATCAATTTCAGCGCTCGGAGTTGAGATTTCAGGTGATTTTGTTTCTGCATCACAGTTGTATTGTATCCCGACACCACCGTCTTCAAGATTATGGAGTTGTAATTCATCAGGAATGGGCGAATCACTGATGCCCCAATTAGCTTTCCCACCGACGTGGGTTCCTGAGGTGGGCGGAATGGAGTTGTAGGGATCATGAGCGTCAGTTAAATTCTCGATATGTTTATTTCCTAGTGATGCCACAAATTCCCCGGGTCGTGGTTTTGAAAGTTCCTTAATAAGCAAATATCCGCTACCAATCACCAGTAAACCAAACAATATGTAAACACCATGTTTCTTATACGAAGATGTTTTATATTGTTTTAGCTGTTGGTCACGATAATAATTCCTCTTGTACTCTTTCTGTTCGTGCTTAGTCAGTTGATTCCAATTATCCGGCAATTCCATAGTTATTTTTGATTTTTAACGACGCAAGTAAATGGTTGATTAATCTTTTTCATTGTGTAGGCCATTACAAGTAATAGTATTCCAATGCCAATAAATCCAAACTCCTGTCCTCTAAATGGTAATATCCCCAACACGGTCGTTGCAGATCCAAACCCTATTAAAGAAGTCAGTAGGACAGATCCGCACGAAGCACACCCTACGCCGAGCAAACTGGTCGCGACACCTGCAAAAGAAACACCCATTTCTGTCTGAATTCTTGCCGATTGGCGGAGATAGTAAATCAATAAACTTGTCTGAATACCTGTAAGTGTCGCGCTGATAACCGTAAGAGTTCGGGAAAGTGGAGTAAAGTTAGTTTGTAACGAACCCAACAGGGCTGTCAGTAGATTGGTTTTTTCCCACAACGTCATGGTTGAAGAAGTCATGGTGCGGGTTATGAGATGTAAATTCGGTAACCAGGCTGCAAACGCAATCATGATCAGCAAGGTCAGGATTGCAACCGATAGATATTTCGGACGGCGGAGTATTTTTGCTATTGTGACCATAGCGTTACTTAAGCAGTGGGTCGATAACGGCCTGGAATGCGGCAAATGGCTGTGCCCCAACCAATAAGTCTCCGTCAATCTTTCCGTCACTCGTTGATTTTCCGATTAAGAATGTTGGTGTGCCAGATGCCCCGGCTGCCGAGCCGTCAGCAATATCGTTCTTCACCTCGTCTGCCTTGGCTGTATTTGAAAGGCATGATGTAAAAGTACTAATGTTCAACTTTAAATCACTCGCGATTGCTTGTATTTTGGCATCATCTAAGCCGTTCCCATTTGAAGTGGTGCGTTTGAATATTTCATCATGAAATTCATAGTATTTTTTATCTCCATCCTGGTCTCGAGCACATGTAGCAGCTATTGCTTCCTTTGTAGCCATTGGGTCATGAAAGGAAAGAGGGAAATCTCTGAATACCAGCTTTGCTTTACCAGTATCAATGTATTTTTTAACAAGTTCTTGATGTGCTGAGTCAAAGTGGCGTTTACAAAACGGACATTCATAATCAGAAAACTCGATTATGGTAACCGGTGCGTTCTTATCACCCAAGATTGGATCATCATCAACTGATGCAACTCCTTTAGTAACTTGTGGAGGTTGGGGGGCTGCCGCTGCCGGTTGAGCATTGTTAGCTCCTTGAGCTACACCAGCAACATTGCTTTTTTCCAACATCTTAACTTTTGTAGTTAAAGATCCGAGAAAAAAAGAACCGATTATTAAAAGCACTACTAATACCGGAGTGAGTTTGGAATTGATTATCTGATCTGTCATATTACTACATAGTGTAGTAGGTAAACAGATTATCTGTCAACTATGTCTAACAACATCATTCAATAGAACTGGAGTTAATACTCGCAGGTGTATATTGTGGCTGAAAGCTTTGGAGCTGTTGAAGTGTTTGTTTACGACACACTGATTCGCAGCCAGCTGAACCACTACAGAGCATGACCACATCTTGTCCGTCTTCATGGAGTTCGATGGCATTTACTGGCGTTACCATCAGTCCAAGTAGGATAGAAAGAGATAACAGACTTACACTCAGACTTCTTAATCCTATTTTTTTGTAGGTGGTGTCAATTATGTCCATTGATCGGATACGCGCCTCAAGGGTATCTACACTCATTATTGCCGGCAGAAAAACTGGATGGATATCTGGCTCGTACTGGATAAGCTTTCTTAACACATCTCTCAGTGATTGTTTGTCGGTTGCCATTGTAAGTGCCGCTTTGTCAGCCTTCACCTCTCTGTCCGTTCGGTAGATTTGAATAATATCTGATACTACCGGGAAAAATGGGAAAAGCGATTCAATAATAGTTGCCAGTAGCAACGTAAGCGTATCTCGGTGTTCCAGGTGATATTTTTCGTGCCTCAGTATTACTTCGAGCTCTTTTTGACTCATAAGTTGAATAAGTCCGGTAGAAATATATATCCTGGGATTTCGTATGCCAAAACAAAACGCTTGGGGTTTAGCTTGTGTAATAACTGATACTCTCTCTTGTAGTCCTAAAGACTCAAATAAGATTGTGAGATGACCATGATCTTCGTTTTTCTTGTTTAAAAGTGCTTTTCTAAAAGCATACACACTCAAAATTGATCCAAATAATTTAAATAATGTAAACACTCCGGCAAGTAGTAATAGCCCGGCAAGAATCTTTCCATACTCTCCTGGAAGCTGAAAATTCAATGACTTTACCATCTCCTGGCAATAATACAGACCGTGATG
>CAYGCQ010000045.1:0-4921 GCA_964348455.1 uncultured Pseudomonadales bacterium
GCGACTAAATTGATCCCCTCGGTGGTATTTCTGGTAAACACGATCTCTTCTTTTCTCTTTGCGTGCAAGAAAGTGGCAACAGCAGCACGCGCCTCGTCGCATTTATGAGTTACTTTAGCTGCCAAGTGATGCATACTTCGACCGCCACAAGCGGGATACTCACGGTAATACTCATTCATCGCCTCAATCACTTGCTGTGGTCGCAAACTTTGACAGGCATTATCAAAATACACGACTTTGCTGTCGCGGAGTAATGGAAAATCCTGTCTGTGAGTATTCATATTTTTCATATATTCTTAGTTTGATCAAAAGAAAATAACCGTAATCCGTTAGCAACAACTAATACGGTTACCCCCACATCAGCAAAAATCGCTAAAGCCAGGCTACTCTTACCTAAGAGAGCTAGAGCAAGAAAAATGAACTTAACACCAATAGCTGCAGCAACATTTACTTTAATAGTTTGATTAGCATTACGTCCTAACTTTATCAAGAAAGGAATAAGAGTCAGATTGTTATTCATGAGAGCAATATCGGCGTTTTCTACTGCCACCTCCGATCCGATTGCTCCCATAGCTATACCAACTGAAGCAGTTGAGAGTGAGGGAGCATCGTTAACACCATCACCGACCATCGCAACGTTTTTGTATTTTTTAACCAAGTTTTTGATCTGAATTACTTTTTCGTCAGGCAAGAGTCTGGCATGAACCTCATCAATGCCAACTTCTTTGGCAACATAGCCAGCAGCCGAAGGATTATCACCAGTTAGGATGACTGCTTTCACGCCATTTCTATGTAATTGCTTTATTGTTTGAGCACTCTCAGGTCTGATTTCATCAACAATCCCCAAAACGCCTTCAATCTTGTTATCGTCGGTGACAACAATAGCAGTTTTTCCTTCCTTCTCAAATTGCTCGACAATTTTAATTACACGCTCGTCAACTTTGTGTTCTTCCATGACAAACTGAAGAGTACCGATACAGTGATGCTTATCGACACAAACGAGACACTCACCACTAATTCCTTTCCCCATAATCGCTTTGAAATTTGCATACTCATGGTCTTTTTCTGGAAACAGTTTTGAATTCTCGATGATACTTTTGGCGATAGGGTGTTCGGAAAATGCCTCTGCGCCCGCCACACAAGCCAGGAGTTCGCCCTTAGTGTAACCGTTAAGTGGTATGACATCAGACACCATCGGCTCTCCTTTGGTGAGCGTACGGGTTTTGTCGAAAGCAACTGCTCTGATTCGACCCATTTCCTCTAAAAATTGGCCACCCTTAATTAAAACGCCTCGCTTGGTAGCATTTCCAATGGCAGAAAAAATCGTAATGGGGGTGGAGATAACTAAGGCACAAGGACAAGCAATTAAGAGAAGGGTTAGACTTTGAGGAAACCAAGCATTGAAAGGCTGCCCAAGGACAACAACAGGTATGGCAGTCAGAAAAATGGATGCAATAAATACAACCGGGGTGTAATAAGACGCGAATTTTTCAATGAATCTAGCGGCCTGAGATTTGTGTTCCGCTGCTTGGAAAGTCAAATCTATAATCTTGGCAAGCGTTGTGTCTTTGGAAGTCTTTGTTATTTTAATCTCCATGTATCCCTGGCTGTTTAGTGTACCGGCATAAACCAACTCACCTTCATATTTATTTTTTGGAAGTGGTTCGCCGGTAATAGTACTCTCATCAACCAACGACTCGCCTTTGACGACTACACCGTCAAGGGGGATATAGTCACCCGGTTTTACCACCACAATGTCATCAATCGCAATTTTTTCGATTGGAGTTTTGATTTCCTGTCCCTTAATGAGAGCTGTTTTTGGAGTTTTATCAACCAATTCCTCAAGAGCGTTTTGACTGCGGGTAATGCCAAATTCTTCCAGCGCTTCGCTAACGGCAAACAAAACTATGATAATCACCGCTTCTTCAAGCTCACCTAAGTAGATAGCTCCGAAGGTAGCTACTGTCATCAGTAAGTTGATATTAGAAAACTTAAGCCGGATTAAGCCCTGCAAACCACCGAATATGACGTCTTTCCCGAAGAAATAGATAATGCTTCCAAAAAGGGGGTATTCTATAAACCACGGCAGGTGGTAGGAAAAAAGCGATAATAACTCTAAGGGAACTATTAAACCAAGCGCTGCAAATAGACGCTTGAATTTTGTTTCTTTAAATAATTCTGATATAAGCATAATTAGATTGTAGTCCTATGACGAGAAATCATATAGCTTTATAAACTTAAATCTCCAATATACAGATCCTTCAATTTCTCGAGCGCCAGGGTTAGTAATTAACGAAATACTTGATATTTGCGTTTGTTTTCAAATCTGTAACCCATTTTTGAGCTTCGGTCTGAAACTTTTGCTGTTTGAGCTGAACGCTTAATTGCTTTCTATAATCCTCTATTTTTACGTCCTTTGGGGGACTTGCCTTATTTTCTTTAATGTATGCATCAATCTCTGCATCATTGACAGCCACTTTATCTGCTAACAATTTCTCTAATTTTTTCTGGATGGTAATTTGCTCACGGAGCTTGTCATCTGTCATGTTCTGTTGTGCCAACGCATCTTTAAGTGTGCCACCTTGACTTGTTACTTGTGCCTCAATCTGCTTTATTTGTTCATCCACTTCTTCTTTTGTCACGGTAATATTTTGTTTCGCAAGTTCATTATCGATGAGTTTCTGAGTAATAATGCCTTCCAGAGTCTGTTTACCGCCCTGTTTTTCAAGATCTTTGATAACGGATAAACGGCTAATAGGACTACCGTTTACAATTGCTGCAACGAAAAATCCTTTGGCAAAAAATGGTCCGGTAAGGACTATGATGAGAAGTATTGCAACCATGCCGACAATCACCAATCGTTTTGGTTTTCTCACAGTTAAAGCTAAATCGTTTGGTTCACTTACTACTCTTGGTGTCTGAATATCTGATTTTTGTATTTTTTTCATAGGTAATATTTATACTATTTATATTTTTATATGCAGTCTGTTCCCAATCCTCCCACACAGTTCTCGGTTGGTGGTTTACCCCTCTCTGGACATTTTTCTGAATACAGACAGGCATCATCTGAAATTGAGTTAATTTGTGAACTTAGAACTTCAGCTTTTGGCCCGTAACTGATAAGTATTTTATCCAGATCGGAAAATTCGTAGCTGCCGAACGAATCGCTCGACTTGCCGTTAACCAAGAATTTTAATTCATTGGTTTCGTTGTTACAATATCTTTCTCCTGTGTCCATCACCAGACAATCTTTGGAAAAGTCGATCTTTAGTGTCTTAAAAAAGTAGCCCAAAGTAACACCTTTACGGTGTTTGTGAACAACATTGCCGTTACCATCATGTAGATGAGTATCTGGATCAAGCTCTTTCTCTTCGGTTGACTGGTATTTGGCCTGAGTCAGATCTAGAGACTTGTTATTGATATAGACTTTAAGATCCGCATGTTCGTGCACCTTTTCGCCTAGTTCCTGCCCGGAAGGCTTGGGAGCTTTCAAGATAGCGGCCTGAATAAAGGTTTTGAAATCCTCCGGAGACTTAGGGTTAGGGATTTTTTCACCATTAAGGAAAAATGTTGGGGTGCCGTTAACGCCTAATTGCGTACCGGACGTTTTATCTCGATTGACTCGCTCACTAACTTCTTTTGATTTGACGTCTTTCTTGTATTGATCCAAATTGAGACCAATTTTTTTAGCATACTCTTCGAAAATAGCTGGATCAAGCTGCTGCTTCTCACCCCAGTTTTTTTGTTCATCAAACAAAAGGTTATGCATTTCCCAGTATTTTCCTTGCCTACCCGCCGCTTCAGCTGCAAGGGCAGCAGGTAAACCATTTTTGTGTCCTGGGAGAGGAAAATAACGGTTAACAAAACGAACTTCTGTTTTAAATTCGTCGGCCAATTGTTTCACCAGAGGATAATAGGCTCCACAGGCTTCGCATTCAAAATCAAGATACTCAACAAGAGTAACTGTGGCATCTTTATTACCCTTAATATAATCATCGGCAACCACTTCCAACAATTTTTGTTTTTCTTCAGAAACTGGAATAGAACTGTTCGGATTTGCTGTTGTAGAGGAATCGAACTTACTAAAATAAAAAACAGCTCCAGCCATGATTAAAATTGTAATACCTATGATACTGAGAATAAATTTGTCTTTTAACATATGACTACATGTAATAGCATTAAATTATTACATTCTCCTAGTATAAATAATTTTTTTATATTCATTAACGTACATTAACAGTAAAGTCCTTCTTTTCGCTACTTCCATCGGTCATTTTAACGGTAACACTAACTTTCCATGGACCCAGCATAGTCATCTTTGCAGAAATCGAATATCGCCCATTACCCTGAGAAGTCGCGTTGCCATTTTGAGCTCCCATATCCATAGTTGTCATATTGATGTTGTATGAAACCTTCGCGTCATCAACCACTTTTCCATTTTTATCCTTTACATCAATCAAGAATGTTGCCGGACCAGGTTTTAGGGGGTTGGGATTTGTGGAGAGTGAAATTGATCCACTGCCATTTGTACTCGTGCCAAGCACTGAGGATGAATTGACCTTTAAACTTAAATATCCAATTGCTCCAAACATAAGTATCAAGAGTATTAATAGTATTTTAGTGTTCATAAGTTACTCCTTTATTTAGACCACCTTACACAAATATGGCTGATTAATCTTTTTCATCGTATAACTAATAGCCATAAGTAATATTGCTATGCCAAGAAAACCAAACTCCTGACCTCTAAAAGGTAATATCCCCAGAACTGTAGAGGCAGAACTAAGTCCTATCAGAGAAGTAAGCACTACTGAACCACAGGACGCACAACCAACTCCTAGTAAGCTCGTAGCTACACCAAGAAGAGACACTCCCATTTCTCGCTGAACCATAATCGTTTGACGTAAATAATAAATGAGCAAAC
>CAYGCQ010000046.1:0-4605 GCA_964348455.1 uncultured Pseudomonadales bacterium
AACACTTGAGGAGATCCATGAAAAAGTTCATCGTTTTTCTTATCCTTTCCACCTGTAAATTTAAATGAGTATTCTAGTAAATCAAAAAATTTAGATAAAAACCTTTCATCACACAAGTTCATCAATGGTTTAGCCAAAGTCATGCTCATCAGTTCTTCTTCAACCCGGCCAACTGAATGTACGCCCTCAAGTCTCTCGAATGCTAAGGGCTCTTTTATTTTCTCAAAGCGCCAATCAATTGCTTTACTGTCTGCGTAAATAGTGATCAATAATCCATTAGCAATTTCAACGAGTTCTTGATCTTGAGAATTTGTACAAATATCTTTTAGAAGTTTCTTAGTATCCTTGTCTGACTTATCCGTAAAATGGACAAGTGCTTCTAGCGCCGAACGTTGTGTATAATCCCGAATATTTGGATCGGTAACAAATGACTGTAGTACTGGTTTGACTCTTGTCAGGTTGCAGCCTCTTTTCGCATATTCTCCAACTAGGTAGATATATGTCTGTGGAATAAGGTAGCGACGATCATCATTCTTATCGCCCATAACTGTATTTACCCATTCAAGCTCTTTATCATTCAGTTGCTGTATAAAGTCTAAAGTTGCGCTCGTATCATACTCATAAGGAATAAAATC
This sequence comes from uncultured Pseudomonadales bacterium, assembly GCA_964348455.1. Classification (GTDB taxonomy): domain Bacteria; phylum Patescibacteriota; class Microgenomatia; order UBA1400; family MFAQ01; genus UBA10133. The sequence continues at coordinate 636 of CAYGCQ010000046.1, forward strand.
AATGATGTTTTGTCTGTGTTTTTCAATTTCCTCTGAAGCTAGTTCTTTAGCAACATTTAGTAAGTCGCCATAGTAGGAAGCTGTCGAAGTCCAAGTAAACGAGCTGTTACCTTCATTTTTATTTGCGAGGGTTACTTTGAACTCTCTTGGATCAATCTTTTTAACACCTATTTCAACAGCAAGATGGAAAAGCTTCTCTTTGTCTTCATTTTTCCATTGCTTCATAATTTCTTCCTTGTTTTGTAGGAAATATTCGAAAACACTTGTTAAATACTTGCCGGGCTTTGGTTCGAGTTGCTTTAAAAAGCTTTTATAGATTCCTTCTTTCCTGTGTTTTTCTTGGTTCTCGAAGTACTTTTTGGAGTGTGCCTGGTCTACTTTTTCGACCAATTTTAATTTCACAGCCTCCTCATATACGAGATTTCCCTCATTTCCGTTTAACCGCTTAGCGCTATAGACAACCGATGGAGCATCTCGCTTTGTTCTATCTGGGAAATCTTTTATAAAATCAAAGTATTCTTTTACGTTGGTTTTGGTCAAAAGGTAGGCGAGCAAGTCTTTAGAATCCCAAAAAAGTCGATCTATCTTTTGCTCATCCTTTTCACTTTTAATATCCCCCAAAACGTCAAATAGGTAGTGTGGGTCATTTTTACTAATTAACTGAACTACTGAGCGTAAGAACCCCGAACGCCCTTCGTCATAGTAATTACTAATTCTCAGGACAGTAAAAACTAGCCTTTTCAGTAACCTAATGACTTCAGTGTTCGTATGAGCTTCTATGTTCACGAGAAGCTCTCTGTCGCTTCCGTCTTTATCAAAAATATGTTCTTTATCTAAAAACACTCTCAGAAAAGATTCGTCTTGTGATATTTTCTCCAGAAGGTATTCGATCGAATTTTGAGTATTAACCATGTAAAGACCATGACGGGCGTAAATACTTGGAGTTCCTTTTACGAAATAATCTATTGCCTCCTTTGAATTAGGATCGGTTTCGATGCAAAATTCAATGAATTCGTTTCTTATCAGAGAATCTTGAGTCTCTTCAAAACATTTTTGAGCCACTTTGGGAATAATTGCCTTATCTTTAAACTGTGCTAATGCTCCTAGACTGTGTCTTTGTAACACTCCGTTGCCATCATCATCTGGGCTATTGGCGAACTTAATCAACTTTTCTAGCCAAAACTTCTTCTCTTTTTTATCCAACAATTTGTTTTTATCCTTCAACAAGCCTTCTACAATTGAGATTGCGTTACCCCTTCGAACAAAAGTTTCTGTGTTATTTGACCATTTCTTAATGTCCTTTTTAAGTCTTTTGTAAGTTGTCTCGTTAATGTACTTGGATAGTCGTATTCTTGCCCAAACAGGTGCCCAGGCGATTTGATCAAAATAATGACCATATACGAGATTAAATACCTTATCCTTAATCTCACCAGGCTCATCTATCGCTTTATAAACAAGTAGTTCAGCTAGGTTGTCATCAATGTTATCGGAATGTTCTTCTAAAAAGGTGGAAAGCCAAAGTAGAATTTTTCCAGCGCTTTTAGACTCAATAAGAAAACGGAGGACTCCTGACCAAGAGGGCTTAAATGCCGTAATGCCTTGTTTTTTCAAGACAGAAAGCTTTTCAAACTCTTTTATCGCGTCTTTTTGCTGAAGCAGATACTCTGCAACTAGGAATTCGCTAAGAGTGTGATGTTCCCAGATAAATAGTTCTTTCTCATCTCGTTTTCCTAATCCACCCAAATGATGTTCGTCCATCCATCGAGTAGTAAATTTGTCGTCTGGAGCTCCAAGACTTTGTAGGAGAGAGGAATATTCGTCTGGAGGCAGCGCATCGCTTTGTAACTTTTCGAATGCAAGTGCAATCTGTTGAAGAATTAACCTGTCACCTTCTTTTGCAATTTGATCGAAAACAAATTTGTAAAAATCGGAACGATTAAATTCCCGTGGTTTATTCGTATCTAAGTAATTGAGTAAATAGTCCAGATAGGTCAGATCGGAGGCAAAACTGTTATAAACGTCATGAAACCAGAGCTGCTCTAAAATACTATCGATCAGTTGGTTAGAAGGTTTAAATCCGGACAAGTAATTAAACTCAAGGATTTTTTCCTTAATTTCTGAGTTATCTAGTTTTCCTCCAAGAATATCGCTCATAGATTTAATTATTTTTGAAAATTCTTTCTATGTCTTCTGGGTTGTAACGTCTATCGCCCCGCTCGTTTACTCTTATTGCCTTGAGTTTTCCTGCCTTATCCCATCGTCTCAGCGTTTCGACATGAACGTTCAGAACTTCCGCCGCTTGGCGGATTGTTAATAGCTTTGGTAGTGTTTTGTTTTTCTTCGACATAACTCAACTTAATTATACAATTTGGGGGCAAAAATTGTATACTTTAGAAATGGAGAATGATAAAACACTGAGAGTTAAAGTATATAAGATTTGGCGGATACTGTTGCCATTTTTGTATGTTGTTGTTTTGATTCACTTTTTGAAGGACATCACCCAGGACATTCTTAAAATACCAACTCATTTAGACCTACTTGGCGATGTCAAAGAGGACATTTCTATGTTTCCAGTCTTTTTTCAAAATCTGTTTATTTCTATGGGTGTGGGATCATTTATCGCAGAGGTTTTCCTTTTAGTGGCAATCCCTGTCGTAATAAAGAGGAAGGGAGCTTCCCTGTTGGGGAAAACTATTTTTGTCGTTTTTCTGTGTCTAGGAGCTTACTTTCTAGCCGCGACTTTGTTGGATCCTAGATTTAGATGATCAAACGGTGGGGCAGGTGGCTATTTGTGGCTGTAAGTCTGGGATCATAGATATAGTCTGGATAGTTCTGTATAATTTCTCTAGCGTTGTTCACAACGTTCCACCCATTCAATTGCTATGTCTAGTTCTTCGCGTGTGGCATGTCTAATTGGTAATCCATCAAAATTATTTTACTAACTTTTGCCCACCATGGTCTAGTTTGTACCAATATTATAAAAACTGCGATGTGTCAGCATACATGTCAAGGATCGGTTTTCCATTGGACTTCTTTTTCTTTTCTTCCTCAGTATTCACGAAGTTAATCAAATAAATAATGGCCGCCTTTACTAGTTTCATAAGATCTATGGTCTCGTTTAACATGGTGTTGTATCCAATGTTGTGCTTGTCGGATTTGCTATCCCAATCGGTAAGACCTGAGTCGAAAATCACTAATCTTCGATGTGTTAGCGCATTCCTTATGTCTTGAATTCTTTGACATCGGCCTGATTTGAAATCCCTATAAATATCATATAAAGCATAGAGACTGATATTCTCAGAGTTCACGATTTCTTTTCTTATTGTGCCACAGTCTTCCCAGATTGAGGCGGTACGTCCCTTACCCCTTAATGAATCAAAGTAGATGTCTTCTTCCCTGTGACCCAACTGGTAATAGTCGTTAATAAAAACTGCGATTTTATCAAGGACATTAAATGCCTCCTTGAAAGCCGATTTAAGGAGCCCAACATAGATATTGAATTGGGAATAATCTAAAGCATACACAAAGGAGGTTCTTTCACTGATTTTGTCAAAGTCCACTTGGTGGTACTGCGACTGGACCAATAGCAATCTCGCAACTGCGTAGTCTTCTTTAATTTGATTAAGATATTTAGCTAAGTTATAAAAAGTATCGTTATCATCAATTTTAGTTATTAGCCTGATAAACACTGGATCCTCAATAGCTGCTTCACAATGAGCCTGGTGAATGTGGAAGTTTAAGAATAATTTCTCTTTATTACAAAATTTTAGATAGAACTTTTCAAAATCAGAGAGGTTTGCAGTTTTGTACCGAGGATGATTGAGTTTTTTTTGCAATAATGTTTTGTCTTGAAAACGGGATTCTATGTAAGAAAGTTCGTGCTCAAAGTCCTGTTTCGCTCCCAAACCACCAACTGCAACAAGATCTGGCTTGTCGATAACTGATTTAATGTCTTGATATGCTTCAACAT
>CAYGCQ010000047.1:0-2107 GCA_964348455.1 uncultured Pseudomonadales bacterium
GAAAAATCCAACAATAGCTATCAAGACGAAACCTATTAAAATAATCTTATTCATTTTCATATTTTATACCTTTTCAAGAGAAGTGAATTGGTTACAACTGAAACACTGCTAAAAGCCATTGCTGCACCAGCGATTGCAGGATTAAGCATAATACCAATGAATGGGTATAGCGCTCCCGCTGCTACTGGGATTCCTACAACATTATAAAAGAAGGCCCAGAAAAGGTTCTGTTTGATTACTTTCATTGTTGTGCGAGCAAGCCTTATGGCTTTGGGTAGTTTGGAAATGTGACCGCCAAGTAGGGTAATACCAGCAGATTCGATAGCTACATCTGTTCCTGTTCCCATAGCAACTCCTACATCCGCAGTTGCCAAAGCTGGCGCATCATTTATACCATCTCCAACCATTGCTACTTTATACCCTTCGTCCTGTAGCTTCTTGACTTCATTAGCCTTATCCCCAGGGAGCACTTCAGCAATCACCCGATCGATTCCTACCTGTTTCGCAATGTACTCTGCAGTACGTCTGTTATCTCCTGTTAACATGGCAACTTTGATACCCAGCTTATGAAGGGCAGCTACCGCTTCCTGCGCATCATCTTTAATAGTATCGGCAATCGCAATATACGCAAGAATTGTTTTTTTAGTTGCAAAAATTACTGGTGTTTTTCCTTGTGAAGTTAATTTTTTGATATGATTAGTGTCTACCGTTAATCCCAGGTCATCTGCTAGTTTAAGATTTCCGGCAAAGTAATGAGTTCCAGTAATCGTTCCTTCAAGACCTTTTCCTTCCAACGCTTTAAAATTAGAAACAGATAAGAAATTAATCCTCTCATCTTTAGCTCTTCCTACTACTGCCTGGGCTAATGGATGTTCTGATTGTTTCTCTAATGACGCAAGCAGCTGTAATATCTTTTTCTGTGCTATATTCGAAGTCACCTTTATGTCAGTCACTGAGGGCGTTCCATTTGTTATTGTCCCTGTTTTATCCATGACAACAAAGTTAACACTCTGGAATTTTTCAAGACTTTCTGCATTTTTGATAAGAATTCCATTCTGTGCTGCTTTGCCAACTCCAACAATAACAGCAGTAGGTGTGGCAAGACCCATCGCACACGGACAGGCAATAACAAGAATACCGACAAAACTAATTAGGCCAAGTGAGAGACTTTGCGAAAAAGGCATAAATTGAGAACCTACAATAGTCCATAGAAAAAGCATGACTACTGCAAAGACCAGAACAATCGGCACAAATATTCCTGATACTTGATCAGCTATTCTTTCTATCGGTGCTTTAGAACCCTGTGCTGACTCAACCATTTTGATAATTTGGGATAGTACTGTCTGCCCACCAACCTGGGTTGCCCTCATCTGAAACGCACCATGTTTGTTAATTGTGGCTCCAATTACTGTGTCCCCAACAGTTTTATCTACCGGTATGGGTTCACCAGTAATCATAGATTCATCAATTGAGGATTTACCAGAACTAATCTCTCCATCAACCGGAATTTTTTGACCTGGTTTGACAATTATGGTGTCTCCGACAACAACCTGCCCAATTGGAAGCTCTATTTCTTCTCCATCACGGACTACAACTGCAAATTTTGCCGCAAGTCCTAAGAGTTTTTCAATTGCCTCACCAGTCTTTAGTTTTGATTTTGCTTCAAGGTATTTACCTAATGTGATGAACCCGATAACAACAATGGTAACATCATAATATAGTCCTTCAGGAGCGTTTAAGAGTGACTTTATTTCAGGAAAAAGAAGCATGATACTACTATAGAAATACGCAACTAGTGTACCAATTCCGACCAATGTATCCATATTTGCAGCTCTATATTTAATAAAACGTACAACACCATTTATAAATGGTCTTCCTATCCAAAACATGACAGGAGTCGCCAGTATAAATGATGCTCTGTTGAACGCATCCATCGAAAGTGGAAAGGTGGGAAGGAATGCCACACTATGTGCAAGAATTTCCCAAAGCATTAGAAGAAAAACCACTGCAGCAATCGGCATGACAAAAGCTGTTTTCTGTCTCATTTCTTCAAGTTCTTTAAGCTTCTAGTCTTTCGCCTGATTTTCTGAAGTAATTTGTGGATATT
>CAYGCQ010000047.1:2117-4593 GCA_964348455.1 uncultured Pseudomonadales bacterium
ACTCGGAAGATTTGCCAACTTCAGTATCGTTGAGCGTATATCCAAGCTTACTAACTTGCTCATTCATTTGAGGCAAATCAACTTTTGTTGCGTCAAATGCTACTTCTGCCTTTTCTGTACCGAAATTAACAGCGCACGTTGAAACACCATCGAGCTTTTCAAGTTTTCTTTTAATGATATTTGCACATGATGCGCAGTGCATTCCCTTAACCTGAAATGTTTTTGTTTCCATATTAGGGTGTTCCTCCCGACTGATTTGACCACAAACTAATACCATTTGGCATTTTGCCAACCTTTATTTTGGCAATCTCTTTATTAGTGGCAGTATCAATAACTGAAACATCATCACTTAAAAGATTGGTAATATATGCTCTTTTCCCATCAGGTGAAACAACGACACCATGCGGTGCAACACCCGCTTGAATATTACTGGTAACACGCTTTTCTTGAATATCGATGACATATACATAATCGCTAGTTGGCTTGCCAAAGTAATAGCCCTGATCTGCAACATACAAATACCGACCATCTGGTGTGGCATATGACTGTATTGCGCCTTCGGATTCAGATGGTAAACTTATATAGAAAACCTCTCCTGTGTCTGTATCATAAAATGCCATCTGCTTTGTGTCGTAAACAGAAGCGGCTATATAGTTGGTGTTAGGAATAACCGCTGTTTGTACCGCGCTTCCGGAAAGCAGGATAGTTGTTACTTCATTTGTTCTGGTATCAACCACACCAATCCCTTTTCCGCCAATAAATGCAACATATGCTTTTGTATCATCAGTAGAAAGACGGAGTCCATGTGGTTGTGCGTCTTTTGTAAGTGGGATGGTTTTCTCAACTTTGTATGTTATTCCGCTTATTTTATATACTAGTCCTGGTTCCTGTGCGGTAGTAAAAGCAGTTTTCCCGTCCCTGGTTACAACAATATGCGCAAGATGTTGGTCAGTTCCTATATCTATGCGTTTTACTATCGAGTCTTTTTGTGGATCAATCACAATTACTTGATCTGAAATTACTTCTTCTGTTTCATCATTTTCAGTGGAATCATTTTCTTCTTCATGTCCTCCAAGACCCATAAAGTTTGCCGTTACCCAAACACTTTTTCCATCTGGAGCTACTTGCACATTATGCGCTGAATAACCGACTTCCATCTCTCCATTCTTATAAGTAAGATCGATCTTACCAAGAAGTGAGTTATCTTTTGTATCAATTATAGCGATTGCACCCTCATCCTCTAGTGCTACATACAGTTTTTCTGTCGCTTGATTTTGCCTAACAGTTGACTTACTGGTGGGTACTATTCTATCTGAGAAAAAAGCCAATCCCAACACGATTATTACGAAAACAAAGGAGGCGATTATATATATGTGTTTAGATAATTGCATAGCAAAAGTTATTATTTCCTACATTTCTTGATTTAATTTACGACTACTACTCCTCCCGAACTTGGATTTAAGTGATCGTGGTACTCCCATGCACCTGTCTTTTTGAATATATATCGATAGACAGATCCTTTTGTGAACGCTCTAAACTGATCAAATGTTGGAAGCTTTTCATGTCCCGGGTGATTGGCTGAGGCAACCCACATATTCATACTGCTTTCATTTTGAAACTCAACCATGCCTCCTTCATTAATTTCTATCTTATCTGGTGTAAATCCATTGTCTGTGTACTTTACAGTTACCATTCCTTCCATACTGTGTGCAGGCATATCTGATGTGTTTCCTTCAACCAGATTTCCTGGAAGGGGTTCACCAGATCTTACATACCTTGCAATCAATGAGCCTTTCTCATTAACTACCGGAATTTCAAGATCATTAAAAACCTGATCGTTTTCCTGATCTTCATAAACCATTACAATTAATTCTTTATTCTTTATATCGACGTTGCCAAGCGGAATCTCTACATCAGTATGTGTTCCTGCTTTTAGGAAAGCACTTATCTCAACAATTTGACTCAGTGTGTCTCCTTGCATTTCACGAAGCGCAAGAAATCCATCTTTCTTAAGAGTTGCGCTTTTTATAACTACTTTATTTGTTGGCGTTTGCGGAGCAACAACAAGATCTTGTGTGCTTCGATTGCGTTCTTGAACTTTTGTTTTTGAGTTCTCTTGAGCTTTTGTACCGTTTTTATTAACCACAAAGTACAAAAGTCCTGATACGGTAATGGCAAAGAATAAAATAACAATAATTAAAATTCCTTTCATTGATATTTCTTAAAAACTTGCATTATTTCCTTTAGAGCTTCATCCTTTTTACCTTTGTTGATTGCATCTGCTGCACATTTTTGTAAATGGTTTTCAAGCATGAGGTGATCTACTTCCTTTAAGGCTTTTTGAATTGCTTGTGATTGGTGAAGCACATCAATGCAATATACATCTTCATGAACCATTTTGATTACTTTCTCTAGTTGCCCCTTGGCGATTTTGAGTCGGTGGATTATTCGCTCTTGTGTATCTTTAGGTCTGTAT
>CAYGCQ010000048.1:0-4111 GCA_964348455.1 uncultured Pseudomonadales bacterium
AAATGCACTAGGTAATTGTCGGAGAGCGGTTCAAAATAAGAATCGTCCTCCGCACTAAATAAACAAACCTCCCTTGCGGAGGTTCGTTTATTTTGACTTTGTGAGTGGACTTGAATGTCGGAGCCAATTTCGTAACGAACTTGGCGAGACGGGTTCGAACAAAACTTCAGCAGAAGTTTATGTGAGAAAGTCCTCTCGTCGGCACATAAAGACGATTTGCTATTCGAATGTTTTTGTCTTAAGAGAATCTGGGTGGTGAAGTTGAGTCGGAGTTTAATTTGGACTAGGAGGCAATAATTTTTTTTAGTTATTTTTTACTGTTTGGTCTAAGTAAAACCATTTGACTATTTACTCTTAAGTCTCTGCCAACTAAATAGTTCAAGGTAAATAGTTCATAGTTCATTATTCGGATTCTTGGCATTCCATCAGCAACAAATTTAATTCCCTCACCTTCTAATTCCAATAGTCGATTTGAATCTGCAACTGCAACAGATAGCTTTCCACTCTTATCCAAAAATGGATCAGTCAATATAGTTCCGGTATGTCCCTGAGATGGTCCGCTGTAAGATATGTAAAAGGTGTCTCCTGCTCTAAACTGCTCTAGGCTTTGTGGATTATCTTTTTCAAAATGAATTGCTGTGTCTTTTCCCACTAAAGATTCTCTATTTCCGTACTGTGGTAATGTCAGCAAGTGATGGGCTATTTCTTGAGCATTTCCAGAGACTAGACCCCCAGCCCTTGCAGGCGCCCATTCCACCTCACCTCTTCCTAAGTCTAGGAGCTGAACCAGACCAAAACACTGAAGTGGCTGAAATGGCCTTCCCGTTCTCAAGCTTTCCTCTCTAGTTACGAAACCATACTGAATATTTCTAAAGATTGCTTCTGCATAACTACCTCGCAATAATTTTTTGTATCCTTGTTGAGCTAAGCTCTTTTTTAGATAGCTTACAAACTCCTCTGCGTCTTTTTCTGGCGGAGTGTTTAGAGGTAAACGATATCTTTGTATTGTTTTTACTAGGTCAAAGGCATATTGGAAGATATGATTTCCCGTTGGTAGATTTTCGTGTTTGAGATCTAGTATTGACTCAAGAAATCCCTTTACGCCAGAGCTAACTATTTCTCCTGAATGCATTTTGATATCTCTAACAGAAGTTAACCATCCTGTATCTTCTGAATTAGATTTTATGTCTAAAGTGTCTGGTACATTGTGCCCGAACAATGCTGCTCTATACGGCGATTTGGACTCTTGAACGTTGGGTAGCATATGCGCCCACAAGATCCCGTCAGTTTTTTCTAGATTGTATTGCGGTGGGTCATCGTTGGGATGGAATGAATGGCAGGATCTGGGTCTTAAAAACTTATAACTATAGTTTGGTAGATCCATTCGAAAGGGATAGCCGTGTTGAGAGAGTGTTGGGACTACTTTTCCCTCAGGGTTCTTCAATGGGAGTATGGTCCATGTATGACCCCTGGTAACTCCGTACATGACATATCCTGATGCTAACATTTTCTTTCTATCCTCGACCGACGCATGAGTTACATCTACCCAGTTGTTTTTTCTACCATGCTTATTGAACCAAGCGAACATATCAGCAACATCATATTCTTCCCCCTGGTTAAGAGTGGGTTTATCATTAAAATACCAGTGGCCGATATCAGTAACTCCGCAAGCCATTAATAAAAAGGTGGAGTATATGTTGCATAGCCAGTAATTGTTTCCAAAGCTATCATCCCACCTTGGACCCAGTTGGATTTCACCGTTCTCATTTCGTACATATAAACCAACTTTATTTATGATTTCAGTCAAAACCTCACCTCTTCTGGAAGATGATGAAAATTTCTGCCAAAGGCTTACAAAGTCTGGTAATCTGGCAAAATCGGGAAATATCTCTTGTCTACCAGTACTAATCTCGACAGGGAGACTATTTAGTGATGGAATGGATGACAAGTTTTTCAACCGTAGAAAATACTCATCATCAGCAAACTCTGTTCTTAATATCCCAAATTTGTCGTTATTGGAATTAAAAATGTCATCAAATTCCTTTTTTGTCCCTAGTCCGTAGACTCCAGCAATCATTCTTCCGTTAACATTTCCATCAAATAAAGCTACAGGTATCCATGAATTTAAGTTTCCAAGATCATCTCTTGTTGCTTCGATTACTGTGAGTGGGTGACCGCCTCGATAGCCTGAGGACCTGTCTTTAAAAATGGTGTCCCCAAACCAAAGCTCCTGAGTATCTGTGAACCTCCTTTGAACGAGTCCACGTGCTGGATTGCTTGCAGAAATATCAAATAAATTTGGAGCTATATTCCCATAGAGGTCTTGAACTCCAGCGTAATAATCTTTTTTGTCGGAATCCATAGTGCTTACTTCAACTTGAGCAATTTCTTTGGGAACGAATTGGGTATATACCAGTTCATTGGCGCCTGTGCACTCCGGTCCAAAAACACCCGTATCGTGTATATCCCACAGGTAACTAAAGACTAGCGACTGAATTAGTTTGGTTGCCCGAACCCCATACTCTGAACTGGCGATATAACCGTCTATCACTCCATCTCTGGCTGCAGAGAGTTCTTGCACTGCATAGTCAATTTCCGCTACGAGATTAAGACCCTTTCCGTTGATCTGAATACCTCTTTCTAGGTATTGGTTTATCATATCGACAAATCCATCACTCCTTAGACCTCTCGCCCTAGTTACGTTCAGAAGTATGCTTACGTTCGCGACATATTCTCTTATGCTACCTACAAGTTGATTATTTTCTATTTCAACCCACTGTCTTTCTAATTCCATAACCTCTTCCGGAGTCAGACCCATATCAATACCATTGGGGATTTCTTCTCTTGGTGGAGGCGGTGTAATCTCCATGTTGACACTTTTATCGGATAAGTCCAAAAAATTTGGTCTAAATAGAACCACAGGGGCCGTGGAGACAGTTAGCCTCAAAAAGTCCCTTCTGGATAAACTGGTGTAGCCTAACTCGCCATTTCTCATTATCTATATATTATATAGGATGATGTAAATAGGTCAATATATATAAATATCTTTAGGCACGGTTTGTCGTTGTGTAGGATATAATAATTATCAAGGACTCTTAGCTCAGTTGGTTAGAGCGCCTCGTTTACATCGAGGAGGTCGCAGGTTCGAATCCCGCAGGGTCCACAGAAGATTCTGGCTTTAGTCAGAATTTTTTGTGTATTTAAACTCAAGGGGTTCGAATGCCGGAACCGAACCTGTAACAGTTTCGGTGAGGCGGGTCTTGAGGAAATCAGAAGGATTTACCGAAAGGATTCCTGCAGGGTCCACAAATGTCGTGCCATTGTGGTACGACTTTTGTGTATCACGACCAAAGGAGTTGAGTGACGGAGCCAAACCCGTGACGGTTTTGGCGAGTCGGGTTCGAGAAAATTTTCAGCAGAAAATTATTCGAGAGATTCCTGCAATTTTTATACGGAATCGAACGATTTACCTCAATGTTTTAAGTACAAAACTATTTTCGGTACTAGCCTATTTTTAGTCTGATTCTATTATCTCAAAATAGGCATCTTTTCGAGCTAGGTCAAAGACGGTAGGTTGATATAGAACTAAGGCAGGAAGTTCCTCTGAAAATGTTTTTTGAAAGTCAAAATATATACGCTTTCTTTCTTTTATGTCTTGAGTGATACGGCCATCTTCCAGCAATTTATCTATTTTCTCATCAGAACCTCTACCGACATTCGTAGCTTGAGTTGAGTGCCAGTCACGATATTGGTCGGGATCAGATGGAATGCTATATTCCGTAAGTAACATCTGGAATTGATCGGGAATTGATGAAACAACTTTTATGTTTACACTTATTAAATCTGACGAAAGTTGATTTTTAATGTTTTCTGCAATTGAGAGAAGCTCTGGGTTAGTTGCCAACTCCAGAGTAATCGGAGACTTAATTAAATCTTTGGTCCTTTGAGGGCTAAATGGATATGTTTTTACTAAAGGATTAAATGCCCACGAAGATGGGCTAATTGTGGTAAGGGCTTCTGTTTGACCAAATGTTTTATCCTTAAGGGTATAGGCAAGAGCTTGTCGAATTGTTTTTTCTTTTAAGACCGGGTCTTGTTGGTTAAATATAAT
>CAYGCQ010000049.1:0-3152 GCA_964348455.1 uncultured Pseudomonadales bacterium
CCTGCCACTCGGCTATAGGAAGAGTGGACAGAGGAACAAAAGATGTCGTGTTCTGCACTATAGTATTCATGCCTACTTGGAGGGGGTAGGGGGGAGGATGAATACAGTAGGAACAGTTATCAAAGATAGTATCTAACTACTATAACGAGGATATACTTTGACTAAAGTAATACTATTACCACATGCAATCTCTGGGAGATGGTAGGTTAAACTCTCTCTTTAGCTCCCCCAGGTTAAATATCTAATTTTGAGTTTGTCTTTTTGCTATCGGGGACATGACCTACAGATACAGGTACTGAGGAGCTATACTATATCTTAGTATATCAATATAGATATGCACTACACTAACTATAATGACTGATAGGCTTTAACCTGATTTTCATACTCGTATTTAACCATTCTATAGTCATTCCCCCATTCCCTTTGTGCCCGCTCCATTATATCGGGATATTGAGTCTGATTAATTAGCCAACTGTAGGCTTCCATCTGTAAGTTAAACTCATACTGCACCATGCGATAATCATCTCCCCACTCTTTCATAGCTTTAGCTTTTACAGTCGCCTCGGCGGTTGGTCTATCTGGCCAAGATGGTTGAGATTGAGGTTGGAGAGTTGGAGTCGGTGTATGACTAGGCTTGGGCTTGTTTGTCGCCTTAGCTGGCACTACAGAGGGTTTTGCGGAGGCCTGGATAGAAGGGCTTGGGTTTGCAGTTGGTGGTGGTTGGAGTGTACGGGTTGGGCTAGAAACTGAGATTGGCTGTTGTCGAGTGAATAATTCGACCTTAGTGTGATAGACACCATAAAAATAAACAGCCATTATCAAAAAAATACTAAAAAATATTTTCTGAGACTGGGTCATGCTATCTGACTTATCTTGCCACGACTTCTCAACCTGCTTTTTTATCTCACGATATTGTGATTTTATCTGTTTTGATAGATCTGCTAGATTTGGAGCCTTGCTCATACTCTCCTCATTGAAGTTTGATCTTGGCACCTGAACTAAAATAACCACCCTTTACAACTAGAAAGGGGTCCGCAATATCAGCGGGTACATCAAAGACTAAATCACCAGTGTAAGTCAAACTAGGCTGTACCTGTTGGAGGAATAAGTCTACCTTACCCTGAGACATGCCTAGAGCAATTTGGCCATCTGTAGAGTGATCGAACTGGCGGTTTTGAGAATCAGTCATTTTCGCCATAGAGGAATCAAAAGTAGCCGTAGAATCCCCTTTATTGGTGATCTTAACGGTAATCACATAATAGATACCCTGAGCTGTTTTCTTGGTATAGGAATTTCCAAGTGATTGCTTTTTACTAACAGAAATGACAGTAAAAGCTAAATCTTTGTCCTGGACTTCTTCATTGATTCCGTAGATTTTGACTTCAGCCTTCTTGTCTTCGGTTTTAGTAGCTTCGTTACTGGATTGATTAGAATTACTTGTAGTTTTGCTGTCATTACCAGATGTAGCCATGCCAATTATTATCAAAAGTAGTATTACAGTCAGAATGGGGTGTTTGGCAAACCAGATTCTTTGATCTGCGGTGCAGTGGGGGCATTTACTAGCTTTATCATCAATTTCTTTTTTGCAACTTTTACAGATTTTCATAATTTCCTTTCAATAAATTCTTATTACTCGACTAATAGTATCGTTGAAATTGATTTTAGACTTATATTTCAATACTTTCAACATGCAATCTTACGAATTGTAGGATGAGAAAAGTTTGGAAACATTTAACAATGGGATCATGCTTAGTAAGACTAGATTCGCACAGATAGTAGGACAGAATATTAGAAGGGAGAGAAACCTGCAGGGACTAAAACAAGACAAACTATCTATCAAGGCTGGATTTTACCCCTCCTATGTTTCGCTTCTTGAGACTGCCAGTCGAGTCCCATCCTCCTACTCTCTCCATCGCATCGCTAAAGCTCTTGGAGTACCCATCGGTAAACTCTACCCGTCAACTGACTAATCAAATTAGTTCAACTATGATTTCCTTTATCATTCCCTTTCTTTTGGTTCTTGAGGATTATGTAAATAATTTCTCTCCCATTTGAGTCTCTCATCATTGTGGCGTTTTTCTTGGCTTTTTCAGATGTAACATCAACTGATTTGAGGATATTGATAACTTCGGTTTGAGGATGTTTAATTTCATGATCAAGTAGAAAGTTCATTGCCTTTTTTGGATTTCGGGGCATAGTCTTCTTTGTTTGTTTAGGCATAATTTGATTGTAACAGTTAGTAAAGGTAGTTAAATCCTGTCTTAGCCATGCCGCTGTATTCATATGAAGTATGAGTGTTTATCTCTGGTATTTCATTTCGCTTCCAGCATGTTAAAATAGCTGAAGTTAAAAGTTCAATATATGTCGTTCTGTGCCGACATGGTTGATCCTGCCTATGTCTAAAAACCTTGCTGTATATGACTGGAACTAAGGCAGAAGTCTATATATTTGAAAAATCTCCGCTAGGAGAATTGTTGCAAGGTAGGTTAGTAAATAGATATCCACAAGAAACATCGGAAGTAAAGATTTTAGGTTTACAACCATTATTGGATGCTTTAAAGATAACTCGTCCAATGGACGAAATACCCGATCAGTCATTGTTCTGGATCGCTCAAGCATATTTTAACCAATTTGCTAATAAAGAACAGAGGGGTAGATCTATACTCATCAGTCATGTAAATTCAGATGAAGGTCTGCAGATAGCACTTGATCTAGCTCCTACATTATTTGGAATAATTGCCAGATTACCAGATGGTGGGGCAAATAGACATAATTTGGATATTGCTACTGCTAGTCGCCTCTTAAAGGAAAATAATATCCAGGTTGTTACTAGTGGTATTCACTACCAAGAAATCGTCACTCTAGCGGTACCGCAAATTCTTAGATCCAGGTAGATGTGATAAAATGATGGACGTTGCGGGTATAGTTCAGTGGTAGAACGGCTGCTTGCCAAGTAGCAGATACGGGTCCGATTCCCGTTACCCGCTCCATATCGGACTGCATTTGCAAAAATGCCTTCTTAGTCCGATCTATCGAGCTATTTTCAGGTTCGAGCCACTCATTTTTCCTAATTACGCTTTTTTCGGTCTCTTTGATATACACAAATGCGTTTTTGGCGTTGATTCGGACTATTCTGTCTTTTAGCTCTAGGT
>CAYGCQ010000050.1:0-3092 GCA_964348455.1 uncultured Pseudomonadales bacterium
CCGCACAAGGTTTGAGTACAAACCCTTGTACGGGGTTTCCTGGGTACAAAAAAGCTCCCTATTTCTAGGGAGCATCGATTTCAACTTAATGTAAATGTGATCGCAGGTTCAAAGCCTCATCCATCCACTCCAAGACTTGTTTCAAGTACTCGTGAATGTAAGCTATTGCATCTTCTCTATCGCCTATTTCACTTTCTGTTGCGTAGAAGAGCTTGCTGGCATATTGGTGCCCCTGCCAAAATCCTTTATACCAGTCTTTCCCAAATCGGCTTTGTCTTTGGGCCTCTCCGACAAAAGATTGAGGGTCGAGCTTCATCTGATTTCTGTTTTCCTGATTATATAAACTTACAATGGTAGGGATCGCAATTCCATGACGTGTCTTTAAAAAATCCTCAATTTCAGTATCATAGGTTGTCGAACCATAGACTCGCATTCGGTGATCCTGAACCTGTATTCCGGAAATAATACCGCTCAAAAAAGCGGTTCTACCTTCGGGGTTCCTTCTTATCTCGAGCATTACACTTACACGAATATCAAAAATATCAAATGCCATTTCATGCCTCCAATTAGGAATACAGCACTTCACGATAAAGCTCTTTAATACGAAATTTCACAGTATTTCTAGCTCCATCAGGTTCCATTCCAGCGTCAATATATGCTTGATACATGTCGAAGACATATTTAAAACCAAGTTCAACTCCAGCATCGTAGTACTTCTTTCCCGGCTTCTTACTATAATTCTCAAGAAAATATCTTGATTCATAAACAACACCCTTATCAGAATGCAAACGATTCAGTGCACCAATTAATTCCACTGTAGATTCGACAGTAACCAAAATATTGAGGACATCCTCCTCGATAATCAAACCTGAAGCAACCATTACTGATGCGATCTTCAGGCCGGTCAAAATCCCATACTTTGTCCCTCCCTCGTAAACCAAAATATTATCGGCTATTGAAGTTCTATTCAATAGTTTAAATTTTTGTATCCAAAAATCCTCAAGCACTTTAGCTGACATTAATAGTCCTCCAATCAATTTTCAAAGTAATTTCTATCGAATTATACTCAATCTGGGTATAAATGTCCATTTATAGGTCAATCTTAGATGTCAAATTTTACATGCTTATACTTATAAATAACCTCATTTGCAGGCACAAAATACCACTCCTGTCTGGCAAAGAAAGACAAGTACCACCAGGGGTATCTGACGAAGGTTCGCAAGTTTTGACTTCGATGAGTGAAGGCTGTCCTCCACTTAGTTATAGATTCAATCAGTGAAAGTTCCAGCAGATGACTCGGCGACTGCAGGTATTTAACCACGTTGTTTTCAACTACGACATCCTTCATCTTTCCGGCAAAACTTACCCAGACCAGTTTCGTATCGTTCATTTTTCTAGTAGCTTTACGTACTTCCAGGGCAGTCACGATATGATCAGGGTGCCCTGACACACCGGACAAATCGTAAGAAATCACCACACCCGGAACAGTATCATTAATAAAAGTCGACAATCTGTCACGCCACTTATAAGTCCCTCTAAGCCTTCCGTCATCGAATTTCCACATTACCCAGTCGGCCACCCCAAGTCGACTCATGGCCAGTGCCATTTCCTGTCTTCTTATCTCTGAAGAACTTCTACCTTTCCCGTTTACAAAAATTTTACCCCTATCCCCTTCCGTAAGTGTCAGAACTGTTACCTCAAAACCAAGTTTCATAGCTCTCTGGATAATACCGCCAGCCATTACCGATTCGTCATCGGGGTGTGGAAAAACCACCAGCAACTTCTTATTAGTAATTCTCTTCAAAAAACTATCTATAGATTTCATAACAACAAATATTTATAAATATTTGTTGCGGGGGTGCAATGGCACCCGGTTCCACCTCAACTTAATCTCAATTTTTCCTTTTACGCAGGACTTCGTCGGTGATTAGCCGCCCTCATCAGTTTGGTGCACGCTTCCAAACCTAGTTTATCAATATATTAATAGATAAATATAACACAAACCAATAAAAAAGCGGTCCGTCTAGGCGGACCGCAAAAACTTCACTTTTTCTCTCTCTTTTCGGTAAGCAAACAATACTTGGACCAGAGAAGCTTCTCAGTTATCCAATTCAACACGTTTAGGCTCCAGTCGTCCCCATCCAGGTATCTAAACAACAAAGGAACTTCCTTGATTCCCACTCTTACTGCGTCACTAATTCCGGCTTGATAGTACTCGCCCGGTTCACCATATCTGAGACCCGGCTCAGTAAAAAATATGGTATTAAAATCAAATCTACCGCGTGTGTACTCATCCAGCAAAGACACATACTCTACTGTGCTGGGCCTGGGTCTATCGATACCGGCCAACAATGTCCATATTTTTGGATCTGGACTAACAATATTTCTATGACTATAAGCCCAAGCCAAATTGAGACCTGTATTCATCCCTGCCCAATAGGCCAGGGAGTTAAAACCCCCCTTTTCGACGCAAAACAGCGAAGACCTTGCCAATAACTGTAAATCACTTACTACTACAGGTGCAGGCATCTTGCCTCCTTAAGGTGCGATTTTATTTCAATCTGACCTATATTTTACCATTAACCTCTAATGTATACTCTAGCCATGAAACGATGGCTGTCTATCACTGTTTTTTCTTTACTCTTCATATTCTTTGTCTACCCCTCCGCCTTCATCTATCCAGCAGACACTCTCCCCGACAACAATGACACTCGCCTAATCGCCTACATCATCGGACAGGTTCAGAAAAACATACTAGAGCACAAACCCTTGTACTTCGGAACATTCTTCGCTCCCGAACAAAATACCCTTACCTTCTCAGACCTTTTTCTGACTTCTTCAGTTATGACACTTCCCTTCCGGCTCCTAACCAACCACCCAATTACTGTCTTTAATCTCGTTTTAGTTATAAATTTTACTTTAACTATTCTAAGTTCTTATCTATTATTTAGTTATTTATTTAAAGATCACTGGATTACAATTTTGGCTACTGGGCTATTCAGCTTTTCCGGCTATCATCTTTCCCATCTCCCACATCAACAAATATTTTCCCTTTGGTTAGTTTTTCTATCGATATATTTCTTCCTCAGATT
>CAYGCQ010000051.1:0-3053 GCA_964348455.1 uncultured Pseudomonadales bacterium
ATTTTAATATGATAAAAGAAGAAAAACTAACGAAAGCAAAGTATATTGAATGGCAAGCTTCCCTCTTCGGAGCTTGTTTTATAGCATTTGGTCTTGGTGTACTGCTAGCAAGCTATTTTCAACCTTTTGCTCTAATCATTATTTTCATTGGAATAATTATGCATAGTTGGGGAATGTACAAAACGCATCAAAGAAATAAATAGATATGAACAATAAAATATATACGTGTCCAATGCATCCTGAAATTCAGCAAAACAAAGCTGGTCGTTGTCCGAAATGTGGTATGGCACTTGTTGAAATAAAGAAGAGTAAACACGAGATGCATGAAAGCCATATGAGTCATGAGCACACAATGAAACCCATTGATGATATGTCCTTTTGGGAAAAAATAAAGATGAGCATGACTATGACAATGGGTATGGATCACACAGGAAAAGCAGGACGTGAGATGGCAAAGCTCATGGAAGAGGATATACGAAATAAGTTCTTTTTCTCGTTCATTTTAACGATCCCTATCCTTGCATATTCAATGGGTAGAATGCTGTTTAATTGGAACCTACCCTCACCAATTCCCATTCCCTGGCTTCTCTTTTTGCTAACAACACCGGTTTTCTTTTATGGTGGCTGGTTATTCTTGTATTCTTCTTACTATGAATTGAAAACCCGACGGCTAGGAATGTCTGTGCTTATCGCGGTGGGTATAACAGCAGCGTATGGTTTCAGTGTGATACTCACCCTGCTTGGGAGTCATGAAACATTCTATGAAGCAGCAGCAATGCTTATTACATTCGTCCTCTTTGGACATTGGATGGAGATGAAATCACGTCGTGGTACGACAGACGCTCTCCAAGCTTTGTTTAATTTAGTTCCACCCCAGGCAAGACTCCTTAGAAATGGAAAAGAGGAGTTGGTTTCAACTTCTGAGGTAAAAATCGGAGATATATTAGTATTAAAACCTGGTGATAAAGTGCCTGTTGATGGTGAAATTATTGAAGGTGAAACGGCAATTGATGAATCCCTCGTTACAGGAGAATCTATACCTGTTGCTAAAAGTAGTGGAGATCAGGTTATTGGGGGATCTATCAATCAATCAGGGTCAGTTCAGTTCAAAGCAACAAAAGTAGGAGAAGATACTGCTCTTTCACAAATAGCAAAAATGGTTGAAACAGCACAGAACTCCAAAGCTCCTGGACAAAAAATCGCCGATAAATTCGCTGGTTATTTGGTAATTCTTGCCGTAGGAAGCGGTCTACTTACTTTTGCCGTCTGGTATTTTATAGCAGGACAGCCTTTACTCTTTGCACTTACTTTTGCAATATCTGCTGTCGTAATCGCCTGTCCTGATGCATTAGGACTTGCAACACCTACTGCTGTTGCAGTTGGGACAGGACTTGGAGCAAAGCACAACATTCTTATTAAAGATGCTCCCACTCTTGAGCAGGTATCAAAAATTCAAGCCGTCGTGCTTGATAAAACGGGAACGTTAACAGAGGGTAAGCCTAAAATTACAAGCATGAGTAGTGTTAAGGGCTTCAGTGATAAAGAGGCTTTGCAACTTATTGGAGCTGCAGAAGCAAAGTCGAGCCATCCACTTGCAAATGCAGTTCTTGAAGAAATGAAGAGTAAAAAGATTAAGCTTCCAACCAGAATTGAAAAATTTGAGAATCTTTCAGGTTTAGGAGTACAGGCAGTCATTGAAGGAAAAAAGGTATTAGTGGGTACGGTAAAGCTCATGAGAGAAAATAATGTTGATGTTACACCACTTGATACTAAAATACAGTCATTTTTAAAAAGTGGACAAACAATCATGGTTCTTGCCGTGAACGGACAAGTAAAAGCCGTTGTTGGTGCAGCTGACCCTATTAAAGAAAATGCCAAAAAAGCAGTTGATCGGATGAATGAGCTAGGTATCGAAACAGCTATGATTACAGGAGATAATGAAACCACAGCTCTTGCAGTAGCGAAAAAACTTGGAATAAAGCGAGTGTTTGCGGATGTAATGCCAGAGGATAAAGCTTCTTATGTTAAGAAATTACAAAAAGAAGGAAAATTTGTCGCAATGGTTGGAGATGGCGTGAATGATGCCCCAGCACTTGCTCAAGCAGATATAGGAATCGCTATTGGTGCGGGGACTGATGTTGCAATAGAAACTGCAAGGGTCGTTCTTATGAAGTCAGATCCGGCTGATGTTATCAGGGCGATTAGGCTTTCAAAAGCAACGGTAAGGAAAATGAAACAAAATCTCTTTTGGGCATCAATTTATAACGTCTTAGCTATACCTGTTGCTGCAGGTGTTCTATACCCTGCATTTAATATTTCACTAAGACCCGAAATTTCAGCACTCTTGATGAGTGTCTCTTCAATTATCGTTGCAACAAATGCAGTTCTATTGAAGAGGTCAGAAAAAGACCTTATAACTGTATAATTTAGATTAATCCTCATAGTATTTTGCGTCTGGACTTCCCTTAATTGTTGCGGTACCTTGTTCCCTGATATGAACTACCAGAATAACTTGTTACAGCAAGCAGTTCTACCGCAAGTACAGACCGTTGAATATTGTCTCTATGCCCGAAAATCAACTGAGGATGATGAACGGCAAGCCATGTCAATTGACTCTCAAATCAAAGAAATGAATGACATGGCGATAAAAGAAGGACTATTTATCAAAGAGATTCGCAAAGAAAGTCATTCAGCCAAACTTTCGGGGCAGCGACCAGTCTTTAATCAGCTCCTCAATGATCTTCGTAATGGAATGTTCACAGGGATTTTAACATGGGCTCCAGATAGATTATCAAGGAATGCAGGAGATTTAGGAATGCTTGTAGATATGATGGATGGCGGAAAACTCATCCACATTAAAACATTCACGCAAGCATTCTCAAACAGCCCAAGTGATAAGTTTTTACTTATGATCCTTTGCTCGCAAGCCAAACTTGAGAATGACCAGAAAGGAATAAATGTAAAAAGAGGTATCAGAGCGAAATGTAACATGGGATGGAGACCAGGAATGCCGCCAATCGGTTATTTCAATAGAGCCATGGCTGGCATAAAAG
>CAYGCQ010000052.1:0-2988 GCA_964348455.1 uncultured Pseudomonadales bacterium
AAAAACACTAGTTTAAGACAAGGGGATTATACCAGGTGCAATTTGTCTAAAAAAGTATCAATCAATTTGAAGATTTGTAAGTTTGAGAACCTTTGCGATTTTCTTTAGTGTGTAGATAGGGGCATTAGCTTCGCCTCTTTCTATCCTACCCATGTAAGTGCGATGAATACCCGCCATATCAGCCAATTCCTCTTGGGACCATCCCTTTTCGTTCCTTGCATACCTAAACTGACTGCCGACTCTCTTTAGAAACGCTAGTTTTGTTTTTGTCATAAACCCAGAGTAGAACAATGTCCACTCAGGATCGACAGCCGTTCTGTGTGCAGATAGTGTAAAATACCTCTGTAGTTATAAAAATAGTTTGGAGATATACATGGGACTCTTCAAAAGAAAAAAAGAGTGTCCGAAATGTGACAGTCAAAATATTAAAACCTTGAAGGCTGGATTTTGGGCACGTAACAACCAAAAGTTAGATGCGTTTTGGACAGGAGGAGGTGTTTCTAAGCCCCTCAATGTCTGCCGTGACTGTGGGTTCTCTTGGGAAGATAGATAGGGAGAAATTCAAATAACTATGAATACAAACGATACAGGTGAACCAAAAAGAACAAATTGGTGGAAAGTTTTACTAATTATTACTCTATTTCCATTTTATATTACTTACTGGATATTCCAGCAACCATGGGAGAGAAACTCTAGATTACTAGCAATAACGGTCCTATGGCTCACAGTATTCTTTATCGGTGGATCATACCGTATTAGATCTCTGGAAATGGAAAGCGCATACAAACAATCAAAAATTACTGAGGTAAAACCTGTAATACCATCGCCGACACCCACTATCACACCCGAGCCATTGCCGACAAATAATCCACAAACAGTTTCTAGTTCACCATCTCCGACACCAACCTCCACTCCTACCCAGACACCACAACCTACCTACGATAACTCGTATGGGAATAATTATCTCTCAGCTCAAGTTGCACAAAATTTTTATCAGAAAATAAATAGTAGTGCAGATAGCAAGGGTTTTATTACAGATATTTATATAGAGTTATCTCCAGATGTAGTTACACCATCTGAAGTTGAATATTTAAATTCGTTATCCTCTATATTTATACAAGTCAGCGTTGACAACACTGCCTGGAGCTCATGGAACGAAAGCAATCGAAAAGATGTGGTGATTATGATAATGAATGTGATACAAAAATCGTTTCCGAAAGGTCGACCACATATTACAGTCAGAAACGGGGTAAGAGTAGTTGCGGAAGGTAGTTTATCCTTCTGGGGGAATGAGCCAACCGTGACTTTGAAGTAATTGCTAGAGTGTGAATGGCTATCAAGTATTATGCAATATGATATATGATCAATATTTTCAATTTTTTGTGTGTTGGGTAAGTGACTACGATACTAGATTATCATTTCCAGATTCAGATTCTGGACCAGGGCGGCTCAAAAGAAACACTCACCCTACTACTCCCATGACTAAACTAGTCTACAAAGTAGACATAAACATATCATTTATATAGTACTTACATATACTTTACTATCAGTAATCCTACTTATACAAAACAAGATACTAGAAAATAACTGTAGGGAATGGACCTGATAAGGATTGCAGTGATTCTACCACCTCAGCCCAGGCTAAATCATTTTTACTTGGCATGTAATTAGCAAAAGACTAGCATGTGCCAGTACAACAGATTTCAAAGCCTCACATCCTAGAATCTGTAAGTAAATCAACCTCTTGTGTACATTTGTATCACATTGATACTGGTTATATAGTCTTTACCCATAGAGTAAAATAGTATTTAGATATAGGACAAATATATGGATTTTATATGCGGTTATCACAATATTTTCATTTAAACAAGAAACAATTTGAGTTAGATTTTGTAGATATTCCCTTAACCACTGACATTCCACTTTTTATTGACCCATACGCAATCTCGAAAAGGGAAGATGAGTTCTCTCTGGAATGTGATGCGATGATTAAGAATTTTTTTCAAAGTGTCATTGACGACATTAGAAGTGAAAACTTTACGAGAGCAAAGTTTAATCTTGATAAACTCAACGAACCAAATGAGACATGCCTAGGATTATCGAGAAAAAAACCTAAAGGAAGAGGGGTTAGCGGATCACAGTCTATTGACGTATTTGACACTTTAAAAGACAGTCGTGCAGTTCAAACTGGCTTTCTCAAAGACCTTTCAGATTGTGAGTTGGTTATACCAGGAATTGGGAGAGATAAAATATCAGACATAGTTACCAACATTATTAAGATAAAACTTCTCCAATACACCACGCAGCAATGTAAAGCATACGAGATACCTACAACAAATATTTCCTCTGGGAGATTTTGGAATCCAGTAAGCCGTAGTTGGAGTCAAGAATACTTTGACCTGCCTTCATA
Organism: uncultured Pseudomonadales bacterium; assembly: GCA_964348455.1. GTDB lineage: Bacteria > Patescibacteriota > Microgenomatia > UBA1400 > MFAQ01 > UBA10133. The sequence continues at coordinate 2,411 of CAYGCQ010000052.1, forward strand.
CAGAGGCAATAGAATTATCCTCGTTCCAAAGGCTCTTGTCAGATACTCGATTGAGTTTAATCACGCCAAATATTACAACAACTTTGTCCTTGAATTTCTTCAGGAAGAACATCTTAGTACAAACTCTGGATTAGTGACTTTACTAAAGAATGACAGGCGCAAAGTATATAAAAAAACACTGAAAGAGCAACCTGAATACAAGCTCTCAAAAGAATTTCTATATAGCTTTTCAAAAGATCATCCTGATGTTATGGAGCAATATATTAACTCTCTCCCAGATGTAGTATCACCCTTAACAGATACCGAGATCGAAGAAAAACAACGAGAGAAAATAGAGTATGACTATGACGATTTAAAGCAACAACTTTCAATAATTAGATCTGGAACAGATGCTGCTAGTGATTATCATAACTTGATGATAGGTATAGTAAGTGCAATTTTTTATCCAAATCTTATTATTCCCCAGAAGGAGGAACACATTCATAATGGAAGAAAACGAATTGATATTACCTATCAAAATGCTGCTAGGAATGGCTTCTTCGAGTATCTTACGCATCACATAGCATGTCCTTTTATTA
>CAYGCQ010000053.1:0-2893 GCA_964348455.1 uncultured Pseudomonadales bacterium
AAAGGCTGGCGGTTTTGGTAACCTTTCAACCTCGGCCTAAAATCTCTTGACTTTTCTTAACGATATACATATCATTAATTGATGATATGAAAAAGAATAACTTTTCAGTCGAGGCTAAATTCTTCAGAGGACTTTCAGACTCCACCAGACTCCAAATCCTTGAGTTGCTTAGAGATAGTGAAAAAACTGTTGGAGACATCGTCGAACAGACACAACAATCTCAATCAAATATTTCTAACCACTTAAAGTGTCTTGATGAGTGTGGTTTAGTTAAAAACAGACGTAATGGAAAAAACATCTACTACTCTTTAAGAGACGAAAAAACTAGAGAATTATTAAATTCCTCTGAGCAAATCGTAAAAAAAGTTTATAAGCATATCGAAAAATGTCTCAGTTACAAGTGAGAGTTTATCAATTACCGTATAAAGATCATACAGTATGGAAGAAAGCGAAAAAGAATCAATAGTTGACTATAAATGGTATACCTATCCACAGATGCGTAATGCTCTCATTGCAGGAGCATTGATTGGGCTGTCGTACCTTCTTTCCCGCTTTGGCTTAATTCCAGAGTATTTAACCATAATTTTGTATATTCTTGCAGGTGCTACCGGCGGATTCTATTGGGCAAAAGAAGGAATTGAGGAACTCATTCATTGTAAAGAAGTGGGTATTGAACTTCTGATGTTGGCAGCTGCAATCGGAGCTGGTGTATTAGGACTCTGGGAAGAAGCAGCACTACTTGTTTTTATCTATGGAGCAGCTGAGGGACTCGAAGGCTATACGTTTGCCAAAACTCGTGCCTCGATTCGAAAACTCCTTGATCTTGCGCCAAAAGAAGCTCGAGTACTTACAGATGGAAAGGAAAGAACTATTCCTGCAACACAGCTACAAGTTGGTGATATCTTTATTGTCCGTCCTGGTGAATCACTTCCGACAGATGGTGTGATTGTCAAAGGGTCATCAAGTATTAATGAAGCACCAGTCACTGGAGAATCCATACCGGTCGAAAAACATGAAGGCATGAAAGTATTTGCAGCGACCATCAATCAGGAAGGTGCGTTGGAAATCAAAGTGACAGCTGCATTTGCCGACAACACGCTTTCTAAAATGGTGCATATGGTTGAGGAAGCACAGGACAAAAAAAGTAAAGCGCAGGTTTTTATTGAACGCTTCGGTAAACGCTATTCTCCCATTGTCCTTTTGATCGGACTAGCGCTACTTGTTCTGCCTCCTTTGTTTGGATTTTCATTTTCTTTCTGGGCAGAGCGGGCAATCGTCTTTTTAGTCGCAGCTGCACCTTGCGCATTAGTTATGTCCACACCAGTTGCTATTGCTACGGGTATTGGAACTGCTGGCAAAAATGGCGTACTGATTAAAGGCGGTATGCATTTGGAAAATGTGGGAAAAATCCGAGCAGTTGCCTTTGATAAAACAGGAACGCTCACAATCGGAAAGCCAATAGTAACTGATTTAGAGGCGGTAAATGGCGATGAGACAGAAATATTACAACTTGCTGCAAGTGTTGAGCAATATTCAGAGCATCCCTTAGCAAAAGCAGTTGTTGCCAAAGCAATGGACAGAAAGGTTCGATTGCAAACAGCTGAAAAATTTAAAGCCTTAACAGGAGCTGGTGCAACCGCAAAAGTCGGTAAACAGCTGATTCAGGTTGGGAAAAAAGAGCTTTTTACAGATGTAGACCAAAACTTTATTACAAGAGTTGAAAGATTGCGCCAAGATGGCAAAACTGTCATCTTTGTAGGCACAGACAAAAAACTGCTTGGAGCACTAGCTATCCGTGATGAAATCCGCCCAAACGCAAAACAAGCTATTGAGAAACTTCATAGTATGGGGATCAAAGTCACTATGCTAACAGGAGATAATGAGATTACCGCCAATGCTATTGCCAAAGAAATTGGTATTGATACTGTCAAAGCAAATCTGAAGCCTGAGGACAAAATTGCAGCAGTCAATGAGTTAAAAAAAGAATATGAAGACGTGGTTATGGTCGGTGACGGTGTAAATGATGCCCCAGCTTTAGCAACAGCATCTGTTGGCATGGCAATGGGAACTGCCGGAACAGATGCGGCAATTGAAGCAGCAGATATAGCCCTTATGGGCGATGATATTGAAAAAGTAGCTTACGCGATAGAGCTTGGGAAAAAAGCCAGAAGTATCAGCAGGCAAAATATTGTCTTTTCTTTCCTTCTGTTAGCTGTCCTTATTCCTTCAGCTCTTATAGGTATTATGACAATTACCATTGCAGTAGTAGTTCATGAAGTCGGCGAGTTATTGGCAATTGGTAATGGATTACGCATTGCAAAACGCTAAGTGAAGGAGGTGATAAATATGTTTGAAAAACAAAAAAAGTTTGCGGGCAATCACATTATATTTAATAATATTCATCATTTCGCGGGTGGATTTGGACTCGCGATACTCGCACAACATTATATGACTGGCGATGCTTTTGTATCTGTAATGGTAGGCTGGGTTCTGGTTGGATTTACCCTCGCCGCGCATGCATACGAGTTTATTGCAGTTAAGTAAAAGGCTAAAAGAATTTATCGTTGTTGTAGCTAATTGTGTTTTTAATAACACATACTGATTATGTTAAATATAAATATACTTATATCAGGTGCAGGAATCGCAGGGCCAAGCGTAGCATTTTGGCTTCAAAAGTATGGGTTTACTCCTATTGTTGTTTTAAAAAATTATGACTAATTCAATTATCATTTTTTTAGCAAATTATCTCTATATAATTATTATTTTGATTGCAATAATTGCAATAGTATTAGCAAATCAAACGGCAAGAAAAAATATCCTTACATTAGCGTTTCTCACTTTTCCTCTTGCATTTATTATTGCCAATATTCTAGGGAGGTTATTTTATAACCCA
>CAYGCQ010000054.1:0-2864 GCA_964348455.1 uncultured Pseudomonadales bacterium
ATGATGATAGCGTTCACTTTCTTGTTTATCGAGTTTGCCAGGTTCAGCTCTACTATGGCCGCACCTACAAATATGGAAAATAAGGAAAAGACCGGTCAAGTACAGGTCGATAAAAACGTAGTCATAGCCAAAACTGCGGAAGGCATGGAAAAGCAGTTTTATATGATCAACGGCACCGCTTCCAAGGAGTTAGTCAATAAACTCCCAAGCGATGGGTTTAATACTGTCTATATTGGTGGCAAGAAATACACACCGGTGTATATCGGCTACGATGAAGCCCAATTGATGATGAAGGAAAAGCTTTTCACCAAAGAAGGCGACACTATTTCCGGATTCTTCGGGAATGACGTGATCATTTCAGGAGTCTTGGCAAAATCTAACTCAGTGGCCGATAACTACCACTTTGTTAAAGAAGGATTCAAAATAGCCGAAGCAAAATAATACGTAATAAATACGGCAAGATAGCCCGTTTCGGCGATTGTAAATAATTAATCGCGACTGGACGGGCCATCTTGTTGATATTAATCTCTGCTATCAAATATCTATTGAAATGTTTCAAGGTTGTCTCTACAATCTGTAGTAGACATATGAAGATAAAAGCTTTGAGCGACCTAGAACAAGAAGTCATGCAAATCGTTTGGGAAAACGACTCAATTTCAGTTCGTGATGTACTCAAAAAGATATCTGAAACAAAAGAATTAGCATACACAACCGTTGCAACCGTACTTTTAAGACTCCAAGAGAAAGGCTTGCTCACAAGAAACGATAAAGACTTTGCCATTCTATACTCGCCAAAAATTTCTAAAGAAGATTACAGCAAATCAATAGCTGGCTCCTTCTTTAATAAGTTTTTTCAGTCATTTGGAGATACAGCGATCGCTTCATTTGCTGAATCAATTGAAGAGCTGCCCAAAGAAAAGAAAAAATACTTTTTAGATCTCTTGGAAAAACATAATGAAAATAAATAATTACTTGATAGGCTTTGTTGGTCTATTATCGTTTCTGACGATAAGTTATTTTTTTGTCGTATTTAAATACTTTCAAATACTGATTCACCACAGCATCTATTACTGTCAGGAAATGGTTGAAGCACTAAATCTCCATCTCCCTGGTGATTTGGGAAAAATAATTGTTGGAGTCCTCTTCTTTGGAGCATTATTTACTCTGTTTAAAATACTCAAAACTATCATCGCAATATATTCTCTTAAACTAAGACTTAAAAAGCAGACGGTAAATAAATACGAAGGTCCTAAGGATCTTTTGGATAAACTTGGGTTAACTAACCATGTAACCATCATTAATCAAGATAAGCCTCAAGCTTTCTGTTTTGGCATCACGAGCCCCAAGATTTATGTATCAACAGGGATGATTGAACTCATGAGTATGAATGAGCTTGAGGTAATACTTAGGCATGAAAAGTCTCATTTGGAGCATAGAGACTCATTAACCCTTTTTATAGCCAGCATGATTGAATCATTATTTCCATTTTTCCCAGTTATCTCAGATTTTGTCAGAGTTTATCGTACCGGTAGGGAAATCCATGCGGATTCTGAAGCGGTAAATGGAATGAGTGAAAATAAGTCTATCTCAGAGGTCTTAAAAAAACTTTTAAGATATGAACCGATGCCACACTTTGCTTTTATCCCTGATATTATTTCTGAAGATAGCCTTGAAGCTAGGATTCAATCACTTTATTCACAGAAGACTACCTACAATAAAATCGGTTATAAAAATTTAAGCTTGAGTATTATTTCGCTTCTAATTCTCGTAGGCTTGATGGTCACTCCAGTCAAAGCGATAGAGCTACATGAATCAGGTGGTGACGCAGTTGTGCTATGTGCTGATAATAGCGACAATTGCGCCCTAGTGTGCCGTCAGAGGGCTCTCTTAGATATGCAAAGCCACATGTCGAAACAATCCCTCAGAAATTTTAGTTCCCAATATTGATGTAGTTAGATAGTGTTGACGACTGTCTTAATATCTACTACACTTTGTAGTAATATGACAGAAAATAAATTCAGTCCCATTCTTACACCGGTTCTCGTAATTTTACTAATTATTGGATCTTTCTTCCTTGGTTCACTTACCACTAAAGTTAAATTGTTAGAAAAGGGCGGTGTTACCGCAGGAGCTCAAGCTCCTACCAATGATCAGGCGAAAGCAGCTCCCGCGCAACCACAACAACCAACTAAAGGTGTCGCTAGTATCGATGATGATCCTATATTAGGTGATAAAAACGCTCCAATCACCATTATTGAATTTTCAGATTATGAATGTCCTTTCTGTAAGCGTCATTATACTGATACATATCCAAAACTGATCAAGGAATATATCGACACTGGTAAAGCCAAACTAGTGTTTAGAGACTTCCCCTTATCCTTTCATGATCCCATGGCCACAAAGGAAGCGGTGGCGGCAAATTGTGCTAAAGAACAAGGTGGAGACAAAAAATACTTTGAATTCCATGGCGAAATTTTCAAGCGAACTACCTCTAACGGGAATGGTCTCGACGACGCCAAGATTAAAACTATTGCAAGTGATTTAGGCTTAAATATTAACTCTTTCACTAGCTGTCTATCCAACAAAGCGATGGAAGATGAGGTGAAGAAAGATATAGCTGATGGTTCTGCAGCCGGAGCATCTGGTACACCAACTTTCTTAATCGGTAAATCAACCAGTGATGGAAAGATTGACGGCGACTTACTTATTGGCGCCCAACCATTTGCCGCCTTTCAAGCTGTCATTGATCCACTCCTCCAGTAATATATGACAACTTTACTTAGAATAATCCAGCAACCTAAGTATTTGCTAGTTATAGCAATCGTAACCTTGACTGTGATCGCACTGGCCGCGTGGTTGCCAAA
>CAYGCQ010000055.1:0-2767 GCA_964348455.1 uncultured Pseudomonadales bacterium
TCACATTTTCACCTTTTTGCTCACCAAGAGACTGAATTAGCTTGAAGAATAGGCTAATTTCAGCGGTTCGAATTTCCTTATTTTCATCACAGAGCATTCCACTAGGAAAGACCATGTTTTGGAGAGCTTGTTTTTTGGGTAAGTCGAGCTTTTCCCACAACGAATCGAAGTGTGTAAGGAAGTTTTCAGTGAAATTGCGAACGATTTGTATATCATAAGTTGCTAGCTTGTGATCTGATATCTCCATCTTCGCTACTACTATGTCTTTTCGAATCTCATCGGCCTTTTCTCTCGCCTCTTCGTCTGTGTATATACCTGCGCTATTAGATTTACTGATCCGGTCTATCTGCAATTGCAGCGCCTGTAGTCTCTTCTCCATCACACGTCTTCGTTCCAGAGTCTTATTTATAGTTTCATCCCATTCGTTAAAGACCAAGTTATCGAATATCCTCATAATTTCGGGTGATGGCTTCATCCTTTGCAATATTGCTAGAAACTGGGCATGTGCTGTGTCAGTTGAGATTCTGACCTTACGACAGGCTGAGTTGCCACACTCATAGTGTCTGTAACTCTTTGATCTACCCTTAGGGTTGCTAGACGTCATGTATCGTCCACATTCGGAACATTTTAAACAACCCTTAAGTGGATATAGCGAGTTGTCCTGGATAATATACTTTCTTTTTCGCCCTGTAACAGCGTACATGGCCGCACTCCACACTTCTTCGCTTACGAGGGGTTTGTGTAAGCCCACCTGATAGGCATCCCACTTCTTGGCGTACATCATGCCGTAATAGAACGGATTTGTTACTATCGCTACAATAATCTTGTCGTCCGCTTTACGGGAGTAGTGATCCCCGAATCCTCTCGCATTTGCATTATCCGCAAGTTGTTGCCTAGAGTATATCTTGCTTGCACCTTCGAGAAATATCTCCGATACTATTGGTCCCAGACTTTTGCTAATAATCGGTACCTGTCCCTTATTTTCCTCCTTGGTTTTGTAAGGCCTTTTGTACCCTGGTGGACATTTCCAACACCATACACCTTTGTGGAAGAGTGTCTTCATATTGTCTTTGACCCTATCAGATTTAATATTGTTATCGAGTTCAGCCAAAGCCATCATTACTGTCTTAACGAATCTACCAGTAGGATTATTCTGGATTCCCTCCGTGGCGGATACGAGCTCAATTCCCCTGACGCTGAGCAGTGATTCTGCTGCAAGACCCTCTTCCGCATTCCTTGTCCATCTGTCGATTTTATATACGATCACCTCTGATATTTTGTTTTTCTTGTCCAAACAGTAACCTAGGAGCTCTTTTAAGGCTGGACGTGTGTTGACATGCTTAGCCGAAATTCCCTCGTCACGGAAAACTTTCTTTACGTATGTTCCTCGGCTATCCGCGCAGGTTTGACAACTATCTCGTTGCGTTTTGAGACTATTATTCTCTATCTGGGATTCATCAGATACCCTCAAGTAGGTAACACCATTTTTTGTCATCGGCACAAACATACGACAAACTCCTCAATAAGGCTAGGATTTCAACTTTATTAGAAGTCTGTAGATGTTGGATCTGCGTCATTCTGTTCGACTGCTTTGAGCCCACATTCTATTGCTACACGCATCCAAGCGCATCGTTCATCGAGCGCCTCTTCCATAAAGGCTTCGGAAATTGCCTCCATCTCCTTGTCTGTTAGTTCCCTACAGACAACATTGCTGCGAGCAAATTCTAGGATCTCACTGGCAGGAATTGCCGCTATGAAGTAGTCACCTTTACTTGGTTTAATAAATGTTTTGAACGATGCACTTGTCATAGTTCTCCTTTTTTGTAAATAATAATATTGAAAAATAATTCTTTGAGAAGATTAGCTGCTTTAATGAGGTCATCAACCTCTGAATCACTCCACTTTGCATGTGAAGGTCCGAGTAATTTTCGTGCCTGAGAGATTGTCATTTATCTTTACCCTAAGCCGTGATTGCCCCACAAAATACGGCAGTAATACTACTTAAGGTAAAAATTCATTGGATGCGTGAGATGCTTTTGCTACTCCCTTAGTGGAAGCAAAAATAATACTAGCACTAAGTATGAGCTTTACGCAACTATTTTTAGAGATTCTCGAACAACTTCTCGACTTTGACCTTGAGTGCATCCGCGACGCGGAATAATGTTTTGAAACTGATCCCTCGTCGGAATGACTCCACCATACCCATGTAGTTGCTATTCTTCCCGATTTTGTAAGAGAGGTCCTCTTGGGTAACGTTCAACTTTTGTCTGGTACGTTTAATGTTCTCGATCATTTTCTTCTCTTTGACAGTTAGTGATTTTCTTTTCTCATCCAATGGCATAAGACCATTGAAAGCTATCTGGACTTGTATTTTTATTATCCAATGGACTAAACTATGCATTAGTTACCAGATTAAGAGTAATAAGATAAGGAGGTTTATGCAGGCACAACAGGTTAGTAAGAATAAAGATTGGAGAATTGGGATAACTTGGGAAGTATTAGTCATAGGTATTTATGCCTTGAGTTCATTGTTCGAGATATTAGCTGATCCAACATCGACTAACATAGTGGCGATACTATTACTTGGCGGACTATCGTACTTTACGCTCTCAACTTACAAAATACAGAGACACAATCTCTTTGGCGCAGCCATTAAATCTACAGCAATACTGGCATTTGTCCTGCTCGCTACTATCTTGTTATTTACGATAGCTAATCCCTCCTTACTTAGTTCCCTGTGGCTTTAGCCCAGGGATGTAGTCTGTCC
>CAYGCQ010000056.1:0-2522 GCA_964348455.1 uncultured Pseudomonadales bacterium
TTCAAAATGTATGCGACAGGTGAACACACTATTTTTTCTATTAAGAATTACCTGCACACAAACGGAATACGTGGACAACAATCAGGTAGGCCATTGGCCTATTCATTAGTGCATAACATCCTAAAGAACCCTTTTTACTGGGGTTGGATGAGATGGGGTGGAATGGAATCCGTAGGAAAACACGAACCCATAATTGATAAAAAAACGTTCGATATGGTTCAATACATTCTTTCAAGACGAGGTGAGAATGGCACCCGAACCCGAAAGCACAATTTCTTATTACGAGGGGTTATTTTTTGTAATCTATTGGTAGACGATACACTGCAGAATGGCATTACAACGAAAAGAAGCTAGCAAAACGAGGTGGGCGAATCGCTTATTATCATTGCAGTGCTGTTGGACGAGTCTATAAATGCCCTTCTAGTTATGTTGAGATCGAAGAACTAGAGAAACTAGTCGAGCAAGAGGTTGCCAAGCTAGAATTTACCCAAGAATTTATTGATGCAGTCAAACGAAATATACGCAAGGTATATGAAAGTACGAATGAACGGGTAAAGATCGCTAAAAAGGCCGCCTACAACCGCCGAGATGCCTTAGAAATAAAACGGGAACGATTAGAAGAGGAACTACTAGCGGGAACCATAATCAGAGATCGGTATATGGTACTAAACGCCAAAATCGATGCTGATATGGTGATCGTTCAAAAGGAACTGGCCGATATAAACAAAATCCGCACCATAGATGTCAAAATAATCGACGAGGTATTAGCTCTAACGCAAGATATAGCTACAACCTACAAAACATCAGGAACTAATGCCCAAAGAGCCTATTTGAACTTCTTTTTCAACAAAATACAGGTTGAAGATAAAAAAATCGTCAATGTGGAATACCAACCAGTGATTGACGTTCTAAACAAGGCCAAGTTGGGTATATTAGATGCAATCTGGCTCGCCAAGTGGAACGATTTCTCCTGAGTTTCGCAATTAGTGACCTGCTTCAAGTTTCTTCAATAGTTGCACAATAGATGGAGGAATAATGGCATCAGCTGCGTATGTTTTGCCATTGATAATAACCGTACCGTTGCGAATCGGTCTAAGTGTTTTGACGAACTGTTTTAAACTTACCCCGCTTAGCCTTTCAATCGTTCTCCCGATAGCCAGTGCTGCGAAAACTATTGTTAAGTGAGCATTAATTGCATCCTGTTTATGATGGAAAATGGGTCTGGCTTTGAGATCAGATTTAGCCATCCGAAAACTCGCTTCTACTTGAAACAGTTGATGGTAATAGCGAATGATATCTGCATCAGGTAAATTGAGATTGGTCACATAGCCTTTGATACCAGCTAGCGCATACGCTTTATCAATAAGCGCTTGGTTTAGCTTTTTCTCTTTTGCTTTGAGCGTTAAAAACTTTGCTTTACTCGTTGGCGTCAGATTATTGATGATTCTTCTAGCCTTAGCAATTTGTTTTTCAATGTTTCGAATATCCAGTGCTGCACGTTTTGCCCGATATTGATAGACAATCCGATGATCATCCACTCTGGTGGTAATGATCTGATTATCTACTAGTTTCTCACCAGTTTTTTGATACTCTGAAATATCGTAGGGTATTTTTTGTAGTCTTGAACCAACAATGTAATGGTAGCCTGCTTGGCGTAACGCCTTCAGGTTATCGGCACTTAGCATGGCGGCATCTGCGACGACGGTAATATCTGTTAGATTATGCTGCTTTTTAAACGCAGTAATGATGGGAAGAATCGTTTTTGTTTCTGCCTTGTTTCCTTCAAAACTATTCACGGAAAGTGGAAAGCCTGACTGATCAACGAGTAAACCAACAATAATTTGTGGCTCAAGTCTGCGTTCTTTGCTCATGCCGGGCTTTCTAAATTCATCTTCCTTTTGAACCTCAAAATACAAGGTTGTGACGTCGTAAAGCAGCAGGCTGATACCATTTTTACTGGCCTGAGTAAAACAGAATTTAGCAACTTGTGTTCGATAATCCTTTTTGATAACACGCTTCAGGCAACGATACAATCTGTCTTTACTGATACCTGCTACTCCAAGGTCATTGAGTACCCGTAAGCTATCCAATTTAGATGTTGGTTCAACGAGTCGAGCAATAGACAGATAAGCAAAGTCAGAATCTTTCAGCTCATTAAAGCCTAAATAGTTATACTGTTTTGTTAATATTTCAAGCAGTAAGCCGGAGTAGGATTGTTGTAAACCAATCCCGATCTTTACCTCGGGGTCATCAAATAGTAATCGTTGAGTACCCAATAAGCGTTTTTTAGCAAGCGTGATTAGGATTTGAAGTTCTTCATCTGCATGGGCACTGCCGATATGCTCAATCTTACTAACGCGTCCATATCGTTTATGAGCAATTTGAACAGCAGTTGCACCACTACCTGTTTTCACTTTACGGATAAATGCCATGTCTACTATTTTAACTCATTAGTGTCCTAACGTGAGAAGGTTTTATGCCTGAAAAGAAGAAAAAAGTGGATTTATGCGAAAGTCAGGTGA
>CAYGCQ010000057.1:0-2450 GCA_964348455.1 uncultured Pseudomonadales bacterium
TATGAAAATAACAGTTTTTGGAGCAACAGGCGCAACAGGAAAAAAAGTTGTTGAACAAGCACTTGAGCTTGGATACGAAGTGAATGCATTTGTTAGAAACCCCGAGAAAATGGATATTACCAATGAAAAACTTACTCTCGTTAAAGGAGATGTTACAAATTCCGAAAATGTTGATCAGGCAGTTGAAGGCGTTGAAGGAGTGATTGTAGCTCTTGGTGCTTCCCCTGATATGCAGGCAGATATAGTTATGGAACAAGGTACTCAAAATATTATTAGCGCCATGAAAAAACATGGTGTACAACGGATCATTGTTCAAAGCTCTTATGCTATGAGCGGGTCTCCCGAGGGAATAGAGTTTATGAAGAAAATGGGAATGGGAGAAGAACAAATCGCGATGGTGAAGCCTGTCCTTGATGATAAATCAAAACAGGGAGATGCGGTAGTCAGTAGTGGGCTTGAATATACTATCGTAAGACCGTTGATGTTAAATGATGAAGGTAAAACAGGAAAATATCGAGTAGGAGAAAATCTTGATGTTAAAGTGGGGGACGCTATTTCCCGGGCAGATGTTGCCGACTTCATGCTTAAATCATTAGTCAATGATGAATCGTTAAATAAGACAGTAGCTGTTTCTTACTAAAGGAAAATGAAATATATGGTTTGGGATAAAATACCAACAGACGAAATTATAGACAAAACTAAAAAAGCACTTGAGGACAATGGCATAAAAACCATTGTTGTTGCAAGCGGAGAAAAAGCAAAGGTAGAAGTTTTGAAACTTATCCCCAAAGGTGCAGAAGTAATGACTGCGACCTCAACAACTGCCGACCAGATAGGATTATCAAAAGTCATAGATGAGTCCGGTGACTATGATTCAACAAGAAAAAAGATTATGGCATTGCCCCAATCTGAAATGCGTACTCAAGCTAGGCGTATCAATGCAGCAGTTGATTATGTAGTAGGAAGTATTCATGCTCTTACAGAGGATGGACACGCGATTATTTCCTCAAATTCGGGCAGCCAGCTTGCAGCCTATGTATTTTCCGCAGCCCATGTTATTTGGGTGGTAGGTGCTCAAAAGATTGTTAAAGATGACGCAGAAGGCATAAAGCGCATCAGTGAGTATACTCTTCCTCTTGAGAATCAACGTATGCAGCAAACGTATGGAATAGATAGCAATATCAGCAAGGTGCTTATTGTCAATAAAGAGGTGATGCCGGAAAGAATCACTGTTATTTTGGTAAAAGAGAAGTTAGGCTTCTAAAATATTATGCCCCAATCCAACGAGTATATACCCGGAGTTTGCAATATCGGCCCTGCGGAAATTGCTCGCAGAAGACGGACAGGGTGGATAAGCTTGGGAATAAGCGTTTTATTGCTTTTTCTTTTCATTCTATTTTCTGTCCCGCCACTTTACCGCCTTATCATTTTTCTACCTATAACATCCGCCGCGTCAGGATTTTTACAAGCTTATTTTCATTTTTGTGCTGGCTTTGGGTTTAAAGGAGTCTATAATGTAGTAAAACCCGCGGGAAAAACTGAAACAATACAGCAAAAAGAATTCCGTAAAAAAGACCGCAAAAAGGCTCTTCACATTACAGGATTATCTATACTTATAGGTTTGCTATTTGCCGCAGTTTTCTATTACCTTCCTCTTTAGATTAAAGTACTACTAGGTCGCTCTAAGATCCTCGTCTTACTTCTCTTTATCGTTTTTTTCCTCTTTTTCGCTGTTATTTCCAAAAAACTGTTTCATAGGATTTTGATTGTTTGCATGATGTGCAACTAAATTAATAAAACCTAATATTGTTCCTATACCTACAAAGAGGTAAATAATTGTAAATATCTTTCCGATATCGGTTTTAGGAGCTAGATCACCATAACCAACTGTTGTTAGCGTCGTAACACTAAAATAGAAAGAATCAAGTAAACGCCATTTTTCTATTTGACTGTAAAAAATAGTTCCAGAGAGAAGAACTATTATAACAAAGAAAAACAAGCCCTTGAATTCAGGGTCTTTAAATCCTGCTATTAATGCTCGTATAAAACGGGATGTTGTAATAAAAAAGCTAATCATAATTATTCGTATCGTAATGCTTCGATTGGTGAGAGTTTGGCGGCTCTTTGCGCTGGATACAGTCCAAAACCGATACCAACCACTGCTGAAACACCAACAGCCAGAAATATAGAACTTATTTGCACAATAAAGGGAATATTAACTATTTGAGTGATAATATAGGCCAGGATAATACCAAGGACAATTCCGATACTTCCACCCACCAGGGTTAAAACAACTGATTCGATCAAAAACTGTGTCAGAATATCTTTCCGCTTTGCGCCGATAGATTTGAGAAGACCTATTTCTTTGGTTCGTTCAGTTACTGTTACTAGCATGATATTCATAATGCCGATACCGCCAACTAATAGAGAAATTCCGGCGATACCTGCAA
>CAYGCQ010000058.1:0-2369 GCA_964348455.1 uncultured Pseudomonadales bacterium
ATTCAATAATGGTGATTGGAGCGTTTTTATCACCTAATATAGGATCATCATCGATCGAAGCGATTCCCTTAGTGGGTGCTTGGGGAGCGCCTGCAGCAGCTGGAGCACCGGCAGGTTGATTACCTGTTGTCGTGGTCGTTCCAGCCACCGCAGCGCCCCTTTCAAGATATTGAACTTTGGTCCACAAAGATCCGACGACAAAAGCTCCAACCACCAAAGCACCGACCAGAATAACATTGAAATTAACACTTAAAGGAAAAGAGAAACCTTGTTTTTGTTCTGACATATGTTTTATTTTTACCTAACTTTTAAAGTATACTACAAACTGTAGAAGAAGGGAAAACAAATGTCAATAGGAAACACCGGCAAAAGATACAGGGACGTACGAAGGTGTGTAATTTTGAGAGGAAGACTGTATTGGTGTCATCAGGAGCGACTTATTGATATTCGTCTTACAAACAGACGAACATTCGTTGCTACTGACACAGGTTATAATTGCGTCTCCTCCAAGATCATGAAATTCGATGGCTTGAACTGGTGCTAAAGATAGAGCTAATAATACAAAAAATGAGATTCCACTTACTACAACATTTGCCAAGGTAACTCTCGGTTTATATTTCGTCTTGTGAACTAGATAGCGTATACGTGTTTCAAGCGTATCAAAAACGCCAAGTCCTGATGCACCAACAAACGCGTACTGAGGTTCGTACTGGATTAATTTCTCAAGAGCGCTAATGAGATGCGTATTGTTATTACGATCGCAGGTAGCGGCAGCGTCCGCTTCTAGTTCCCTCTGTATTCGATAGTGTTTAATAAAATCTTTGACGATCGGAAAAAACGGTAATAGGTTTTGAACAATAGAAGCCGTCAACATAGCAAGATTATCTCGGTGATCCAAATGGTATTTTTCGTGAGTAAGGATAGCTCGAAGTTCATTAGCATCAACAATTTTCAAAAGTCCGGATGAAATGTAGATCTTCGGTTGAAAGATGCCGAAACATATAGCTAACGGTCGACGCTCTTTGATCATCCGAACCTGGTCTGCGATTGTTAGCTCTTGTGCTACTCTCTGAAGCTCTCCGTGAGGTAGGGTCGCCTGTCGGAATTGTTTTTTTTCTTTTAGTAGCTGAACTACTAATACAAAAAGACGAAGTCCTATGAAGCTCATAACTGCAAGAAAACCTACAAATAAGGGCTTACTGGCGATCGTAGATAACGGTTGAGCTGAAACGGTTTGAATAATATTCTGGCAATAATAAATAGTAGAATGCAGGAAAAATGGTAGATATTTTTGGCAAACTGATACCAGAAGACCAACAACGCTTAGGGCAATAATTCCTAAAATTATTAAATATGTTTTACGTTTTGTCATATTCTTTGAGAAGTTTTAACAAATACTCTTTCTCGTCTTTAGGTAATTCTTCTATGGACTCGGCAAAGGATGAGGCCGCAATACTTCCAAAGTTTGCATAAAATGTTTGCATAAATAGCTGAGCAAGCTTCTTGCCATATTCTTTCTTTTGTAGTTTGGGTTTGTAGACAATAGCAACATCTTCCCCAAGCTTTTCTAACATGCCCTTTTCGTATAAGCGGGTGAGAATTGTGGAAACAGTCGTATACGCAAGATTTTTACTCTCTAATTTCTCGGAAACGTCTCTAACTGTGCATTGCTTGAAACCCCAAACAATATTCATCACTTCCTGCTCTAATGGGCTCAGTTGTTTTATATCCATACTTACTTCTACATAGTGTAGCAAGAATAAAAGACCATGACAATGTTACAGAAAGTAACACAAAGTTTATTGCGAACCATTTTTCACTTTATTAGACTGTAGCTATTAGGAAGTAAAGGCTTAACGAAACAATCGGGGCTGTGGCTTCTGAATATACGCCAGAGATGCGTGTGTTTAGAAGTTGCAGCCTCTTTTTGTTAGCAAAGAAACATTATGGAAAATCAGGACCCAAAACAACCAAAAGCACCGATGACGGATAAAAGGCCCGCGACCCCGGCTCCAGAGGCAAGTGCCGCCAACCAACCAAATGAGGCACAAATGTGGGACAAGGTTGATTCTTTATTCACCGTAGCCCGCAATGCTTTCTTCCAGGGCAACTCAACTTTCCTGGAAGTCCTCGACAGTTTGATCGCCACCCTACAGGACATAAAGGAAAACGAAGTCCGACCTCTTGGAGGGTTAACTCAAAAATCAAAAATGACGTTAGAAGATCAGGAGCAGCCGGAAAAAGAAGAGGAACCGGATAATCCGAATTTATAAAACTATGACAGACAGTATTGACCAAAAACTTGATCGAGGCAGAGCAGTTTGGGAAATGACCCAAACCGAGGGCTGGCACATTATCAAAAGCCTTAT
>CAYGCQ010000059.1:0-2295 GCA_964348455.1 uncultured Pseudomonadales bacterium
AACTTATAGTTATGACAACTACATCTGATTTTGAACAGCTATTCAACACAATGATACAGCTCGGGAAGTTTATCTCGCACTATTCTCAGGAATCTCATGAGGAAAGAATTGCGACAATACTTCAATTCTCTGCACTTCAATTCTTGAAAGATCAACCAAATGGGACTGTTGGAGAGCTTGCTAAATTCATGCAACTTTCTAAATCCTCCGCAACACAGCTCATTGAGCGTTTAGTCAAGGCAGGGCTAGTAGATAGGGTAAATGATCAAGAAGACAGGAGAATTGTCCGGCTCATCATTACTCCAAAAGGAGAAGAAGAATTTATCATTTTGAAGAAGAAAATTATGGAAAGAATGAAAAGGTTTGTATCAAAAATTCCAGCAAAAGATACTCGTGAGCTTATTAGAATTCATACCAATCTTATTGAAGCACTAAAGAAAGAACAATACTAAAAAATTATGTTGGCAAATATCTCAAAATCACAAAAAATTACTGTTATGGCAGGAGTAATGCTTGCAATGCTCTTGTCGGCCTTGGATCAGACTATTGTTGCAACAGCGCTGCCTAAAATCGTTGAGGAATTGCAAGGACTTGATCACTTGTCATGGGTTTTTACCTCCTACATGCTTGCCTCAACTGTTACTGTTCCTATTTATGGTAAATTATCAGATATTTATGGAAGAAAAGGGTTCTATCTTGCAGGTATTGTCATTTTTCTGATCGGCTCTATTTTAAGCGGACTATCACAAAATATGACGCAACTTATACTATTTCGTGCTGTCCAAGGAATTGGAGGGGGAGCTATGATGGCAAACTCGTTTGCGATTATTGCCGATCTTTTTCCACCGCGTGAACGTGGTAGGTGGCAGGGTCTTTTGGGAGGGGTTTTTGGTCTTGCATCAGTCTTAGGGCCATTTCTTGGTGGATGGTTGACAGATAATGCCTCATGGCGTTGGAATTTTTATATAAATATCCCCGTCGGGCTACTTGCGCTTGCCGCTATTTGGACATTCATGCCCAAAATTGTTTCAGATATAAAAGATCGTTCTATTGACTATGCCGGGGCAATGTTTCTAATCCTTGGACTTGTGCCATTATTGTTAGCACTCATTTGGGGCGGTAATGAGTACGCATGGAATTCAATACAAGTTATTTCCCTTTTCATATTTTCTCTAGTAAGTCTTGTTACGTTTGGGTTTATAGAAACAAAAGTTAAAGAACCTATCTTACCCCTTAGCTTATTTAAAAACCGTATTTTTTCTGTTTCAGTATTAATTACTTTCTTGTCTGCCATGGGGATGTTTGGCGCAATTTTATATATTCCACTTTTTGCTCAAGGCGTGTTAGGAATATCCGCTACAGATTCAGGGACAATTTTAACGCCTCTTATGTTTGGGCTTATTATTTCAAGCATTATCTCCGGTCAAATTATCTCACGTACTGGCAAGTACAAATGGTTGGCTGTTATTGGAATGGCAGTTGTTACATTTGCAATGTTTCTTTTATCTCAAGTAACTGCAGGTACAACGCAAACAGAATTGGTGATACGAATGATCCTTATGGGAATAGGTCTTGGTATTACCATGCCAATTTTTACCATTGCAGTTCAAAATGCGTTTGATCACTCACAAATAGGTGTGGTAACTGCTTCAACACAACTTTTCAGAAGTATCGGGGGGACAGTAGGCGTGGCTATAATGGGAAGCGTTTTAAATAACGCACTCATTAACAATACACGTAGCTTTCCCTCAAATCCTCCGCAAGCTTTAGCCTTGTCAATCGGACATATTTTCTTTTTCGGGACATTCTTTATGGCTACTGCGCTTGTTGCCTCATTCTTTTTGAAAGAAATCACTCTTCGTGCATCGAACCAAAAACGTGGCATTCTAGAAGAAGCGGGAGTTGAGTTAGCAGAAGAAGTTGGAGAGTTCCCGGCAAAAAGTGAGCCGGAACTTCGATAATACATATGAAAAAAGTATTTAACATGGTAACAAAACAAGTTGGAAAACCAATTTCATGGTTTAGAAAAACATCCTTGCGCAATAAAGCTATCGTTGCAGCAATACTGTTTGTGATTTTATTCTTTGGTATCAAGCAAGTGCAGAGTGCGTCAAAAGGACCTGAATATATTTCAGAACCCGTAACAAAAGGTACTATTACTGAGATCGTTTCAGAAACAGGAAATGTATCATCTGGGGGTAAGGTTGATATTACGTCTTCAGCCACAGGTATTGTCGAGGAAATATATGTGCAAAACGGCGATCCTGTAGAAGTAGGCACAGAGCTTTTTAAAGT
>CAYGCQ010000060.1:0-1955 GCA_964348455.1 uncultured Pseudomonadales bacterium
CCCTGAATGCGGAATGAATCTCGTTCCAGAAAAAAAAGATTAAAAATTAATCAATTATTGTAAAAATATGAAACTATCAAAATTAATGCATGTTACTAGTGTTATCGTCGGTTTTGCTGGAGTTATTACATTTGTGGGCGCACTCTTGGGTGGTGGTGATAATTTGGTCGCCGGAGTTACAAAAATAGATGCCTTGCTCTGTGCCGGAATACTTATTCTCATAGCTACATGGCTTCAGATTGCAACAATTCATCACATGATGCTTGAGAAAAAAGGAGAGATTGTTTAATAGACTAACAAAAAATTATATGCACGATCATAATGGGAAAAGTAATAAAAGTATGATGTGGATGATGGTGATTTGCTGTGCTATGCCACTTCTTATTATTCTTGTCATTGGCGGAGGTGGTAGAGCTCTGGGTGCCTCGACATGGGTCATATTTGGCGGAATAGCAGTAATGGTGTTAGCTCACTTCTTTATGATGGGTCGATCGCACAAACATTTTGATAAGAAACAACCGATCGACGGAGAAAATAAAAACAAAGGTCAGTCCGGTAGCGGCTGTTGCCACTAAAAAATTATTATGGAAAACTCCTGCGGCTTTCAGCTTTACTACGAAAACAGTTAAAAATTACCAACTAATCAATTATAAAATTATGAGCACTAAAAATACATTAGTTTCTGTCATCGTCATTGTTGCAGTTGTTGCAATCGGAGTTTTTGCGCTCAGCAACAACAGAGAACAGCCGCAAAATATTAGTCAGGAAAAGAATACACAGTCCGTTTCCATTGAAGAAAAAGTCTACATTGCTCTTGAAGGAGAGGGAAAGGTTGCTGTATTGGACCCAGTTCGGAAGAAAATTTTGACCACCATTGATCTTACGGAGAGAACGGGGTCATCTGTTGGATACATGGCACACAACGTTCAAGTTGCTCCAGATGGGAAAAGTGTGTGGGTAACTGCAAATGCTATGGCTGAAGATGGAATAAACGGCGATCACGGCGAAGAAGGTGTGGAAGACAAAGAAAAATCCACAGATCAAGTTATTGTTATTGATCCTGTCCTAGACAAAATTACTAAACGAATTCCTATTTCGCCGGATAACCACTTGGCTCATGTTGTGATTTCACCTGACAGTAAAAAAGCGTATGTGACCGCTCAGGAAAAGGGCCTCGTATATACAATCAATACTGCAACGTTTGAGATTGAGAAAACTATTGATCTAGGAAAACAGAGCGGCCCGCATGGCCTCAGAACTTCTATAGATGGCACAAAGGCATTTATTGCGCTTCTGGAAGGAAAAGCTCTTGCAACGCTTGATACATCAACCGGTAAGGTACAGAAGTATCCATTCGAGAGTGGCACTGTGCAGACTGCCGTAACTCCCGATGGGCGCTATGCATTCGTATCGCTCTACTCAACGAAGCAGGTCGCCCGGATGGATACAGCTAGTGGAAAAATAGACAAAATTAATCTACCTGCAGAAGCCAAGGGACCGGTTCAATTGTATTCCACACCAGATTCTCGCTTCATCTATGTTGCTGATCAAGGTTACTACTTTGACCAGCCGACTGGCAATATGGTGTATCGAATTTCTGTCGAGAATGGTACTGTTGACCAGACTATCCTTGCTGGTTCTGCTCCGCATGGAGTTGTCGTTGATTCATCCGGAAAGTTTATCTACATAACAAACTTGCTAAGTGATGATGTGTCGATCATTGAGGTGGCAACTGGAAAAGAAGTTGCGCGTGTATCCGTTGGTGACATGCCAAACGGCATAAGTATTTGGAACCGCACAAATGGAGGAACGCCTTAATTAACTAGAATGCGAAGCCATCCAACTTCTATTTCCCCAACGGAAAAAATTAACAATTAATTCAAGAACTATATGATCAACTTAAAATCAATGTTTAAATTTTGGAAAGATAAAGACGGCAAGAAACCAATCCATGT
>CAYGCQ010000061.1:0-1921 GCA_964348455.1 uncultured Pseudomonadales bacterium
TCCAGAGCATTCGCCGCGCGCGTTCTGCTCGTGAGGTTCGCGATATCGACCACGCCAAAGAGATCAAAGCAAAGCTTGAATCGGCAACAATTACCGCAAAGGTAAAGGTTGGCGCAAAGGGCGTTCTCTTTGGTTCAGTAACAGATAAGGACGTAGCTACTGCCATCAAGGCAGCAGTTGGTTTAGATATCGATCGTCATGCGATCAAGCTACCCGGCCACATCAAGAAGGTTGGCAATCACACTGCCAAAATCTCTCTTGGTCACAGCATTGTTGCAACTGCAACAGTTATCGTTGCTGCGGAATAGTAATTAATTAAAAGGGCCCGTCGTTTTATACGGCGGGCTTTTTTTATTTCTTCGTTACTTGGCCAGAGCCTTCTTTAAATAATCATTTAAATCTACTTTGCAACCAGAGTCATTTTTGGTACCCCAACGAACATCAATTTTCATGATTTCTTTAGGGTATAAATCTTTGGCGATGAGTTTCACCACTGAAACGGGCACCCAAACCGACTGTAAATCAGAAGGTTGGGACAACACCCCTAAATTCTTGAGTACAGGCCAAGAAGACTCTCTAGGAATAATAATTACATCCTTAGCTCGTTGAGATGCGGTGCAATCCTCCAGTTCACTGAGTATAAAACTTCTTGTCGAAGAATGGATAGGTTGAATAAAATTAATATATCGATCATTAATTGTATAAAACCCAAATACAAGTAAGAGCGCTCCAAAAATATTCATCATAATCGCCAATACAGATTTGGGAAGTCGAACACGTGCAGCGAGGACAGTTATAGAGAGATACAAGAAAGTAACCACAAAAAGCCAAGCCGCAGAAAGCGTAAAATATATCTCTATTTGATTTTGAGCGGAAAGCAGGAGCGGGGCCATGCTCGCGGCCATAATCAGATTAAACAAGAGAAACTGCTGAAGAGTTCTACCGAAGGCACCAAAATACAGACGGAAAATC
The DNA here is from genome assembly GCA_964348455.1 of uncultured Pseudomonadales bacterium. Lineage (GTDB taxonomy): Bacteria > Patescibacteriota > Microgenomatia > UBA1400 > MFAQ01 > UBA10133. The sequence continues at coordinate 973 of CAYGCQ010000061.1, forward strand.
AATAATAAAGATGCAATGATAATGATCGCTTGGATTATCGCCTCACGGACCGATGGGCTACTAACTAAATAAGGTCTATATGACAAAAGGAGAGGTCTTGAAACAAACCAACCTATTTTTTCTGCTAAATTATTGATCGACACGAACTGGACACGGTCATTGAAAGTAAAATTAGCAACTGACATATAAATCATGAGAATAATGAATAAGCACACAAATGCAACGAAAAGTAGCCCAATTGCGTCGAGCAACTGTTTCAGCAAAATACGTATGGAGCTCTCGGAAATGAGCCACGAGAAATAGACAAAAACCATCACAAAGAAAGACATCAGAGGATAAATGGCTAGCGAGAGAACCATTAAAGTAAGACCAAGAACTTTAGGGCCTAATTTTGATTTTCTGAAGTTCAAATACCCCTGTATTGACAGATAACTTGCCCAAGAAAAGCAAAAAGCATTAGCCATATGGGCAGAAAACTGGAATGGTGCGATTGTGAAAGAAATTATAGTAATCAATACGATAACCGGTGTTGGATTTAATTTCAACAAGGTTTTTAAAACTAAATCACACAATAGGAGTAGACCGATGAGCCCGAAAAGACGAATTGCAAAGATTGAATCCAAGCTTCCAAAGGTGCCAAACAATAATTTAAAGAACAAAGCAAGGACAGGTCTACCGTCACGAATTATGTGTAGCACGGTCTGATCTGGGTCTATCAAAGAGCCCCAATCGTCCAACCAAGCGCTTCGCGTGAAGACCCCTTTGGAATAGACACAAAAAAGATAAAGCGCTGCAAATAATCTGTATTTTTTCACCCTAGGAATATTTAATACAAAATTAAACATAATAATTTCAATCTAGTAGTTATTAGCCACTGAAGCAAGTGCCTTCTTGAAATACTCACTTGTAAATTCACTGCGCGCTAGATCGTATTTAGCCATTCCCCACT
>CAYGCQ010000062.1:0-1908 GCA_964348455.1 uncultured Pseudomonadales bacterium
GGTCGGTGAGGGTTTACGCTACCCGCAGTTTGGCTACAGAGGAGTGCAAGAAGGGGAGGGTTTCGATCGGCGGATTGGTGGTTAAACCATCCAGAGTGGTTAAGATTGGTGAGATCATCCTGGTAAGGAAAAATCCGGTGACTTATACTTTTAAGGTCATTGAACTTCTCGGCAAGAGGGTAGGGGCCAAGCTGGTACCAGCTTACATGGAGGATCTTACTACGGAGGAGGAGTTAAGGAAGTTGGATGAAAATTATGGTGGTGCCCTTTTTACCCGTGACCGTGGCGCCGGAAGGCCAACCAAGAAGGACCGGAGGGATATTGGGAAGGTGACTGATTGGTAAAAAACGAGGGGGATAGAGAGACGACTAGTGTAGTGACAATTTAATCATGAAACGTAATGTTTAGACAATTTCTTGTCAGCTTTGTATTTTGTGAAGCTCCAATGAATTTTTCTTTTATCCAGATTATTCTGATCGCACCAAGCTGAAGTTTCGCTTATTATTTCATTTTTACTCCCAATATTTCTGCTTAAACATTCATGGCTCATCATGTTTATTTCAATCTCAGCCATGTTAAGCCAGCTGGCATGCTTTGGAGTATAAACAAACTTTGTTTTATTCATAATCTTTTCAACAATTTCAGAAGGAAAAGTTTCCTCAAAGGATTTCACAAAGTGGGTGTTTAGATTGTCAAGTACGATATTTACCTTTTTCGCACTCTTATATCTGGTTAAAATCAACCATCTCATGAATTTGGCAAAGTCTTCCCTTTTCCGATGATCCGTTACCTGAATATGATGTTTCCCGGCTTTTGGTTCAACTGCTGCGAATATATTGCACGTTCCATTTCGCACATATTCATAATCATATTTCTCAGGACTTCCCGGCTTCATCGGTATTGGCTTTCTCGAATCAGCTAATATTTGTTTGCTTTTTTCATCTAAACAAACAACCGGGAACTTTTTATCATAAGGCTTGGCATATAAATTCAGGATCCTGTACATTCTCTTTCTATATTCATCAGTAATATTTGTGATACACCACATCTTTTTTAACCAAGGTTTACATTCGTTTTTTTTAGTATCAGCCGAATTGTTTCACGGTTGATGGTATCCAGGCAATATTCAATCTTTAGCGTATTTTCAAGTAATCGTAATGTCCATCTCGATCTCCCTTCAGGTGCTTTTGAACATGCAAGAGCGATAATGTCGGCCTTTGCTTTTTCATCATACTTGATTGGTTGGCCCGAACGCGGTTCATCTTGAATAGCCCCAACAACCCCTGCATCCATGTAATTTCTTTTAATCCGCCAGATTGTTATCCGGCTAACATTATAGAAGTCTTGGATCTCATCATGCTTCTTTCCTTTGTCAAGTGCCAGCAGAATATATGCCCGCTCAAATTCACGAGAATTCCTGCTTCCTGTCTTTGTCAAATTAATAAGAAACTCACGATCCTTCTGTTTTAACTTAAATGCCATTTTACTCATATCTTTGTGAATTATTTCCACAAAGATAATGTTTCTATATTAAATTGTCACTACACTAGGACGAAGGGGACGACTAGGACGATGTGGCGAGTGGTGTCTTTCCAAAATTGCACACTAAATTTTTCTCTGTGAAACTCAGTGCTCCTCTGTGGAACTCTGTGTAATTTTTTAGTTACTCTTTGTTGAACTTCGTCATGGTCAGCTCAATCCCGATGGTAGTGAAGGATTTGATGATGTCGAAACATTTTTCGAGTTTGGAATTGACCGTCTCTTCCTCTTCACGTGACCATTTGCCAAGTACATGGTCCACTTGATAGCCTCGCGGAAAATCATCACCAATTCCAAAACGGAGACGGCTGTATTCTGAGGTACAAAGAATTTGCTGAATGCTTTTCAGTCCGTTGTGACCGGCATCAC
>CAYGCQ010000063.1:0-1664 GCA_964348455.1 uncultured Pseudomonadales bacterium
GAGCGCCGCGTTTGGGACGCGGAGGTCCCCAGTTCGAGTCTGGGCACCCCGACATGGTTGAGACATCACCACCCTTTAATAAGGTGGTGAATGGCTCTTTTAATTGATACATAGTTACTTTCTCTTCATCCACAGTAAAGTTCGAGAAGATTAAACGGCAAATTGAATCTTTGACAAATTCGTTACCTGATTTGATGTATATAGCCGCATTTTTTGTTAAGTTCAAGAAATCTTCTAGAGATAGTTGATCTTGATCAATGTGTGGGAGTGAGGTCCTTAGTGACTCAATTTCTTTTTGCAATCTTGCCTTGTCTCCCACGAGTTGTGTAATCTTCTTCTCATTGACTACCCTGATAGTTGATTTTTCATCTAATTTAATTACTCTCAGAGAAATATCTGTAATCTCATGATCTATCAGCTTGAGAGATGCCTCTTTACTATGAAGCTGAATACTAATTTTTGTTTGTTTTTCCTCGAGATAACCCTCCATATCATTCTTATATTTTAGATAATCTTTTTCGGTAAAATTTAATCCTTCTTCTAAGAATTTATTTATATAATCGAGTAATACCTTCACTCTCAAAGACTTTTTTGTTCTTGTACAGTTTTTCGTGTCACATCTGAAGTTTAAATACCTTTTTCCTGATCCACCTGTGTTAGGTCCTACAGTCATGCTTTGCTGACAATAGTGACATTTTACAAATTGGCGAAAAGGATAAAAATTATCTCTTGTTGTAACTGGGTGTATCCGTCCTGTAGATAGATTTTGTACTTGAATATATTCTTGCTCGGTTACTGTAGGCTTGAAAGTTGTTGATGCTCGGATGTCTACTTTCTTTGTCCCCTGAATAAGTAGGCCGTAATAAAATGGATCTTTGAAGATAACGGATAGTCTTTGTTTGTCCATTTTCCCTTTTCTTTCACTTGTTCTGTATTGCCTGAAATAGCCATTGTCATTGAGGTAATCGCTAATAGTTTGAATAGATATTCCCTGGATTCTCATTTTCCATGCCTCACACATAAGATCGTAGTTATTGCCGCCTGGGTAGTATTGGCCGTAGTCATCAGTAATATAGCCATGCTTCTGTATATGACTTCGCAATAAATCAACCTTATCGTGTAGACCCCGAGTGACATCTTGAGATAATTTATCGGAGTATTGCTTTGATAAAACAAAAGCCATGCCTAGCAACATTTTGCCATTTGCATCAGGTGTGAAGTGATGGGTAACGAACTTTAAGTCTGTCATTACACCAGAGTCAATCATGTCAATGATTTCACCTCCCTCCTTCATGTTTCTTGCCAACCTATCTGGGTTCCAGGCGATAATCCCGTCAAATTTTCCAGCTGCAATGTCTTTTAGCATTTGCGTGAACAGTGGCCTGATTCCTGGGGTTTTGGCTGATTCGGACTCCCTAATGATCTCGCTTTCTTTAAATGGCAATCCTTTGCTTCGTGCAAACTCTTTGCACTCTTTAACTTGTGATGGGAGTGACTGCACCTGCCGCTGTGGGTCGTCTGTAGACTTCCTGGCGTAGATTACATACTTGAGCTTGGTTACATCAATTGGCTCGTCCATAACCTTATTGTATTACTTTTTGTGACCTCTCGATTGTTCCGTGTCTCTCTGGTGCTATAATCTCTCTTTATTTATATATAGGTTA
>CAYGCQ010000064.1:0-1578 GCA_964348455.1 uncultured Pseudomonadales bacterium
CTATTTGCCCCTGTGGCGAGCTTTGTGCCGAGGATAAGAGTTTGCCACCCATTGCATCCGGTCCGAGCTGTAAAACCAAATTTGAACCCTTGGGACGATTTGCTTAATTAAACAAAGCTAAACATGGTTTTTAATAAAATCATCTAACAATGCGAGTTCAACAAAGTGAACGCCGGATTCAATAATCGGATATTTTGTCCACCAGTATGAGCTTTGTGTGACAAAGACTGATATTACCTTTGGTTGCTCTGTTAATGATCCCCAATACTTTTCCGCTAACTCTTTTCCTTTTTGATTCAAAAACTCCCCTCTTTTTAGAACCATATGTAGATAACCTTCTTCAAATGAACCATCAGATGTTGTTCGTCCAAATATCTTTTCAGCAATCCGCTTGAGGTCTTTATTGCAATATCCTTGATCTATGATTTTTGATTCGATATTCAGGATAATATTCTTTTCCTTGAGTAATGCGAAAACATCGATATCACCGATATCTTCCGTTGTTAGACCATGAGAATGAGGGAAGACTTCTGTCTGAACATGAGGTGTATACCTCTTTGTAATTTCTTCAATCTTTTCTTGTAAACGCTCAGTTACAGAGTCATGACCTTTTTGCAGAACTGCGGTGACGGTAGGAGTATTAATGTCTGAGGGCGACTTGCTAGTTCCTGCTATTCCACCCCAAAGACGACCTGATCTCTCGACGGAATAAGAACCCCAATAGTAATGACCATCTACTTTTATAAGAGGTCGGATACTATACCGCATTGTCTTTTTTCGATGTTCCCAAACTGGAATATCAGGCTGTGTTTCAGGTCGTCCTTCAACCAAAAGTATTTTACTTGGATCAAGAGTTAGAAAATCTAGAATAGGTTGCAATGTTGTCACATCAACACCCTCCATTTTCTCTGCACAAACAGCAATGATTTCTTCAGGGGTTGCTTTGTAGAACGACGCTTCAGAAGCTTTCTCCTTATGAACTGCCCAGAGCATAAGGACACGATGAACATCCATTAAATCTCTCAAGCTGAATCCCAAGTCTGTTTTAAACGCCTGATCCAATTCCTCAATATATTTTTGGATTTCGTCCGGTATTGAAACAGTGTCGCCAGAATTACCAATTATTCCCAAGCGTATTTTTGCTTGTTCTTCAGCCCCAGCTTTTATTTTTGCATCGATATCACTTCCGTAATTAACATTTACCAGGAAATCATGAGTGATTTCGATCTTGGCAGGATGTATACCATAATGCAGAAAATCTGAAACAGCATAAAGTAGTAACATTCGGTCTACCAAAGCAAATATTTCAGCAAGCTCAGTATCCGTCAGGTCTTTATTTCCAGTTGGCTGTAGTTGAACAAGCTTTTCAACCAGATATCTGTAGTTCTTATGGTTGTGTATATATGCCTGCTTACTCTTTCCAGAGAACTCTTCTCGTTGGTAATCAACATCTTGATCCATTGAGTTCTCAGCCTGAGCTTCGTCTCGCTCATGCTCATTCGTCAAACTATCAATATTACTAATGACTGTTGGAAGTGCGGTCTTAAAATTCAGATCAGATATTCTCTGGTTGAGGTA
>CAYGCQ010000065.1:0-1561 GCA_964348455.1 uncultured Pseudomonadales bacterium
TTACCAGGCAAAGACTTTACGCTGTGTTGATTATAATTATTAGCTTGGTATTAGTCTCCTATAATTAGTAAAATTTTACGCATCGTCGGTTGAATAAACTTTGCCATACTATTAGCCAATGAGAGGCAGCATTTCTTCTGGCTTGTCTACAAGGTCTAAAAGGTCTCACCCCACGAAAGATGACGGACCGCATAAGTTTTGTCACGACTTAGCTCATCTAAAATCTTTCCCAAATAGTATTCGTTAGCTCATGAATAATGTTTCCAAAATGCTACCTCTAGTCCTACGCTGTCAGGACTATGAGTACAACAAGAAAGAACTATCCGATGAGCAGATTATCCCGCCAGGAATATTTGGCTGTAATGTGCAAGAGATACAAACGCCTAAAAAAGCATCAGAAGAAAGAACGTGGCCAGTTACTGGATGACGTGGTAGATATTACTGGCTACCATCGAACCTACGCCAGTACAGAACTAAAAAGCCTGGCCTTTTCATCCTTAATTTGAGAGTTGGAATTCTGCTATTTTTCGTATGCAAGTCCCATTTTCACTGGAGTATCAACATGGATATGCTAGATGAACAATCCGAAAAGTACACGAAGAAGGAGCGCTTCATCCAATTAAGAGCAAACGGGATGAGCTACGATAACATTCTGGTTGTCGTTGTCGCGATCTACCCTTTCTTGTCATATATCAGTGATTAACAAGACCTGAAGTATTTTGGGTATATTTTATCAGGTTCACGCACGCTGTAATATTTTATTATTTGTAAATACACTACGATGAAAGTTTTTCATCAAAAATACCTTTGCCAGTCTCTGCACCAGATTGAATATTTCCTAACAGAGTCAATAAGGCTTGACCTTTTTCAGTATCAATATCATCAGTAAGCAAGCTGTAGGACCATTTTTCTTTTTCGGCCCATGAACTATAGTCAGTATATCCAGGTTGAGATTCTACTACGGAAGTTCCTGTAATTTTTAAAATATTAACCTCCTTACTACTGCGTGATACTGTGGCTAGTTCTTCTATATACAGTCGACCGTAGTCTACTATAAAACTGCGGCTTCTAATTTCTAGACGACGCCCAAGGATACCGTTGATAGCAATGTCTGCAAATTCGAATTTTGGTGTAATTTCCCATGCCCTGTTTGGCATATAATGCATCCAACTGATTCTTTTTGGCTTATTGCCTTCGAGCAAGTCAGTAGCTTTAATAACTATACGTTGTTGTAACTCACGATTTTGTTCGTTTAATTCTTCGCTCATATATGTACATCAATCATTTCATAAATAAAACGAAGTCTCAAATCGGAAATTAAGTGGACGCCCCTCTATACTGGACTTGTCGCAAAACTCTCTCATCCCCAGACCGACTAATCTCGACTGCAAACAGCGATGTCCTCTCCTTAGGATAAAACTGTTTTCGTTCGAGCTGATTTGCCCTGGGAACGAGGGATTTTGCGACAGGTCCAGTAAAGGCTCAAATACCGCCATCGTTCCAACACCCAAGAAAGAAATCCCGCTTGGCACATTTCGTTCAATCGTCCGACAATCCGGCT
>CAYGCQ010000066.1:0-1527 GCA_964348455.1 uncultured Pseudomonadales bacterium
TAGTTATAGCAATCGTAACCTTGACTGTGATCGCACTGGCCGCGTGGTTGCCAAACATTCATTTGATAACTAAAACCATGACCTCCAAAACCATGACGGTATGGCAAAAAACAAACCTAGTAACTAGTTTGTTGGGATCGATCCAAACTAATTTTTCTCCGCTATCACGAACGGTCACTATAATCAGTGCTACTCTTACAGGTATTCAAACGAGTTTGCTCATCTACTATTTACGTCAAACAATTATGGTTCAGCGAGAAATGGGAGTGTCTCTTCTTGGCGTAGCTACGAGCTTACTAGGAGTTGGTTGTGCGTCTTGTGGTTCGGTAGTGCTTACTTCCCTGATCGGACTTAGCTCTGCGTCAACAGTTCTGGGGATATTGCCTTTTAGAGGTCAGGAGTTTGGCTTTCTTGGCATTGCAATATTACTTATGGCTATTATTTACACGATGAAAAAAATTAATCAACCATTTCTCTGCAAAGTGGAATAATTTAGGAAGATAATATGAACACTAAAATACTATTAATACTTTTGGTACTCATGTTTGGCGCAATTGGATATTTAAGTTTAAAGGTCAATTCATCCTCAGTGCTTGGCACGAGTACAAATGGCAGTGGATCAATTTCACTCTCCACAAATCCCAACCCCCTAAAACCTGGTCCGGCAACATTCTTGATTGATGTAAAGGATAAAAATGGAAAAGTGGTTGATGACGCGAAGGTTTCATACAACATCAATATGACAACTATGGATATGGGAGCTCAAAATGGCAACGCGACTTCTCAGGGTAATGGGCGATATTCGATTTCTGCAAAGATGACTATGCTGGGTCCATGGAAAGTTAGTGTTACCGTTAAAATGACCGATGGAAGTAGCGAAAAGAAGGACTTTACTGTTAATGTACGTTAATGAATATAAAAAAATTATTTATACTAGGAGAATGTAATAATATAATGCTATTACATGTAGTCATATGTTAAAAGATAAATTTGTACTCAGTATCATAGGGGTCACGATTTTAATCATAGCTGGAGCCGTGCTCTACTTTAGCAAATTTGATTCTTCTACTGCCGCAAATCCCAATGGTTCGACCCCTGTCTCAGAAGAAAAGCAAAAACTTCTTGAAGTAGTCGCTGATGATTACATCAAAGGCAATAAAGATGCCACTGTTACCCTTGTTGAATATCTTGATTTTGAATGTGAGGCATGTCGAGCATATTATCCTCTGGTTAAACAATTGGCAGATGAATTTAAAACAGAAGTTCGATTTGTTAACCGTTATTTTCCTCTCCCAGGACATAAAAATGGTTTACCTGCTGCCCTTGCTGTAGAAGCGGCGGGTAGGCAAGGAAAATACTGGGAAATGCACGATATTCTTTATGAAAACCAGCAGTCTTGGGGTGAGAAACAATCTCCTGACCCAGCTATCTTTGAGGGTTATGCCAAACAAATTGGGCTAAACATGGATCAGTATAAAAAGGACGTCAAATCAAAAGAGGTAAGTGAGCGCGTTAATAGAGATAAAA
>CAYGCQ010000067.1:0-1520 GCA_964348455.1 uncultured Pseudomonadales bacterium
ATATAATACTTAGTTTTTTCAGACTAATTTTGCAACGAAACTACTATTATTATACATCTTTTTTATCAAACTGTCAATTTTAAAAGTAAATAAGTTTTCCCCATTTCCATTGACTTATCCCTGGATATTGGTACCCTTAATGGGTAGCACTGTATAGGAGTACGAAAGAGCCCGACTGAACGCCGAAAAGATAGTAACCATCGTGAGAACCTTATTTTGCAGCACAATTTGGTCGTCCTGTAATTCTAGCCTTATTTAATAAGGGTTGGAAAGGAATTCTCTCGATACTTTTTTTGTTTTATAAAAACTAAATTTAAAATAACTAGTATATTTCTAGCTTATACCCTTATATTTGGGGTTTTCTTGGTACCTGTAGAGACAGATGCCGGCCTTTTGTCTTCTATCTTTGGGAAGGAGGTGGTGGCAAGTAGTGAGGTTCTAAGTGGGGATCAAAATGGTAAAAACTCCCAAAACATGCTTCTTTTGCAGGCGAATGTGTCTTCAGCAATACTAGAGCAAGACAAGAAAGACCCGACCCCCGACCTAGATGAAGACGAAAACGTAAGTATTTTGTCTAGTAATGCCCTTCTACCCTCAACCAGTATCGTGAGTGTTTCGGGTACAGATCTTGAAGAATCCTCGCCTGATCAAATAAGCGTTTATGTGGTTAGAAAAGGAGACTCCGTGGCCCAAATAGCTAAAATGTTCGATGTTTCTGTGAACACTATTCTTTCTGCCAATGACATGAAAAAGGGTCAAAAGCTGAAAGAAGGCGAAACTATACTTATTTTACCTATTTCTGGGGTTGAACACACTGTAACTAAAGGACAAACCCTACAAAGCATAGCTAAGCTCTACAAGATAGACGCCGTAGATATAACAAGCTATAACGGTATTCCTGAAAATTCTAAGCTTGCTATCGGAGACGAGCTCTTTATTCCAGGTGGTGATGATATGGCTAACGAAGGCGGAGATAAGCCAGCACCAAACTTAAGCAGTTCGGTGGCCAAAGACACAAATTATTATCTTAAAAATCCTATTCAGAACCTTGTTGGGTATTTCATAAATCCAGTACCTACTGGTCGCAAGACTCAAGGCCTCCATGGTCCAGGGCACCGCGGTATAGACATTGGCGCACCAACAGGAACTAATATGTATGCTTCAGCTGCTGGTAAAGTCATAGCGACAAAGACTGGCTGTAAGGTTGGTTATAGAAGTTGCGGAGGTGGCTACGGTAACCTAGTAATAATAGAACACCCTAACGGTACAAAAACATTATATGCCCACCTATCTAAAGTACTCGTCTCTTCTGGATTCCAAGTAAAGCAAGGAGACATAATTGGCCATGTCGGCAACACTGGACGATCTACTGGTCCACATATTCACTTTGAAGTTTTCAATGCTAAAAATCCTGGTACCGATTGGAGTTGGGCAAATTAATTTATCAAAGATAAATTAATTTTTGAGAACCACTCGGTTCTCAACGATTCTCTGCTCTCCTCCACGGGGGACACTAGAGT